>NZ_JBLFFK010000001.1:0-775260 GCF_051400715.1 Neorhizobium descurainiae
TCGAGATCGTCGAGCGCCGCGGCTACAGAGGCTACGGCGCCCCCAACGCCATCTTCCGCATCGCTGCCCTCAAAAAATACATGCGCCCAGAAGGGATGCCGAAAGGATGAGAGACTTTCATGGTTGAGAGGATCATCCCGGCCGGGAAACTCGAATGTGTCGTGCGCCCGGCAGACCGGCTCGGCGAAACGCCGCTCTGGTGCGACCGCACGCAGAAACTCTGGTGGGTGGATATCGAGAAGCCGAAGCTGCAGAGCTTTGACCCGGCATCGGGAAAGCATGACGTATTCGCGGATACGCAGGCGACGTTTCTCGGCAGTCAGGCGCTGACGGTTTCCGGAGGCCATCTTCTCGCCCGCGACCTGTCGCTCTACACGCGGAATGGCGATGGCGTGCCGCACCATTTCGCCGATGTCGAAAAGGATATCGACAACCGCCTCAACGATGGCCGTGTCGATGCCTGGGGGCGCCTCTGGATCGGCACCATGGACAACCGGCTGCATCGCCCGAACGGCGCGCTGTACCGCGTCGATCCGGACGGCACGGTCGAGAAGATCTTCGACGACGTGATCGTCAGCAACGGGATCGCCTTCTCCCCGGACCGCCGCCGGCTTCATTTCACCGATACGCGCCGCTATCGGAGCTGGGTCTTCGATATGGACCCGCAATCCGGCGCCATCTCCAATCGCCGCCTGTTCGCGGATTATTCGAAGACCGGCGACCGGCCGGACGGCGCCTGTTTCGATGCGGAGGGCGGATTGTGGACCGCATTCTTCGGCGGCGGCCGGGTCGTCCGGTATGCCCCCGACGGCCGCATAGACACCGTCATCCGCATGCCGGTCACCAACCCGACCTGCGTCTGCTTCGGCGGCAAGGACTTCGGCACGTTGTTCATCACCACCGCGTCCAAGTTCCTGTCGGAAGACCAGCTTGCGGCTGAGCCGCTGGCGGGGAGCGTGTTCGCCGTCGAAGGAATTGCGAAAGGGCTGGCGGAGAACCGGTTCGGCATTTGAGGAGGCGCCGGGAGCGCTGTAGGAGGAGAAGATGCAGACTTTATCGAGAAGACAGGTATTGGCGGGGTCGGCCGCATTCGCCGCCATGGCCATTGTTCCCGGCGCGGCGCTTGCGGCGACGAAGTTGCGCTTCGCCGATGTGACCACGGCGGATGCGCCGCGTTCACTGGCGCTGACCAATATTTTCGCCAAGGAGATCGGCGCCGACTATCAGTTCGAGGGCTATTTCGGCTCGACGCTCTTCAAGCAGGGCACGGAGCTTGTCGCCGTCCAGCGTGGAAACCTGGAAATGGCGATGCTGCCGCCGTCGGATTTCGCCAAGCAGGCACCGGAATTCGACATCCTGGGAGCCGCCTATGTGGTGCGCGACGCGGACCACCTGAACGAGATTTTCGAAAGCGATATCGGCGAGGAATTCCGCCAGGCCGCCCGCGACAAGCTCAAGGTCGAGATACTTGCGCCAGCCTATTACGGCGCGCGCCATGTCAACCTGAAGGGATCGAAGAAGATCGCGAAGCCGGAAGACCTTGCCGGCGTCAAGCTGCGCATGCCGGGCGGCGAGAGCTGGCAGTTCCTCGGAAAGGCGATCGGCGCCAATCCGATCGCGATGGACTATGCCGAGGTCTATACGGGTCTGCAGACGGGCGCCATCGATGCCCAGGACAATCCATTGCCGAACGACAAGCTGATGAAGTTCTACGAGGTGACCGACCAGATCGTGCTGACCGGCCACAATATCGGCTTCGGTCTGCTGCTGATCGGGTCGAAAACTTTCGACGCGTTGCCGGAAAGCGAGCGGAAACGCATGCGCGACGCCGCCAAAAAAGCGTTCGAGTGGAGCACGGCCGAGTACATCAAGCAGGAAAAGGAACTGATCGGCTTTTTCAAGGAGAAGGGCCTCGACGTCTATGAGCCCGATGTCGCAGCCTTCCGGGACTATGCCCAGAAGCAGTATCTGGCGTCATCGCTTTCCGCTTCGTGGCCGAAAGGAATGCTGGAGCGAATCAACAAGCTATAAAGGGGCTCCGGCGGTCGCATCAGCGGATGCGGCCGCTTTTCAACACGTGCTCGGTGCCGTTGCGGACGTGATGGGCCACCACGGCCCGCGCGCCTTCGACATCCCGCTTCATCGCAAGTTCGAAGAGAAGCCGGTGGTCGTCCACGACCGGCTTGCCGCGGAAGCTTTCGGCCAGAAGGTGATAACGCAAAAAGCGGTCGAATACGGAGGACAGCGTTGCCATGAGGGTGGCGGAATTGCAGGCCGATACGAGCGCCTGATGGAACTCCCAGTCGTAACGAACCCAATCGACCGTGCGGGACGCGTCGCCTTCGAGGAGCTGTCGCTCTATGGCAAAAAGCTTGTGGTGGGCAGCCACGATTCTCGCTTCCCAGTCGAGGTCGCCGGCGGCGAACGACAGGCCGATCGCATGGTTTTCGAGCAGGATCCGAAGGTCGCCGAGCTCGCGCAATTCCGCTTGAGAGGCAGGGCTCACTTCGAAACCGCGCTGCCCCTCGGCTATCACGAGATTTTCCGTCGTCAGGCGGCTCAGGATCTCCCGTAGGGTGGATACGCTGACGCCATAACGTTCCTTGGCCTGCTCGAGTTTGATCCTGGAGCCGGGCGGAAGGGCGCCGGATATGATGTCCTGCCGGATCTGGCGGAAGGCCATTTCGCCGACGGTTTCATTTGCTTCCTTGTTCAGAATTCGCCTCCCGAGGTTTCACGTCGATTATATCATATAATTGCGAAAATCTATGATAAAATGAATTTGACATGATATCCCGAGTATGATCTTGTTTCTTTAGTTTGGCGCCCGGCGCGCGATTGACTTAAACGAACTATTTCGTACAATAGTCTGGCGTTCGGAAATTCAGGAGGAATTGGACGGGCGACGATAATGCGGAATCGCCTCGCGACCCGCCAAAAGGAGGAGGAACCAACATGAAATACGAATTGAGCCGCCGCGGTTTTCTCGGCGCTACGATGGCAACCGTTGCCGCAACCCTGCCGCTGCCCGCGCTGGCGCAGGACAAGCCGGTTCTGAAGTTTTCCGCGGTCTTTTCGGAGCAGGACATCCGCGCTCAAATGACGAAGATGTTCGCCGAGGCGATCAGCGGATCATATAAGCTCGAGCCCTTCTACGGAGGCACGCTGTTCAAGCAGGGTACTGAACTCGTCGCCATTCAGCGCGGCAACCTGCAGATGGGCAATATTGCGCCCCAGGACATTTCCAACCAGATTCCGGAATGGTCGGTCCTGACGTCCGCGTATCTGTTCCGGGACGCTCAGCATGTCACCAAGTTCTTCCAGAGCGAAACCGGTGCCGAATTCAAGAAAATGGCCGACGAGAAACTCGGCATCCACATCCTTGGTCCCACCTATTTCGGCGCTCGCCAGGTCGGACTGAAGCCGAACAAGAAGATCGCCACGCCCGCCGACATGGCCGGCATCAAACTCCGCATGCCGGGCGGCGATGCATGGCAGTTCCTGGGTAGCGCGATCGGCGCAAACCCGATGCCGATGGCTTATGCGGAAGTCTATACCGGCCTGCAGACCGGAGCGATCGACGGCCAGGACAATCCCCTGCCGAACGTCAAGAACATGAAATTCTACGAAGTCATGTCGCAGATCGTGCTGACCTCGCATCTTATCGGCTACGACCTGCTTTGCATTTCCAGCAAAGTCTGGAAGGAGATGAGCGCGGATCAGCAGAAGGCCTTCCAGGAGGCCGCCGAGAAGGCGATGAAATGGAGCGAGGACCAACACCTTGCCCAGGAAAAGACGCTGGTCGACGAGTTCAGGAAGGCCGGCCTCGCCATCTACGAGCCGGATATCGCCGCGTTCCGCACGTTCGCCCAGGAAAAATATCTCGCTTCCGAACTCGCCAAATCCTGGCCAAAGGGCATCCTGGAGAAGGTCGCGGCACTCTGATCCGATCCGCCTCGGCGGGTTCTTCATATAAATGCGGCGAGACAGGCCGGCGCGGTCATACGCCCGGCCTGTTGGCCAACTCTCGGGGGAGTTCCTGATGAAATCGCGATTGATTGCTGCCGGCAACTGGCTGAGGGGCCGCGCCGAGAACATTCTGGCGCTGATGCTGCTTGCTATGTTTGTGGCTTTCCTGCTGCAGATCGTCTTCCGCTACGTGCTGAACCTTTCGATCGGCTGGACCAACGAAATCAGCGTCGTGCTGTGGATCTGGATCGTCCTGTTCGGCGCCGCCTTCGTCGTGCGGGAGGTGGAGGAAATCCGCTTCGACTTCTTCTGGGCCGGCGCCAGCGACAACGTGCGGCGGGTCATGCAGATCATATCCGCCATCGCTCTGGTCGCCCTGTTCGGCATCTCGCTTCCGGCGGTGATCGACTACATTACCTTCATGAAGGTCGAGAGCACCGCCTATCTGAAAATCCGCTTCGACTATCTCTATTCCATCTACATCGTCTTCGCGGTGGCGATGATCATCCGCTATATCTGGCTCGGCGTGCAGGCTGTTCGCGGCAAGGCGCCGGAGGCTTTCGATCCTACCAAGGCGGGCTCCGGCGTATGAATCTCACAAGTCCTTTCTCCATCTCGATCGTCATCATCACGGTACTCGCGTTTCTCGGCCTGCCGATCGGCCTGTCGATGATGACCGGCTCGATCCTCTATCTGCTGCTCGTCGGCGCCGACATGGGCACCGTGGCAGAGCAGTTTTTGAACGGGATGTATTCGAACTACGTCATCCTCTCGGTTCCGCTCTTCATCCTGGCGGCGGAGTTCATGAACGTCGGCTCGATGACGGAGCGCCTGCTTGCGTTCTGCAACGTGCTGGTCGGCCGCTTCCGCGGCGGACTTGCGCAGGTCAACGTCGTGCAGAGCATCGTGTTCGCCGGCATGTCCGGTTCGGCCGTCGCGGATGCCGCCGGCAGCGGCCGCATGATGCAGAACATGATGACCCGGGACGGGCGCTACACGCCGAGCTATGCGGCAGCGCTCACCGCAGTCACCTCGGTCATCGGGCCGATCATTCCTCCTTCCATTCCGATGGTCATCTATGCGCTCGTTTCGGATGCCTCCATCGGCTACCTGTTCCTGGCCGGCATGGTGCCGGGCCTTCTGATGGCGGGATTGCAGATGATGCAGGTGGCGATCACCGCGCGCCGCAAGAACTTTCCCGTGGAGGAAGCGGTTCCGCTGCGTGAGATCCCGCGCATCACCTGGCGCGCCTTTCCGGCGCTGATGATGCCCGTGGTGTTGCTCGGCTGCATCTATTCCGGCATAACGACGCCGACCGAAGCGGCGGCGCTCGCGGCAGCCTACGCCCTCGTCATCTCCGTGGCGGTCTATCGCAGCATCAGCTTAGGGGCGTTCTACGATTCCGTGCTGCTCAGTGCCAAATCCGCGGCTTCGATCGGCATGCTGATCGCAGGCGCGCTCGTCTTCAACTACGTCGTGACGATCGAGAACATCCCGGACACGCTGCGCGTGCTGCTGACCAGTTGGGATCTGTCCAGGACGAGCTTCCTGATCCTCGTCAACGTCCTGCTGCTTTTGCTCGGATGCGTGCTGGAAGGGACGGCAATCCTGCTGATCATCGTGCCCGTGTTCATCCCGACTGCTCAGGCGCTCGGCATCGACATGGTGCACTTCGGCGTCGTCGTCGTCGTCAACATCATGCTGGGCCTGGTGACGCCGCCCTACGGCCTGCTGCTCTTCATCATGACGAACATTTCCGGCGTGCCGGTCCGCGACATTATCAAGGATGCGGCGCCTTTCATCTTCTGGATGGTGGTCTGCCTGATCATCATCACGTTCGTGCCGGACATCGTCCTCTGGCTACCTCGACTGCTTGGGTATCAGGGGTGAGAAGGCGAGCCATGTCCGAATTGAAACCGGTTTACATTCTCAACGGACCGAACCTCAACCGCCTCGGCAAACGCGAGCCGGAAATCTACGGCAGCACCACGCTTGCCGAGATAGAAGCCATGTGCCGCGAAGCGGCAGGCGAGCGTCCGGTGGAATTCCGTCAGACGAACAGCGAAGAGAAGCTGATCGATTGGGTGCACGAGGCGATCGACGAAGGTGCCGGGATCATCATCAATCCCGCCGCCTTCACCTTCACCTCGCTGGCGCTGCTCGACGCTCTCAAGATGTTCAAGGAGCCAATTATCGAGTTCCATATCAGCAACATCCATCGGCGGGAGCCGATCTACCACAAATCCTATGTCTCGATGACGGCGACAGCCGTCATGGCCGGATTGGGTGCCGAGGGCTATCCGGTCGCCGTGCAGGCAATGGAAATGCTCATCAAAGCGAAAAAGCGATAGTTTCGAAGGCTTCGGCGATCGCTTTCGGGCAAGCATATGCCGGCTACTGTTCGTTGCCGAAATACTTTCGCCTAAGCCTTTCTATTTCGCCCACCTCCTGCAGCGCGAGGATTTGAAGCGTTATTTCGTGGCTGAGAGTGTCGCCTTGCCGGAAACCGAAACCGTATTTGTCCGGATGGAAGATCGGTCCGACCACGGAAAGCGGCGTCGCCGGATTGGTGTGGGCGTAATATTCCAGAACGGGTGCATCGCCGATGATCGCGGCGATCGCGCCGGAGGCGAGCCCCGCAACCGCGCTGTCGATATCGGGATAGGGCCTCGTCGCAAGCCGCAATTCGTTGGAATAGCTCTCCGCCACGCTGCCGCCCAGCACGCCGACGTTTCGTCCGGGCAGATCGGCGAGCGAGTTGATCTGGTGCGTCAGTGTCAGCGCGGTCATGACGCTGGTTACGGATGAGGTGACATAGGCGATGACCGCCACGCCGCAGACCATCCAAATCCCACCGGAAATCCGTCCTATCCAGCTAAGCGCATTGGCGCGCGTGACCTTGCCCGAGGTCGCGACCGACATGACCTCGTAGAAACTCTCGGCCAGCCCCTCATGCCAGCTTGCCGGAAAACTCTTGTCGAAACGGCGACAGAACAGCGCAAGCACGATCGTCGCGATCACCACGATGAAGACGAGCCATGCCATGGCGCGAAGATGGCCCGCCCGCTCGAGCCCGCCGAGCACCTGCCAGAAGCCCGTGTCCTCGCCCTCCGCCACCATGATGCGCAGGCCCGCGTCGTACCAGGGCTGCGAAAAGATGATGCGCTCGACGCGCTCCTTGGTGATCGTCAGGTTCGAGACGGCCACGTCCGCCTCGCCTTCGTGAACGGCCGCGATCAAAGCGTCGAAGGTTGGATATTGCCGATAGGAGTAGTTGAGACGGAGCGGCCTGGCGGTCGCCTCCCAGAGCTCGATTGCCATTCCGGAATAACGCTCGCCCTCCTTCGTGACGAAGGGCGGGCTCAGATAGACACCTACGGTGATCGGCGGGGAGGGGGAAGTTTCGTTCTGCGCCTCCGCCGGTCGGGCGAGTGCGGCCATCGCGACCAGTGCGCAAAACAGGAAGGCCACTCGGAAATACACTTTCATTGCCTCGTTCCGGATGTCGGCTCCCTCACGGTTTCCTGCCGGGGGGTATCGCTCCCGGCCTTGTCGAACATGGCGAGGATAACGAAAAGGCCACAGGCGAGTGCGGCGAAGATCGGCAGCCCGGATGGTGAAGCTGCCGATCAAAGGGCCGGCAAGAGCGCCGAGCCCCAGGCGATGGACAGGAGCGCATAGGCGCTGACCGGTTTCAACAGGAGGCAGCCGAATACGGTCAAGCTCGAAACCATCATCCGCAGCATATCAGTTCCCTTGAATTGCTATCCCGACGATGATGCCCCTCTTTCGCGGTCACCGCAAAAACCAGGATCGTTCCGAAGTGGTCAATTCGCCGCGGGGATCGCGCAATCGTCGTCCTGGTCGGCCCCGGCCTCCTTGCTGCAATTCAGATAGCTCTTGAAATCGTCGATGCGCTTCGACGTCAGGTCAGTGGCGCAAATGTTGAAATTCATGGGATTGATACTGCCGCCAGCAGTCCTGATTGTCGAAAGAGTGCATTCCGCATCCCGGAAAGCCACCCACTTCTTCTGAGCGTCGATGAGAGCCTTTTTCGTATCGTCATCGCCTTTCAGGCGCGTCTCCATTTCCTTGTAGAGCTTGTTGAGTTCGTCATCGACCGGCTTGAGATCGTTGACGGAGCATTCGGTCATCGCGCTTTGACTCTGCGCCTTGTTGTAGCAGGCGTCATCGGCATGAACGTCGGTCATCGGGATCATCGCCGCTGCGCCAAGAATCACAGTAAAAAATGTGCCTGAGAATTTCATTTGCCCTCTCCTTTTTCAAACGGTGATGTCAGACGGCGATCATTGCCACGGAGGTTCGGTTGCTCTCTCGAAAGTGGCCCAGGGTCCAACATCTCTTCCCATTTTCATTCGCTCGGATAGGCGCGTAAGCGCCGCAACGCACTCGGCGTCGTGGATTTATGCCGCCGCATCGCTGCCGTCATATGACTGTGGTTCGAAAAACCCGCCATTCTTGCAACCATGGGCAGGGGGGTATCGGTCGAGAGTGCCAATTGCTCCGCGACTTCGAGGCGGGCTGCCAGAACATATTGATGCGGCGCATGGCCGGCCGTTTGACGAAAGGCACGCAAGAAATGGCTTGGTGAGAGACCTGCCACCCCCGCCAGTTCATCGACGGAAAGTTTTTCGGCAAGATTGGTCCGGATGTGGTCCTGCACCTCGCGCCATGCCCTGACGGACAATCCTCCCCTGCTCCCGGACATCGGGCGGTCCGGAAGCGTCGAATAGTTGCGCAGGAGATAGGTGGAAAAGACGGTGATGAGGGAATCGAAATAGAGATCGTTGGGCGGTTCGCCCCGCTGAAACTCCTCCCGGATCATGTTCGCCAGCAGCAGCGCCTTCTCATCGACATGCCCCGCCGCCGGCGGACGGAATTTGAAATCCTCTTTCTGGAATTCCAGGCCGGCCAGCCGAGAGAGCCGTTCCGGTTCGAGCGCGACCAGCAGGTTTTCCTTCGCCGTCCTCCAGCGCGCAAAAAGTTCCGCATCCGCAGGGATGATCTCGGTCGTTCCGACCGGAGCGGAAAATACCGACGTCCGATCCGAATTGAGAGCCACTTCCCGGCCGGGCTGCGGCGTCAGCATCACCAGGACCATGTGCGCCGGCGCCTTGAACTCGATGGAATTGGGGCCCGTTCGCGTCTCCGTCAAGGCGCCGCTCTCGGCTTCGACTTTACGCCCCCATTCATCGGGGATGCTGTCGAGAAGTTCACGCACACGAGCCGACAACTTCGGCCGTCCAAGTCGGAATTGCATCGCGTCCTGCAGACATGATATCCCTCTTCGCTGTTGCCGAGCCCCAACGGATAGTTGAGCAACCGGTGTCGGAATTCAAGTTGGGAGTCTCATTCCAGCCTTCATCTGGACGCTTTTGTGGCGAGATGGCGAAGTTGCCGGGCCATGGTTATCTACTTTTGATACGCTAGAAACGCATTCGTTCACAGGGTCGCAACCTATGCGTTATAGAAAAATAACCATTTATCAAGAAATCACCATTTTCTGACGCCCGCAGGACGTGCATGCGTGAAAGCTGATGAAGTTTGTGCTCTTGTTTCGAAATCGTGATCGGAGCTCTCCTGCTCGGCAAGATCAGCGGCGGGAGGTTTGTCATGGCTGAAAGGAGACAGATATGATCAAGCGGCGAGCGATTGCTGTGACGGCTATCGGTGTGTTGATCGCAGGCTGCCAGTCCAGTTCGGATCCCCAGGTGCAGGCCCGCAATCATGAATTCGGCTGTATCGCCGGCACCGTCGGTGGTGCGATCGTCGGTGGCTTGATCGGCAGTACGATTGGCGGGGGAACCGGTCAAGTTCTCGCAACGGCAGCCGGCATCGGAGGCGGAGGCTTTCTCGGCAACCGTCTGGCTTGCGGCTGAGCAGGAGGGTCTCTTATGCACAAGACAGTTTTTGCGGCCGCATTCTTCTTTATCGCCGGAACAAGCCTGGCCACCGCCCAGCAGGCACCCGCAATACAGGAGGGCCATCTCAACCAGCTTGATGCCGACAAGGATGGCGGCGTCAGCAGGGCCGAATATCAGTCCTTCATGACCGCGGGGTTCGCCAAGCTGGATGCCAATAGAGACGGCTTTCTCGCCCAGGGCGAAGTCTCAACGATGCTGACGCCCGATCAGTTCTCGTCGCTCGACGCCAACAAGGACGGCCGCGTGAGCCGCAACGAGTTCCTGAACCAGGTCATGAAGGATTTCGCGTCCGCTGATCGCGGTGGCGACGGGCAGTTGAAATAAGAACTGACAAGGGCCGCCGAACGGGGCTGCCCTTGCCGTCCTGCGGTTCACAAGGGGTTTTCACAATGTTGTTGCGACTGCTCGCGCTCCTGTTCCTGCTCGGCTCCAGTGCGTGGGCGCAGGAGAGGACGGTCTATCTCACTTTCGACGACGGGCCCCTTACGGGCACGGCAACCATCCTTAAAGTGCTGGCGGCAGAAAACGTTCCGGCTGCGATGTTCATGGTCGGGCTCCATGCCAAGGCGAGCGCGGACCATCTGGCGCTGGTCAGGCAGGCCAAGTCGATGCCGCTCGTGACAGTCGGCAACCACAGCTATACGCATGCCGAAAATCACTACAAGCATTTCTATTCCAATGCGGATCAGGTTCTGGCGGACCTTCAAGAAGCCAATCTCGCACTGGAACTTACGAAGCAGCCGATCCCCGCGCGGTTGCCGGGACGCGACGTGTTCCGCTTGCCCGGCCTGTCGCGCGACGATTTCGGCCTCGGCAGGAAGGAAGATGGCCTCGAAAAGCCGGATTTCGACGAAGTGGCCGCGGCAGGCTTCTATCTTTATGGCTGGGACCACGAATGGCTGCACGACAGCACCGGCAAGCCTGTGCAGCCGGTCGAGCAGCTATTGTCCGAAATCGACGTGGTGTTCGCCAAAGGCGGCGACGCGGAGCGCAACAGGCTCATCCTCCTCATGCACGACGAGATGTTTCAGGGTCACTTCGATGGCGAGGCGAACCTGACGGCTCTGATCTCGGGACTGAAGCAGCGGGGCTATGCGTTCGGCGACATCTCGACATATGCCGAGACGACGGTTGCCGCGGACTGACCCTCGCAAAGCAAACGATGTTCCGGGGTTGCCGGCATCAGATGTCACGCTGCAACCGGCTGGGACGGCGTTTTGGCGCCTGTCATGAAGGCGACGGCGTCAGACATCGTGTATTCCTTGGGATCGATGACGGTCAGCCGTCTTCCAAGCCGGTGGATGTGAATGCGGTCGGCGACTTCGAAGACATGCGGCATGTTGTGGGAGATCAGCACGATCGGGATGCCGCGCGAGCGCACGTCGAGGATGAGTTCGAGCACGCGGCGGCTTTCCTTGACCCCGAGGGCGGCGGTCGGCTCGTCGAGGATGATGACCTTTGAGCCGAAGGCCGCGGCGCGCGCCACCGCGACGCCCTGCCGCTGGCCGCCGGAGAGCGTCTCCACCGCCTGGTTGATGTTCTGGATCGTCATCAGGCCGAGTTCCGACAGCTTTGCGCGGGCGAACTTCTCCATCGCCCCGTGGTCGAGCTTGCGGAGGAACCTGCCCATGAAGCCCTGCTTCCTGATCTCCCGGCCGAGAAACATGTTGTCGGCGATCGACAGCGCCGGCGAAAGCGCGAGGTTCTGGTAGACGGTTTCGATGCCGGCATCCCGCGCTTCGATCGGCGACTTGAAATGCACCGGCCGGCCTTCCAGCGTGATCTCGCCTTCGTCCGGCCGGACGGCGCCCGATATCGCCTTGATCAGCGAGGACTTGCCGGCGCCGTTGTCGCCGATCACGGCGAGGATTTCGCCGGGATAGAGATCGAAATCCGCGTTGTCGAGGGCGGTCACGCGGCCGTAGCGCTTGACGAGGCCTCGGGCGGCAAGAATGGGTTGCGCATTTGGTTGCATATTCGCTTCCTTGTTCGCTTCCTGGGCCATCAGACGGCTGCCTTCCTGATCCATTGATCGATCGCGACGGCGGCGATGATCAGCACGCCGATCAGAAGATAGGTCCATTGCACGTCGGTGCCGAGCAGCCTGAGGCCCAGCGAAAAGACGCCGACGATCAGTGCGCCGAACATCATGCCGAGGATCGAACCGCGGCCGCCGAAGAGCGATATGCCGCCGATCACCACGGCGGTGATGGATTCGATGTTGGCGAACTGGCCCGCCGTCGGCGAGACCGAGCCGATGCGGCCGATCAGCGCCCAGCCCGCCAGCGCGCAGATGAGGCCGGACAGGACGTAGACCGAGATCAGCATGCGCTTCACGTTGACGCCGGAAAGCTCGGCTGCTTCCGGGTCGTCGCCGACGGCGTAAAGATGCCGGCCCCAGGCGGTGTGGTTGAGGACGTACCAGAGCAGCATCACCAGCAGGACCATGGTGATGACGCCGTAGGTGAACACCGCCCCTCCGACGCGGAACGTGTTGCCGAAGAATTGCAGGATCGGCGCCGTCGCCTCGATTTCCTGCGCCCGGATCGTCTCGTTGGCCGAATAGAGGAAGTTCGACGCCAGCACGATCTGCCACATGCCGAGCGTGACGATGAAGGGCGGCAGCTTCATGCGCGCCACCAGCACGCCGTTGATATAGCCGCACAGTGCCCCCACGGCAAAACCGCAGAGAATGGCGATCTCCGGAGGAAAGCCGTAGCGGAAGACGAACTGGCCCATGACGACCGATGAAAGCACCATCATCGCCCCGACCGAGAGGTCGATGCCGGCCGTCATGATGACCAGCGTCTGGGCAGCGCCGACGATGCCGGTGATCGCCACCTGCTGCAGGATCAATGTCAGCGAAAAGGCAGAGAAGAACTTGGTGCCGAGCAGGGCGCCGAAGACGATCAGAGCCGCGACCAGCACGATCAGCGAGACCGCCGAGGGGCTGGTGTGCAGGAAATGCCGGAATCTCTGGACAAGGGTCTTGTCGTTGGTGTCGAAGGAGGCAACCTCCGCCACACTGTCCTTCAATACCTTTTCATAGTCGTGATGCGGCGTAGCCGCCGTTGGCTCGCTCATAGAAATTCCTCCGCATGAAATCCCGCTCCCACGGGGCTCCGCCAACCGGATATCCGATCCGGAAGAGGGAGGGGTCCGGGGCAGGGCTTTCGCAGGCTACACCTTATCCGATGCGCCGCCAAAAATTTCGGCGGCTGGCGGGGACGGCACTTCATCCCCGCCGTCCTTTCAGAGCCTCATCAGCCCCAGCACTTGCCGAGGCCTTCCTTCGTGTCGATCGACTGGATCGCCGAAACGGGCTTGTCGGTCACGAGCGTGACGCCGGTATCGAAGAAGTCCTTGCCGCTGGTCGGCTTCGGCTTTTCGCCGCTATCGGCGAACTTCTTGATCGCTTCGATGCCGAGGGCCGCCATCTGCAGCGGGTATTGCTGCGAGGTGGCGCCGATAATGCCTTCGGCGACATTCTTGACGCCCGGGCAGCCGCCGTCGACCGACACGATCAGCACGTCCTTTTCGCGGCCGACCGCCTTCAGGGCCTGGTAGGCACCGGCGGCGGCAGGCTCGTTGATGGTGTGGACGACGTTGATGGTCGGATCCTTCTGGAGAAGGTTCTCCATCGCGGTGCGGCCGCCTTCCTCGTTGCCGTTGGTGACGTCGTGGCCGACGATGCGCGGATCGTCCTCGTCGCCGATCTTGTTCGGATCCTTTACGTCGATGCCGAAGCCCATCATGAAGCCCTGGTCGCGAAGCACGTCGACGGAGGGCTGGGAGGGCGTGAGATCGAGGAAGGCGACCTTGGCGTCCTCAGCCTCGTCGCCGAGCGTCTCCTTGGCCCATTGGCCGATCAGCTTGCCGGCGAGCAGGTTGTCGGTGGCGAAGGTCATATCCGCGGCGTCGATCGGCTCGAGCGGGGTGTCGAGCGCGATGACCAGGATGCCTGCGTCGCGCGCCTTCTTGATGTTCGGCACGATGCCCTTGGTATCGGAGGCCGTGATGAGAATGCCCTTGGCGCCGTCGGCGATGCAGGTCTCGATTGCGGCGACCTGGCTTTCGCTGTCGCCGTCGATCTTGCCGGCATAGGATTTCAGCGTCACGCCGAGTTCCTTGGCCTTGGCGGTCGCGCCTTCCTTCATCTTGACGAAGAAGGGGTTCGTATCGGTCTTGGTGATCAGGCAGGCCGATGTATCCGCGGCCTCGGCCGGTACGGAAAAAGCAACGCCGAGGGCAAGCGCGCCGAATGCGGCGGAAAGTACGGTTTTCTTCATGGTCTCCTCCCGAGAGTGAAATCTGTCCGTCACGCGGACAACAGGTGGAACACGGGTGCCATCGAATTCGACAGATGGCCTTCCTCCAAGGCTGCCCCATCCCTTGCATGCCCATTAAGAACGAGTTCAAATTGGCTGTCAATAATTAATTCCGATTGAATTATTTATCATCCGTGGCATATTCTGCCGCCTTGAAGTGGAATTCCATGCCGGCCGTGCGGCTTGCGCTTCGCGCCAAGATGTCCGAAAAGCATCGCGCTCTGCGAAGCGGTATCGCGCCGGGGGAGGAATTCTGGGAGGGAGGCCGATGTCGGTATCGGATGGCATGGCGCCGGGTCATGCGCCGCTGGGCAATTTCACCGGCGGCTCGAACCAGGTGCGGGTGAGGGCGTATAATGAGCGCTTCGTGCTTTCCCTGGTGCGGCTCAACGGCTCCATGTCGAAGGCGGACATCACCCGCCGGAGCGGGCTTTCGGCCCAGACCGTTTCCGTCATCATGCGCGCGCTCGAAAAGGACGGGCTGCTTCTGCGCGGCGAACCGGTGCGGGGGCGGGTCGGCCAGCCTTCGGTGCCGATGCGGCTCAATCCCGATGCGGTCTATTCCTTCGGCGTGAAGATCGGCCGGCGCAGCGCTGACCTGGTGCTGATGGATTTCGTCGGCCGCATCCGGCTGCAGTATCACGAGATCTACGCCTACCCGGTGCCGGACAAGATCATCGACATCATCACCTCCGGCATCGACCGGCTGGAGGAGCAACTGGACGGGGTGCAGCGGAGCCGGATCGCCGGGATCGGCATTGCCGCGCCGTTCGAACTCTGGAACTGGGCGGACGAGGTCGGCGCGCCGCAGGGGGCGATGGATGCCTGGCGCGGCGTGGACCTGCAGGCGGAGATCGCAAGCCGCGTCCGCCACGCCGTTTACCTGCAGAACGACGCGACGAGCGCCTGTGGCGCGGAACTGGTGTTCGGGGTCGGACCGGCCTATCCGGATTTCGTCTATTTCTTCATCGGCTCGTTCGTCGGCGGCGGCATCGTACTCAATTCGGCGATCTTTTCCGGCCGCACGGGAACCGCCGGCGCGGTGGGGCCGCTTCCCGTGCGCGGCAAGGACGGCGAGACGCGCCAACTGCTCGACATAGCTTCGATCTTCGTCCTAGAAAACCTTTTAAGGGAGCGGGACATCGATCCGCAGCCGCTCTGGTACTCCGCCGATGACTGGATCGATTTCGGCGAGCCGCTCGATCTCTGGATTCTCGAAACCGCCAACGCCCTGGCGCAGGCGATCGTCGCGGCGGCATCGATCATCGACTTCGGGGCGGCGGTGATCGACGGCGGTTTTCCGGCCTGGGTGCGCAAGCGCATCGTCGCCTCGACCATCGAGGCCGTGGCGCGGCTCGATCTCCAGGGCGTGATCATCCCCGATATCATCGAAGGCAAGGTCGGCTCGCATGCGCGGGCGATCGGCGGGGCCAGCCTGCCGATCTTCGCGAAATATCTCACCGATCAGAGCGTGCTTTTCAAAGAGGTGCGCGACGATCCTTCCTCATGACCGGCGAACGTCTCAGTCGCTGCGGGTCTGCGGTTCGTGTTGCTACCGAATACCTTGTCATCTTACATACGCTATCGGAGAGGCGTCGCCTCAGGTCGTGTTTGATCGCATACGAAATGCCGTGGAGCAGACGATATGGTGCCTTTCGAGAGGGTCCCGGCCGGTGATGAGAGGCAGGAAAGCCGTCAGAAGCACGTCATCGATACCCTGCGGGCCTGGGTCGTCGATGGAAAGATCGGTCCCGACGAGAAGCTCTCCGAGGCCAGCCTCGCGGAGGCTCTGGGGGTTTCCCGCACGCCGATCCGCACGGCTCTTGCCATCCTGGTCGAGGAAGGCGTTCTCGAGCGGACCGGACCTCGCGGCTATCGCGTCAGGACCTACAAGGTTGCAGAGGTAAAGGAAGCGATCGAGCTCCGGTCGATCATCGAGGCTTACGCCGCCAAAAGGATCGCCGCCGCCGGTCCCTCGCCGAAACTGATTGCCGACCTCAAGGCCTGTCTTCGGGATGGGGACGAGATTTTCAGCTCCAATGCAGATCCGCAGGAGCGGGAAGCCCGCTATGCGCGGATGAATGCGCGATTCCACGGCCTGATCCTGGAAGCGGCCGGCGTCAGCATCGTCCCGCAGATCATCTCGTTGCTGGACCGCGTCCCATTCGGCGCTCCGGGCGCCATCCGGTTCGACGACATCGCCAAGAGCGACCGTATCCAGCACCTGCACCAGGCGCACTGGCAGCATCACCATATGGTCCTGGCGCTGATCGCCAAGGATGTGTCCCGTGTCGGCCGGCTGTTCCAGGAACACGGGGAAGGCGTCAAGATCAGCCTCGGTCTCAGCCCGGGCCCTTTCAATCTCGGGCCATCCCGTCTGCTTCCCATCGTGGATCCGGGGACGGGCGCGTCCAACATCGACGAATTCCTTCGGGACAAGGATAAGCAATCATAAGGTTTGCATCCAAACTATGCGTTAATGCAATTATTTTGCATTAAATTGGCCAAGTTTCTCCATATAATTTCGTTATTGTATCCCAACTCGAAATGTCGTAGCCTGCTGGTGCAGGTGACGGTGAGAGGTGCTTGCGGGAGGAATACGAATCTCGATCTGCGAATATCCGCGGCTGCGCGAGCAGCCGCAACGAAGAGCTATGTCTTGAACATTGAGGGGAGGAGACCTCATGGAATTTCCAGGCAGATTCAAACATTTCGTCGGTATGGTGTGTTTCGCCGCGGGCATGGTCCTGTCGGCCGAGGCCATGGCGGACACGATCAAGGTCGGCATCCTCGGCTCGTTTTCCGGCCCTTACGCCTCCTGGGGCGTGCAGTTCCGCAACGCGCTCGATCTCTATCAGGAACAGCATCAAAGCAAGGCGGCCGGCCATGACGTCGAGCTGATCTATCGCGACGTCGGCGGCAACGAGCCGGCCCGCGCCAAGCAGCTTGCCCAGGAACTCGTCGTCCGCGATGGCGTCCAGTATATCATCGGGCTCGAATTCACGCCGACCATCCTGGCGGTCGCCGATATCGCCACGGAAGCGGAAGTCCCGATCATCAATCTCAATTCCGGTACGTCGTCCGTGACGCGCGCTTCGGAATTCCTGACCCGTACCGGCTTCACCCAGTGGCAGGTGGCGGCACCGGCGGGCGAATATGCCTTTGATCAGGGCAAGAAGACCGCCGTCATCGTCTCGGCCGATTATGCTCCGGGCAAGGACGCGCTCGATTCCTTCCGCTACGGCTTCGAGAAGAAGGGCGGAAAGATCCTCGAGGAGATCAAGGTGCCGCTCGGCACGACGGATTTCTCGACCTATCTGCTCCGCATCCAGGAAGCCAAGCCGGATGTGGCGCTCGTCTTCATGCCGGTCGGGCCGATGTCCGTCGGTTTCCTCAAGGCCTATGTGGATCGCGGTCTCCTGAAGGCGGGGATCGATGTCTATGTCGGGGCCGAGGTGCAGGAAACCGATCTTCCGGCGCTGGGTGATGCCGCCGTCGGCATCCATTCGGTCTTCACTTACAGTCCCTATCAGGACAACCCGGAAAACAAAGCCTTCGTCGAGGCGCTGACGAAGAAATACGGCGCGAAGGGCCTGCCCAATCTCGCGACCGTCGCCGCCTATGACGGCCTTGCGCTCGTCTATCACATGATCGAGGCGACCAAGGGCGAGAAGGATGGGACGGCTGCGATGGACAGCATCAAGGGCCTGACGATCCAGAGCCCGCGCGGTCCGGTCACCATCGACGCCAATACCCGCGACATCATCCAGAACGTCTATCTGAGGGTGGTCGAAAAGCGCGCCGACGGCGTGCTCTACAACAGGACGCTCGCCACCCAGGAGGCGGTGAAGGATCCGTGGAAGGAACTCAATCCGGAAAAATAGGCCGGCCGGAAAATAGACCGGATTGGACACTTGAGCCGGCCCCGATCCGGGCCGAACGATCGTTGAATTCGAACGAGCGGGTAGATCGATGCCGTCGCTATCGACCTTGTTATCCTTGTTCATAGATGGCGCGTCCTACGGAATGATCCTGTTCCTCATCGCGTCGGGCCTCACCGTCACGCTCGGGATCATGCGCATCGTCAACCTGTCACATTGCGGTTTCGCGATGATCGGCGGTTATGCGGCGCTGGCCTTGACCTCGTGGATGGGCCTGACTCTGCTGGTCGCCGTGCCGATCGCCATCCTCTTCACCATGGCGGTCGGCTACCTGCTCGAACAGACGATCTACCGGGTCGTCTACCGGACGCATGAGTTCGGCCAGATTCTGATGACGCTCGGCCTCACCTATCTGATGGTGGCGACGATCAACCTGATCTTCGGCTCGCTGATGCAGAACATTCCGGTGCCGGAGGCTCTGAACGGCGTCTGGCTGGCCGGCGGACTGAGCATTTCGAAATACCGCATCTTTCTGGTCGCGGTCAGCGCCGGCGTCGCAGTGCTTCTCTGGGCGACTTTCGAGTGGACGATGTTCGGTGCCAAGCTGCGCGCCGCTATCGACAATCCGCGTATGGCTCGGGCCTCGGGGATCGATGTCGGCCGGCTGCTTTCGGTCGCCTTCGCGGCCGGTTGCGGGCTGGCGGCGCTCGGCGGCGTGCTCGGCGCCCAGATGCTGCCGCTCGAACCTTTCTACGCACTCAAATATCTCGTCCTGGTCCTGATGGTCGTGACGGTCGGCGGTCTCGGAAGCCTGAAGGGATCGCTGGTCGCTGCGCTGGCGCTCGGGCTGATCGACACGTTCGGGCGCTATTTTGTGCCGGAGTTCGGCGGCTTCGTGATCTACGTCACGGTCTTTGCGTTCCTGCTGGTCCGGCCGAGGGGGTTTTTCCAAAATGCGTGAGCCCGACAATACCATCCGAGCCTCATTTCCGGAGATGCGTTCGGCGCTCAGGACCCACCGTTTCGGCTGGTTCGAAATCGTCATGCTCGTCGTTTTCGTCGCCGTCTATTACCTGCTGCCGGGCTATCTGCCGCTCGCGACGCAGGTGGCGATCATGATCATCTTCGCGATCTCGCTCGACCTTGCCCTTGGCTATGGCGGCATCGAGACGCTCGGCCATGCGGTCTTCTACGGCATCGGCGGCTATGCGGCCGGACTTTATGCGCTGCATGTCTGGCAGGAGCCGATCTCCGGATTGCTGGTGGCGGCAATCGCGGCCGGCATTTTCGGCATCGTCAGCGGCGTCGTGGTGCTGAGGGCGAAGGGACTGACGCTCGTGATGCTGACGCTCGCCTGCGCCACCATGGTGCACGAGTTCGCCAACAGCATGCGCGCGGTCACCGGCGGCGACGACGGCCTCAGCGGCTACCGGATCGATCCGGTCTTCGGCCTGTTCCGCTTCGATCTCTTCGGCCGGACAGCCTATGTCTATAGCGTCAGCATCTTCATCATCGTCTTCCTGATCGCGCGGATCGTCGCCAACTCGAATTTCGGCCTCACCGCCCGTGGCATCCGCGCCAACGCGCAGCGTATGCAATTGCTCGGCGTGCCGGTGCTGAACCGCCTTGTTCTCCTCTATGCGATTTCCGGCGCGCTTGCGGGTATCGCGGGAGCGCTCTCGGCCCAGGTGACCAAGCTCGTCGGGCTCAACACGCTTGCCTTCACGCTCTCGGGCAATGTCCTGATCGTGCTGATCCTCGGCGGCATCGGCCGGCTTTACGGCGCGGTGATCGGTTCGATCGTGTTTGTCGTGCTGTCCGACCGCGCCGCCGCCATCGACCCGTTCAACTGGCTCTTCATCCTCGGCGGCCTGATCGTTCTCACCGTCTGGCTGGCACCGGACGGCATCGCCGGGCGCTTCTCGGCACTGACCCAGCAACTTCGTGGCCGGGAGCGCAAGTCATGAGCCTCGCGCTGGAGATCCGCAACCTGAAAAAGGCCTTCGGCGGGCTGGAGGTGACGAGGGACGTATCGCTCACTCTGGCCGCCGGCGCGCGCCATGCGCTGATCGGTCCGAATGGCGCCGGCAAATCGACGCTGGTCAACCTGATCACCGGCGTCCTGAAACCGAGCGGCGGGGAGATCATGCTCGAAGGCCGTGAGATCGGCAACCTTTCCCAGGCGGAGCGGGTGAAGCGAGGGCTTGCCCGCACCTTTCAGATCAATTCCCTCTTTTCGACGATGACGGTTGCAGAGAACGTGGCGCTGGCCATGACCGCCCATGACGGGGCGGATGCGCGGGTCCTCGGCAATATCAGCAAGGATTCCGGGTTGGCTGCGCGGATCGAGGAGCATCTCTTGCGCCTCAATCTCGCCGATACCGCCGACCGGCTGGTCTCAAACCTGTCCTATGGCCGGCAGCGTATCGTCGAGGTGGCGCTGGCGCTCGCACTTCGGCCGAACGTGCTGCTGCTTGACGAGCCAGCGGCCGGGCTTGCAGCCAAGGACGTCGAGATGTTGCTAGACCTCCTGAAGGGGCTGCCGGACACGGTCTCGGTGCTCATCATCGAGCACGACATGGACTTGGTGTTCCGCTTCGCGGAGACGATCACCGTTCTGGTCGACGGGCGGGTGCTGCTCACCGGAACGCCGGAGGCGGTGCGCAAGGACCAGCGTGTGCGCGATGTCTATCTGGGGCGGCGCCATGGATAAGGTTCTTTCCGTCGAGACCGTCGGTTCGGGTTACGCCACCGTCCGCGTACTGCACGACGTGTCGTTTTCGCTGCCTCGGAAGAGCACCCTTGCGCTGCTCGGCCGCAATGGCGTCGGCAAGACAACCCTGATCGAGACGATCATGGGCCTGACCGCGCGGACCGGCGGCCGCATCGTCTTCAAGGGGAAGGATGTCAGCGCGATGCAGCCGCATCATCGCAATCAGATGGGGATGGCCCTGGTGCCGCAGCAGCGCGAGATCTTCCGTTCGCTCACCGTCGAGGAAAATCTCAAGGTCGCGGCGCGGCCCGGCGAGTGGACCATTGCACGCATCTACGATCTCTTCCCGCGGCTCTACGAACGGCGCAGCAATGGCGGCGGTCAGCTTTCCGGCGGCGAACAGCAGATGCTGGCGATGGGCCGGGCGCTTGCCGGCAACCCGTCCCTGCTCCTGCTCGACGAGCCGTTCGAGGGACTGGCTCCGGTCATCGTCGATCTCCTTGTCGATGCGATCAACCGCATCCGCACCGAAGGCGCGATTGCCTCCATCGTTGTCGAGCACCATGTCGACCTGGCGCTCGAAATGGCCGAGGCGGCGATCGTGCTCGATCGCGGCCGCGTCTCCTGGAGCGGATCGAGCCGCGAGCTCAAGGCCGCGCCGGACTTGATGGAGGCGCTGATCGGGCTCGGCGCCGAGAGTGCGTGATTTTTCTCTGCAATCGAAACCAGAAGTGGATGGAGCAAGATGAAAACTCTTGAGGACAGAATTAAAGCGGCAGGCAATCCCGTCACCATGCTGCAGAACGCGCAGACGGGGCGGTATCAGTTCCCGGTTCCTCCGGAATTCACCAACTGGATAGAGGAGCAGCAGGCCTGGCGGCAGAGCGCGGCGCTGATGGACCAGTCCTTCCACATGACCGATCTTTATGTCCGCGGTCCCGATGCTTTGAAACTCGTCTCGGATCTTGCGGTCAACAGTTTCGCCAATTTCGGCCGCAACAAGGCCAAGCAGATCGTCTGCTGCAACCACGACGGCTATGTCATCGGCGACGCGATCATCTTCGGTCTGGAAGACGACGAGTTCAATATCGTCGGGCGTCCGGTCCTGCCGAACTGGATCCAGTACCATGCGGAGACTGGCGGCTATAACGTCACGGTCGAGCGCGACGAGCGCAAGCTCGACAATCCGGACAAGCCGCGCAAGACTTACCGTTACGAAGTGCAGGGACCGAATGCGCTGCAGCTGCTCGAAAAGGTCAATGACGGCGGGCCGCTGACGACGAAATTCTTCAACATGGGCGAGATCACCATTGCCGGCTGCAAGGCGCGCACGCTTTCCCACGGCATGGGCGGCGCGCAGGGCCTGGAGCTCTGGGGACCGTTCGAGGACGGCGCCAAGGTGAAGGCCGCATTGCTCGAAGCCGGGAAGGAATTCGGGCTGAAGCAGGTCGGTGCGCGTGCCTATTCCTCGGCGGCTGCCGAATCCGGCTGGGTGCCGTCGCCGCTGCCGGCGATCTATACGGGCGAGAAGATGAAGCCTTACCGCGAATGGCTCGCCGTCAACAGTTTCGAAGGCGTCTCCTCGCTCGGCGGCAGCTTCTCCAGTGAACGGATCGAGGATTATTACCTGACCCCTTGGGATCTTGATTACGGCCGTGTCGTCAAGTTCGACCACGACTTCATCGGCCGCGATGCGCTGGAGAAGATGGCGAACGGGCCCCACCGCCGCAAGGTGACGCTGGTCTGGGAGAGGGACGACATCCTGAAAGTGTTCGGCGGCATGATGGAAGACGGCGATCCACCGAAATACATGGAAATGCCGTCGGCCTACTATGCGACGCACCCCTATGACCGCGTCCAAGTGGACGGCAAGGATATCGGCATTTCGATCAGCCCGGTCTTCTCCTCCAACGAAAGGGCCTGGATTTCGCTTGCCATTCTTCCGGAGGAGTTCGCCACGCCCGAGACAGTTGTGGATGTGATATGGGGTGAGCCGAACGGAGGCACGAGCAAGCCGAATGTCGAACGCCACCGGCAGGTTTTCGTCGGCGCGACGGTGCATCCCTGGCCTATCCACGAGGCATCGCGGAAGTTCTATCGCTCGCAGAGCTGAGGGTTAGATCGCGTCGTGGCGGCGACGGGCATTCGCCGCCACAGGTCTCAATGTCACTCTTTTTGCATGACCTCGCCGATGATCTTGGAGAGGCTGTAGAGCCGCTGCTCGATGAGCGTCGGGACCTCGCAGACATAAGTGAGCGACTGGACCCGCTCTTCGAAGATGCGCGTCTCCCATGTCAGCTGTTCGTTATGCCTGGCAAGCTGTGTCTGATCGGTATCGGCCGCGGTGCGCATCTTGTCGACTTCCGCCGCCCTCTTTCTGAGATCGGCGGCAAGCTGCCTCTGCCTTTCGGCATAGCGTGCAATGCCGGAGATGATCTGGCCGCGCTCTATGTTGATCTTGTCGAACACGCCCATGAAAAGCTGCTCCAGCTTTTCATGCACCTGATCCTTCGGCAGGGTCACGGCATAGTCCGAAATCTGCTTGCGGGCATTCTCGATCGGATTGCTGCGTTTGACGAGTTCGGCGGCGAGATCGGACACCCGCGGGTCCTTGTCCCATTGTTTGGCCGTTTCGGGAAGTTCCTCGCCGGTCCACACCTGGCCGATCGAAAGCTCGGGCACCTTGCGCTGAATGCAAGGCCATTCGGGATCGGTATTGGCCGCGGCCTCAGCCATCGATGCGGCGGACAGCGTTGCGAGCATTGCGATCGCGGAAAGATATCGGCTCATTGGCTTCCTCCCATATCCTGCTTGCGGACGGTCAGACCACGGGCGGGATTATAGGCCAGAATGGCCCCGCCGAGCAGGGCGAGCGTGACGGCCAGCACGACGATCAGCGACGTCCATTCGATACGTCCGTAAAAGGCGAAGCGGATGAGCTCGACCGCATAGGTGAAGGGGTTCAGGACGCAGATCTTGTAGAGCAGTGGACTCGCCTCCTGAACCCGCCAGAGCGGGTAGAGCGCCGAGGAGGCGAAATACATGGGAAAGATCACGAAATTCATGATGCCTGCGAAATTCTCCAGTTGCTTGACGAGGGATGACAGCAGCATGCCGAGTGCTCCGAGCATCAACCCGGAGAAGAAGAGGGCGGGCAGGATCAAGAGATAGCCCTCGACCGGCGCCTTGACATCCCAGAACCAGGCGATCGCCAGGAAGGCATAGACCTGAAGGAGTGAAACGGCGACGCCGGCCAGAAGTTTGGAGACCAGCAGGAACCAGCGGGGGAAGGGGCTGACGAGCAGAATGCGCATGTTGCCCATCTCCCGGTCATAGACCATCGACAGGGAGGACTGCATGCCGCTGAAGAGAAGGATCATGCCGCACAATCCCGGCGTGATGTAGACCTCGTAGAGGACGTAGGTCTCGTAGGGCGGGATGATCGAGACGCCGAGCACCTGCCGGAACCCGGCCGCGAATATGAAGAGCCAGAGCAGGGGGCGGACGAGCGAAGAGATGAAGCGCTCCTTCTGCGAGAGGTATCGCAGCCATTCGCGCTGGAGAATGCCTCTGAGACAGACGAGATACTGGATCGGGGTGAAACTTCTCCATTTCTCCGGCGATGAACCGGCGAATGTTCCGGCCGCGTCGGTCATGGCCTTCCTCCCCGGACATTCATGTCTGTGATGCCGGTCAGTTTCGAGAACGCCTGATTGATCGTCTCCGCGCCGGTCTCGGAAAGAATGGCCGAGACCTGGCCGTCGGCGACGAGCCTTCCCTTGTCGAGAACGAGGACCTGATCCGCCTGGCCGACCTCGTCGATCAGATGGGTCGCCCAGAGCACGCTGATCCCGTTCTGTTGAACGAGCGCGCGGATGTCTTTCAGGATGGTCGCGCGCGACTTGATGTCGAGGCCCACCGTCGCTTCGTCGAGCAGAAGCAGGGAAGGCCGATGCAGCAGGGCGCGAATGATCTCGACGCGCCGCACCTGTCCGCCCGAAAGGCCGCGCACCTTTTCCTCGATGCGGTCGGTCATGTCGATGGATTGAAGAAGCTCGTCGATACGCTGCCGTGCGACGCGCGTTCCGATGCCGTGGAGCGAAGCATGATAGAGGAGATTCTGCCGGACGCTCAAATCGAGGTCGAGGGTGCGGGCCTGGAATACGATGCCGAGACGCCTGAGCGCCGGGCCCGAGTTCCGGTTTATATCCTGGCCGAAGACGCGGATGTTTCCCGTGCGAGGCGAAAAGAGATGGCTGACGAGCGAGAAGAGCGTCGTCTTGCCGGCGCCGTTCAGCCCCAGGAGGACAGTAAACCGCGATGGTTCTATGGAAAACGAGACATTGTCGAGCGCCTTGCGCTGCCCATAGCTGTAGCTGACGGACGCGAGTTCGAGAGCGGCGACCGCCGCTCTCTCCTCGTTCCTGGGTTTCTCCGTGAAACGGGATTGCAGCTTCATCGAATTGCCTTCCGGGATGGCTACTTGATGATGATCTTGCCCGTCATTCCCTTGTCAGCCAGGTCTGGAACCGACCATGTATATTCGCCCGGCCGCACCGTCGTGAACTGGATGTTGATCGTTCCTTCGGCATCGAATTCCAGCCATGCCGGTGCGCCGTTCATATGAACTTCGAGGTCGTTGATGACGATCTGGTTCATCCAGACATTGCGGAACAGATCGGTCATGAACTTGTATTCGAGCCCGGCCGCGGACGTGATTTTCCACCGGTAGCCCTGTCCCGAGATGAGTTCGAAATCCTTCTGGTTCACGGCGAAGTTGTCGTCCTTTGAACCGAGGATCAGTTCCGGCACGTTCTGGCTCGCCCGCGTGACCTTGGGCGCATCATCGTCGTCATCGTCCTTGTCGGCGGCCTGGGCGAAGGCCTGGTTCTGCATGGAAAGAGCGCTGACGAGTGCAGCAAAAGCAATGACTGTGAATTTCGACATGTTTTCCTCCCGTTGAAAATCGAAATGCGGATCAGTTGGGTGCGACCGTCACGCCCCAGGGCAATGCGCCGACCGTGACGGACTTGATGGGCTCATCGCTCTCCGTGTCGATGAAGGTGATGTCGTTCGAAAGGCCGTTGGTGCTGATCAGGTTGCTACCATCCGGCGTGAACGCCAATTGCCAGACACGCTGGCCCACGAGGATGTATTTTTCGACCTCGTAGGTTTCCGTGTTGACGACGGCTACCCGGTTGGCCGGGCCGAGGGCGACATAGGCCTTCTTGCCATCCGCGGTGATCCGCACGCCCACGGGCTGTATCGCTTCCGAGCGCAGGCCCTGGATTTCGAACGTGACCTTCTTGACGACTTCTCTCGAAGTGTTGTCGATGACCGAGACCGTGCCGCCGATCTCCGAGGATACCCAGACCTGCGAGCCGTCCGGCTTGAACTCGGCGAAGCGCGGGCGGGAATCAACGAGCACGTTGGCCACGATCTCATGGGTCGACGTGTCGATGAAATGCGCCATGTTGGTGGTTTCGGACGTGTTCACCATCGTCTTGCCGTCAGGACTGATGCCCATGCCCTCGGGCTCCACGCCGACCGGGATTTCTGTGATCACGTTTTTCTTCTCGACATCGATGACGGTGACGAGATTGTCGTCCTCATTGGCGACGTAAAGCGTCTTGCCGTCAGGGGAGAGGACGAAAAGCTCAGGATCGGGACCGGACGGAAGCGTGCCGATGATCTGATGCGTCGCCGTGTCGATGATCTCGACGGTATCGTCGTCGCTGGCGCAGACGTAAAGATGTTTCCCGTCGTGGGAAATCGTGATGCCGCGTGGTCTCTGTCCCACGTCGATTGTTTTCGTCACCTCCATCGTCTTCGAATCGACGACCGTGACGGTATTGTCCTTCTCGTTCGAGACATAGACGGCGTTTGCCCATGACGGCGCCGCATCGATGACGGCGGCGACGACTCCCGCGAGCAGGTAAGCATGTCTGCGCATTCTCTCCTCCCAATCCCGTTTTTAGTTCAGTTTGCAGGCTGTTTCAGGCTGATCCACTCCCAATGTATCGAGTTCGGAAAACTGATGAAGAAACCCCTCTTGCGGCGACGTGGAGATCACTCCGCGTCCGTCGCCGAGGAAGACCGGCTGGCGGAGCTGCCAGTTCCACCGGCGGAAGCTCACCTTCTGTCCCTTGAAGGCGGCCAGCGAAAAATTCTCGTCCTTTATGAAGGCTTCGATCTTTGCGGTGTCGTTGCTGTTCGTCCGTGTCGCCGCTTCGCCGAGGATGCGGACCGCCGTCCATGCCTGCATGTCCTTGCTGAGCATGCGGCGCCCGGACGCCTTCTCGAAACGGCCCTGGATCTGCGAGCCGCCCCATTGCTCGCTGGCCGGATGCCAGGAGGAAGGGATGAGGCCCGCCGTTCCGGCGACCGGCCGCGGATCCCAGGTCCGGAAGGGGACATAGCTGCCGAAGACCTCGCTCTCGTCGGCGACGACGACGACATCATGTTCCGGCAGGTTCTGCGTGAAGACCGGCATCTGCCGCTGGACCTGAACGACGCCGCTGTCGGTTCTGCGAGCCGTGCCGGTATCCTCGTAGAGCCGTTCCTCGACGATTTTGGCACCGAAGCGCTTGGCCGCCCGCCGGATCGCATCGGCAAAGAGCCGGTCCGGTTCGTGAGAACCATAGAGGAGGACCCAATTGCGCCACCGCTTCCAGACCAGATATTGCGCCAGGCCGTCGGCCAGCATGGTGCGGGTCGGCGCGGTGTGAAAGACGTTGGAGCGGCATTCCTGCTCGCGCAGGACATCGTCCGTCGAGCCCACGTTGAAGAGAAGCACGCCGTTCTCCCTGGCGAGGTCGGCGATGGAGAGCAACTGTTTTGCCGAGATATCGGTCAGCACATATTTCTCGCCGCGCGCCAGCATGTCCCTGAACACCGGGACGACATCCTCCTCCCGTTTCGTCCGGACCACGTCCAGGCTGAAGGACTGGCCGAGAAACCTTCCGGTTGTATTGTTGTCGTTGATGGCGACGTTGGCCCCGGCGACGCCCTCATCCTCCGGCGGTATGTCCAGGACCGAGAGCGCCAGCTGCGGCTCGTAGGCCCTGAGATAGCCTATGCGGATTTCCGTTACGGGCTTGGCGGCGGGATTCTGCTGCGCCATGGGGTGCGGCGCATTGACGAGCAGGAAAAAACAAGCGACAAAAAATACAAGAGTATCCGGCACCGTACTCTTCATGGTCATACCACGCTCCGCGCCGGCCTTCGGTGAAGGCGGCTGCGCTGTACAGATAAGGTGCCCACTATGTTTGTACCCAAATCCCCGATAAACTCAATACTTGTACTCAGCTTTTCTCGCCCCGGCTGGAAAAGATGCTGTGCATGGGGAGTGATCCTATGACGTTGATGCTGGCCAGTGTCCAAAATCGCCGAGAGGCGGAGATCGTTCTGCAGGCGGGGGCGGACATCATCGACCTCAAGGATCCGGCGCGCGGCGCGCTCGGATCGGCAGACATCCGGCAAATCACGGACGTGGTCGCCTTCGTCTCCGGCAGACGGCCCGTCAGTGCCGCCTGTGGAGAATTTTCCGGTGACCCGGCGGCCCTCAGGACAAGGGTCGAGGAGGTGGCCGCCACGGCGGTGGATTTCATCAAGATCGGATTTCTTCCGCCGTATCGCATCGCGGCGGGTGTGGAGGCGCTGGCGGACATTGCCGGCCGGAAAAGACTGATAGCCGTCCTTTTTGCCGATCATCGATATGAGGAGAACGCCATGACATCGTTCGCGAAAGCCGGCTTCTACGGCATCATGCTGGATACCAACGACAAATCGAAGGGACGATTGCTGGACCATATGCCGCCTGACGAGGCCTCGGACTTTGTGGACGAAGGACGGCGGCACGGATTGATGACGGGTCTTGCGGGATCGCTGGAAGCGCCGGACATTCCGCGATTGTTGCCGGGAAAGCCGGATTTCCTCGGTTTCCGGGGTGCTCTCTGCAAGGATCTTGCCAGAAACGGTGATATCGATGCCGAGGCGGCGGGAAAGATCCGCGCTCTCATTCCCGGGGAACGGCCTGTCGAAAAGCCCTCCGGCGCCAGCCTCGAACTCCTGGCGGCACGCGGATATTTCCCCGGCCCGGCTGACGGCGATCTCGGCACGGATCAGATCTTCGTGCGGGATTTCGTCCTGCCTGTCGATATCGGCGCCTATAGTTTCGAACACGGCAAGCCGCAGAAGGTGCGGTTCGATGTGACGGCGGACGTGCTTCGCGTTACGCGCGATCCGAAGGACATGCATGAAATCGTGTCCTACGACCTCATCATGGACGGCATCCGCTCCATCGTCAGCCATGGGCATGTCGATTTGGTCGAAACGCTCGCCGAGCAGACGGCCGCCTTCATCCTTGAAAATCCGAGAGTGGCCCGGGTGGTCGTCCGGGTCGAGAAACTGGAGCTCGGGCCGGGTGGCGTCGGGGTGCAGATCGAGCGGAAAAGGGAAAGCGCCCGGTCGTCCAACCCGCTTCGGGTCGTGGCCTCAGCCGACGGAGGAAGGAAAGCGGGATGACGCCGCTGGTCGTCAAGCTTGGAGGAAGTACGGCCGGCCGCATCGAGATGGAGCAATGGATTGCCGTGCTGGCCTCGGCCACCCTGCCGCTGGTGATCGTCCCGGGCGGCGGGCCGTTCGCGGACCAGGTGCGCTCCTCGCAAAAGGAGATGCATTTCTCGGATGCCGCAGCGCATGAGATGGCCATTCTCGCCATGGAGCAATTCGGCATCGTGATCGCGGAACGGCATCCGCGCCTTCAGCCGGCCCGTTCGCTCGATGATCTCGAAACGATCCTGGCGGAAGGCGGAGTGCCGGTATGGCTTCCGTCGCAGATGACCCGCAATGCCGACATCGCGCCATCCTGGGACATCACATCCGATTCGCTTGCCGCCTGGCTGTGCGGGCAGATCGGCAGCCGGCATCTCCTGTTGTGCAAGCAGGTCGATCCGGAAGACTTTTCGGAGGGTCTGCAAGCGCTGGTTGACAAGGGCGTGGTGGATGCCATGCTGCCGGAACTGCTTGGGGAGGAGACAAGCTTGTACATTTCCGGACCATCGTCGCTGCGTTCGCAGCTGGCGGAGCTGCCCATGAGCCGCATACCGGGGTCTCGCATGAGAATGCGCGCGGCGGCCGGAGGAGGGGAGCGCCGATGACGCGGCTCCATACGCCGCGCTGGGCCTGGGTCCTGACCGGATCGGGCCACTTCTTCGTCGAATGTTTCGAGCTGATCCGCTCACTCGACCATTGCGATGTCTTCGTGACGAAGGCCGCGGACGAGGTTCTCAGGATGTACGGATTGAAGCTCGACTTTTCGGATACGACGCGCGTGCTCCACGACAAGACGGCAAGCGCGGTTCCGGTCGGCGAATTCTATCACGGCGTCTACCATAGCGTGGTGATCGCGCCTGCCACGTCGAACACCGTCGCCAAATGCGTGGCGGGCATTTCCGACACGATCGCCACGAACGTCTATGCGCAGGCCGGCAAATGCCGTCTTCCGTCGATCGTCTTCGCCTGCGATACCGCGCCGGAACTGGAGACGATGGCGCCGCACGGCATGGTGAAAGTCTATCCCCGGCCGATCGATCTGGAGAACACCGAACGTCTCAAGACCTTCGAATACACCGAAGTCGTCGAATCCTTTGCCGATTTGAAACTGGCGGTGGCGCGCCGGAAAGAAGTGGTCGAGAGCGGTGGCTGAACATCTCGTCTTCCTGACCGGGCACCTGGCAAAGACCAGGCTCGAAAACGTTCTCGCCGGGTTGGGAGCGACGCCATTCACTTACGAGATCATCGATATCGGCGTGAAGGTCGCCGCCCTGATGACGGAAGAGATCGTCAGCCGGCGCCTGCCCCGGCCGTTGAAGGCGGACCGGGTGGTGCTGCCCGGACGCTTCAGGGGGCATCTGGAAAGGTTGAGCGACACGTTCGGCATGCCTTTCGTCCGCGGGCCGGACGAGGTTGCGGATCTGCCTGCCTATCTCGGCCGCGCAGGAAAGCCGCCCGATCTCTCGCGACACGACATGCGTATCTTCGCCGAGATCGTCGACGCATCGATCCTTTCGCTGGAAGCCTTGCTGCAACGAGCCAAAGCCCTTGCGGACGCCGGTGCGGATGTGATCGATCTCGGCTGTCTTCCCGACACGCCCTTCGCCCATCTGGCGGAGGCGATCGGGCGGCTCAAGGCCGAAGGGTTGTCGGTCAGCGTCGACTCGGCCAACCCCGATGAGCTGGAACTCGCCTCCCGCTCCGGCGTCGATTATCTCCTGAGCCTCAACGAGAAGACCATCGATATCGCCGCCCGTTATGAGGTCACGCCGGTCCTGGTTCCGGCCGTGCCCGGCGATCTCGACTCTCTCGGACGTGCCATCGATGCGGCGCAGAAAGCCGGGATATCCTTCATTGCCGATCCGGTTCTCGACCCCATTCATTTCGGTTTTGCCGCTTCTCTGGAACGCTTCGTCGAGGCCCGCCGCCGCTGGCCGGCTGTGGAAATGATGATGGGCACCGGCAACCTGACCGAATTGACCGATGCGGACTCGTCAGGGGTCACGGCCGTTCTTGCGGGCCTCTGTTCGGAGCTCGCAATCGCCAACGTGCTGGTCGTCAACGTCAGCCCGCATACGGTGCGCACGGTGGAGGAGCATGACAGGGCGCGGCGGATCATGTTTGCCGCGAAGAACGATCATGCGTTGCCGCGCGGCTACGACGCGGGCCTCCTGCAGATCCACGACCGCTCGCCCTTCACCAGCAGCATTGCGGATATCGATGCGTTGGCCAACACCGTGCGCGACGCCAATTTTCGCATCATGACCGCACCGGACGGCATCCATGTCTTCAGCAATCAGGGGCATTGGACGGCCAAGGATGCCTTCGATCTCTTTCCCTCCCTCAATGTGGCGCAGGACGGGGCGCATGCCTTTTACCTCGGTGCGGAATTGATGAAGGCGGAGATCGCCTGGAAGCTGGGCAAGCGTTATTCGCAGGACGAGCCGCTTGCCTGGGGCGTGGCAAGTCCGCGGACAGGCGAGGATCGCACCCGCCTCGCCGAGGCCGGGCATACGCTCAAGGCGAAGAAGGAAGGCCCATGACCTTCATTCGGGAAACGATCGTGACGACGGTGAGCGCCGAAGGCCGCGTGCATATCGCGCCGCTCGGGATCATCGCGCAGGATGACGGATGGATCATCGCGCCGTTCCGGCCCTCCACCACGCTCGAAAACCTCACCGCCGTCCCGTTTGCCGTCGCCAACTATACGGACGACATGCGGATCTTCGCGGGCTGTCTCACCGGGCGGCGGGATTGGCCGGTTGTTGCGGTAGAGGGCTGCCCCGTACCGCGTCTGGCGGCGGCGCTCAGCCATTCGGTTCTGCAGGTCGTGTCGGTCAAGCAGGACGAACTGCGCCCGCGCTTCTTCTGCAAGGTCGTCGCCGAAGCCATGCATGCACCCTTCACCGGGATGAACCGGGCCAAGGCGGCCGTCCTCGAACTTGCGATCCTGGTGAGCAGGCTGCACATGCTGCCGAAGGAAAAGATCGATTCCGAGATCGCCTACCTGACGATCGCGATCGAGAAGACCGCAGGCCCGGACGAGCGGCAGGCCTGGGATTGGCTGATGGAACGGGTGAACGCGCACCGCGCCGCGCATTGAGGCGGCCGATCGAGAAACCGTCGTTAAGACATTCCGCGCGCGAACCAGAGCAGGGCGACGGCAGCGGCGGGTGCGGCCTTGCCGGCCTGGTTCCGCGCCTCCTCCGAGGCTGCCGCGATGAGGGTGCCGAAATCGACGTAAGGCCGCTCCAGGCGTTTGGCGAGCTGCATGATTTGCGGGCGGCCGATCCCCGCGCCAACGACCGGTGCGGTGGGGTCGAGCCTGGCATTGGCGGCCACCATGAACGCGCCGTCGTAGATCATCCGCAACTGGTGCTCGCTGAACCAGCGGGCGATGTCGATCCATTCGCCTTCGTCGAGATCGGCGCTGTCGCGTCCCACCATGCGGGCGATGCGCCCGACGGATCCGGCAAGCGACTTGGCCCTGCGGTCGGCGGCGGGATAATGGTCGTCGGCCTCGTCCAGCGTTCCGAGAATGCGGCCGAGATCGGCGGTGTTGGCGAAATACTCGTTCATCAGCGGCGTCATCGTGCCGCGCACCGGAACCCGTTCGGCGATGCCGATCAGCGCCGAGCGCGTGAAGCCGGTATAGACGAGCTCGCCGGTCAGCAGGCGCTCCGCATCGGAATAGCCGGTGTTGCGGAGCTTTCCGTCACCGAACGCGATGATGTCGGTCGTCGTCGAGCCCATGTCGACGAATAGGCCTTCGCTCGTGGTCTTGGCACTCAATTCAGCTGTCGCATGCCAGTTGGCCGAGGCGATATCGGAACCGAGATCATAGGCGCGAGGGAGATCGACGAAGCCTGCACGACCGGCGTAGATATGGATATCGTCGCGGCCGAACTCCGTTCCGATGAAATCCAGGATGCCGCGGATACCGGCTTCCCGTGACGGAAAGCCGTCCGACAGTTCACCCGTCATCGTGAAGACATGGATGCTGTTGCTCTGAAAAAGCGGCCGCAACTGGTTCAGCGCATCGCGCACCTGATCGAGCCCGAGCCACATCGACGCCTTGAAGGTGCTGGCATGCGTAATCCGGCCGTTCTCGGCCTGCGCCATCTTCAGGTGCGCGCCGCCGATGTCCCAGCCTATAACGTTCTTTTCTTCTCCCGCCATTCCGGCTTTCATGTGAGTCATCGTTCTTGCAGAGGTTCGACCATTGCTTATCATTCCCGTTCTCGACGTCAAAGACGGCCATGTGGTGCGCGCGCAGATGGGCATGCGCGAAACCTACAAGCCCATCGAAACGCCGCTCAGCCCGACCTCGGCGATCGAAAGCGTCGCCGAGGGGTTGCGTTCAGTTCATCCGTTCCCGGTCTTCTACGTGGCCGATCTCGATGCGATCGAGAATGGTTCGAGCGCTTTCGCGACCGCCGATCCTCTGTCTCATCTGCGACCGAAGCCCGACGTCTGGCTCGATGCGGGCTTTCGAAGCGCAAGGGATGTCGAAGAGGCGCTTGCCCATGCACGGACCTTCGCGGTTCTCGGTTCGGAAAGTCAGGCGAATACGGATGTTCTTCGCGCGTTCGGCACGCATCCGAGACTGATCCTCTCCCTCGATTTTCGTGGCGATACATTCCTGGGGCCGCCGGCTATCCTTTCAGAGCCTGGCTTCTGGCCGGAGCGGGTGATCGTGATGACCCTCGACAAGGTGGGGGCTCGCCGCGGGCCTGATTTCGATCGCCTTCAGGCCATCAAGGATGTCGCGGGAAACCGCAAGATCATCGCCGCGGGCGGGGTCCGCAATGTGGACGACTTGGAACGGTTGCACGACATGGGCATCGCGGGCGCCCTTGTTGCGACGTCGTTACATAGTGGCGAGCTCGGCGGTGCCGAGATCTCAGCCTTGATGGGCAAATGAGAACATCCCGGAGAAGAGGCCTACCCCTTCTCCCGGTTTTATCAACCTTGCATGACGTTGATTTTGGAGCGGGGAGAGGACCAATTGTCCAAACCCCAGCTCCATTTTCTCGATCCGAAGCCGAAGCGTTGCCACCTTCAACGGTTCGCGCGTGAAGATGGCGCGCTGCTGAAGCCTAAGAGCCTCGACAACCGGCGCAACAGGCCACCTGTTTCCACGGGGGGCTCGCTCTGTGCGGGGTTGCTTCTTGTCTAAGCGCTGAAAGGATGCTTGACGGAGTCCCGCTGAGCGGTTGCTTCCGCCGCGGTCGGCTTGCCCGTCACCGCACGCTCGATCGCTTCCTTCGTTGCCCTGTAGTTATAATCCTGGATCTTGGCGTCGTCCTCGGCCTCCCAGTGGATGAAGACGCCGACGCAGATGAAGACGTCATCGGCCTCCTCGACGGGGATGATGCCTTCGGCAACGCTGTCCTGCACTGCCTTTGCCACCGCATGCTGCGCCGGGCCGAACATCTGCACGGCCTGTTTTGCACCCTTGATGGTGACCTTGTTGAACAATATCGTATTGGGCTTGCACGCCAGGTTCGGTGCGATGACCGCCAGCAGCGACGTAAACCCGTCCTTATTGTTCGTAAGTGCGTTGCAGAATGCCGTTTCCACGGCGCTTCCGCGCGGTCCGATCAGAAGATCGATATGAGCGACTTCATTTCCCTCACCAACGAGAGACTCACCAACCATTACCTTGCTAATCTTTGCCACGGCCAATTCCTCCCATGTACCCTGTGGTCAAAAATGCGTTTGTCCAAAGAAGCCGTACCACACGAGACATGAGGCTCGATGGACAGCTATCCTTGTTCGCAGCACCCTTTGATCGGGTCGGTTGGCCAGATAGCAGCGAGTAAGATTTGTTCGCCGATCAAATTCAAGCATTTAAGTCGGAATTATGCAAGCCGAAGTTCATGTTGCAGACAAAAAGCGTCGCAACCGTGAGGTCGGCGGAGGTTCCGGGGTTGATATCCTTGTCTTTAAGCCGCTTGTCGAAGTCCAGCAGCGCCTTTTCCCGCCTCGACAAGTCCGTCTCCTTCGTCACGATCCGGCGTATCGTCTCCGCCTCTTTTCTGATTTCTTCGGCGAGATCGATGCCGTGCTTGCGTCCGACATGGCTGTCGGGAAATGACGACAGGAAGTGAAGATAGACGAAGATCGTCGGCCACATTTCCTTTTCGCCCTTTTCGCTCGCTTCTGCCCAGGCGGACAGGCCGCCGGCGAATATGTCGGCAAAGCCGGTCACATACTGTCTCGCGATCATGTCGCGGTCGGCGGCCATGCCCATGGCGTCGAGGAGCGATACCGTCGGCTCTTCCCGGACATCCTGCTCTTCGGCGCTGCCGAGGCCTCCCGGATTGCCGAGCCGGATGGCGGCGAAGACGTCGCGGGCGTCTTCCGCATCCATTTCATCCAATGTCCGGCGCAGGTCGTCGCGGAAATGCGCCGAAGCGCTTTCCGCCGCTTTGGCGAGCGGGGCGCAAAGCAGGAGGATGCCGAGATTGGTGTTCGTTCCGACCCTTTCACGCGTCGCCGATACTGCGGTAAGCACGCGCCGGCCGACCGATGCAAAGGGTTCGGAAACCAGCGGCGCGCTGACCTCGGCGCTTTCGAGGAACTGACCGGCAGTCATCCGGTGCCCGTCCGCGAAGCGATGGACGTTGCCGGGCTTCAGCGCCTCGATCTCGGCCCGGCAGGCATCGAGATATGCGGTCATGATCTGCTGCCGCGTCAGCGTCATGCGGCGGGTCTTTCCTTAGCAGCGGGATCGAGAAGCTCGACCATCGCCTGGGCGATGCAATCGGCGATGCGGACGGGAACGACGGATTGCAAACCGGCCCAGGCGGGCATGCTGTTGACCTCCAGCACGAGGAGATTGCCTTCGCATCCCTGAACGATATCGATACCCGCGAAGTCGGTGCCGATCGTTGCGGCGGCGGCGAGCGCAAGGTCCTCGAGCTTCTGGTGCAATAGTCCGACAACGGGTTCCGCCCTTGCTCCCCGCGCGATATTGGTAATCCAGCCGTCGGCGCAGCGTCCCATCATGCCGAGAACTTCGCCGTTGCTGACGAATATGCGGTAGTCCCGATAGGGCGGTCCGTTGCGCACGACGAGACGCTGCAGGTAATAGACATTGTCGACGTCGTCGGGGTCGGGCAGGTCGGCAGTCGAACGGACGAGCCGGATTCCGCGTCCCTGCGAGCCGAACAGGGGTTTCAGCACGAGCGGACCCTGCGGCACCTCGCGCTCGACGATCGCCTTGGCGTTGTCGGGGCCTTCGACGGCGAAGGTCTCCGGCGTCGGAATTCCGGCTGTCGCAAGCAGAAACGTGGTGGTCGATTTGTCGACGCACCGCTCGATCGCCTTGGCGGAATTCCAGACCGGCACGCCGAGATGGGCGAGGGCGTGCAAAATGCCGAGACGGCGCGTGATTGCTTCGAACGTGCCGCCGGAAATGGAACGGACGATCACGCCGGCCGGAAGAGCCCCGTCCAGCGTCGGGATGGCGATGCCCGAAGGATATCGCGTATCGAATGCTATATCGCTGAGCGGGCAGAAGATCGTTTCCGAACCGAGCTCCTTGAAGGAGCGCCGCAATTGTTTCACCTGGCCGTCCGGCTTGTCGGAAACAATGAGAACCCTGTCGGACATCACCACCTGTTCAGCCAAGAGATTGCTCCAGCATCTCACCGTTCCATTCGCCGGCGCGGAAGGTGTCGCCCGTCTCGACGGCCGTGACGATCACCTCGGCCGGGCTGAAGAGATGCGGATCGATCGCATAGAAGTCGCCGTTGAACTTCTTGAAGATTTCCGCAAACGGCTGCCCGTAGTCGCGTGACCTGTTGCTCGGCAACTGATCGGCGAGTTCGCGGGCCGCCGCCGCGCTGCCGCGGACGAACAATTGCACCAGTCCGCCATAGATGATGGCATCGTTCGTGCGCCCCATGGCCTGCAGGAAATCGGGATGGGGTGCCGGAACCGGGGCGCATCCCGCTCCGTCGACGATGGCATCCAAAGGGAAGTGCAGACTGTGCGCTTTGTGAAGGGCGACCTCCAGGGAGCGGCCGATGATTTGCACGGAGCCGGCAAGGCTTTGCGTCGGCGCGTAGATGAAGGTCAGAGCGCCAGCCGGCAGTCCTGTCGCCACCGCCACCTTCTCGACGACGGCGGGCGGCGGCGGTTTGTCCGCTTCCAGCACGAGGATCGACGTCGAAGCGTCGGTTTCGCTATAGGCAATCTCTTCGAACAGCGGCTCCACCCGCGCCAGCACGCGTGCGGGACCGGAGCCCATGGCGAAATATTTCTCATGCGAAAGCCGCCAGCCCGCATATTGACTGCCGAGGCAGGCAATGACCGGTTGCGAGGAATGGACGGTGACGCTCAGCGGCCATTTTTCGTTATTGCGGTCGAGCGTCAAGGAGACGGTCCCGAGACCGCCCATGCAGATTTCCGTCATCCGCAGCCCGACTTCGAGCCCGCCGAGACTGGCTGCGCCGGCATCGATCAGATGTTCTCCCAGAGGGCCGCGCGTGTAGGTGATGCCGAACCGCTCGCCATCGGCAACGATCTGATCGACGATGCGCTGGGCGTTTCTGTTGAGAGAGGCTTTTCCGTTCATCATTGGAAACTCTCCTTCCAATGCTCCGCCATTTCATTGACGCGACGTTTCACGGCCCGCTCGGCGGCGGCGGCGGATCGTGCCTCGGCCAGGACGGTGCAGACGGGATCGTCGGCGCTCAGCGCCGATCCGGGATTCTGGTGATCGGCCGTCATGCTCGGCCAAGCGACGTCCGGAAAACGGGACATGGCGTAGGGCGCGTAGGCGATCGCCGAAGCCCTCGTGCCGCGATAAGTCGGGACCGTGATCTCGTCACCCCGCACGGCGTTCAGATGTGCGGCGAGCAGTGGTGCATCCTCAGTGTCGAAGATATCGAGCGTGGCTCCCGGTCGCGGATTGATTTCGATGAGGTGCAGCCCCTCCGGCCCGTCGATGAAATCGGCGCTGCAGAGACCGACAAGGCCGGTGCGTTTCGTCAATCTGTCGAGCCAGCAGGCGATCTCGGCCTTTTTTTCCCGATCGAAGCGCATGAGCCGCACTGCACCGCCATAGCGAAACGGCGAGGATTGCGAGGGCGAGGACCACTGCCGGCTGAAACCGACGATGCGCGCACTCCCCGCCTGTGCCAGGAACAGGGCCGAGATGCTGCAGCCCTCGACGAACTTCTGGTAATAATAGCCGTCTTCGAGGGGCGCTCCGGCCGGCCGGACATGGGATCCTCCGGCGCCGCCACCAAGCTTGGTCAGCCAACCTTCCTGCTGGAGCGGCGGCGAGAACCGGATCGCCGGATGCCTGATGCCGAGATCCCAGCAGAGCCGGGAGAGACCAGCCGGATCCTTGACGGCGCGGATCGTCGCGGCACTGTTTCCGGCAATCCGGAATGTCTTGGCAAGCGTATCGATGACGTCGGGACGGCGCTCGAAGCCCGAGCCGTAGATCAGTGCGATCGGTTCCTCGTCCTGTGCGAGGCCCGCCAACGCGCCGGCGATTTTCTCGCCGTCGATACCGTCGCGTATGCTGCCGGGAAGCCGCGCGGTGCGGTCGGCCAGGGCAACCGTATCGGAATCGCCGAAGAGATCGGCCACCAGCGGCCTGTAGCCGGCGCGGCGCGCTGCTGCCGCAAGTGACCGGCCGGAAATGGCCGCGATCAGAAGGGCGGGGCTATTTTTCGATGCTGCGGGCAAGGGCGAAAGCATCCTGAAAATCGTAGACGACCGGCTTTTCGGTGCCCATCATCTGTTTGAACAGACCGGACTGCGTCTTGTATTTGAGATTGCCGATAGTGAGAGCGCCGATGCCGGTCGCCGATGTTTCCCCCAGCTTGTCGGCCTTCGCATTGACCGCCAGACCTTCGATCCCTGATGGCGGCACGGCATTGACATCCGCCGCGACGAGCAGGTTCGTCGCGGAGCGGAGTTGCTCAGCCGTGATCACCCTGACCCCGGCCTTGGCGGCCGCCAGGACGACCTCGGCCTCCTGCAGCAATGCCGCCTTCCTCTCGTCGGTGGAGCCGTCGGCCGCCTTCACCGTCACGCCGAAGCGGGCCTTGATGGCTTCGGCGATCTTGCCGACACGGCTCACCCCGTCATGACCCGCCAGAGTGACGTCCGCGCCTTCCTTGGCGGAGATCACGGCCGTGCAATAGCCGACGACGCCGGTCGCTCCGAAGATCGCCACCTTCGTTCCGGCAAGGCCACGTCCATGCAGTTTCTCGAGTGCCTTTTCGACCTTGGCGACCATTGCCGCCGCCGTCGTGAACGAACCGGCGGGATCGGCAAAGACGGAAATCCCGAAAGGGGGCACCATCGCCTTTTTCGCGGCGTCGATCATGTCGAGCGCCAGGACCGTATCGCGTCCGGCGATGAAAACACCGGTGGCGGTGCCGGCATCCGGCGGGCGCGAAAAGATGGCGTCCTGCACGAGGCCGGTCACGTCGGCGAGCGCCACGTCCGTATAGGGAATGACGTGATCGTAGCCCGCATCGAGAGCCATGTTGACGTCGAAAGGGCTCATCTGTCTCAATGGCGTGAGCATATGGAGAATGGTTTTCCGGCTCATTGCCGCGCCTTCCCTGACAGCGTTTTCCTGTATTCCAGCTTGAATTCGACCGGTTCCGCCCTTCGCGTGATCATCGCTCCCTCGTTTCTGGCGGCGACGATGCGGATCGTGGTGCCGGTGCCCTGCAGGGCTGCGGCGGCGACGATGCGCTCGGCCGCCAGCTGCGATTCCGCGAAAGCAAATCCCGTCGGCCCCCAGGAGCTTTGACCGATGCCGACGGCGCCGCATTCTCCGAGCTTCAGAAGCGTCTCTTCCACCGCGCGGCTGGTGAAACGGCCGCCCTGGGCCGGGGAAAAATAATCCCCGAGCTTCTGCTGGATTGCCATCACGGCATTGCCGAACGTCGTGATGTCCTTTTCGATCACGGCGGGCACGATCTCCATCAGGGCATGGCGGCAGATGGAGGCCGAGCTCTCCGCAGGAAATGGCGGAAGCGTGCGGAAGGCCTTGATCTCGGCATCTCCGTGAATTCCCTGTGCATGGCCGTCCAGCACGAGGATGACGCGCCACTCGCTCGGAAACGGGATGCGGGAGACGACGGTCGGGGTGAGGTCGTCCTTGGTCTTGCCGGCGTCAAGGATGAGGCCACCTTCTTCGAAGGCCGCAATGCCGATCCCCGATCGTGCGCCGCGTCCGAGGAAGGTGGCGTCGTCGCGGACGTGGAACGGCAGGTCGTGCAATGTCCGAAGCGCCGCCGAGACGGCAAGCGCGAGCTGAGTTCCCGATCCCAGCCCGGCATGGGCGGGAATGGTCTCGAACACGGTGACCTGATGATGATCGGTGAGATCGAGATGCGGCCGGAGGGCGGCAAGGTGCGAGAATATGCGCGCACTCTCGTCTCCATCAACGCTGGTCTCGGCTGCCCTCGATATCTCCAGCCTGGTCGATATGCCGTCGAGCGGCAGACCGATGCTTCCGAAGCGCGCGCTTTCCTTTCCGGGGATGTCCAAAAACCCAAGGTGCAAGCGTCCAGGAACTTGAATGGAGACGGAGTCCGACATCGGTTCTATTCTGAACTTTTTGATAATCGGGCCCTGAGTTCATGTTATCCTATTTTGTTACCGGCGCAAGCCTGGGCGAGGGAGCTGGAGAAAAAGAAGCGAGGAGCATCCGTGATGAACGAGGAGAAGGAACGCAAACGCGAGCGCGTTTATTCGGAGGAGGAAATCGTCTCGAAGCTTCAGGCGGAGCTTCCGCACTGGCGTTACGAAAACGGCTGGATTCGCCGCAAATACAAGACGCATGGCTGGAAATCCACGCTCATGGTGATCAACGCCGTCGGGCATCTGGCTGAAGCGGCATGGCATCATCCGGACATCAAGGCGTCCTATGCCTGGGTGGAGGTCCTCTTGATGAACCACGCGGCCAAAGGCGTGACTGACAAGGATTTCGAACTCGCCAGAAAGATCGAGGACGTTGTCCAATGGCAGCCCGGCAGGCAGGGCGGCGCGCTTGAAGGCACGCCCAACGCCGATCAGCGATTTGCCTATCTGAAATACGATAGCTGAGCCGCATTTTTCGCCGGGCGGACTTCACATTTGGCGAAGAAAAGATAAATTCAACGCGGCACCAGAAAGTTTCGGAGTGTGATGGTTGCATGGATCGGCAGCCGAACAGTTCCTTTGCCGGCTGCGATCGAGCATGTGGCAAAGCTTCTGGCGAAAAGCCGCTGCCCGGTATTTTCCCTCGATTCGGATGTCCATGGATGCCGCAGCCTGATCGCTTTGGCGGAGCGGGTCGGGGCGACCTATGACCATGTGAACGGCCGCGATCTCGTTCATGAGGTCGCGCTTCATACGGATGTCGGCGGGTTCTTTGCGACGGCAACGGAAGTGCGGCGCCGGGCGGATGCGATCGTCATCGTCGGCGACGTCCCCGCCGCGCATCACGATCTGCTTCTGTCTCTTGCAGCCAGCACGCCGGACCTGTCCCGGGCGGCCCGCCGGCGCTGGTTCCGGATCAATGGCAAGGGAGTTTCGGCGCTTGGGGGCGAATTGCGGCGGCGCGCGAAGGCCGTAGAGATCGGTTCGCCCGATCTGCCCATCGATGCAGTGCTCGGCGTCCTCAGGGCGTCGCTGGCCGCGAGAAAAGCACCCGCTGCGCTCGCCAATACCGATGCCTTGCTGGATGCGGTGACGAAGGCAAGTTTTCCGGTCTTCGTTTTCTCCCACCCCACCGACCCTGCCGGTCTGGCCATGCTGCAAGGCATGCTGATCGACATCAACAAAAGGCAGCGCGCGAGCGCTCTTTTCCTGCCTTCCGACGACGACGCCTGGGGCATGGTGCTGGCATCGACCTGGATGACGGGCTTTCCGCCGCGAACCGGCTTTTCGAGCGGCGCGCCGGTTTACGACCCGTGGCTCTGCGACATAGACCGGATGATCGCGGAAAAGGAAGCGGATCTGCATCTGTGGGTCTCGGAGCGCGACGAGGCGCGGCCGCCGAGACGAAGCGGTTTGCCGACGATCGCGATGGTCAGGAGCGACCGGCCGGTCGCCGGGGCGGCGGTCACCGTTCGTATCGGCAAGGCGGGTCTCGACCATGACGGCGTGGTCTATTCGAGCCGTATCGGAACCTTGAGGTCCGCTGCCGCGAAGGCTCCGTCCGATCTTCCGAGCGTTTCAGCCATCGTCGGCGAGCTCCGGCATGCCCTGCAGAGCGAGGACATGCCCTCATGCTGATCCGTCTTGCAGGGGGAGAGGTGGTGGATCCGGTCAATGGTTCGACCGGCAAGCGCGACGTCTGGATCGAGGACGGCATCATCGTGGAGAAGCCCGTCTCGAAGAGGGGGGACAAGACCTATGACGTTTCCGGCTGCCTCGTCATGGCCGGGGCGATAGACATCCATTCCCATATCGGCGGCGGCAACGTGAATACCGCGCGTCTTCTGCTGCCGGAACAGCATGCCGCGCATCTCAAGCGGCCGCGGCACACGCCGCTTTCGAATGCCGGATGGTCCACGTTCAATACGGGATGCCTCTACGCCAGGATGGGGTTCACGACCGTGGTCGAGCCGGCCATGTCGCCATCGAACGCGCTTCACACCCATATGGAGCTTGCCGATATTCCGATCATCGACAAGGCGACGCTGGCAATCTTGGGCAACGACGATTTCCTCCTGTCGATGATCCGGGACAATGCCTCGCCGGGCATGATCGACGATTACGTGGCGTGGACCGTGTCGAGATCGAGGGCGCTCGGCGTGAAGGTCATCAATGCCGGCGCCGCGGCGGCCTTCAAGGAGAATGTCCGCAACTTCGCCTTCGACGATGTCGTTCCGTCCTATGGTGTCAGTTCCCGCAGGATCGTCGAGACGCTGCAGGCCTCCGTCGGCCGCCTCGGAATTCCCCATCCCCTGCATGTCCATGCCAACAATCTCGGGATTGCGGGAAACGCCGCGACGGCCGCCGAAACCATCCAGGCGTCGGCGGGCCAGCCGCTCCATCTCGCGCATCTGCAATTCTACGGTTACGGAACCGAGGGCAAACGCGGCTTCTCTTCCGAGGCCGCACGGCTCGCCGAGCTGGTCAACGGCAACAAGGATGTGACGATCGATGTCGGGCAGGTGATGTTCGGCCAGACCGTGACGATCTCGTCCGATGTCACCAGGCAATATGCCGGAATGCGGACCGCAAGCCCGAAGAAGTCCATCATTTTCGACGGCGACGGCAATGGCGGCGGCATCGTGCCCTATCGCTATCGCAAGGATTATTACGGTTCGCTGCAATGGGCGGTGGGGCTCGAGCTTTTCCTGCTGATCGACGACCCATGGCGGGTTTTCTTTACCACCGACCATCCGAACGGCGCCCCTTTCACCGCCTATCCGGAGCTGTTCGAGCTCTTGATGCGCCGCGATGCCCGGGATGCGGCAATGGCCGAGCTCGACCGGTCGGCGCTGGAGCTCACCACGCTTGCCTCGATCTCCCGCGAATACACGCTCGAGGAGGTCGCCGTCATGACGCGGGGGGCGCCGGCGAAGCTGCTCGGGCTCAATGACCGCGGCCATCTCGGTCCCGGCGCGATCGCCGATATTGCCATCTACCGGAAGGGGCGGGACGTTCAGAAGATGTTTCGGGACGCGGCGCTGGTCTTCAAGAACGGCGATCTGGTCGTTCAGGACGGCGTCGTCACGCACTATCGCTGGGGAAAGGCGCTGCGCCTCAATCCGCCGCCGGACAAAGGAATGATCAAGCGCATGCAGGCCTATCACGAGGAGCGTTACGGGCTGTCGCTCGACTGGTTCACCTTCCCGGATTCGGCGATTGCCCGCGAAAACCCGTTTGCGGAGGTCGCATGCAGGAGCTGATCCGTAACGGCATCGTGGTCGACGACACCTTCGCGGAAGCATTCGGGATGCGCGCGACGGCGATCATCATCACGGCGCCGACCCTGAAATGGGCGCGTCAGGCGGCGATCACCATGACCGGTTTCGCCACCTCCGTCATCGGCTGCGGGTGCGAAGCGGCGATCGATATCGACATTCCCGCGTCCAAGACGCCGGACGGGCGCCCGGGCTGCCGCGTGATGATCTTCGCGATGAGCACCGACGAGCTGCAGAAGCAGTTGAAGACCAGGCTCGGTCAATGCGTTCTCACCTCTCCCGGCAGCGCCTGCTTCGCAGGCCTCGAAGGCAGCGCCTCCCTCGATCTCGGATCCTCGCTCCGCTATTTCGGCGACGGATGGCAGATATCGAAGAAGTTCGGCGGCAGGCACTATTGGCGCGTGCCGGTCATGGACGGCGAATTCCTCTGCGAGGCGAAGACCGGCCTGACGAAAGAGGCGGTCGGCGGAGGAAACCTCCTGCTGCTCGCCGCCGATGCGGAAAAGGCGCTGGCAGCCGCCGAGCGGGCCGTGGCGGCGATCGGGAAGGTTCCCGGCGCGATCATGCCTTTCCCCGGCGGCATCGTCAGGTCCGGCTCGAAGGTCGGCGGCAAGTATAAGGGCATGATGGCCTCGACCAACGATGCCTATGCGCCGACGCTGCGCGGCGTCGTCAAGAGCGCGCTTGGTCCGGATATCAATGCGGTCCTTGAGATCGTGATCGACGGCGAGAACGACGACGCGGTGGCCGCTGCGATGCGGGCCGGGCTGAAGGCCGTCATCGATTTCGGGCCGAAACGCGGCGCGTTGCGCATCAGTGCGGGAAACTATGGCGGCAAGCTCGGTAAGTTCCATTATCATCTGAAGGATCTCCTGCCATGAAGCCGCTGACCTTCACGCTTCGCTCCGAGCCCGAGGAAAGGCTCGATCTGTCAAGCCTGATCCCCGACAGGCTCGACGGCATGCCGCTCGCGGAAATCGCCGGATTGCGGATCGGCACCAGCCGGCGTCCCGCCACCGTCGGGGATGTCTTCAAGATCACCGGCACGGATGCCTCCAGTATCGTCTTTGCCGGCGGCAGCGGGCGTTTCGACTTTGTCGGAGCGGAGATGAAGACGGGGCGCATCCGCGTCGATGGCGATGCCGGAGCCCGTGCCGGCCGCCGCATGGACGGCGGTATGCTGGTGATCGAAGGCCGAGCCGGATTGCAGGCCGGCTCCGGCATGAAGAACGGGCGCATCGAGATCAACGGCGATGCGGGCGAGGGGGTCGGCGGGCCGATGGCGGGCGAGATCCACGGCATGACCGGCGGTCTCATCATCGTGCGCGGCAAGGCGGGACATCGCCCCGGCGAGAGAATGCGGCGCGGCGTCATCGCGCTTCTGAAAGGGTGCGGCGACCATGCGGGTCTCGGCATGATCGCCGGCACGATCATCGCCACAGGCCGCGTCGGCCGCTATCCCGGCCATCTGATGAAACGCGGCTCGCTCCTGTTCGACCGGAAGCCGGCCGACCTCTCCCCCACATTCGTGGATTGCGGGCGGGTCGATATCGCCTTTCCGGCGCTGTTCGATCGCTACCTGATCGAGGAGAAGATCCTCGACCGGCCGCTGCTCGGTGCGAAACCCCTCCGTTTCGGCGGCGACAATGCCGTGCTGGGCAAGGGCGAAATCATGTTTCCGAAAGGTTGAACCATGATCGGCCGAAAACCTTCAGCCCGGCTGCTGCTGCATCGGATAGAGCTTGTCGAAAAAGGGCAGGCATTGGGCTCCCCGCTGACGCAGGAAAACCTGAAAGGCGTTCATGGCGGGGGAGACCGTCCTGTCCGTCCGCCTCACGGAAAACCATTGCCGGCGGATGGGCATGCCGATGACATCGAGCGTGACGAGCTTTCCGAACTCCAGTTCCATGGCGATGGTATGAGCCGAGATGAAGGCGATGCCGAGTCCCGCCATGACGGCCTGCTTGATCGTCTCGTTCGACGACATCTCGGTGCCGAGATCATCGAGCCGGCCCGGGATCTCTCCAAGGAAAATTTCCAGCGATATGCGCGTACCCGATCCGGGCTCGCGGACGAGGAAATGCTCCCTGGCGATCTCCTCCTTGGTGATATCGCGTTTCCTGGCCAATGGGTGGTCCGGCGGTGCGATCATCACCAGTGGATGGTCCCCGAACAATGCCGAGTGCAGCGGCAGGTCCCTGGGCGGGCGCCCCATCAAGGCGATGTCGACGTCGTGGTTCTTCAGCTTCGCGATGATCTCCGCCCTGTTGCCGATCGCGAGCGAGACGGCGATGTCCGGATGGCTCTTCTTGAAGGTGGCCATCAGGCGCGGCGCGAAATATTTCGCAGTCGAGACGACGCCGAGAGCGAGCGTGCCGGTGCGCACGCCCTTGATGGCATCGATCTCGTCGTCCAGCTGACGCAACCTTTCTTCGACCATCTGAGCCGCATCGATAAACGCAAGGCCCGCTGCGGTGGGGCGTAGCCCGTCATTGGTCCGGTCGAAAAGGATGACGCCGGCATCCTCCTCGATCTGCTTCAACTGGATGGTGATCGCCGGGGGCGTGAGGCCAAGAGCGTTGGCCGCCCGGACGATCGTTCCGTGTCTTGCGATTTCCTGCGCCGCACGCAGATGCCTGAGCGTTAAATTCTTCATCCGACGGAAGTTAGTAATATTTATCTAGAAGGTAAATGGAATAAATTTTACTTAATGCGAATTTCTTGGTTCGATACCCCCATGCCCCGAAGGAGCGAGCGGGCAGGGAGGCAGGCCATGACTTCGCCGACGCTAGACACCTTTTTGAATTTCCATGTCATGAGCGGCGCACCTCTCGCCGAGGCTGTTGCCCTCACTGTTCGGCGGCTGGCCGCGGCGGCGATCATCCTGCGCAGCACCATCAATCAGGGTGCACTCGGCATAGGCCTTTCCGAAGAGCGCTCCGAGATCGGGCCGGGCGGCGACATACCGAAGAAGCTCGACATCCTCGCCGATGCCCTGTTCATCGAAGCCATGCGGCAGGCGCCCGTCTGCCTCTACGCCTCCGAGGAACTCGAACAGGCTGTCCTTCTCGATCCGACGGGTCCGCTCGCGGTTGCCGTCGATCCCCTGGACGGCTCTTCGAACATCGATATCAACGTCTCGATCGGGACCATCTTCTCCATCCTCCCAGCGGCTGGTGATCCGGTCGGCGAGCCTAACGCCTCCTTCTTCCACCCGGGAGACGCTCAGCTCGCCGCCGGCTTTTTCATCTACGGTCCGCAGCTTGCGCTGGTTCTCAGCGTTGGAAGCGGCACCCATGTCTTCGTCTTTTCCTCGCGGCTCGGCGTGTTCGTCCAGGCTTACGGAAACCTGATCATACCGCCGCGGACGCAGGAATTCGCGATCAATGCGGCGAACTACCGCCACTGGGACGAGGCGGTCCGCCTTTACGTCGACGATTGCCTGAAGGGAGCGGAAGGGCCGCGCGAAAAGGAATTCAACATGCGCTGGATCGCGGCCGTTGCCGCCGATGCCTACCGCATCCTGATGCGCGGCGGCATCTATCTCTATCCCGGCGACCGGCGCAAGGGATATGGCGATGGCCGGCTGCGGCTCGTCTACGAAGCCAACCCGATCGCCTTCCTCATCGAACAGGCGGGCGGAGCCGCCACGGATACGGTCAACCGCATTCTGGACCTGACGCCGACGGCGTTGCACCAGCGCGTTCCGCTCGTCTTCGGCTCGGCGCGGGAGGTCGCGCGCGTCGGACGCTACCATGCCGAGCCCAGCAACATCGCCGAGCGGGCGCCGCTTTTCAGCAACCGCGGCCTCTTCAGAGCCTGATCGGGAGGAGCACGGCAATGTCGGCAAGACATCCCATTATTTCGATCACCGGCTCGTCGGGAGCAGGAACCACTTCGGTCAAACGCATTTTCGAGCAGATCTTCCGGCGCGAGAAAATCGAGGCGGCTTTCATCGAGGGGGACGCATTCCACCGCTACGACCGGCAGGCGATGAAGACAAAGGTCGCCGATGAGGAGAGGAGTGGCAATCCGAATTTCACCCATTTTCATGCGGAAGCCAACGAGCTCGAAATCCTCGAATCCGTCTTCGACGAATATGGCCGGTACGGCACGGGCCGCACCCGGACCTATATCCACGACGAACAGGAAGCCTCCTGCCACAATGTTCCGCCCGGAAGCTTCACGGACTGGCGCGATTTTCCACCGAGCGACCTGCTTTTCTACGAGGGGCTGCATGGATGCGCGGTGACGGAGAAGGTCAACCTCGCCCGCCATGCCGATCTGAAGATCGGCGTCGTACCCGTCATCAATCTCGAATGGATTCAGAAGATCCATCGCGATCGGGAAACGCGCGGCTATTCCACGGAAGCGGTGATGGACGTCATCCTGCGCCGCATGCCGGATTATGTCCGCTACATCACACCCCAGTTCACGCTGACCGACATCAACTTCCAGCGGGTGCCGATCGTCGACACGTCCAACCCGTTCATCGCGCGCTGGATCCCGACCCCTGACGAATCGATGCTGGTCATCCGTTTCGCCAGGCCGCGCGGCATCGATTTTCCGTATCTGCTGTCGATGATCCACGACTCGTTCATGTCGCGCGCCAACTCCATCGTGGTGCCGGGAAACAAGCTCGATCTCGCCATGCAGCTGATCCTGACGCCCCTGATCATGCAACTGATCGAACGCAAGAACCGAGCCTCGTGAGGGATGAAGCGATGAACACGCAACTTCAGCCGCAGGACATAATCGAATTCGGCACCGTGACGGAGCACGACATGGCGAATGCCGTCAGGGCGCTTGCCATGGACGGCGTTCAGAAGGCCAATTCCGGCCACCCCGGCATGCCGATGGGCATGGCCGATGTCGCAACGGTCCTGTTCAGCCGCTTCATCAAGATCGATCCGTCCCATCCCGAATGGCCCGATCGCGACCGCTTCGTCCTTTCGGCCGGTCACGGCTCGATGCTGCAATATGCGCTTCACTACCTGATCGGCTACGAGGACATGACGATCGAGGAGCTGCAGCGGTTCCGCCAGCTCGGTGCGAAGACCGCCGGCCATCCCGAATACGGCCACGCGCTCGGCATCGAGACCACGACAGGCCCCCTGGGCCAGGGCATCGCCACGGCCGTCGGCATGGCGCTGGCCGAACGCATCGCCAACGCACGCTACGGCGACGGGCTTGTCGATCACCACACCTATGTCATTGCCGGCGACGGATGCCTGCAGGAAGGCATCAGCCATGAGGCGATCGACCTTGCCGGGCATCTCAAGCTGTCGCGGCTGATCGTGTTCTGGGACAACAATTCCATCTCGATCGACGGTCCCACCAGCCTTTCTACGTCGATGAACCAGCTTGCCCGTTTCGAGGCTGCAGGCTTCGACGTACAGCAGATCAACGGGCATGATTTCGATGCGATCGGCCGCGCGATTTCCCGGGCGCGGGTTTCGAACAAGCCGTCTCTCATTTCCTGCCGGACGGTGATCGGCAAGGGCGCTCCCAATCTCCAGGGGTCGGAGAAGACCCACGGGGCGCCGCTCGGCGAAAGCGAGGTCGCGGCCGCAAGACAGGAGCTAAAGTGGCCTTATGCGCCATTTCAGGTCCCCGAGCCCATCCTGGAGCGCTGGAGCGAGGTCGCCGCACGTGGTGCTCAGGAACGGCGCAGATGGCTCAACCGGGTTGCCGCAGCTCCGGAAGGTGCGGCTTTCCTCAGAACCGTGGAGCGGGAAATCCCGACAGCGCTGTTCGACGCGCTCGCCGAGTTCCGCCGGGAGCATCAGGCCAAGGCGACGAAGGTCGCCACCCGCAAGGCCTCGGAAATGGTGCTCGGCGTCATCAACGCCGGGACGGACCTCACGGTAGGCGGGTCGGCGGACCTCACCCATTCCAACCTGACACTGACAGCGGGAATGGCGCCCATCAAGCCGGGGAGCTATGCCGGCCGCTATATTCATTACGGCATCCGCGAGCACGGTATGTCGGCGGCGATGAACGGTCTCGCCCTGCATGGCGGTTTCATTCCCTATGGCGGCACCTTCCTCGTCTTCTCCGACTATGCCCGCGGCGCCATCCGTCTGTCGGCGCTGATGGGGCAGCAGGTGATCTACGTCATGACGCATGACTCGATCGGCCTTGGCGAGGATGGGCCGACCCATCAGCCGATCGAGCATCTGGCGATGCTGCGCGCGACGCCCAACCTCAACGTCTTCCGGCCCTCAGACATCGTCGAGACGGCGGAATGCTGGGAGGAGGCGCTGAAGGAGCGCGATCGCCCGAGCCTCATCGTGCTGTCGCGCCAGAACCTGCCGATGTGCCGCCCGCGCGACAGCGAAGAAAACCTTTCCGCGCATGGAGCCTATGTCCTGCGCGCGACCTCGGGACCACGCACCCTCTCCCTCCTGGCGACCGGTTCCGAGGTCGAGATTGCCTGTGCCGCCGCCGACACGCTGCTTGCCCAGCATGGCATTGCCGCCGCGGTCGTCTCCATGCCCTGTTGGGAGCTGTTCGAGCGGCAATCGCCCGAATACCGCAAGGCGGTGCTCGGGACGGCGCCCCGGATCGGCATCGAGGCGGCGGCACGCCTCGGCTGGGACCGGTATCTCGGAGAAGAGGGCGTCTTCATCGGCATGAACGGTTTCGGCGCCAGCGCTCCGGCCGCAGCGCTCTACGAGCATTTCGGCATCACCGCCAAGGCTGCCGTGGAAGCGGCGCTTGAACTCGTCGCCCGGGGATCGGGCATAGACCAGACGGATCGGTAGGAAAGGAGGAGGACCATGGCCCGCATCACATTACGCCAGCTGCTCGATCACGCGGCAGCATACGGATATGGCGTTCCGGCCTTCAACATCAACAACATGGAACAGGGCCTCGCGGTCATGGAGGCGGCGGCTACCTGCGATGCGCCCGTCATTCTCCAGGCCTCGAAAGGAGCGCGCTCCTACGCGAAGGATATCATGCTGGCGCGCATGATCGAGGCGCTGACGGAAATCTATCCGGCCATTCCGATCTGCGTCCACCAGGATCACGGCAGCGACGAAGCCACCTGCATGACGGCGATACGCCACGGCTTCACATCCGTGATGATGGACGGTTCGCTTGAGGCGGATGCCAGGACGCCGTCCTCCTATGAGTACAATGTCGCGATTACCGAAAGAGTGGCGCGCATTGCCCATTGGGTGGGCGTATCCGTCGAAGGGGAGCTCGGTGTTCTGGGTTCGCTCGAGAGCGGCACCGGCGCGGCCGAAGACGGTCACGGTGCTGAAGGTGCGCTGTCGCATGACCAGCTTCTGACGGACCCGGATCAGGCGGCCGATTTCGTCGCCCGCACCGGCGTCGACGCGCTGGCGATCGCCTGCGGCACGTCGCATGGCGCCTACAAGTTCACCCGGGCGCCGGACGGCGAGATCCTGGCGATGAACGTCATCGAGGAAATCCACCGCAAGCTGCCGAACACGCATCTCGTCATGCACGGCGCATCTTCGGTGCCGCAGGAAATGCAGGACATCATCAACCGCTTCGGCGGACGGATGCCGCAGACCTACGGCGTTCCCGTGGAAGAAATCGAGCGCGGCATTCGCTGTGGGGTCCGGAAGGTCAATATCGACACCGACTGCCGCATGGCGATGGCGGGGCAGTTCCGAAGGATAGCGACCGAGTATCCGGAGGAATTCGACCCGCGAAAATTCCTGAAACCGGCGATGGATGCCATGCGCAATCTCTGCCGCGACCGCTTCGAACGCTTCGGCACGGCAGGCAAGGCCTCCAAAATCAGGGTCGTTCCCCTGGACGAGATGGCGAAGCGCTATGCCGCCGGCGATCTCGATCCGCAGATATCAACCGCGAAAGCCGCCTGAGCGGCGGTCCAGAAGAAAATGAAAGGACCAGGCCATGGACAGCAGATCCCAAACCGTCAAGGGCGCGGCGCGCTACAGATCGGGCGTGATGGAATACAAGAAGATGGGCTATTGGGAGCCCGACTACGAGCCGAAAGATACCGATATCATCGCGCTCTTCCGGATCACGCCGCAGGACGGCGTCGATCCTGTCGAAGCGGCTGCGGCCGTCGCGGGTGAATCCTCCACGGCCACTTGGACGGTCGTCTGGACCGACCGGCTGACGGCGAGCGAGAAATACCGCGCCAAGGCCTACCGGCTCGATCCCGTGCCGAATGCGGAGGGGCAGTATTTCGCCTATATCGCCTACGATCTCGACCTCTTCGAGCCGGGCTCGATCGCCAACATGAGCGCGTCGATCATCGGCAACGTCTTCGGCTTCAAGCCGCTGAAGGCATTGCGGCTGGAGGATATGCGGTTTCCGGTCGCCTATGTGAAGACTTTCCAGGGCCCGGCGACCGGTATCGTCGTCGAGCGCGAGCGCCTGGACAAGTTCGGCCGTCCGCTGCTCGGCGCGACCGTGAAGCCGAAGCTCGGCCTTTCGGGCCGCAACTACGGCCGCGTCGTCTATGAGGCGCTGAAGGGGGGGCTCGATTTCACCAAGGACGACGAGAACATCAACTCGCAGCCCTTCATGCATTGGCGCGAACGCTTCCTCTACTGCATGGAGGCGGTGAACAAGGCCCAGGCCGAGACCGGCGAAATCAAGGGGACCTACCTGAACGTCACGGCCGGCACGATGGAGGACATGTACGAGCGCGCCGAGTTCGCAAAGGAACTTGGATCGGTCATCGTGATGATCGATCTCGTCATCGGCTATACGGCGATCCAGTCCATGGCGAAATGGGCGCGCCGCAACGACATGGTCCTGCATCTTCATCGCGCCGGGCATTCCACCTATACCCGGCAGAAGACGCACGGCGTGTCCTTCCGCGTCATCGCGAAGTGGATGCGGCTTGCGGGCGTTGACCACATCCATGCCGGCACCGTCGTCGGCAAGCTGGAAGGCGATCCCGCGACGACGCGCGGCTACTACGATGTCTGCCGCGAGGACTTCAATCCGATGCGGCTGGAGAACGGCATATTCTTCGACCAGCATTGGGCCTCGCTCAACCGGATGATGCCGGTCGCTTCCGGCGGCATCCACGCAGGGCAGATGCACCAGCTCCTCGACCTTCTCGGCGAGGATGTCGTGCTGCAGTTCGGGGGCGGCACGATCGGACACCCGATGGGCATCGCCGCCGGTGCCACGGCCAACCGCGTGGCGCTGGAATGCATGATCCTGGCCCGCAACGAGGGGAGGGACATCGTGCGCGAAGGGCCGCAGATCCTGCGCGATGCCGCTCGCCACTGCCAGCCTTTGCAGCAGGCGCTCGAAATCTGGAAGGACGTCACCTTCGACTACACCTCGACCGATACGCCGGACTTCGTTCCGACGGCCACCGCAGCAGAATAGGAGAAGCGACATGCATATCACCCAGGGAGCGTTCTCGTTCCTGCCGCCTTTGACGGACGAGCAGATCGCCCGGCAGGCCCAGTATTGCATCGACAAGGGCTGGGCCATGAGCCTCGAATTCACCGACGATCCCCACCCCCGCAACACCTATTGGGACATGTGGGGCCACCCGATGTTCGACAACCCGGACGCGGCCGCGCTGATGATGGAGCTGAAGGAGTGCCGCAAGGTCTATGGCGACCGCTATATCCGCTTCGTCGCGTTCGACAGCAGCCACGGATGGGAATCCGTCCGTCTCTCCTTCATCGTCAACCGGCCCTCGGCGGAGCCTGGCTTCCGGCTCGACCGTCAGGAGGCGGCGGGCAGAGGCATCCGCTACACCACCCGCTCCTATGCGGCGGACAAGCCGGCAGGAGAGCGTTATGGTTGAGGCGGCGGCTTCCATGAGGCCTGAGATCGATGACGAAGTGCTCTCCGCCATCGATCTCAAAGCGGAATATGTCGAATCCGGCGTCAAGGACGTCCTTGACGAACTGGATAGCTCGCTCATCGGCCTTGCGCCGGTCAAGCAGCGGATCAAGGAGACCGCGGCCCTGCTGCTCGTCGAGCGCGCGCGCAAGCGTCTCGGCCTCGCCCACGAAACGCCGACGCTGCACATGAGCTTCAGCGGCAATCCGGGGACCGGCAAGACCACGGTCGCGCTGCGCATGGCCGATCTGCTCCACCGCCTCGGCTATATCCGCAAGGGGCATCTGGTCTCGGTGACGCGCGACGATCTGGTGGGACAGTATATCGGCCACACCGCGCCGAAGACCAAGGAGATCCTCAAGAAGGCGATGGGCGGAGTCCTTTTCATCGACGAGGCCTACTATCTCTATAGGCAGGAAAACGAGCGCGACTACGGCCAGGAGGCGATCGAGATACTCCTGCAGGTCATGGAGCACCAGCGCGAGGATTTCGTCGTCATCCTGGCGGGTTATGCAGACCGGATGGATCGTTTCTTCGAAAGCAATCCGGGCTTCCGCTCGCGCATCGCCCATCACATCGACTTTCCGGACTATACGGATAACGAGTTGCTCCGGATCGCCGAGGTGATGCTCACCAAGCAGAACTATGGCTTCGACGCGGAAGGGCGGGCCGCCATGGAGCAATATATAGCGCTCCGCCGCCGGCGGTCGCATTTCGCCAATGCCCGTTCCATCCGCAATGCGCTCGACAGGGCGCGGCTGCGCCAGGCGAACCGGCTGTTCGAAACGTCCGACGGACCGGTCGATGCCGGTGCGCTGTCGACGATCGTCGCCGCCGACATCCGGGCCAGCCGCGTTTTCGGCGGGATGGCACAAGAGGAGGCCGCATCATGAGCAGGAAGACGATTATCGCTCCATCCATACTGTCCGCGGATTTTTCGCGGCTGGGCGAGGAAGTGGAAGACGTCGTCAAGGCGGGCGCCGACTGGGTTCATCTCGATGTCATGGACGGCCACTTCGTGCCCAACATCACGTTCGGGCCGCAGATCGTCAAATCCATCCGCGACCGGACGCAAGCCGTCTTCGACTGTCATCTGATGATCGCGCCCGCGGACCCCTATATCGCGGCCTTCGCGGAGGCCGGGTGCGATGTCATCACGGTTCACGCGGAAGCCGGACCGCATCTCGACCGGACGCTTCAGGCGATCCGCAATCTCGGCAAGAAGGCGGGCGTGGCGCTCAATCCGTCGACGCCCGAAAGCGCCATCGAATACGTGCTCGACCGGCTGGACCTCGTCCTGCTGATGACCGTCAATCCCGGCTTCGGCGGCCAGGCCTTCATTCCGGCGGTCGTCGAGAAAGTGCGCCGCGTGACGGCGATGATCGGCGAGCGGCCGATCCATATCGAGGTCGATGGCGGCATCACTCCCGAAACCGCGCCGCTGGTCTCTGCTGCCGGCGCCGACGTGCTTGTCGCCGGCTCAGCCGTGTTCAAGGGTAATGGTGCATCCGCCTATGCCGGCAATATCGAAGCGATCCGCAGGCAGGCGGACAATGCGCTGGCGCGCCGGGCGGCGTGAATTCGATTGTGGTGAAGCGAAACGGATGAAGAGCCGCCGGGACGACCGGCGGCTCTCCGCTTTATTGCTTTTTGAATTGCTCGAGATAGGCCAGGAGATTGTTGATCTCGCCTTCGTCCTTCAGGCCGGCAAAAGCCATCTTGGTGCCTTTCACCTTCGCCTTCGGATTGTGGAGGTAGTCGCGCAACGATGCCTCGTCCCATTGAAGGCCGGCTTTGCCTGCTTCGACCATCGCCTTGGAATAGGCAAATCCGGGATGGGTGCCGGCGACCCTGCCGATCACGCCGTTCAAAGACGGGCCTACTTTGTTCTTATCCGTTTCGGCGTCGTGACAGGCCTTGCATTTGTTGAACACCGTCGCTCCCGCGTTCGCATCGCCCTCCTGAGCGTTGACCCCGCAGGCAGAGAAAATCGCAACTGATGCAGCGATCAGAAGGATAGGACATTTCATGGTATTTCCTCATTTCGCCAAGGGTGCCCTTTGACGAAGACCAAGCGCCGCTATTCCTCCACTGGCGCACCGGCCATTCTGGATCGCGTGGCCCTGCCCGATGGCGGCCGGGACTTGCGCTCCATGAAAAAAATTTACCTGCCGGGGAATGTAAGTCAACCCTTCGGTACGCCGTCGGACCGTCATCGATCATAGGAACCGGAAGTTGCGATTGACGGGCGGACGCGATGCTTCTAACCTCATCGCCATCTCTTCCCGGCACCGGAAGAGGCTGCGATAGGCTGGCGGTCGCGCATGCGGTTGCCTGAGCAGGAGGAAACGGCTGCGGCAGGCTCGCCGGTCGAAAGGTGCGACATGCCTCTTATCGAACTCGTTCTGACGATTTGTCTTGCGGATAAGCCTTCGAGCTGCCGGGAGGAGCACCTTCATTTCGAAGACAACGGAAGCCTGGTGACCTGCATGCTCCAGGCACCCCCTCAGATTGCGAAATGGTCCGCGGAACATCCGCGTATGCGCGTTGTCAAATGGCGGTGCGAATACCCGACAAAGGAGCGGGACATCTAAAAAACGGAACTTGGATGCGGCATATGGGAGGAAGGACTTATGGGAGACGGGATCGGCCGATCATTTCGGATCGCGTTGTTGTTGCTGGCGGCGCTCTTCGCCCAGGCGGCGGGGCAGGCCGCGGCTGCGGAGGTCGTTCGTGTCGGCGTTCTCAAATTCGGCACCGTGAGCTGGGAACTCGATACGATCAAACGGCATAAGCTCGACGAAAAACACGGGATCACCGTGGACGTGCAGGAATTCGCCGGCGAAGACGCCACGAATGTCGCGCTGATGGCCGGAGCTGTCGACGTGATCGTTTCGGACTGGCTATGGGTTTCGCGGCAGCGCGCGACAGGCACCGACCTGACGTTCGTTCCCTATTCCACCGCGGTCGGCGCCATCATGGTTCCGGACCAGTCCCCGATCAGGAGCCTCGGCGATCTCACCGGCAAGAAGATAGGCGTCGCGGGCGGTCCTCTGGACAAGAACTGGCTCCTGATCCAGGCAATGGCGAAAAAGGACTATTCCCGGGATCTGGCCGGGACAAACACGATCATCTACGGCGCTCCCCCATTGCTGACGGAAAAGGTGCAGCAGGGCGAGCTCGATGCGGTGCTCAACTTCTGGAACTATTGCGCGCGGCTGGAGGCGAAGGGATATCGCAGGCTCATCGGCGGTCATGAGGCGGCGGCCGCCCTCGGCGCTTCGGGGCCGATCGTTGCCCTGGGATATATCTTCCACGAATCCTGGGCCAACACCCACCGGGCCGCAATCGACGGCTTCGTAGAGGCAAGCGCCGATGCGAAGGCGCTGCTCGAAAGTTCCGACGACGAGTGGAAAATGCTTGCGCCGATGCTTCGGGGCGACGAAAGCGAGCAGAAGGTCATGCGCGACCGCTATCGCGAAGGCATTCCGAAACGCCCGCGCGAGGATGCGGAAAAGGACGCGGAAGCGCTTTATTCCGTCCTGGCTGCGATCGGCGGCGAAGAACTCGTCGGACCGTCGAAGGAACTGGTGCCGGGTACGTTCTGGGGGGCGGAATAGGTGAGTTCGATCTCTCTTGGCTCATCGTCGCAGGGGCAAATGGGGAAGACCGCGCGGGGACGCAATTTCGGGCCGTTGCTGACCGTCGCCGCATCGATCGTCGTTCTGGCCGTCGCATGGCATCTGTCGGCAACCCTCTGGCCGAGCCGTGCCTTCCCGCCGCCGCTCGAGGTCCTGCGCGTCATGGTCCGTGAGACCGGCACGGGAGAGCTTCCCTATCATCTGGGAATAACCCTTTACCGCGTGGCAGCCTCTTTCCTGCTGGCCATGGTCATCGGCTCGGCGATCGGCATCTTTCTCGGAAGCTATCCGCGGGCCGACCGGTTTCTCGACCCCTGGGTCATTCTCTCCCTGAATGTCCCGGCGCTGGTGATCATCATCCTTGCCTATATCTGGTTCGGGCTGAACGAGGCGGCGGCCATCGGTGCCGTGGCCTTCAACAAGATCCCGAACGTGATCGTCACGATGAGGGAAGGGACCCGTGCGCTCGACCTGCGCTATACGGACATGGCGAAGGTCTACAAGTTCGGGCCGCTTGCGCGATTGCGCCACGTCCTGCTGCCGCAGCTGCAGCCCTATCTGGCGGCGGCCTCCCGTTCCGGTATCTCGCTGATCTGGAAGATCGTGCTCGTGGTGGAACTTCTGGGCCGGTCGAACGGCGTCGGTTTCCAGATCAACCTCTATTTTCAGCTTTTCGACGTCGCATCCATCCTGTCCTACACGCTGGCATTCGTCTGCGTGATGCTCGTGATCGAATTTCTTCTGGTGCAGCCCCTTGAACACGCTTCAACCCGTTGGCGCAGACGCGCGGCTTGAGATCGACGTCAGACACAAATCATTCGAGGCTTCCAAGGGCGGCAGCATCGACGTCCTGCGCGATCTCAACTTTGCGGTAGAGCAAAACGAATTCGTCTGCCTGGTAGGCCCCTCCGGCTGCGGCAAGACCACGACGTTGCGGCTGCTCCTCGGCCTGGACCATTCCTTCGAAGGCCGCATAAAGCTGCCGGGAAGAGAGGAGCCGCGCATAGGCATGGTTTTTCAGGAGCCGATCCTCCTGCCCTGGCGAACGGTCGAGGAAAACGTGCGCCTCACCTTACCGAAAGCCCTGCAGGGCAAGAACCTCGACCAGCTGTTCGATGCGCTCGGCCTGTCCGGAATGCGCGACTTCTATCCCGGGGAGCTTTCGCTGGGGCTTGCACGCCGCGCGGCCCTTGCGAGGGCGCTTGCGATCGAACCCGATCTTCTGGTTCTCGACGAACCCTTCGTCTCTCTCGATGAGGCGACCGCGCAGCAGCTTCGTTATCTGCTGCTCGAAATATGGTCGGCGCATCCGACGACGGTCCTGATGGTGACGCACAACCTGCTCGAGGCGATCATGCTGGCCGACAGGATCATCGTCCTTTCGCAACGCCCGGCTCATGTCATTGGATCGTTTCTGGTACGCGTCCCCCGGGAAGCCAGAAACGCTCAGATTTGCAGCGACATCCTGCGCTCGTTCCACCAGAGCTTTCGGGCGCAATCCTAGGCCCGCGGCTGCCCGCTCAGAAGCAGCGTATATCAGCTTCGGCCTGGGCCCTTTTCAATTCCGCTATTGCGGCCTTGGCAGGGGCGCTTTCGCGAAACAGCGCGCCGTTTTCGCCGGCGAGCAGTCCCATTTGCCGGAAGGTGGCGGCTGCCTCGTAACGGTCATAGGGAACAATGGATTCGATGACGTCGATCGAACAGGAACAACGGTCAAGATTGGCTCGATTCTCGCCATTGGCCTTCATGCAGGCATAGACGTATTCAGCGACGACATTGGTCGGGTAGCTCGTCGCCGCCGTTGCCGGGCCGGCAAGGCTGATTGCTGCAGAGGCAAACACGGCGATGGCAAACTTCTCAAGCGTAACCATGGCATATCCTTTCGGTGCGGCGCAGTTATCGCCTCGACAGCGAGTGCAAATAATCGTGTAAGTATAGTTTCAAAATAGTGTCCATATCCAGTAACATAGGATAATTTTCCGAGTATAAATTGCTGCATTGCAACGAAAATATGGTGCGGCGCAGCGAATATTGATGAGAAACATGCTTGCGGAAAACAATTCTATCTCTTATGGTTAGGATGTTTCCGGCTTCAAGGACGTTACCGTCAAGGGAGTGGTGACAGTCTTCGTAGGCCAAGCGGGTGGGCGGTAACGGTGCCCTCCGCGCGCCTGGCTTAGGTCGTGACACGCTGCCGGAAATACTTCCCACACGCTGAACTGGTGACGCGGGCCCCTGTTATGAAACAGGTGCCGCCGCAACATGTCACCCATGCGAACTTAGGGAGGACTAAATGCGTGTACGTGCAAACTTCATGAAATCGGCATTGGTGACGACTGCGGTATCTCTGTCATTGGCGGGAGGAGTGTTTGCCAATGACGAGGTCCAGAAGTTGATCTCCGACTCCAAGAACTGGGCGATTCCGACGGGTGACTACGCCAACACCCGCTATTCGAAATTGAACCAGATCAACAAGGACAATGTGAAGAACCTTCAGGTCAAGTGGACCTTTTCGACCGGCGTGCTGCGCGGCCATGAAGGTGGACCTCTGGTGATCGGCGACGTCATGTACGTCCATGCGCCGTTCCCGAATACGGTATATGCCCTGGACCTCAACAATGACGGCAAGATCCTTTGGAAATACGAGCCCAAGCAGGATCCGAACGTCATTCCGATCATGTGCTGCGACACGGTCAATCGCGGCGTCGCCTACGGCGATGGCAAGATCATCCTCAACCAGGCCGACACGACGGTGACTGCCCTCGACGCCAAGACAGGCAAAGTCGCCTGGCAGGTGAAAAACGGCGAAGATACCGCAGGCGGCAAGGGAGAGAGCGGAACGGCCGCCCCCATGATCTTCAAGGACAAGGTGCTGATCGGCATATCGGGCGGTGAGTTCGGTGTCCGCGGCCATGTGACCGCGTATAACCTGAAAGACGGTTCGGTCGCCTGGAAGGCCTATTCGACCGGTCCCGATTCCGAAACCCTGATGGATGGCGAGAAGACGACCCAGCTCGGCAAGCCCGTCGGCAAGGATTCCGGCGTCAGCAGCTGGGAAGGCGAGCAGTGGAAGCAGGGCGGCGGAACGACATGGGGCTGGTATGCCTTCGATCCGGAGCTGAACCTGGTCTACTACGGAACCGGCAACCCTTCGACCTGGAACCCGGTACAACGGCCGGGCGACAACAAATGGTCGATGACCATCTTCGCCCGCGACGCCGACACCGGCATGGCGAAGTGGGTCTATCAGATGACCCCGCATGACGAATGGGACTTCGATGGCGTCAACGAGATGATCCTCGTCGACGACATGCAGGTCAACGGTGCGGCCCACGACGTTCTGGTCCATTTCGACCGCAACGGCTTCGCCTATACGCTGGATCGCGGCGACGGCGAGCTGCTCGTCGCCAAGAAATACGATCCGACGGTCAACTGGGCGACGGAAGTCGTGATGGATCCGAAGAGCGAGCAATACGGCCGTCCGCAGGTCGTGGCGCAGTATTCGACCCAGCAGAACGGCGAGGACACCAACACGACGGGCGTATGCCCGGCGGCGCTTGGCACCAAAGACCAGCAGCCGGCCAGTTATTCACCGAAGACCAAGTTGTTCTACGTGCCCACCAACCATGTCTGCATGGACTACGAGCCATACAGGGTGAGCTACACGGCCGGTCAGCCCTATGTGGGTGCGACGGTGTCGATGTACCCGACGCCCAACAGCCATGGCGGCATGGGCAACTTCATTGCCTGGGATGCTGCCAAGGGTGAGATCGTCTGGTCTAAGCCCGAGCAGTTCTCGGTATGGTCGGGCGCGCTATCGACCGATGGCGACGTCGTCTTCTACGGCACGCTGGAGGGCTACATCAAGGCTGTCGATCACGACGGTAATGAACTCTACAAGTTCAAGACCCCGTCCGGCATCATCGGCAACATCAACACCTTCGAGCACAACGGCAAGCAGTACATCGCCGTGCTGTCGGGTGTTGGCGGCTGGGCAGGCATCGGTCTCGCAGGCGGTCTGCTCCAGGCCGAAGGCGCTGCTGCCTGGCAAACTGCGGTTGCTGGCCAGAATGCCCCAACCGATGAAAAGCAGGCGATTGCCACGGCTGGTCTCGGCGCGGTCGGCGGATACGCCGCTCTTGCCGACTACACGACGCTGGGCGGTCAGCTCACCGTCTTCGGCCTCCCGGATTGATAGCGGGAGCTATAGGCACGCCGACCTCTACGAAGAGGCGGTGAGGCAGAGAAACGAGGGCCCGGACCACCGGGAATCCCGGCTGGGCTCTCGATTTCGCCACGCAATCCACAACCCACCTGTCAACGCCGCATCGCGACAGCAAAGCTGTGTCCGTGGCGAAATGAGAAAGAGGTACGAATGTCTGTCCGCAAAACAGTCTCGGTTATCGCCATGGCTCTTCTTATCGGCTCCAGCATCACCTTCGCCGCCGACGACAAGCAGAAGGCCGCGGCAGTTACCGACGAAGACGGCAAATATTTCGACGCCGATGGAAATCCGACGTTCAAGCTCCAGGACGATGGAACGGTGGATTGGTACACGTTCAGCGGATATCGCCGCTATCATTCGGACTGTCACGTCTGTCATGGCCCCGACGGAATGGGCTCCAGCTATGCGCCGGGGCTCGTCAACTCGTTGAAGACGATGGATTACGCCACGTTTCTTTCCATCGTCGCCGAGGGACGCAAGAATGTCGGCGGCGGCAAGGAAAGCGTCATGCCCGCCTTCGGCGAAAACAAGAACGTCTACTGCTATATGGACGATATCTACATCTACCTGCGGGCGCGTGCGGTCGACGGCATCCCGCGCGGCAGGCCTCCCAAGAAAGCGGACAAGCCGCAGGCCGCCAAGGACCAGGAAACATCCTGCATGGGGAGCTGAGCACATGCCGGCACGCAAATCCTGCGGTCTTTACATACTCTCCGTGATCGCGGCGATCGCCGCGGTTCCGGCCGCGGCATTGGCGCAAACCGCCGGCCTCGGCGCCGCGGGCGAACTGGTCGATCCGGACGTGCTGCGCGTCTGCGCCGATCCTTCGAACATGCCGTTCACGGATGAAAGCGGAAAGGGCTTCGAGAACAAGCTGGCGGAGCTGGTGGCGGCGAAGACCGGCCGCAAGTCGGTTGCCTATACGTGGTATCCGATGGCGACCGGCTTCGTCCGCAACACGCTGAGGGCCAACCGCTGCGACATCATCATGGGCTATGCCCAGGGCGACGAACTCGTGCAGAACACCAATGCCTATTACCGCTCGACCTATGTCATGGTTTTCAAGAAAGGGAGCGGCCTGGATGGCGTGGAGACCATCGAGGATCCCAAACTGGCCGGCAAGCGGGTCGGCGTCGTGGCGGGAACGCCGCCAAGCGCCAACCTGGCAAAAGTCAACCTGATGCGGACCGCCAAGGCCTACCCTTTGATGGTGGATACGCGCTCGATGCCATCCATGGCCGAGGTGATGCTGCATGACCTTCAGAACGATGCCATCGACGTTGCCTTTCTGTGGGGGCCGATGGCCGGTTACTACGTCAAGGAAATAAATCCGGATTTCGTCGTGGTGCCGCTTCTCAAGGAGAAGGGCAGTCAGATGTCCTACCGCATCACCATGGGCGTCCGTCCGTCCGATCAGGAGTGGAAGCGCACCCTGAACACCCTGATCAGGGAAAACCAGTCGGAAATAAACCGGATTCTTCTGCAATATCAGGTGCCGCTGATCGATGAAGCCGGCAACGAGATCAAGGGGTAGCGGCGATCACGCTTCTTGGCATCCCACCGGACGTCCGGATGCCGCCGATGTGAAGGGTGATTGCGTTGGGACGTGGGTCCGACTGTGGTAGTTTTCGGACTGCTTCAGAATGGCAGGCGCGAACGTTCCTCGAATTTCAGAGCTTGCGCCGGTGGGCGCACGATGCCGGAGGAGATCAAATCGTTGATCTCGGGCAAAGAACGAGAGGAGAAGCTTATGAAGAAAAGCTGGAAGAAGCCGACGATGTGCACGGTTGCTGTCGGCATGGAAATGTCACGTTACCAATCCGCCGAACTCAAGGCCAAGAAATAAGCGCATCCACCGCTCCATGCGACGTGCACGCATGGAGCGGCTGCCGTCCGGAAGGAAGCATCACCACATGCGGCTGAAGGTTCTCGGCTCCGCGGCAGGCGGGGGATTCCCCCAATGGAACTGCAATTATCGGCTGAGCCGTTCAGCCCGCAAGGGCGAAGACGGCTTTCGGCCAAGGACGCAATCGAGTCTCGGCGTGTCTGCCGACGGTAAGGACTGGATCCTCTTCAACGCATCGCCGGATATTCGCGAGCAAATCGCCGCAACTGCGGAGCTGCAGCCAAGGGATGATGGCCCTTTGCGGGCTTCGCCCATCCAGGCCGTTGTCCTGACGAATGCGGACGTCGATCATATCGCCGGGCTTTTGAGCCTGCGCGAGCGGCACCGCTTCGTCATCTATGCAACGGCGCGGGTGCTTGGCGTGCTTGCCGAAAACAGCATTTTCAATGTCCTCGACAGGGAACTGGTCGAGCGTCGCGAGCTTCTGCTGAACGTTCCGACGCCGATTGCCGATTGGCAGGGCAGGCCGACATCCATCGTGGTCGAGGCGTTTCCGGTTCCCGGCAAGGTGGCCCTGTTTTTGGAAGATGCCGGCAAGGCGGAAGAAGGTTTCGGCACGCGGGAAGGCGATACAGTGGGAGTGCGCATTCTGCAGGAAGGACGTGATCCCTCGGTGCTGTATGTTCCGGGCTGCGCCGCCGTCGATGCCGACCTGAAAGAACGAATTGCCGCTGCGGCATGTCTGCTTTTCGACGGCACGGTCTACACGGACGACGAGATGCCGGGCGCCGGTGTCGGCACCAAGACGGGCCGGCGCATGGGGCACCTGCACATTGCGGGTCCGGACGGGTCCATGGCCCTGCTTGCCGATGTGGCGCCCGCCCGTCGCATCTATGTCCATATCAACAACACCAATCCGATCCTCGGCGAGAATTCACCCGAAACGGCAGCGGTGCGGGCAGGAGGGTGGGAGATCGGCTATGACGGGATGGAGATCAGCCTATGAGCGATTTTGCAGACGCGGCGCGAAACGGATTGACGCCTGCGGGGCTCGAAGAGGTACTCCGTCAGGTCGGGGCCGAACGATACCACAATCGCCATCCCTACCATCACAGGATGACGGCGGGGACATTGACCAAGGCCGAGCTCCAGGCCTGGGCGCTCAACCGGTACTGTTATCAGGCCATGATCCCGCGCAAGGACGCGATGATCGTCGCGCGGGCGGAGGACCCGGAATTCCGCGCCGAATGGCGCCGCAGGATCGAAGATCACGACGGGGCAACCGGCTGGGACGGCGGCATCGCCCGCTGGATCAAGCTGGCGACCGGGCTGGGGCTCGACGAAGCGATGGTGAAGAGCGAGCGGTTCGCTCTGCCCGCGACGCGCTTCGCCGTCGGCGCGTATCTGTCTTTCTGTACCAATCGCAGCCTCCTGGAAGCCGTCGCCTCGTCTCTGACGGAGCTGTTCTCGCCGGTGATCATCGGCGAGCGCGTTCCCGCCATGCTGGCGAAATACAGCTACGTGACCGAGGACACGCTTTCCTATTTCATGCCGAGGCTGGCTCAGGCTCCGCGGGATTCCGATTTTGCGCTCGCCTATGTCCTGCAACATGCGACCGATCCGAAAAAGCAGCAGGCGGTGATCGATGCCCTCGTCTTCAAGTGCGATATCCTGTGGGCGATGCTGGATGCCCTTGACTACGCCTATGGAGACGGCGGCACCATCCCGCCTGGCGCCTTCGTGCCGGAGATGCAATGATGGGGAGCAGCAGCCGGCAGCGCGCCATTCTGTCCGAGCAGTCGAGGCCGCATCTGAAGCGCTACGTACGGCTGCAGTTCGATCCGGTGCGCAGCGCCTGGGCGGTGCTTTCGCCGGAAAGGGTTTTCTGGCCGGACGAGGTCAGCCTTGATATACTGAAGCTGTGCGATGGCCGGCACACGGTTTTTCAGATCGTCGACGAGCTTGCCGGCCAATATGATGCGGCTCGCGAAGACATTGCGCCCGATGTCGAACAATTCCTGCAGGAATGGTCCGACAGGTTCCTGGTGACGCTATGAGTGACGCACTTCTGCCTCCGATCGGCATGCTGGCTGAGCTGACGCATCGCTGTCCCCTACAATGCGTCTACTGTTCCAATCCGCTTGATCTCCTGAAGGCCGACAAGGAGCTTTCGACGGAGGCATGGCTTGCTCTCTTCGAAGAGGCGGCCGATCTGGGGGTACTGCAGATCCACCTCTCCGGCGGAGAGCCGACGCTCAGGTCCGATCTCGAGCAGTTCGTAAGCTGTCTGTCGCGGCGTGGCGTCTATACCAATCTCATTACCGCCGGCGTCGGCCTCGCCGAAGGCCGAATCGAGAGGCTTCGCGATGCGGGCCTCGATCATGTGCAACTGAGCATCCAGGGTGCCCATGCGCCGACGACGGAGAAGATCGGCAACAATCGCGGCGCGCACGAGAAGAAGCTCGAAACCGCAAGGCGGGTCGTGGAACTCGGCCTGCCGCTGACGATCAACGCCCCCATCCATCGGCACAACATAGAGGAAGTTCCGGCTTTCATCGATCTTGCCCTTTCCCTCGGCGCGGAGAGATTGGAGATCGCCAATGTGCAATATGCCGGCTGGGCTCTTCTCAACCGCAATGCTCTCATGCCCGATCGCGAGGCGGTGGAGCGCCAGGTCGAGATTGTCGAGGAGGCACAATCGCGGCTGCGTGGAATTCTGGCGATCGACTTCGTCGCGCCCGACTATTTCGCCATCTATCCGAAACCCTGCATGGGCGGCTGGGCCCGCGATGCGTTCATGATCGCCCCTGATGGCACGGCACTTCCATGCCACGCGGCCGGAACAATCCCATCCCTGCACTTCGAGCGCTACGGAGAGGCGAGCCTGACGGATATCTGGCTGAATTCCCCGGCTTTCAATGCTTTCCGGGGCGACGAGTGGATGCTGGAGCCATGCAGGAGCTGCGAGCGCCGGGAGGTCGACTGGGGAGGATGCCGGTGCCAGGCAATGGCGATCGCGGGCGATGCGGCTGCGACAGACCCGGCCTGCGTCAAGTCACCGTTCCATAGCCGCATGGCGATGCTGATCGGGGAGGCCAATTCCGTCCCCGCCTCCGATGCCGAGGATTTCCGGTATCGCCGCATCGGGAGGGCATAAATCTTCTCAGCGTTCATGTGAAGCCGGGAGAGAAATGCGCAGCCGGATGTTGCTCCCCGATTCCGCCCGTCAGCCGGCCTTGCCGACCCGCTGAAGCGACGAAAGCTCCTTGAGATAGGCCCGCCAGCCGCCATAGCCGGTGATGTCGAGTGCGCCTTCGAGCGCCAGCGGCTCGGCGAGAAAACCCTTTGCCGAAGTGCCGTCGGAGAGCATGACCGTGCCGATCCCCAGCGGCGCGGGGATGGCGGCGACGAACAGTCCGAAGGCCGCCGGCGTCAGCTTCCAGATTTCCACCTCGATCTTTCCGCCTTCGCCCTTGTCGACGCGGACCATGCCGGGTTTCGGGGGCACGGTTCCCGCAAGCGCATAGAGCTTGTAGGCGGCCGAGGTTTGGGCAACGCGGGAGAATTTTCCGTCGAGTTCCGTGAGCTGGTAGTTGAGCGGCATGCCGGAAAGGTGCGCGCCCACCACGACGATATCGATCAGGTCGCTATCTTCGGAGGCCGAAGCGGATTCAGTGGGCGCGGGTAACGGCCAGCCGGTTGCGCCGAGCGTCAGGCCGCTTGCCTGATGCAGGTCGCGGGCAAGTGTTGCCGTCAGTCCATCGCGGCCGGTGGGGGCAAGCAGGGTGACGCTTGCCGGCAGGCCGTCGCTACGTGTGCCGGTCGGCACCGCGATGCCGCACATGTCGAGCAGGTTGACGAAATTGGTATAGGTTCCGAGGCGGGAGTTTTCGCGGATCGGCTCCGCCTCGAGATCGGCGAGGGTATAATGCGTCGGCGCGGTCGGCACACAGAGGAGATCGACCGAGGCGATCAACGGCGCCAGCTTCTTCTTCAGCGCCTGCAGCGCGTAGAAGCCGTTGAAGGCATCGGCTGCGGAGAGCGTTTTCGCGCCGCCATAGATCTTGCGCGTCACCGGGTGAAAGCTCTCTTCCCTGGTGTCGAAAAAATCCTTCACAGCGGCGTACCGCTCCGCCACCCAGGCGCCTTCGTAGAGCAGGTTGGCGACCTTGTAAAAGTCGCCGAACGGCACCTCGACGAGCTTGTGGCCGAGCTTTGCGAGTGTGGACAGCGCATCGTCATAGGTGGCTTCCATCAGCGTATCGCCGAAGAATTGCCGGTCGGCCCTCACCGGCACGCCGATGGTCAGAACCGGTGGCGCCGAACCGAAGCCTGTTGCCGGAATGGATTTCGAATAGGCGTCGGTCTCGTCGTATTTCGAAACGGCGGAGAAGACGGTCCACGCATCATTCACCGTGAGCGCGAAGATGGAGACGCAATCGAGCGTGCGGCAGGCGGGAATGACGCCGGTCGTGGAGAGCGCGCCGACGCTCGGCTTGAGGCCGACGATATTGTTCAAGCCTGCGGGGATGCGGCCGGAGCCGGCGGTATCGGTGCCGAGCGCGAAACTGACGATGCCTTGCGCGGTCGCTACCGCCGAGCCGGAGGACGAACCACCCGGCACGAGCTTCGGATCGATGGCGTTCTTCGGGATCGGATAGGGCGAGCGCACGCCTACTAGGCCGGTGGCGAACTGGTCGAGATTGGTCTTGCCGATGACGAGCGCGCCGGCCTCTTTCAAGAGGCGGACGACGGTCGCGTCCTTTTCCGGCAGATAGGCATAGTCGGGGCAGGCGGCGGTGGTCGGCATGCCGGCGACGTCGATATTGTCCTTGACCGCGAAAGGGATGCCCCAGAGCGGCTTTTCCGGATCGAAGGCACCGAGTTTCGCCGCTTCCGCGAGGACCGCATCCTTTGCCGCCAGATGGATGAAGATGCCGGGATCGTTCACCTCCGCAATGCGGGCGAAGACGGCATCCGCGATATCGGTGACGCTGCCGCCGTTGCGGTAGAATGTGCGCAGCGAGGCGATATCGAAGGCCGGTGTCGCGTTCGACGATGTGGTGGTCATGCCATTTCCTCTTCCAGTATTTTCACGGGCCGGTCCCACTGGATCAGCACGACGCAGCCGGTATCGCTCCATACGGAGTGTTCGGTGCCGGGGGCGTTGACGATATAGCTGCCGCGGCCGTAATCGCCCGCTTCGTCGGACTGCACGCCGTCGAGCACCAGGATGGTTTCGAGCCCCTCATGCCGGTGGCGCGGCACGGATGCGCCGGCCTCGTATTTCAGGAGCGCCACGCCCGGCTGGTCGCCTGCGAAGGGCCGGATCCAGTGGATCGTGACGTCGCCGCGGAAGGGGCCGAATTCAAGTTCTTTCCAACCGTCGAGCGTGAGCAGTTCGCGGGTCGATTCAGGCATGGGCGATCCCTTCCAAGATGTCGTCCACATGGGCGGTCCAGCCGACGATCGCGCCTTGCGCCCGGATCATGGCGATCGCAGCCGCCTTGAACTCCGGAAAATAACTCTCCGTCGCCTCCTCGGCGAGAAGGCATTCGTAGCCGCGGTCGTTCGCCTCGCGCATGGTCGTCTGGACGCAGACTTCCGTCGTGACGCCGGCGATGACGAGCTGCGTAATGCCCTTTTCCTGCAGTATGTCGCCGAGTTCGGTGGCGTAGAAGGCGCCTTTGCCGGGTTTTTCGATCACCACCTCGCCGTCGATCGGGGCCAGTTCCGGCAGGATCGCGGTGCCCGGCTCGCCGGATATCAGGATGCGGCCCATCGGACCTTGGTCGCCGATCCGGAGCGAGGGATTGCCGCGGTCGCGTTTTGCCGGCGGCAGGTCGGAAAGGTCCGGGCGATGGCATTCCATCGTGTGGATGACCGGCAGGCCGGTGGCGCGAAATCCCTCGAGCAGCCGTTTCACCTCCGGCACGATCTTCGTGATGCGGCTGACATCGTTGCCGAGGCTTGCGCCGAAACCGCCCGGTTCCGCGAAATCCCGCTGCATGTCGATGACGATCAGCGCCATTTCACCGGGTTTCGCTGGAAAGGCAAAGGGTTCTGCCTTGATCTTAGTCATCAGTGATGCCCCGCCATATGGGCGCCGATCACGCCGATATCCGCCCCGCGTGCCGGCGTCTCGTAGACGAGCTTGCCCTCGGAAATGACCATGATGCGGTCCGACATTTCCAGGAGTTCGTCGAGGTCTTCGGAGAGCAGCAGCACGGCTGTGCCGGAATTGCGCGCCTTCATGATGCGGGCGCGGATTTCCGCCACGGCCGAGAAGTCGAGGCCGAAGCAGGGGTTGGAGACGATCAGCAGATCGACATTTCCGGTCAATTCGCGAGCGAGTACGGCGCGCTGCACATTGCCGCCGGAAAGCGCCGCGATCGGCGACGAGGAAGACGCCGTCTTCACCTTGAAATCGGAAATGAGGGTGGTCGCCCGCTTCTTCATCGCGCGCTTGGAAAGCCAGATCGCGTCCTTGCCGTCCGGCTTGAGGTCGAAGGTGCGGAAGGCAAGGTTTTCGCTCACGGTCATTTTTGGCGCGCAGGCGTTCTGGAGCGGTTCTTCAGGGATGAAGCGGACGTTGTTCTTGCGCGTCTCCGGGCGTGTCGCGCCATAGGTTTCCCCGTTGACGACGATGCGGCCGGTATCGGTCGGACGCTGGCCGGCGAGGATCTCGGTGAGCTCCTTCTGTCCGTTGCCGGAAATGCCGGCAATGCCGACGATCTCGCCGGAGCGCACCGTCAGGTCCTCGATCTCGATCGTCTTGAGGCCGGAGCGGTCCGGCGCCTTGACCTGGCTGACCTTCAACACCGCCTTGGCGGCCTCCGGCACGGGCAGGCGGCTGTCGAGCTCGGCGAGCTTCACGTCGCCGATCATCATCGCCGCCATGTCGGCGGTGGAAAGCTCGCCGATCCTGCCGGTGCCGACCAGTTTTCCGCGGCGCAGGATCGACACCACGTCGGTGAACTTGGTCACCTCGTGGAATTTGTGGGAAATCATCAGCACCGTCAGCTGGCCGCGCTCGGTCATGCCGCGCACCAGACCGAGCATCTCGTCGGCTTCGGCGGGCGTCAGCACCGAGGTCGGCTCGTCGAGCACGAGAAAGGAACGGCCGAGATAGAGCTGTTTGACGATTTCGAGCTTCTGTTTCTCGCCAGCGGCAAGCTCGCTCACCGGCCGGTCGAGCGGGATCTTGAAGGGCATCCGCTCCATGAACGCGGCGAGTTCCTTGCGCTCCTTCGCCCAGTTGATGACTGTGGGGACTTCGGCGCGGCTGATGACGAGGTTTTCCGCACCCGTCAGGGAGGGAACCAGCGTGAAATGCTGGTAGACCATGCCGAGCCCATAGGTCGCTGCGTCCCTGGGCGAGGCGATCACCACCTCGCGCCCGTCGACGGAGAGCGAGCCTGAGGTCGCGTGATAGAAGCCCATGATGCATTTGACGAGCGTCGATTTTCCCGCACCGTTTTCGCCGAGCAGCGCATGGAAGGAGCCTGCCGGCACGCTGATCGAGACATTATCCAGAGCAGTGAAGCTGCCGAAACGCATGGTCATGCCGAGCGTCTCGATGCCGACCGCCTTGCCGGCCTGCGGGAGGGGCGTATCGCGGACGATGTTCACGTCAACTCTCCTTTTCGACGATGATGGCGACGGGACCGCCGCCGGAAGGTCCTTGGTGTTCGGCGCCGCCCGAGACATAGAGGTCGGTCATGCCGAAGAGACCGGCGAGAACACCGCCGACGAAGGCGCGGGAATGGCGTGTGCCGGAAATATCAGAATCGTCCAGCATTGTGTGGCGGCGACCGGCGATCCTGCCGGACGGATCGGGTTCGGCCTTGGCAAGCACCGCCATCAGCCGTGCCCTTTCGGGCAGGCGGTCGCGGGCCTGGCGAACGGAGGCGGAATCGATGGCATTCTGCATGACGGCGTGGTCGATCGACAGCGGGCCGGACCAGCCTGCGCCCATGCCGAGCACGACGATCTCGTGGTCGGTCAGTTCGACGCCGGCCGATGTGGAGGCGCAGCGGGAAAAGAGATCATAGCGCATGCAGATGTCCTCATCCGCCATCGTCTCCGGATCCGCTTCGCCAAGCGCCACGGCCACGCCGAGCGCCGATGCGCCGCGCGAGAGGCCCATGGATTTCAGCGTGTCGCGGGTTGCTACGGTTTCGCCGGCGGCCTCGGCGGCGGCGATGCGGGCGAGCGTCAGGAGTGGGCATTTGATCTGCACGAAATGGACGTCGGAAGGATTGTCGATGCCGGCATCCCTCATCGCAGCCCTGACGCCCTCGGCGACCAGCAGAACCTGCTCGCGCCGGCCGAGATGACGGGCAGGAAGCGGCGGGGTGCGGGCGGTGCCGATAGCAAGAGCGCGCTCGGCCGGCGCATCGCTGGCTTCGCGGGCAAAGACGGTCCAGTGCGGCGACAGCGCGCCCTCCGTGCCGCCGGACATGACGAGCGAGACACCCTCGACGCCATAGCGCGCGAACAGGTTTTCGAAGCTGCGCGTGGCAAAGCCGCGGGTGAAATCGTTGACGCAGCCGTTGCCCTCGGTCTTGCCGAGGACGGCGACGACGTGTTGCGGCTTCAGCCCGGCGGCGAACAGCGCCTCGACGCCGGAGACGTCATCCGGCCCGTCGGCGGGCACGCGATAGACATGGGCACGTAAGGACGGCATCAGGGTAGGGCCTCTATCAGTGCCTTGGAATTGGAAACGGAGCCGAATACGCCGCCCTGCATCTTCACCATCTTGATCGCGGCGAGGTGGTTGCCGTAGTCGGTCGCGCCGCAGCAGTCTTCCAAGAGCAGGCATTCGAAGCCGCGGTCGTTCGCCTCGCGCATCGTGGTCGAGACGCAGACGTCGGTGGTGATGCCGGTCAGGATGATGTTCTCGATGCGCTTCTGGTTGAGGATGAGTTCGAGGTCGGTGGCGCAGAAAGAGCCCTTGCCGGGCTTGTCGATGATCGCTTCGCCCTCGATCGGATAGAGTTCCGGAATGATGTCCCAGCCGGGCTCGCCTCGCACCAGGATGCGGCCGCAGGGGCCGGGATCGCCGATGCCGGCGTTGATGCGCTGCGAGCGCCAGCGCTTGTTGGCCGGCAGGTCGGCAAGGTCGGGGCGATGGCCTTCGCGGGTGTGGATGATGTGGTAGCCTTTTCCGCGCATGGCGGAGAGGACTTGTCTGATCGGCTCGATCGGCGCCTGAACGAGCGAGAGGTCGTAGCCCATGTGATCGACATAGCCGCCCTTGCCGCAAAAGTCGGTCTGCATGTCGATGATGATCAGCGCCGTGTTGTCAGGCCTCAGCTTGCCGTTATAGGGCCACGGATAGGGATCGGCGTCGATAAAATGCCCTTTGGTCTCGGCCATCGCGTCCATCGTCTTTTCTCCTGTTTCGCGAGCCGACCTATTCGGCAGCAGGTTTGAGGGCTTCGCCGTAACGGCGCACGGGCTTGTCGAAACCGCAGGACGTGCCGTCGGTCACCTTCACTTGCGCCTCCCAGGGCAGGCGGTATCTGCCGGCGACGAGATCGTGCATGTAGCTGTAGGGCGCATCGCCCGCACCGCCGGCGACGGCCACGTAGCCGCGATGGCCGAACTGGTAGATGTTGTTCTCGACGCCCCAGCCGCGCCTCGCCTCGCGTACCAGATCGGGGCGCACCTCGGCGGTGATGATCTCGTTGACCCGGCCGGACGTGCCGTGAGCGATGATCGTGCCGTCGAAATTGCAGATCATGCCTTCGCCCATGGAATCGAACGTGCCGTCCGAACCGCACATGCACACGCTTGCCGTGACCATGAGGTTGCAGAACGCGTTCGACTGATTGGTGAAGCGCCAGGCTTCGCGGATCGGCGCCGTATAGCCGGCGGTGCGGATCATGATCTCGGCGCCCTTATAGGCACATTCGCGGGCCATTTCCGGAAACATGCCGTCATGGCAGATGATCAGCGCGAGCTTGGCGCCTTTCGGACCGTCGATCACAGGAATGCCGAGATCGCCCGGCTCCCAGGGCTCGACCGGCACCCAGGGATGCATCTTGCGGTAATAGAGCTTGAGCTCCCCCTGGTCGTCGATGACGATGCCGGAATTATAGGGCATGCCGCCCGGGTTCAGCTCCATGATCGAGAAGCAACCCCAGATCGCGTTGTCCCTGCAGGCCTTTTTGAAGGCTGCGACCTCCGGTCCGTCGAGCGTGCACATGATCTCCGGATCGATGTCCATGGAAAGGCCGTGCAGCGCGTATTCGGGAAAGACGATGAGGTCCATGCCCGGCTGGTTGCGCCGCGCCTTGGCCACCAGATCGACGATCACCTGCGTCTGCTTCGCGAGGTCCGCCCTGGTGACGGTCACCGGCAGCTGAAGCTGCACGAGGCCGATGCCGACGCCATGTTCGGATTTGTTGAGGCCGCCCAAGCCATTCATTGGAAAACTCCTTTATTTCGTGAGCGACAGCGCGCCCGGCGCACCCGTCAGCGAGCGGGTGGGGGAGGACGTGACGATCAGGATGACGAGGGTGAGCACGTAAGGCGCGGCGTAGAACAGGTAATAGCCCTGCGTGAAGCCGACAGATTGCAGCGCGGGGCCGAGAGCGCCTGCGCCGCCGAAGAGCAGGGCGGCGAGGAAGCAGCCGATCGGGTTCCAGCGGGCGAAGATGACCAATGCCACGGCCATCAACCCCTGTCCCGACGAAATGCCTTCGTTCCAGGAGCCCGGATAATAGAGCGAGAGATAGGCGCCTCCGATCGCCGCGAGCGATCCGCCAACGGCGGTTGCCAGCAAGCGCACCGTATCCGGATCGATCCCCATGGCGCGTGCCGCATCGGTGCTGTCGCCGACGACGCGCAGGGTCAGGCCAAGGCGGGTGTTCCTGAATGCCCAGAAGAGAAAAAGCGCCAGCGCGGCTCCGATGAAGAACAGCACGTTGATGTTGAGCGCTGCCTGCACCTGCGGAATGACCGACCAGCTTCCGAGCGGAATGGATGGCAGTTTCGGCGCCGCCGGCTGGATGAAGGGCTTTCCGAGGAAGAAGGCGAGGCCGAGCCCGAACTGCATCATGGCGATGCCGATCGCGATGTCGTTGACCTTCGGGAATTTGCAGATCCAGCCGTGGATGAGGCCGAAGATCGAACCGGCGACCATGGAGGCCAGCACGCCGAGCCAGGGAGAGCCTGTCAGGACCGCGACCGCGTAGGCCGTCATGGCGCCGAAGACGAGCGTGCCTTCGAGCCCGAGATTGATGCGGCCAGAGCGCTCGGTGATCGTTTCGCCGAGGCTGACGAAGATGAACGGTGTGGAAACGCGGATGGCGCCTGCGAAGATCGCCAGAGGCACGCCCCAGATGCCGATGCCCGTCTCTTCCATCAGAGGCTCCTTTTCCAGAGGTCGGGATTGAAGATCTTAAAGCGGCCGTAGAAGGTTTCGCAGAAGAGGATGACGATGAAGAGCGTGCCCTGCAGCACCAGCACGGTGGCATCCGGCAGGCCCATGCGCCGCTGGATGAGGCCGCCCGAGGCATCGATGCCGCCGAGCAGGATGGCGACCGGGATGATCGCCAGCGGATTGTGGCGGGCGAGGAATGCGACGAGGATGCCGGTATAGCCGTAGCCCGCCGCGAGCGACGCATTGGCGCTGCCCTGCACCGCCGCCACCTCGATCATGCCGGCCAAGCCCGCGAAGCCTCCCGCGATCGCCGTGAAGCCGGCGATCAGCCTGCCGACCGGCAGGCCCTGGATCTGCGCGGCACGGACATTGCCGCCGGCGATCCGGGCCGCAAAGCCGTAGCTCGTCACCTCGATCAGCACCCAGGAGACGATGCAGGCGACGACACCGATGACGAGTCCCCAATGGACGTCCATGCCGGGAATATTGCCCATCATGTCGCCGGCCGGCAGCGGGGTGGTCGACGGTTTGTTGAGGCTCGCAGGGTCACGCAGCGGCCCCTCGACGAACTGGTTCATCAGCGCGATCGCGATATAGGCGAGAAGCAGCGAGGAGATGGTCTCGTTGACGCCGCGATAATGGCGCAGGAAACCGGCAAGACCGATCCAGACGCCGCCGACGACCATGGCGGCGAGGCCCATGAAAACGAACAGCACGATCGGCGGCACGACACCCACGAAGGGCATGGCGGCAGCGGCCGCTGCAACGCCGCCGAGCACGACGGCGCCTTCGCCGCCGATGATGACGAGGCCGAGGCGGGCAGGAAGCGCCACGCAAAGCGCCGTCAGCAGCAGCGGCGCCGCACGCGAAAGGCTGTTCTGGATCGAGAACCAGCTTCCGAAGCCGCCCGTGTACATGAGCTGGAAAAGGGTGCCCGGCGACTTGCCGATCGCCAGGATGAAGAGAGAGAAAAGCGCCATGCCGATCAGGATCGCCACGAGCCCGATCGCAACCGGCTCGGCCCGCCGCGCCAGCCATTCGAGGAGAGGGCGGAACGAGGTACCGCCGCCCGCCGCAATCCGTATTCCGGGATCGTTCGCATCGACCGTCATGGCGCTTTCCCTCTCCCTGGTCAGGACGTCGACCCCACGACACCTTCCACCAGGTAAGCCATGCTTTCGAGATCGATCGCATCTTCCGCATAGGCCTTATCGGCGGCGATCACGACATTGCCCTTGTTGTCTTTGAGCGGCCCCTTGAAGGCCGAGAACTTGCCGGCCATGACTTCGGCGAGCGTCGCCTCGAATTTCCTGCGGGCCTCGTCGGAAACGGCGGGTCCGAGCGGGCTCATCTTGACGAAGCCGTCCTTCAGGCCGCCGCGGACGAAATTGCCGAGCTTGCCGCCGCTTTGGGCCGCCTTGATGTAGTTGGTATAGACATTGCCCCAGGCCCATTCGGCGCCGGTGAGGTACTTGTCCTTGGCGAGCGCGCTCTGGTTGGCATGATAGCCGCAGACGAAGGCGCCGCGTCCGGCGGCCGTTTCGACCACGACCTTCGGGCTGTCCACATGGCAGGTGACGACATCGGCGCCCTGGTCGATCAGCGCGTTCGTGGCCTCCGCTTCCTTGACCGCCAGCGACCATTCGCCCGTGAAGATGACCTGGCAGGTGATCGACGGGTCGACAGAGCGGGCGCCAAGCAGGAAGGCGTTGATGTTCTGCAGGACTTGCGGAATGGGCTTTGCGGCGACGAAGCCGATCTTCTTGCTTTTGGTGGCATAGCCGGCTGCGATGCCGTTCAGATACTGGCCCTGGAAGATATAGCCGAAATAGGAACCGGTATTGGCCGGGTGCTTGCCTTCCTGCCAAAGCCCGCCGCAATGGCGGAACTGCACATCCGGATATTTCGCGGCCATGGCCAGCATGTGCGGATCGAAATAACCGAAGGAGGTCGGGAAGAGCAGGGTCGCTCCATCGAGATTGATCATGGATTCCATGGTTTTCTGGACATCCACGGTTTCGGGGACGTTTTCCTCCTCGACGAGTGTCACGCCCGGCATCGCCTTGACGACGGCGGCACCTTCCGCATGGGCCTGGTTGTAGCCGTAGTCGTCCTTCGGACCGACATAGATGAAGCCCACGGTCAACGCCGTCTGGGCCGCTGCCTTCGAGCCGGTCAGGCCCGGTGCGAGACCGGCCAGCGCGCCGGCGGCGGAAGCCTGTAGGAAGTTGCGGCGGTTCATGGAAAGGAGTTTGGTCATCGGAATGCTCCTTGCGGCGCTTGGGCCAGTTTCGGGCGGATACATGAAAAGTGCATGCAATGCGCATGCCAGAAATTAACCTATTGAAATCTTTGTTCTTTATATTGGACATACAATCGAGCCTGCCAAAGTGCATGCAGATTCATCGGCGCCTTGACTAAGAAATAGCCATTGATGGGGTCTGCATAAAAAGGAAGGTGCGGGTTGGGCGCGCGACAATTGCGAACCTTCTTTCCAGTGGGGAAAAGATACAGTTACGCCAAAGCGTTGGCGGTAAGGTTTGACTTATCGGTCGCGTGACGTCATCTGTATGCAGAGTGCTTAATTGAGTAGAATCGCCCCGTGAAACAGGTCAGGCGCCGAGAAGTCATCCGTCCCGGAACCACCGTCGAGCAGATGGTGCGGGCCATCGCGGATATGATCGTCACCGGAGCGATCCTGCCGGGCGAAAAGCTGGACGAGAGTTCGCTGGCCGCCCGGTTCGAGGTGTCGCGCACGCCGGTGCGCGAAGCCTTGCGGGAACTGGGCGCCATGGGGCTTGTGGTGCGCGAGCCGAACCGCAGCGCCGTCGTCACCAATGTGACGGAGGCTTATCTGCACTCGATGTTCGAGGCGATGGCGGAACTCGAAGCGATCTGCGCCCGGCTATCGGCAGAGCGGATGACCGTCGAAGAGCGGCGCGCATTGGAACTCGAACACGGAGCGTCGATCAGACTGGTTCATCAGGGCGCGGAAGAGGATTATTCGGCCTACAATACCGAATTCCACACGCGGCTTTATCGCGGCGCGCATAACGAGCATATCTTCGAAACGGTGACGCAAACCCGGGCGCGGCTCGCTCCGTTCCGGCGGGCCCAGTTCCGCTTGCCGGGGCGTCTGGCAAAATCCTATGAGGAACACGGCCAGATCGTTACGGCGATCATGCGGGCGGACGGCGCAGCCGCCGGGCAGGCAGCATATTCCCATGTGGAAATCGTCAGCGATGCCAGCGCCGTCTTTGCCAAAGCAAAGGAGAAATAGCCGGCAGCGGAGGCCGGACATGATCCGACCCCTGGATCCGATCAGGAGAGCCGGTTCTGAGTGATGCCGCAGAGGCTGACCTCGATACCGAGTTCGGCGGCGAGCGCGGCCTTGGCAAGTGCGGCCCGGTCGGCTTCCGCCGCCGAATTGGCATAGGCGACCTGGATGTGGTTTGCCTTGTGGCGGGCCATCATCTGGTCGCGGGTGACGCCGGTGAGCACGCCGTGCATCATCGGCCACTGCTCATTGGTCGATTTCCAACGCCGCTCGGTTTCCTCCTTCGGAAGCGAGATGGCCCGGCCGCGGCCGATATCCATCTTCAGCCGGTTGTCTTCCTGGAAAACGCGCGACCAGACAATCTCGCCGGGACGGGCGATGCCTCGCAGGGTGCCGCCGCCGGCGGGGAAGAACATCGCCGGCTGGCGCATGCTGTCGCTGCCCGCCCAGCCGCCTTCGTTGTGCGAGGGAGGCACGGCGCCGGAGATCTCGAACACCCAGACGAAATCGTCGACCGAGCCGGAAGCGTCGCGATCGCCCCAGCGCAAGTCGTGAAGCGTGTTTTCGACCGGCTGGCCGAGTGCGCGGTGCAACCGGTTGGTCATCAGCCCGTCGAGGCCGGCGCATTCGTCCACCTCGTTGAAATGGACGATCGCCTCACCCTTGCGGATGATCTGGCCGTGCCTGTTCCTGACGTCCGGACGGCCGTCGTCGTTCAGGATGCCTTCGACGAGGTCCGAAGCCGGGAGAAGGTCCTTCAGCCCCTGCTGGTACTGGATGCCGATCGCCTCGCAGCCGAACTCCTCGGCGATGCGGACCGCGGCGATATACATGCGGCATTGGTCGATCACCTGCGCCTCGGTGAGCTCGGTCTTCGGATCCGTGCCGAGATGGAAGGTCATGCCCTTGGCGAGCAGCTCCTCGTAAACGGCGCGGCCCTCTTCGAGCCGAACCTGCGTCGTCGCGTAATAGAGGCTCGACTGCGACAGGCGCTCCTTGAAGATGCCAAGCGGCATCAGCAGTTCGTCGGGAATGATGGCATTGTACATGCCCATGCACCCCTCATCGAAGATGCCGAGGATGACCTTGTTGCGGCGGAAGTCGTCGGCGATCTCCGTCGCCAGCCTTCTGAGATCGGCGGGGAGGGCGTTCGCATCGAGCGGCGTCACGTGGGAGCTATCGTGCCTGATCGTTCCCGTCTCCAGCCACTGTTTCAGGCCTTCGAGGAAGAAGGCGTCATCGAAGGCTTCGCTCCAGAGCGTGGAATAGGTCACGCCGGCCTTGGTCAGCGAGCCGTTGAGGTTCAGCATGCCGACGAGGCCCGGCCACTGACCGGACCAGTTGGCGACGGTCAGGATCGGACCCTTGTGGGACGTGAGCCCCGCCAGGACATGGTGCGAATATTGCCAGACGGATTCGGCGACGATGACGGGGACGGACGGATCGATCTTCGCGAACGCATCCATCCCCTCGCGCTGCGATGAGATGAAGCCATGCTTCTCCTCCGGCTTGTAGGCGTGCGCGCGCTTTACGCTATGGCCCATGCCGGTCAGCACGTCCGTGAGCTTCCTTTCCATCGCGTCCTGCGTCGCCCAGCATTGCTGGTTGGCGCTGAGGCGCAGGTCTCCACTGGCGAAGAGCGCGATGTCTTTGTTGGTGTTTGGGGTCATGTCTTCATCCCTCATTCGGTCATGAACTGCCTGGCCATGGTTCACCCGCTCCCGAACGGCGATCGCGTCAGCTCAAGCTCAGGACGAACTGTTGTCCGGCCATATTCACGTCCACCCTGGCGGGCTCCCCGATCGGGATCAGCCCGCAGAGCGAGCCGGTCGTCAGCACCTGCCCCGCCTTCAGCATGGAGAAGGAGGAGAGCGGCGCCTGGTTCGCCAGTACGGTCACGGTCTTCAGCGGATCGCCGTCGACATGCGTCGCCGGCTTATCGAAAACGGCCTGGCCATCGATCGCGATGGAAAGCGGTCCGATCGATGCACCTTCGTCCAGCAGTTGGCGATGCAGTAAGGGACCGAGGATGTAGCCGGCATTGCTCATCATATCGGCGGCGGCAAGGGCCGGATCGCGCCTTGATCCGCCCGCATAACGACTACGCAGGAACTCGACACCGATATGCACCGAGGCGATCGCATCGACCACATCCAGCCGGGTCACCGGACCGGAGCCGGTCGCAATGTCCTTGCCGAGCACGAAGGCGAGTTCCACTTCCAGCGACACCCCGGGTCGGAACGCATGGCGATCGCCCTCCGCGACCCAAAACAGCGGCGCGCTGTGGCAGACGTCGCCTTTCAGGGTGAGCTTCGAGCCCTTGAACGGCTGGTCGAGCGCGTGGAAGACCTCCGCTTGCACGCCATAGGCGTCCGGCAGCGAAAGTCCGGCGAAGGGGTCGGGATCGAACGCGGTTTCGAACCGAATGGCGTCGCGAATCGTTTCTCCAAGCAGCTTCGAACGTGTCTGGCTGGATAGGTGCGACATCCGTCAGCATCCTTCCGGTGAAGCAGACAGGGGAAGGGAGCGATCCTGCTGCGATTCGAGGATCGAAGAATTTATCGTAATGAATTCAACCGATTCCGCGCTCCGCAGTGATCGCGTTCCGTGGCCGGCCATGCATTCCTCCCGTCGCTTGATGGCCGCAACATGCCGCAGAGGAGAGCTGATGTAAATAGACATTTGACGACTGATAGCTATACTGATTATATCAGTCTTATAACGAGGAGCCCATCATGTCGAATGCAGCCCTGAAAGGCATCGTCGCCGCCTCCGTCACGCCGGTGACTGCCGATTTCCGTATCGGTGCCGATCGGCTGGCGGCGCATATCGACCATCTCCTCGCAAACGGCTGCAGCTTCGTCTCGACCTTCGGTACGACGGGCGAGGGCGCATCCTTCTCGACAGGCCAGAAGCTCGAAGCGTTGAAAATATTGAAGGCAAGCGGTGCCGACATGGGCCGGCAGTTGCCGGCGATCATGACCGCCAGCTTCGACGACGCGGTGACGTCGCTGATCGCCTATGGGGAGCTTGGCTGCCGTGCGGCGCTTGTTCTGCCGCCCTTCTATTATGGCGCGGGCGAGGAGGGTGTGGCGGCCTTCTTCGACGCGCTGATCGAGCGGACCGAGACGCATACGAGGATCGACCTTGTCCTCTACAACATTCCGCAGCTCAGCCGTGTTCCATTCACGCAGCCGCTGATCGCGGCGCTGATCCGCAAGCACGGCAGCCGCATCGCCGGCATTAAGGATTCGACCGGCGATCTCGACAACGGGCTGATGCTGGTGAAGTCCTTCCCGGGACTTGCCGTCTTCACTGGCGACGACCGTGTTCTGCCGACCCTGGTCAAGGCCGGCGGCGCGGGCATGATCGGCGGCATGCCGAACGTCTTTGCCCGCGACCTCAAGGCGCTCTACGACAATCCGGAGGACGCCGGCCTTCTCGAAAAGCAGTCGCGGCGCATCGAGGCAGTGGATGCTTACGGATCGCTCGTTGCCCTCAAGGCCGCTCTTGCCCATTATCGAAGAGACGAAAGTCTAGCATACGCGGTTCCGCCCCTGCTTGCTCTCAGCCAGAGCGATCGTGCTATGCTCATTGAATTGTTCGAGCGGACAGGTTATCGCGCCGCTGCTTGAACGGCCCGGCGCAGGCCGGCGATAGGAGACAGATGAGCGCACGTACCGCACCGCCCAGTATCGGACAGCCCGAGATCCGCTCGGTGAAGCAAGTCGCCTATGATCGTTTCCGCGAGGCGCTGTTCGATGGCCGGTTGCGGCCGGGGCAGTTCGTCTCGCAAAGGGAACTGGTCGCGCTCCTCGGTCTTTCGATCGGCGCCTTGCGCGAACTCCTTCCCCGTCTGCAGTATGAAGGCCTTCTGGTCGTCATGCCGCAGCGGGGCATCCAAATCACCCAGATCGATCTGTCGATGATCCGCCAAGCCTTTCAGGTTCGCATGGCGCTGGAACGGGAGGCTGTGCTGACAGCCGTCCGGCGGATGCCGGACTCAGTTCTCGACGAACAGAAGCACCTGCATCAGGCGATCCTGGACGAAGTCCACAACTCTCCGTCGCCCGATGTCTTCGAGCGCGGCCAGAAGGTCGATGACGGCTTCCACAACCTCCTCGTCGATTCCACCCAAAATGATCTGCTGATCCAGGCCTATGCGGTCAACGCGATCCGGATGCGGCTTATCAAGCTCGACAGGATCAGTCTTTCCGAACAGGTTCTGCCGCCGGCCTTCAGCGACCATCTGGCGATCATCGACGCCATCAAGTCCCGCGATCCGCATGCCGCCAGCGATGCGATCGACCGTCACATCATGAACGCCCGCGAGAGGGCGATAGAGCTCTAACGGCGGCCTCGCCGGCTTTATCTCATCGTCATCCGCCCATACGCCGTTACTCCGCGCATTGCCATCCCGCTTTGGTCCGCGACTTGCTGTATAACTGATCATATAAGTTCGTAGAGAAGTTATCGAATAACATATTTACAGGCTGGTTTTTTTGTTGCATGTTAGCCTCGTCAGGCATCTGACAACGGAGAGACATTCAGGGAGGACCGAGCTTTGGCGCGTCTGGAGCTATCCAACGTTTCGAAAAGCTACGGGGCGTTCGACGCCATCAAGGACGTGTCGCTTGCCATCGAGGACGGGGAATTTGCGGTTTTCGTCGGCCCGTCCGGCTGCGGCAAGTCCACGCTGCTGCGTCTGATCGCAGGTCTCGACCCGATCAGCGACGGCGCGATCAGGATCGGCAAGGACGATGTGACCCGCCGGCCGGCCGGTACGCGCAGCGTCGCCATGGTCTTCCAGTCCTACGCGCTCTATCCGCATATGTCCGTCTATGACAACATCGCCTTTCCGCTGCAGATGGAGCGACGCTCCAAGGGCGACATCCAGCAGCAGGTGGAGAAGGCCGCCAATACCGTGCGCCTTTCTACACGGCTGAAGGACAAGCCGTCGAAGCTTTCGGGCGGCCAGCGCCAGCGCGTCGCGATCGCCCGCGCCATCGTCCGTAAGCCGCAGATTTTTTTGATGGACGAGCCGCTGTCCAACCTTGACGCGGCGCTGCGTATCGAAATGCGCACCGAGCTCACCCAGCTCCACAAGGAACTCGGCGCCACCATGGTTTATGTCACCCACGACCAGCTCGAAGCCATGACCATGGCCGACCGGATCGTGGTGTTGAACGGCGGACGGGTTGAGCAGGTCGGCCGGCCGATGGACCTCTATCACAGGCCGGTCAATCGTTTCGTCGCAGGCTTCATCGGCAGTCCGCCGATGAACATGCTGCGCGGCAAGGTGAAGGCGATCGAAAGCGAATACTATTCCTTCGAAGCTGCGGGTGTCGGGACGATCGTCATCGATGGACTGGCTGAGCGTCTCAAGGTCGGCGAGGAAGTCGTCCTTGGCATTCGTCCGGAATTCCTGGCGCCGCATCCGGCCGGCAGTGAGCCGTTGGTGAAGATCGGCATCGTTCCGCGATCGGTGGAGAGGCTGGGTGCCCAGACGATCGTGCACAGCGCTATCGAGGCCCAGAATTTCACCTGTGTCTTTTCCGGCGACCAGATCGTCGAGCCGGGCCGGGAACTGAGCGTTTATTGCGATGCGGCGAACATCCATGTCTTCGACGCCGCCGGAACTACAGTCAGTCGGAAATAAATCATCGTCGATAAATCGGGAGGAGTTTACGATGAAGAACGATGTCCTGCATGCCATGAAGCCCACACGTCGTGCATTCCTATCCGGGGCCGCTGCCGGCCTTGCGGGTCTGCCTGTCCTGATGTCGGCCTCCGGTCGCGCGCTTGCCGCGGAACAGCAGCTCGTTTTCTGGTCGCAGCTCGCGGGCAGCAAGAAGGCGGCAGGCGAAGCCCTGGAAGCTGCCTTCAAGACGGCTCATCCGGAGGTAACGCTGCAATCCAGCCTCTATGCCGAACCTTCGCAGCTCAACGAAAAGATGCTGACCGCGATCAACGGCAATACCGGTCCGGACCTGATCGTCCAGCACTGGGACTACAATCTCACCTACGCTTCCGGCAACAAGCTGGTCGAACTCGGCAAGGCGCTGCCGGATGTGAAGTCGGCTGATCTCGATCCGTCGCTGCTCGCCTACGGCCATATCGAAGGCGGCCAGTATTCCATGCCGCTCTACGGCACGTCGCGCGGCCTCGGGATCAACCGCAAGCTCATCAGCGAGGCAGGCCTCAATCCCGACAAGGGACCGCAGAACTGGGCGGAACTCCGGGAATGGGCGAAGGCCGCGACCAAGCGTCCCGGCGGAGGCATGCTGCAGGTCTCGGGCATCCAGCTTTACCAGAACGACCTCGAAACTTTCGAGCTCTTCACGCTGCTCCTGCAGGGCGCCGGCGGCACGCTGCTGACCGCCGATCTTTCGGCCCCCGCCTTTGCCGGCCCGGAAGGCGTCAAGGCGCTGCAGTTCCTGAGCGACCTCGTCGTCGTCGACAAGATCACCGATGCCGGCTTCGGCGTCGGCCCCGGCGGCATGGCAAACCCTTTCAACCAGGGGCGCGCTGCGATGCTGATCGCCGGCAACTATTCGACCAACAATGCGCTGAAGGCCGGCATCGAATTCGACGTCGTGCCGGTTCCGAAGGAAAACGGCGGCTTCACCTCGCTCGTCGATCCCTTCTGCTTCGCCGTCCGGGCAGGTGCGCCGAACCAGGAAGCGGCGTTGAAGCTCATCGAGTTCGCGATGTCGCCGGAACAGCAGGTCGCCTTCGCGGTCGCCAGCAAGAACGTGCCGACGCTCAGGTCCGCCCAGCAGGACAAGGCGGTTCTGGCGGATCCTTATCTCGCCAAATTCATCAAGACCGCGAGCTATGCCCCGCCGGCAGCACCCGCAACGCCGGTGTTTTCGCGCATGATGACGCTCGTCGCCCGCGGGGTGCAGGAGGTCGTCTTCCAGAAGAACACGCCCGACAAGGCGCTGAAGGCTGCCGCCGACGAGGTGCAGTCGCTGCTGAAGAAGGGCTGAGTGGGGAATAACCGATGGCGCTTCAGAGCTCGACATCCAGGCCGCAGAAGGCGGTCAGTTTCAATCAGAACTGGAGCGCCTACGCATTCCTCGCACCCGCGCTCGTCATCCTGTTTCTGTCGCTGCTCCTGCCGGCAGTGGCGACGCTTCTGATGAGCTTCACGGACGTTTCGTTTCTGAAGCCGACGAATTTCGTCGGCTTCGACAACTACATCAAGCTGTTCAACGACACGCGCTTCCAGCAGGCGGTCGCCAACACGATCCACTACACGATCGGCGTGACTTTTCCGACCATGGTGCTGGGCCTGCTGGCCGCGGTGGCCTTGAACCGCAAGGTGCCCGGGCGGATCGCCTTCAGGACCATCTTCTACCTGCCGGTCCTGACCTCGCTGATCGCCGCCGCAGTCGTCTGGGCCTATGTCTACGAGCCCTATGCCGGTCCGTTGAACGGCATTCTGACCCAGGTCGGACTACCGCCGCAGCCTTGGCTCCAGAATCCGAATCTGGCGATGAATTCCCTGATCATCATGGCGATCTGGCGCGACTTCGGCACGGCGATGATCATCTATCTCGCCGGTCTGCAGGACATCCCGAACGATATCTACGAGGCGGCGCGGCTCGACGGAGCCAAGAGCAAGGATATCTTCCTGCGCATCACCGTGCCGATGCTGAGCTCGGTCACCTTCTACCTGCTCATCATCCTGATCGTGCAGACCTTCCAGGTGTTCGGCGCGATCTACGTGATGACCCAGGGCGGGCCGCTGGGATCGACCGAGACCGTCGTCTACCAGATGTACCAGACGGCCTTCGGCTACACCGAGTTCGGGTACGCGGCGGCGATGTCGACCGTCCTCTTCTTCACCATCCTGGTGTTCTCGATCATCGGCACCAGGATCATGCGGAGGAAAGACGCATGACCGATCTTGCGCAACCCGCAGCAATGGAAAGGCAGGTCGCGACGCGCGGCCGCGATTTCCCGCGCTTCGACGTCATGAACGTCATCGGCTACCTGCTGCTGCTGTTTGCGGCGCTTGCGACCGTGATGCCCTTCCTCTGGATGGTCTCCACCTCCTTCAAGGGCGACCAGGAAATCTTCCGCTTTCCGCCGAGCTTCATCCCGGACGGCCTGCAATGGCAGAACTATATCGATGCGATGAGTTCGCCGGATGCGGGGCTGCAGTTGGTGAACAGCCTGATCTACGCGCTGGGCTCGACGGTCTCGAACCTCGTGTTCTGCTCGCTCGCGGGCTACGCGCTGGCGCGCATGCAGTTCTCCGGCCGCAACCTGATCTTTGCGCTCGTCGTCGGCCTGTTGATGGTGCCGGCCCAGAGCCAGATCGTGCCGGTCTTCCTGATCGTCCAGAAAATCCCGTTCGCCGGCGGCAACGACTGGCTCGGCAATGGCGGCACGGGTCTGCTCAACACCTATTGGGGCATGATCCTGCCGACGGCGGCGACCCCCTTCGGTATCTTCATGATGCGGCAGTTCTTCACCCGAATTCCGATGGAATACGAGGAATCCGCCAAGCTCGACGGCGCATCGCCGTTCACGATCTTCCGGCGTATCCTGCTGCCGCTCGCCCGGCCGTCCCTGGCGGTGCTCGGCGTGCTCAGCTTCCAGAGCGCCTGGAACGACTTCGTCTGGCCGCTCATCCTCAATTCGCACCGGGAGATGGCGACGCTGCAGATCGGCTTGCAACTTCTTCAAAGCGGACCGGATGCGCGCTGGAACGTCGTCATGGCCATGGCGACCCTCATCACCCTTCCGGTCATCATCGTCTACCTGCTGGCGCAGCGACACGTGATCGACGGCGCCGTATCGAGCGGCGTCAAAGGCTGACCGGACATACATAACTGGACCGAATGAGACCGCTTCGGCGGCAAGGAGGAGACGCGTGACCAAGCCAAATTCGATCAAGAATGTCGAAGTCTATCGGAGGGAGGGCGAGTTCGCCGCATGGCCGGCGAATTACGGCCTGTGGCTGTGGGGCGACGAGGCGGTGACGATTTTCGTCCAAGGTTTCCGCGGCGAGGCGGAGAACCTGCACGCGCGCGACAAGACACGGCCCTTCATTCCCGTGCAGGCTCGCAGCCTCGACGGCGGCGAAACCTGGACGATCGAGCGCTTCAACGCCTTCGTGCCGGGCAGCCAGACGCTTTCCGGCGACGAGCATGTCGTGCCGGAACTCGAAGCCCAGCCGCATATCGACGTCGAGCGCGATCTGCGTCCGCTCGATCGGCCGATCGATTTCACCGATCCGGAAACCCTCGTCATGTGCGCCCGCACCGGCCTCCTCGGCGGGGCGATCAGCTGGTTCTACGTCAGCAACGACCGGGCAAAGACCTGGCGCGGTCCTTACCGGCTCGGCGATTTCGGCCTGCCGGGTATCTCGGCGCGCACCGACATCGTGCCGCTCGGCAAGCATGACGCGCTCTTCCTGCTGAGCGCTGCCAAGCCGAACGGCAAGGAAGGCCAGGTCTTCTGCCTTCGTACCCGTGATGGCGGCAAGAGCTTCACCTTCGAAAGCTTCGTCGGCGAGGAGCCGGAAGGTTTTGCGATCATGCCGGCTTCGATCAGGCTGAAGGACGGCAAGGTGCTGACGCTGGTGCGCTGCTCAACGGCGAGCCGCGGCCCGGACCGCAAGGCCTGGATCGATGCCTATGTTTCCGGCGACGAGGGCAAGACGTGGGAATTCCTCGGCCGGCCGGTGCCGAATACCGGCTATGCCGGCAACCCGCCGACGCTCAACCGCCTGAACGACGGAAGACTGGTTCTCGTTTTCGGCTATCGCGATGCGCCCTACGGCCTGCGCGCCCGGGTCAGCTCCGACGAGGGCAGGACCTGGAGCGACGACATCGTCATGCGCGACGACGGCGGCATGTCCGACCTCGGTTACCCGCGGACGGTGGTGAGGCCGGATGGAAAGCTGCTGAGCGTCTATTACTACAATTACGGCGGCGATCAGGAGCGTTTCATCGCCGCATCGATCTACGACATTGGAGGCTGATAGGCCTTAATCGGCTCATCCAGGGCAGCGAAACGATCGAAGAGATCGACGCTGCCCATCTGGCCGCCCTTCAGCATCAGGGTCATGCCGTTCCCGATCAGAACATGCTTTCAGTCATTCCGACGGTTATGTCGGCAGCTCTTGGCGGGGCGACGGGGCGCCGGCTGCCGGCGATCCCGGCAGGAGCTTCGCTCGTCCCAATCCTCGTCGGCGGCGTGCCTGCATCAATGGCGTCGGCCTTGCGGTGCCGCACTGGCTCGTCGCCATCGGCGCGAACGGGATCGGGATGACACCAATTGTTATCTCCGGAATCGAGGAGCCCTACGAGCCGCTTCGATCCAGCGCGGCGCGCAGATCCGCGCACACTCTCAGGAAAGCCTCGTCCGATTTTACCGATATTCCGGAATGCTGCATGAAATTATGGATCAGACCGTCAAGGAGGAAATAGCGCGCCGAGACGCCGGCCGCTATCAAGTGCTCCGCGAATTGCCGCCCCTGGTCCCTCAGCAAATCGATCTCTCCGCCGTATATCGTAATGGGGGGAAGACCGGTGAGATCGTCCGCCAGAATGGGTGATACCCGGGGATCGAGCGCCAGCGCAGGCTGCGGCAGGTAAGAGCGCGCGAAATATTCCATTGCCAGCCGTTCAAGGTAATAACCGGCGGCAAATGCCTCGTCGGACGCGGAGAAGGCCGCCATTCCCGCATAAGGGCGCAGATCGGCAACCGGATAGAGCAGAACCCCATGGCAGAAAACATCCTTGCCCCGGTGGTGCCGCATGGCGGCTATGGCGAGATTGCCGCCGGCACTGTCGCCCATGACCGCAAAACGCTCCGGATCGAGGTTCAAGCGGTCGATATTGTCTTTCAGCCACCGGACGGCTGACAGCGTATCCTCATAGGCTGCCGGGAAGGGGTGTTCCGGGGCAAGGCGATAGTCGAGAAAGGCAACGGTCGCATTGCAATGCAACGCGATGCGGGCGGATTGGCTGGCGTAGGCCGAGGAGTCGCCCAGCACAAAGCCGCCCCCATGCAGATAGAGGACGATCGCCGCGCGGGCCGGCAGGGATGGAGGACGATAGAGCGTCAGCCTGACCTCCGCGTCGCCTGTCAGGGACACCACTTCTTCTGCAACGGCTTCCTCCGGGCGACGGCTCATGGAGAGATATTGCCGCCTGTAGATCTCCCGTGACTGTTCGAGCGTGATCTTCTTGGGCAGGTTCCTTTTTTCCGCGGCGAGGTTCTGCAGCATTGCCTCAATTTGGGGGTCCACAGTCAATCTCATTTCCCTGGCAAGACCGTTTTCGAGTTTTCAAGAAGGGCCTACTTGCGCGATCTGCGATCGCAATTTAATCAATGGTGAGAGAAGATCAATCAGATTCATCGGCATTGATCGGCGACGCCTCGCCGAAGAAAAGGGGAAGCCATGAACGCAGTCAACTTCAAGCGGTCCGACATCAATCTCGGCAACTGGCGCGACCGCCCCTATTCGACCTGGGCTTTCCGGAACATGGCGGAACTGGTGCCTTCGGCGGTGATCCGCAGCATGCGCCGGCCCGAGGGACGGCAACTGGATCTGGGCCGATTTTCCGCTCTTCCCGTTCATGAGCCGGACGGCCGTGAAATGCCGCTCGATGCTTTCCTGACGGAAAGCGGCAGCGACGCTCTCGTCGTCATGAAGAAAGGCGAACTCATCGCCGAGTGGTATGCAAACGGCTGCGGCCCGTCAGAGCCACACCTTGTCTTTTCGATCTCGAAATCGTTCACCGGCCTGATTGCAGGAATTTTGGAAGCGCAGGGAAAGTTGTCGTTTGCGGCGCCGGTCAGCGAGTATGTCCCCGATGCCATCGGTTCGGCTTACGGGGACGTGACCGTGCGCGATCTTTTCAACATGACGGTGAGCGTGGTTTTCGAGGAAAGCTACCTGGATGAGACCGGTGATTTCGACCGTTACCGGCGGGCGGTCCTGTGGCAGCCGGAACATCCGGAAAAGCCGACGCCGACGCTGCGGGAATTCCTCGTATCGCTGAGGAAAGCCGCCCATCCGCACGGGACACGGCATGCCTACCGTTCGCCCAATTCGGACATGGCGGGGCTTGTCGTCGAGGCGGCCGGCGGCATGCGCTACGCCGATCTGCTGAGCAAGCTCGTCTGGCAGCCGATGGGAGCGCATACGGATGGTTTCATCACCGTCGATCGCGCCGGCAACCCCAGAACCTCCGGAGGAATCTCCGTCACCGCGCGCGATCTCGCCCGCTTCGGCGATCTTGTCCGCAGGGGCGGCGGAGGGCTGGTGCCCGGGCAGTTCATCGAAAGCCTCTGGCAAGGCGGAGACCGGGCGGTCTGGGCAAGCGGCGACCAGCACTACATCTATCCCGGCGGCAGCTATCGATCCTATTGGTACGAGACAGGGACGGGCGCGCTCGCGGGCATGGGCATTTTCGGGCAATGGCTATGGGTTGACCGCGCCTCCGAAACCGTCATTGTTCGGTTGTCGTCCGAGCCGGCACCCGTCAACGACGAGCTCGACCAATGCGTCATCGCGATGATGAAGGCAGTTTCGGCAGCCTGAGCCGGCGGCCGCCGGACTTGCCCCAGAACCAAGGGCAGCAGGCGTGAATCTGAGATTCATAGAGACTTTTCTGTGGGTTGCCAGGCTCGGCAGCTTCAGCGCCGCAGCCGAACGGCTGGGGGCGACCCAGGCTTCGGTCTCCCATCGCATCGCCACCCTGGAGCAGGAACTCGGTGTGGCATTGTTCGACAGAGATTCGAGAAGCGTCGTTCTGACGCCCGCCGGGCAACAGGCGATCCCAAGAGCCGAGGAGATCCTGCGTGCGGTCGCCGAGTTCCAGCTTGCGATTGCCGAACCCGGCCAGATTCAGGGTTCGGTCAGCTTCGGAACGAACGATGTGATCGCGCATTCGCTCCTCTCGCGCATCATGGCGCGGGTCCGCCAACGATATCCCGGCATCACGATAGACCTTCAGATCGAAACCAGCTCAGCCAATACGCGCGCGCTGATCGACCGGCGCATCGACATAGCCCTTGGTATGGGCGCCACCGACGACGACAGGATCGTCAACAGGGAATACGGAGCTTTCGTGCCCGTATGGGTCGCCAGTCAGGGGTTTTCCCTGCCGGACGGCAAGCTCGGACTTGCCGATCTCGCCAACCGTCCCCTGCTGACGTTTTCCCGCGACAGTGTGCCTTATCGCGGGCTCGTGAGGCAATTTTCGGATGCGGGACTGAACGCCTTGTCGGTCTCCAACGTCAATGCATTGATCACGATGATCGATCTGGCCGTAGAGGGGTTCGGGGCGACCGCCCTGCCGCGCGCGGTGCTGAACAAGCACCTCAATGCCGGTCTCCTGCGCATCCTGGATGTCGATCCGGCCTTTCCGCTCTTCACGCATTATCTCTCCTATCTCGAGGTGAACGAAAACCCGCTCGTCAAGGCGGTTGCGGACATCGCATTCGAAGTCGCCTCGGAAGCCGATGAGCCGGGCATATTTTCCGCCCTTCGAAAAGGGCCGCTCCTATAGATTTTTCTTGTCGCGGCGCGGCAAGATTTCTCGTTTGAACTGCGTCTGCCGCACCTGCACAGTGAATAAAAACGATCCCGGTCCAGGTCTCTGCGTCTGCGCCGGCAATCTACAAGACGGTGGAACAGTTGGAGAAATTCATGAAGATCAGCCTTTTATCGGCCGCCATGCTGGCTGCTGTCGCTCTTGCGGGAAGCGTCGATGCGCAGGAGCCTCAAAAGGGCGGCACGCTGAGGATCGTGCTGACCGCCGACATCCGCAGCCTCGACGCAAGCCGCAATGACAGCAACACCGATACGGTCCTCAATCATATCTATGAGCCGCTCGTCGGCTTCCGGACCGACATGACCGTCGGACCCATGCTTGCCGAGACCTGGGACGTGTCGCAGGACGCAAAGACCTACACGTTCCATTTCAAGAAAGGCACGACCTATCACAATGGCGACAAGGTGAGGGCCGCCGATTTCAAGTGGCTGTGGGAGCGCCGCATGGCTTCCAAAGGAAGGGATGCGCCCTGGCTCTGCATTCCTACATTCGATGGCTCGCGCGGGTTGAAGGTCGATGCCGTTGAAGCGCCGGACGAGGATACGCTCGTCTTCCGTCTCGGCGCCCCCAACACCCTGTTTCTGGTCCGGCTTGCCGATCCGGTCTGCAACATCTGGATCGCAAGTCCGAAGAATGTCGGCAGCGACGGAAAATGGATCGACGGCTCGGCGATCGGCAGCGGGCCCTTCAAGCTGAAGGAATGGAAAAAGGAGCAATATATCGCTCTCGAACGCTTCGACGGCTATCAGCCCACCAAGGGTGAGAGAAACGGCCAGAGCGGCGATCGGACGGTGTATGTCGATGAAGCCCGCTTCACGATCGTGCCCGACAAGACGGCCGCGGAAACCGCCCTGTTCGCGGGTCAGGTGGATGTCGTATCGACGATACAGCCGTCACGGGTCGCGGACCTCAAGGCCAAAGGCGCCAGGATCATCTCGTCTCCGGGGCTCTCCCTGACGGCCATCCTGATGCAGACCCAGGATCCCCTCCTGTCGAACGTCAAAATGCGGCAGGCGATCGCGCATGCGCTGGACCTCGATCAGATCGCCAAGGCCCAGACGGTCGGCATGGCCGAATTCAACCCGTCCGGGGTTCCGGAAAGCAGTGCCTATTTCGACACGTCGTTCCTGCGATGGCCCGAATACGATCCGGCGGAAACGAAGAAGCTGCTTGCCGAAGCGGGATACAAGGGGCAGGCCATCAAGCTCCAGACCAACAACCGCTATGTCGGGATGTATGACAACGCCATCGTCATCCAGGCGATGCTCGCCGCGGCGGGGATCAATATCGAGCTCGAAGTGCTGGATTGGTCGGCACAGCTCGACAATTTCTTCAGCGGCAAGTTCCAGATGCAGTCCTTCGGCTATGCCTCGCGGCCCGACCCGCTCGTCATCTATGGCATGTTCACCGGCGACAAGGTGAAGACTCCCAACTACCAATGGGGCGATCCCAAGGCGCTTGAACTCTATCTCAGAGCTATCGATGCCGAGGGCTTCGAACAGAAAAAGGCGGTGTTGAAGGAACTGCATGGCTTGATGGCCGAGCAGGTTCCGATACTCGGTCTCTACTATTTCCCGGTGATCGAAGCGATTTCGGACAAGCTCGTCGGATACGAGACCTGGGCGCTCGACAAGCCGCGCGCATGGGGCGTCTGGAAGAAGTCCTGAGCCATCTCGGACGATTTCAAGAAAGCCCGGAGCTCCGCTGCCGGGCTTTCGGCGTGTTGCGGCCGAGAATGTCGTCAGGCCGGAATACTGCCCGCCAGTTCGGAGGCGAGGGATATTGCGGCCGCCTGATGGGCCTGCAGCGCTTGGCCCGCATAATTGCGGAAGACGTCGAGAAAGGGATCTGCAACGCTTGTCCGGATGCCGCTCAATTGCTCGAGCACCGCGAGCCCGCAATAGGGAACGTAGGATGCCGAATATCCGCCCTCGTGAGACATCGCCAGCCGGCCCCGGCAGAGGATATCCGCAGCTTCCATCAGGAGACGTGTCATTTCGCGATAGCTGTCGCTATGGAGCATCATCCGGCCGAACGGATCGATCGCGGAGGCATCGAAACCGGACGGAACCACGATCAATTCCGGTTTGTAGCGGACAAGGGCCGGAAGCACGACCTGCTCGAAAGCCGCCATATAGGCGCCGTGCCCGCTACCGGGCGGCAGCGGAATGTTCAGGTTGAAGCCCTCGCCGGCTCCTTCACCGCGTTCGGTGCGGTCGCCCCGATCGCTTGGAAAGAGCCTTTCCTGATGGACCGAGATCGTCAAGACGCCGGGATCGGCGTAAAAGGCGGACTGGGTGCCGTTTCCGTGATGGACGTCCCAGTCGATCGTGGCGATACGCTCGACGCCGTGGATCTTCCGCGCCTTCAGGATGGCGACGGGCACGTTTCCGAAAAGGCAGAAGCCCAGCCCGCGGTCCTGTTCCGCATGGTGTCCCGGCGGGCGTACAAGGGCATAGCCGTTATTGACGCGGCCGGAAAGGACGGCATCGATCATCGCGAAGGTTCCGCCGGCCGAAAGGCAGGCGATCTCGAAACTGCCGCGCCCGAACGGTGTCAGATAACTCGCGTCGCCGCCCCGGTCGTCGCTCATGGCCCGGATGCGCCCGATGTATTCTCGCGTATGGAACAGGGCGAGGTCGTCCTCCGTGACCGGCCCGGCATCGATCCGCACCAATCGATCCGAGAGGCCGGAGACTTCGACGAGGTTTTTGAAACGCCGCTTCGTCGCGGGATTCTCGGCGTGCTCGCCCGGTTCGATCGTCAGGCCGGGCGGGAACCATGCCGCCGCATTGCCGGTGTCGTGCCAGAGATAGAGTTCATGGAAATTCCAGCCGGTTTTCACAGTTCCGGCGTTCATGCATGCCTCGGCGCCAGATTGCTTTCGACGAGTTGCGTGGCGCCGCTGATATCCGGCAGGAACTCGCCTTTCCGCAACCTTTCGAGGAGCAGAACCTCGTCCTCCTGGTCCGCGATCGCTTCGCGGGCGATCGCCTCGGCCTTGGCAGGATCGAGTGCCACGACCCCGCTCTCGTCCGCCAGGATCGCGTCTCCGGGATGAATGACCTGTCCGCCCACCGTCACCGGGACATTGATTTCTCCATCCAGCCCAAGCAGCTTTGTGGTGATGGAGGAGGGACCGCGGCACCAGACCGGAAGGCCGATCTTGCGGATCTCCGCCAGGTCGGTCGATGGGCCGTCGATCGCTGCGCCCGCTATGCCGGCAATCTTCATCGCATGGGAAACGGCCCCGCCCCAGCAGGCGTGACGCGTATCGCCGCATCGTTCGACAACGACGAAATCGCCCGGTCGCACCAGCTTGGTCAGGTAGTGAACGATGGTCGAATCCGCGTGGGGCGTCCGCACGGTGACAGCCGTCCCCGCGACCCTTGCGTTCCCGATGACGGCGGCGATGCCCCGATCCACGAAACCGGAATGGAAGAAATGCCCGATGGTGCCCGTCTCGACGCGTTCGAGCAGTTTGACGAGTTCCGGATCGAGTTGCGGCGGCATTTCGTTTATCGTGAACATGGTTCCTCGGCTGTCTGGAAGGCTGGATGGGCGACGCGATCCGGTCGGATCACGGTTCCGAGCCTGCGTGAGGCGTGCGGCGGAATCAAACGAGAAATATTATGCGCCGGCGACAAGAAATTCCGCTGACCGGCAGGTTCAGGCTGCGGCAATGATCTTCATCATCGCGATCACTTTCTGGTCCAGCCTGTCGTTGACCGGGAGGGATTCCGATGCCAGCCGGACGATGACGGTCTCGGATGCGCGGTCGATCCAGACCTGCTGGCCGTGAATGCCCATGCCGGCGAGCGCTCCCGTCCCCGTCTCGTACCAGAAATAGCGGTAGCTTCCGCCGGGATAGAGCAGGCGCTGCTCGCCCTTTGCCCAGATTTCGCGGTTTCCGCCGTCCCAGAGTTCGTCCACCAACCGTTTCGGCAGGATGCCGCCGCCACCCGTCCGGACCAGTTCGCCAAGGCGCGCAAGATCGCGGGCGGTCATCGAAAGGCCGCCGGAGGACCGGGGATTGCCGGCCCGATCGACGGTTATGAAGGCATCGGAATGGGCGCCCATGGGCTTCCAGATCGCGGCCTCCAGGAATTCGGAGTAGCGCCGGCCGCAGGCTGCCTCGATGACCAAGGCTGCCATGTCGGCATTCGGCGAGCGATAGGCGTGGTGCGTACCGTGCGGATGCGCGGCGCGCGGCAGCGAGCAGAGAAGTTCCCGCAACGTCGGCGTCGGTTCATCCGGGCGCCCGGGATTCCACAACATGGCCCGGCGATAGCGGTCATAATCGCCATTCCTGTCGAGATATACCTCGCTGAAATCGATCGCGACGGTCATCGTCAGGAGGTCGCTTGCCTTGAGATCGCCATAAGCAGAGCCTGCCGCTTCCGGAACGTAGGTCGAGACGAGCGCCTCGGGAGAGAGCTGACCGCCTTCGATCAGGATGCCGGCAAGCAGCCCTGTAACGGACTTGGAGATCGAAAAAATGATATGCGGCTTTTCCGGATCGAAATGTCCGGCGTGCCATTCTGCGATCAGCTTGCCGCCGCGCATGATGACCAACGCATCTGTTTCGCTCTCGATCAGGAACGCGGGCAGCCTCACGCTGTCGCCGGCAAGGTTGCTGACCGACAGCTTCGCGAAATCCCCGAGATTTCGTGGCGCCTCTTCCACCTTGCATGCGCTTCTGATCACGGCGGATGGGACGAGTTCCGAGACATTCTGGAATGACCAGGTCGAAAAGGGGCGCGTGCGCCAGTTATCCAGATTGATGTCCGCACGTGTGAATGAAGTTTTCGTCATCAGCCCGTTTCCCCGAAATTGCGTGGTGCCAGGTTAGGCATATATCGCGATCGCAGATCATGCAATATTGGCCGGTTAGTTTCCCGGTTCAGTTGATAAATCCTTGTTACGAGTTAATGTTCTTTCATTTTCCGGTGCGGATTAGTCCTGGCAAACTGAATCCATGTATGTCAGATTTCGTTTCTCAAGTTCGTTTGGAGGAATTCGATGACCGCCGAAGAGATATTCAATCCCCGTAATCCCCTGAACCCCGGCGCTCCCATCATTCCCCGCGTCGATTGGGATCTGCCGCCATGGCATCGGTGGACATTCCAGCACATTCGGGAAATGACGGCCACGGCGCAGATCTGGCGCGGCGAAGGCCCGAAGATGCCGCTGCCGAAACGGGCGGAAGATATCGGCTCCATTCGCTACAGTTTCAACGGATCGGAGAAGACGGTCGCGGAATTCATCGAAGCGAGTTTCACCGACGGATTCCTGGTTCTTCACCGCGGCGCGGTCGTCGCCGAGTATTATCTCAACGGAATGAAGCCGCACGGCCACCATCTGGCCATGTCCGTAACGAAGACGGTGGTCGGCATGCTCGCCGGCATTCTTGCGGAGAGGCAACTCCTGGATCCGGACGCTCCCCTCACGGAATACCTGCCCGAACTTGAGTCCACGGCCTATAAAGGTGCCACTGTCCGCCATGTTCTGGATATGACGAGCGGAGTCGTTTTCGACGAGTCCTATACGACGCCGGGATCGCACATGCAGCAGCTCGACCTTGCCTGCGGCTGGAAGGAACATACGCGCCCCGACTGGCCGCGAACCATGTGGGACCTGATCCTTTCCCTCAAGGAGCAGGAGCGGCCGCACGGTGCGCTCTTCAAGTACCGGTCGATCGAAACGGATGTTCTCGGCTTCGCGCTGGAGCGGGCCGCCGGAGCATCCCTTGCGGATCTTCTGAGCCGGGAGATCTGGACGCCCATGGGGGCGGAAGAGGATGCCTATATCACCGTCGACAACGCGGGAGCGGCCCTGGCGGACGGCGGGCTTTGCGCTACGCTCCGGGATTACGGCCGCTTCGCCCTTCTCATGCTCAACGGAGGCGCGCGCGACGGCAGGCAGATCATTCCCCGATCTTGGATAGAGGATACGCGCCGCGCCTCCGGGGAGCTCTATCAGGGTATCTACCGTTCGGTTTTCCCCAACGGTGCCTATCGCAACCAGGTCTGGATCGAGGACGTGGAGCGGGGCACCTACCTCGCACGCGGCGTCTTCGGCCAAGCGATCTACTGGGATCCGGAGAAGGCGTTCGCCGTCGTGAAGCTCTCCACCTGGCCCGAGCATGCCAGCATCGATCGCACGAAGGAATTACTGGCGGCGATCCATGCCATTCGCGAAGTCCTCGATGATCGCTAGCTGCCGTCCACCGCCAGCGCTATCACCCTTGAAAAGCCGTCGTTAATTCCAATTATAGGAATATAATAGAAAATATAATCTGAAAAATGGAATTTAATTGACGTTTCGCCCGTTTTGGGATTGGCTGCAAGCGAGGCCGGTCGGGTCTCGTTTGAAATCAGGGCGGGCGCATGGGTTGGCGGATTGGCGTGGATTCCGGTGGAACCTTCACCGACATTTGTCTCTTTCACGAGGAGACCGGGCGGATCGAGGTCTGGAAGGTTCCCTCGACGCCGCGGGACCCGTCTCTCGCCATCGGCGAAGGGGTCGTCGAAGCGCTGGAGCGTCTCGATGCGGCCTCGGGCGAAGTCGGCTATTTCGGGCACGGCACGACGGTTGCGACAAACGCGCTGATCCAGCAGCGTGGCGCTCCGACGGGCCTCATCACGACCGAAGGCTTTCGCGATCTCCTGGAAATCGGGCGCCAGAAGCGGCCGGATCTCTATGATATCCGCGCGGACAAACCCAAGACGCTGGTTTCCCGCGATCTGCGCTTCGGCATCGCCGAACGGGTCCGGCACGACGGGTCCGTGGAGCACCCGCTCGACGAGCCGGCGCTGCGGGCAGCGGCACGCAAGCTGAAGGCTGCAGGCGTGCAGTCCGTCGCCATAGCCTTCCTCTACAGCTTCGCGCATACCGCGCACGAAGAACTTGCTTTGCGCATCCTGGCGGAGGAGCTTCCGGAAGCCTTCATCTCGGCCTCCCATCGGATCGCGCCGGAATTCCGCGAGTTCGAGCGCATGTCCACCACCGTCGTGAATGCCTATCTCGGGCCGGTGATGCGGGGTTACGTCCGCCGGCTGGAGGGGCGCCTGAAAGAGATGGGTCTCGAGGCGGTTCCCCACCTCACGCAGTCGAACGGCGGGGTCATCGGTTTCGACACGGCGGTGGAGATGCCCGTCCGGACGGTGCTGTCGGGACCGAGCACGGGAGTGGTCGCGGCTCTTGCTTTGGGTGAGATGACGGGCAATGAAAACCTCATCACGTTCGACATGGGCGGCACGAGCACAGACGTCGCCCTGCTCAGGCGGGGCGAGTGCCGGCTGGTCGGCGAGGCGATCGTTCACGGTTATCCCATCAAGGCGCCGATGCTCGACATCCATACCGTCGGCGCAGGCGGCGGCTCGCTCGTGCATGTGGACAGCGGCGGTTTGATCAAGGTCGGCCCGCGCAGCGCCGGCGCTTTTCCCGGCCCGGCCTGCTACGGGCATGGGACGGCTGAGCCCACGGTTACGGACGCGAACGTCTTCCTGCAAAATCTCGATCCGAAGTTCCTGCTGCGCGGGCGCATGCCGATCCGCCGCGATCTGGCCGAGGCGGCGCTCAGGACCGTTGCCGACAAGGTCGGGATGGACGTCGCGGAGACGGCTGACGGCATTCTCGATATCGTGACGGTCAATATGGCCAAGGCGATCCGTGTGATCAGCGTCCAGCGGGGTCACGATCCCCGCGACTACACGCTGGTCGCCTTCGGCGGCGCCGGCCCCCTGCATGCCGCGCGTCTGGCGTCGGAACTGGAGATGCGGCAGATCCTCGTGCCGCTGACGCCCGGGATTCTCTGCGCCATGGGGCTGTTGATGACCGATCTGCGCACGGATCTGTCCGTTACCCGGCTCGCATCGCTCGACACGATCGAGACGAACGCTCTCGACGAGATTTTCTCGGGCCTGGAGCGCAGGGCGGCAGCCTGGTTCGCTGCCGAGAACATACCGCCCGAAGCCCGGATACTGCGACGCACGGCCGATGTCCGTTATGCCGGCCAGAATTACGAGATTGCCGTGCCGGTGCCGGCTGGCCCGATCGATCAGGGGGCGATTGCCGCCATACGGCAGGGGTTCCTTGCCGATCATCAGCAACTTTATGGCTTTATCGCCGAAGGGGAGGAAATCGAGCTGGTGACCTATCGCCTGGAGGCGAGCGCCCGCACGGAAAAGGCGCGTTTCACGCCACAGCCGATCGGTTCGAAGGACCCGTGGCACGCAGGTATCGGCGAGCGTCCGGCCTGGTGCCGGCAGGCGCGGGCCTTCCGGAACCACAAGATCTACGACCGCCTTCGCCTCACGCCCGGAAACATTGTCGAAGGCCCGGCGATCATCGACCAGATGGATACGACCACCGTCGTGCCGGCCGGCATGACGGCGCGGGTGGACGCCTTTTTAAACCTGATCATGGAGGCCCGCTGACGTGGCGCAAACCAGTTCGAAACCGGCGCAAGGCGACCGCGCGTTGAATGCCATCACGCTCGAGGTCATCGGCAGCGCCTTCGCCTCGATCGTGGAGGAAATGGGCGAGACGCTCGTGCGCTCCAGCTATTCCACGAATATCAAGGAGCGCCGCGACTGCTCCACGGCCCTTTTCGATGTCGCAGGCAATACGCTGTGCCAGGCGGAACACGTGCCGATGCATCTCGGCAGCTTCATCGGTTTCGTGCCGCTCATCCTCCGCAAACACGGCGCGGGCAGTTTGAAGCCCGGGGACGTGTTCATCGGCAACGATGCCTACGAGGGCGGCGGCACGCATCTGCCGGATATCGTGCTTGCCGAGCCGATCTTCCACGCGGGACGGTTGACGGCCTGGGCGATCAACACGGCGCATCATTCCGATTTCGTCGATCGCGGGCACGCCCACATCTACCAGGAAGGCCTCCGGATTCCTCCGATCCGGCTGTATCGGGCCGGAGAACTTCAGCAGGATATCCAGGACCTCTTCCTTCTGAACTGCCAGGTGCCGCGGGAAAGGCTCTCCGACCTGCGTGCGCAGATGGCCGCAAACCGCCTCGGTGTTCGCCGGATGATCGAACTCTGCGACAAATATGGAATGGACGTCGTCGAAGCGGCGGGTCGCGAGCTGCAGGATTATGCCGAGCGCCGCATGCGGGCGGGCATCCGTTCCATACCGGACGGCATCTATACGTTTGCCGACCGGTTCGATTGCGAGGCCTTCGACCAGCAATGGGATTTCAGTGTGCGGATCACCGTCCGCGGCGACGAGATGGAGCTCCACCTCGACAGTCCGCCGCAGTCGAGAAGTCCGATGAACGTCGTTCACACGGCGCTTCTGGCGACCGTCTATTATGCCGTCAAATCGGTCGTCGATCCTACGATCCCGCCGAATGCGGGGCTGGCGCGGCCGATCACGGTTTTCGCTGAAAAGGGAACCGTGCTCAATTGCGTCCATCCCGCCGCCGTCGACGGGCGGTTGACCTGCTGCCAGCGCGTGGTGGACCTCATTCATGGCGCGCTGGCTGCGGCGGTGCCGGAGCGCGTGACGGCGGCCAGCAACGGTTCGTGCTTCGACATCACCTTTTCCGGACAGCGGGCCGACGGTTCCTTCTGGGTCTATCTGGAGACGATCGGCGGCGGAAACGGCGCCCGCTTCGACAAGGATGGGCTGGACGGCGTGCATGTCCATATGACCAACACCTCGAACCTGCCGGTCGAGGCGCTGGAGGGCGAATATCCGATCACCCTGCTGGCCTACGAGCTGATCGACGGATCGGGGGGCGCCGGGGAATTTCGCGGCGGCATGGGCATTCGCCGTGTCTATCGGGCGGAGAAGGATTGCCGTGTGCATTACGGCGGATCGCGCATGCAATCCCGGCCCTGGGGCCTCGACGGCGGCCTGCCGGGGGCGAGCGGCGGTTTCCGGCTATCGGAGGGAATGGGTCCGTTCGTGCGGGGCGTGGGCGTTGCGCGGGCCGGCGACGTCATAGAGGTCTTCACTCCGGGCGCCGGTGGTTATGGCGAGCCGTCCAGGCGCAGCCCCGAGGCGATCGCGCGGGATTTCCTGGAAGGCAATTTCCTTGAAGAAAGCCGCTCCGTGTTCGTCAAAAGGGAGGGCGTCGCATGAATCCGGCAGCCGTCTCCGCAGCGAGGCCCCTGTCGGCTTGTGCGGGGGAGGCGCTTGTATATAGACAGGCCATGGATCGCAAATCATCAAGCAATGTCGAACGCGCAGCCGAAATCCTTCTCGCCATCGGCCGAGCGGGACCGGAAGGGTCATCCCTTGCCGATCTGGCGGAGGCGCTCGACGATACGAAATCGGCGGTCCATCGCGCCCTGCAGGGCCTGGCCAAGCACGGTTTCGTCGAACAGTCCTCGCGGCGCGGCCGATACAGGCTGGGACCGTCCATCTACGCCCTGTCCCGGCGTTCCTTCACGGTGAGCGACCTTGTCGAGACCGTGCGGCCGGCTTTGGTCCGCGTCGGTTCCGCCACCCGCATGTCGACATATCTCATGGCACATTCGGGTCTTGATTGCGTGTGCCTCGATTTCCAGGAAGGCATCTATCCGATCAGGGCGCTTCTGAACGGTGTCGGCGGACGAATTCCGCTCGGCGTGTCGGTGGCCGGGGTCTGCATTCTTTCGACCTTCGACATGGCGACGCGCAGGGCACTGATCGATGAGAACGCGGCGCATATCGTCGCTGCCGGACTCGAGCCGTCCGCGGTCCTCGCGGAAACCGAGGCGGCTGCGGAAAACGGCTTTGCCGTGCGCGCCGGCGTGGACGACAGCGATGTGATGTCGCTCGCGGTCGTCCTGCCGAGAGACCAGGTACATGCGGCTGCCGCGATCGCGGTTGTGCCGCCGTGGCGTGACATCGACCCTGACAGGATTTCCGAGATCGTGGCGCTTATCCGCAAGGAAGCCGCCGCGGCTGATTGATATTGGCAGGCCGCCCCAAGCCGGCGGGGCTGTTCGCCTGGTTCAGTGCTGCAACGATGACCGCCCGCCGGTCTCGGCGGGCGGCGTTATATTTTTCAAAAAATTTGATATAATACAAATACTTAATTGTCGCCTTGTCGATTTTCCATATTGACATGACAGGTCGTCGGCTATTCAATAAATGCGATCGCAGATCGCGATAAAAATGCCTTAGAATTGCGTCTCGCAAAACGGCAGACGCAGAAGATCTCAATGGACAAGAGGGGAATGATGGTGGAGATCGACATGAGCAAACGGGCATTATCGGCGCTCTTCGGCGCAACCATGCTGCTGGCAGGCGCCGCCGGCGCGCAGGAGCCGGTCAAGGGCGGGACGTTGAACCTCGTGGTGACGGCGGATATCCGCAGCCTCGATGCAAGCCGTACGGATTCGATAACCGAAACCGTGCTGAACCACATCTATGAGCCGTTGGTGTCGTTCAGGAACGACATGATCATAGGACCGGTCCTGGCGGATAGCTGGAGCGTCTCGGACGATGGGGTCAAATACAGTTTCCACATCCGCTCCGGCGCCGTTTTTCACAACGGCGACAAGGTTCTCGCTTCGGACGTCAAATGGTTCTGGGAACGGCGCATGGCGACCGCAGGGACCGAGGCTCCCTGGCTTTGCATCGGCAATTTCAACGGCACACGCGGCTTGAAGATCTTGTCGGTGGAGGCAGCCGACGAGGATACGGTCGTCTATACGATCGAGGCTCCCAATACCCAGTTCCTGACGCGCCTTGCCGATCCCGTCTGCAACACCTGGGTTGCAAGCCCGAAGAATGTCGGCCCGGACGGCAAATGGATCGAGGGCTCGGCAATCGGCAGCGGCCCTTTCAAGCTCAAGGAATGGAAGAAGGAGCAATACATTTCCCTTGAGCGTTTTGCCGGCTACATGCCGCTCAAACAGAAACGGGACGGCTATACCGGCGACCGGACGGCCTATGTCGACGAGGTGCGGTTCGCGATCATTCCGGACAAGACGGCGGCCGAGACGGCCCTTTTTGCGGGCCAAATCGACGTTGTCTCGACGATCCAGGCCTCGCGCATGGAGGACCTGAAAAGCAAGGGCGCGGTCATTCAGTCGGCGCCGGGCCTTTCGCTCTCCGCGATTCTGCTCCAGACGACCGATCCCTTGCTCTCCGATGTGCGCATCCGCCAGGCGATGGCGCATGCGATGGACCTGAAGCAGATCACGCAGGTCAAGACGGCGGGCATGACGGAATACAATCCGTCCGGCGTGCCACAGGCGAGCGCTTTCTTCGACGCGTCGTTCCAGGATTGGCCGGCCTACGACCCTGAAGCGGCCAAGAAGCTTCTCAAGGAAGCGGGATACAAAGGGCAGGTGATCAAGATCCAGGCCAACCAGCGCTATATCGGCATGTATGAGAATGCCGTACTTGCGCAGGCCATGCTGACAGCAGTCGGCATGAACGTCGAGATCGAGACGCTGGACTGGGGCGCGCAGCTCGACAACTTCCTGTCGGGCAAATTCCAGATGCAGGCCTTCGGCTACGGCTCCCGTCCGGATCCGGTGGTGATCTACGGCATGTTCACCGGCTCCAAGAAAACCTCGGCGAACTACCAGTGGGACGATCCGAAGGCTCAGGAGCTCTTTCTGAAGGCGGTGGCGACGACCGATTTCGAACAGCGCAAGGCGATCTTCAAGGAAATGCATGCGCTGATGAAGGAGCAGGTTCCCATGATCGGCCTTTACTACAATCCGGTCATCGAAGCCGTATCGCCCAAGGTCGTCAACTATGAATCCTGGGCGCTGGACAAGCCGCGCGCTTGGGGCGTTTGGAAAAGGCAATAAGGGATCGCGGGACCCCGGAGATTGCGCCATACGCAAAACCCCTGACTGGGTCGCCGGAAGGCGACCCTTTTTTCTTTGAGTGGATTGGACGGACCGACGACGCCTTGCGAGAAAGGGATGCCGTTTCAGGCCGCGCCCTTGGCGCCTTCGAATTTGCGGTCGAGCAACATGGCCGCATCGAGAAGACGCCGTGTGTATTCGTGCTTCGGCCGGTCGAAGATCTCGTCCCGGTCGCCGATCTCGACGATCCGGCCGTCCTGCATCACGGCGACGCGGTCGGCGACCTGTTCGACGGCGCCGAGATCGTGGGAAACGAAGAGGCATGCGAAGCCGTGCCGTTCCTGCAGGTCGCGGATCAGCTTTAGAATCTGCTTCTGGACGGTCATATCAAGGGCGGAGACCGGTTCATCCGCCACGACGAAGGCGGGCCGGCGGATGATCGCCCTGGCGATCGCCACGCGTTGGCGCTGGCCGCCGGAAAGCTGGTGCGGGAGACGGCCCAGGAAATCCTGGCTGAGGCCGACTTCCTCGAAGACTTCGAGGACGCGTTCCCGACGCTCGGCGGGAGACATGTGCGGCTCAAGTTTCAAGGGCTCGCCGACGATGTCGCCGATCCGTTGCCGGGGATCGAGCGACGAATAGGGGTCCTGGAATATGATCTGGATGTCGCCGCGTTGCCGTCGCGCCAGGTCGCCGCGGCCCGTTTCGATGGGCCGGCCGCGGAAGGCGATGGTGCCCGCCGTGATTCCGACGAGCCCGACGATCGCCCGCCCGAGCGTCGTCTTTCCCGATCCGGAACCGCCGACGAGGGCGAGCGTCTCACCCTGGCCGAGCGAAAGATCGACGCCGTCGACGGCGCGTTTGGCCTCCCTCGCCTTCAACAGGCTGCGGCGCCCGGGATATTCGATCGTCAGACCGCGTATATCGACAAGCGGGTCGCGGCTCACGAATGTCCGCACTCCGCCGGCGCTGCGGCGAGGAAGGGCATCGACAAGCTTGCGGGTATATTCGTGCTTCGGCGAGGAAAGGACTTCGGTGCTGCGGCCGTATTCGACGGCCTTGCCCTTGTGCATGACGACCACGTCTCGGACGTAATGCGATACCATGCCGAGATCGTGGCTGATGAGAAGGACGGCGGTCCCGTTTTCCCGGGTCAGTTCCGACATCAGGTCAAGGACGTCGCGCTGGACGAGCGTGTCGAGCGCGGTCGTCGGCTCGTCGGCGATGAGGAGTTCCGGCTTCAGGAGCATGACGGACGCCAGCATGATGCGCTGGCGCATGCCGCCTGAAAACTCATGCGGGAAGGCCGCCAGGCAACGGACCGGATCCTTGATGCGGATGCGTTCCAGCATGGCCAGGCAGCGGTCACGGATCTCGGCCTTTCCGAGCTTCATATGGAGCGCCAGCCCTTCCGCCATCTGGCGGCCGATCGTCATCGACGGGTTGAGGGAGACCATTGGTTCCTGGAACACCATCCCGATCCGGTCGCCGCGAATCCGGCGCATCGCTTTGGCGGGCGAGCCGACCAGTTCCTGGCCGTGGAAAAGAATGCTGCTGTCTTCGGTCACCGCCAGCGGCGAAGGGAGGAGCCCCAGGACGGCGCGGGCAGCCATCGTCTTGCCGGAGCCGGATTCTCCCACCAGCGCCAGCATGCCGCCGGGTTCTATGGAAAAGTCCAATCCATCGACAACCTTCGCCAGCCCCCTGACGCTGACGGACAGGTTTCGGGCTGCAATCACGGCGGTGCCTGCTTTATCGTCCATCGAGCGTCCTCAAGCCTGCATCTTGGGGTCGAGCCAATCGCGCACCGCATCGCCCAGCATGTTGATGCCGAGCAGAGTGAAGGCGATGCAAAGGCCCGGCAAGACGATGAGATAGGGTGCCTGGGTGATGAACGGTCGCGCGGTCGCCAGCATGTTCCCCCAACTGGGGGCAGGCGGCGGCACGCCGAGCCCCAGGAAGGAAAGGGCGCTTTCCGAGAGGATCACCCAGCCGAACATGGTCGTCGCAAGCACGGTGACCGGGGCGACGCAGTTCGGCAGGACATGCCGAACCATGGTCGTGAGTTCGGTGTTGCCCATCACGAAGGAGGCCTCGATATATTCCCGCTCCCGGATCGACATCACGCTCGCCCGGACGACGCGCACCACGGCCGGCATATAGGCGAGGCCCAGGGCGACGACGATCGCTTCGCGGCTGGCGCCGGTGACGGCCATGATTCCGAGAGCCAGAAGCAGGCCGGGAAAGGCGAGCAGCGCGTCGTTGACCATCATCAGCAGCCGGTCGACCCAGCCGCGGTAGAAGCCGGCGACAATCCCGAACATGGTGCCGAACGCGATCGCGAATGCGACCGTCGCGAAGGCGATCCAGGCGCTTGTCCGGGCGCCGTAGATGAGCCTGCTGAGAATGTCGCGGCCGAACTCGTCCGTTCCGAGCAGGTGTCCTGCCGTTCCGGGTGCCTTCAACCGGGCGAGTAGATCGAGTTTCAACGGATCATACGGCGCTGCCGTGGGTCCGAAAAGTGCCAAGACGACGAGCAGGGCGACGATCGTGCCGCCCAGGATGGCGGTAATGCCGCGGCGGGGGAGGCGAAGGGATCCGGCGATCATTGGGCAACCCTCGGGTCGAAGATCGGATAGAGGAGATCGACGACGAGATTGACGAGAACATAGATTGCGCTGATGAACAGAATGCAGCCCTGCACCACCGGATAGTCCCGCGCATAGATCGCGTCGACCAAGAGGCGCCCGAGGCCCGGAATGGTGAACACGGTCTCGGTGACCGCGATGCCGCCTAGGAGGCCGCCGAGGATCAGCCCGATCAATGTCCAGGTCGGCGCGAAGGCATTCTTGAAGGCGTGCCGCCATATGACGGCCCCTTCGCCGAGGCCCTTGGCACGGGCATGGGTGATGTATTCAAGCCGAGCCACCTCGATGGTGGCTGCCCGGGCCATTCTCACGATGGCGCCGAGCTCCACGAGCACCAGCGTCAGCACCGGCATGAAGATGTAGGACAGCGCCGTCCAGAAATCGTCGTTGAAGGATACGTAGCCGATGATCGGGAACCACTTCAGCCACAGGCCGAAGAACAGCAGGATCATGAGCCCGAGCCAGAAGCTCGGTATCGACAAAAGCAGCGTCGAGGTCGCCACGACACCGATATCGGTGAGGCTGTGCTGCCGCCAGGCGGCGATCATGCCGGCCGGCACGGCAATCACGGCCGCCAGGAAAACAGCCACGACGACAATCGTGGCGGAGATTGTGAATCGCTCCAGGATGAGCGGCAGGACCGCATCGCCGGAACCGATCGACCTGCCGAAATCACCGCTCAGGATATCCCCAAGCCAGATCAGGTATTGCACCACAACCGGCTCGTCGAAACCCATCTTGCTTCGGATCGCGGCAACCTGTTCCGGCGTGGCGAGGTCGCCGAGCATGAGAGAGGCCGGGTCGCCCGGGATCATACGCATCATGACGAAGACGGCGAGCGAGGCGATGAGAAGTGTCGGGATTGCGGAAGCGAGGCGGTCGAGAACAAACCGGATCATCGGCTCCGAGCCTCCGGATTTTGCCGGAGACCAAAACCGCGCTGCTCAACTGGAAAATATTTCAGGCCCCATGGCGCAAAACGCCGGCCTTCGCAAATCGACCCCATAGTGCTGTTCCCGTGTCCGGCATTGTGCAGATCATCGTTGTCGATTTCATATCCTGCGATCTACGATCGCGCAATTCAAATAATTCAGAAACCTCTATTCTAATGGTATATGAATGATTTCAAATAGGATTTTTAAACCCATGTCCGCGGCTGAAGATTGAAAATTGAGAAAATCATAAGGCAGTTTCATTCCAATGTGAACTCCGCATGCTTGAGCAGATAATCGGCGCCTTCGCGGATATCGCGCACGATCGCGTCTCGGGCTTTTGGCCCATCGCCTTTCTCCAGCGCGGCAAGCGCATCCTCATGGTAGTCGATGTCCAGGATGCCGGAAAGCGCGCCGTCGAAGCTCCCCGCGTAGCGGCGCAGGAACGGGCCGACCTGCATCCACAACGTTTCAATCAGGAAAAGCAGTGGCGCATTCCCGCAGTGGCGGTAGATCGCGAATTTGAAATCGTAGTTGGCGACGAGGTAGCGATTGATCTCGCCGGCCTTGGCTGCATTCGTCAGTTCGTCGCTGAGCTTGCGGATGGTCCTCAGGTTGTTGCCGTTGATGATCGAGGCGGCCCGTTCGGTCGCGCCGCCTTCCACGACGGTCCGTGCGTCCATCAGCTGGGCAAAGCCCGAGGCGGTGATTTGCGGCACTTCCAGGCTGCCGTTCGGCAGCGGCCGCAAGGCCTGCTGCGCCTGGAGCCGCATCAGGGCTGCCCGAACCGGCATGTCGCTGGTTCCAAGCTCCTGGGCGAGCTTGCGGGAGGTCAGTTTCTGGCCCGGCTCGAACCGGCCGGACACGAGTGCGCGCACGATTTCCGCATAGACTTTCTCATGCAGAGGTTCGGCTTCAACCACCGAAAGGCCGAATTGTTGTTTTTTCGCCATGCCATTTCCCGTATCTGTCGCTGGAGTTTTTGGTTGCGGATCGAAGAGCCCGAAGCCGCTATATCCTTCGTTTTCTAGCGCGTTGTCGGTTCGGTGTCATCCGCAAGAGCAGGAGCATGGGTCGGAATTTTGCGATCTGTGATCGTAATAGGAATATCCGGTCAGGCGGTTTCCAGATAGGTGCGATATTCGAATTGGGTGATCTGGGTGGCGAAGGTCTCAAGTTCCTGGCGCTTGCAGGCGATGAGGCCCGATCGCAAGACAGGCGAGAATATCTCCGATACGTGCGATCCGGTTTCGAATGCCTCGATCGCCGAATGCCAGTCCGGGGGCAGTCTGGCCAGGTCTTTCCCGTAGGCGTCCTTGCCGCGAGGTTCGCCGGGCGGCATCTGCCGCTTGATGCCGATGAGCGCAGCGCCGAGAACGGCGGCCATGACGAGATACGGATTGGCATCGGCGCCGGCCACGCGGTGCTCGATCCGCCGTGCCTTGCCGTCGCCGCCAGGGATGCGGATCGCCACCATGCGGTTTTCGTAGCCCCAGGCAACCGCCGTCGGCGCGTAGGAATTCGGTCTGAGACGCCGATAGGAATTGTAGTGCGGCGCAAAGACGAGCGTGCTTTCCGCTATGGCCGCCAGCATGCCGCCCACGGCGTGCCGCATCATCTCCGTTCCACGATCGCCGCCATCATCGAAGACATTCCGGCCGTCCTTGTCGATCAGGCTGAAATGGATGTGGAAGCCGCTGCCGGAATGATGGCCGTAGGGCTTGGCCATGAAGCAGGCCGCGAACCCATGCTTGCGGGCAATACCCTTGACCGTCCGCTTGAAGAAGAGCGCGTCGTCGGCGGCCTGAAGCGCATCGGCGCGATGGTTGAGATTGATCTCGAACTGGCCGATCCCGTTTTCTGCAATGGCGGTGTCTGCCGGGATCCCCTGTTCCCGGCAGGCGGTATAAACGTCGTGAATGAAGGCTTCGAACTGGTCCACTTCGTCCATGTCCATCGCCGCGGCGGTATCGAGGCGGCGGCCCGTGACGGGTGAAACCGGTCCGAGAGGCAATTCCGCATGGGGATCGACAAGGTAGAATTCGAGTTCGGTCGCGGTCACCGGCGTGAGGCCGAGCTCCTCGAAGCCGGAAAGCACGGCGGCAAGTGTGCGGCGCGGGTCGCCCAGGAAAGGCACGCCCTGTTCATCCGCAAGCCAGACGGGCAGCATCGCCGTCGGTTCGGCGGTCCACCGCACGGGCATGAGAGCGCGGCCCGTCCAGTCGCAGCGTCCATCCGCATCTCCGGTTTCGAACACCATGGGATTGTCGGCAATATCCTTGCCCCAGATGTCGAGGCCGGGAACCGAAAGCGGCATGCGCAACCCACCCTGGAGAGCCTTCTTGGCCTGATCGCGGGGAATGCGCTTGCCGCGCATGATGCCGTTCAGGTCGCAGACCGCGGCCCGCAAACTCTTGATCTCCGGATGCGATTCCAACCATTGCAGCGCGCCGGCTATATCCATTCTTGTCTACCTGCTGTGGGAGTGTCCGCCGATTTCCGATCTTAGCACCGATAGCGGATCCATGTGGTTTTCAGGGCAGTGTATTTTTCCGTCGCGTGGCGGGAAAGATCCCGCCCGGAGCCGGATTGCTTGAAGCCGCCGAACGGAACGGTCGGGCTGACCGGATCGACGACATTGACCGCAACCACGCCTGCCGTCAGCCGCGACGAGACACGATGGGCGCGCGAAAGGTCGTCCGTGAAGACCGATGCCGCCAAGCCATAGATGCTGTCATTGGCCATGCGGATCGCCTCGTCCTCATCGCGGAATCGGATGACGGAAAGGACGGGGCCGAAAATCTCGTCTCGCGCGATCACCGCATCGGGGCTCACATCCGAGAAGATGGTGGGTTCGATGAAGCTGCCCCGGCCGTTGACCGTGACGGCATTGCCGCCCGTGACCAAAGCCGCGCCTTTGCGGCCTTCCTCGATGAAACGCATGACATTTCTCGCGTGGTTGGCGTCCACCATCGCCCCGAGGCCCGAGCGGGTGTCGAGCGGGTCTCCCGGCTGATAGGCCGTAACCCGCTTCAGGAGGAGATCGATGAAGGTCTTCTCGATCGTTTCATGGACAAACAGGCGCGAGGCCGCCGAGCAGACCTGACCCTGGTTATAGAAGATGCCGCTTGCCACCTGGTCGGCGGCGGCTTCCAGATCGGCACAATCGGGAAAGACGATGACCGGCGATTTGCCGCCGCATTCGAGCCAGACCTGTTTCATGTTGGATTCGCCGGCATAGCGCAGGAACAGCTTGCCCACCGCCGTCGAGCCGGTAAAAGCAAGGCAATCCACGTCCATGTGGCGTCCCAGAGCCTGGCCGGCGGTTTCGCCGAAGCCCGGAACGACGTTCAAAACACCTTCGGGAAGGCCGGCTTCCAGAGCCAGTTCCGCGAAGCGAAGAGCGGTGAACGGTGATTGCTCGGCGGGCTTCAGCACGACGCTGTTTCCGGCCGCAAGCGCGGGAGCGCATTTCCAGACTGCCATGTTGAGCGGGAAATTCCACGGCACAACTGCGCCGACGACGCCAAGGGGAACGCGGCGGATGAGGCCCATATTGCCTTCCGGAAGCGGCGCCATCTCGCCATAGACCTTGTCGATCTCCTCCGCGTGCCATTGCAGGATATTGACGGCGGCGGGAATGTCATTGCCGGCGGCGTCGCGGACGAGCTTGCCCATGTCGAGGCTTTCCGTCGCCGAGAGTTCGGGGATTTCGGCGCGCATGAGTTCCACGAGGCGCAGCAGCACTTTCTTGCGTTCTGCCGGTGCCCTCCGGCTCCAAACACCGCTCTCGAAGGCTTTGCGGGCGGAGGCAACCGCCGCATCGATATCGACCCCATCGCCCTCCGCCACTTCTGCGAGCGGTTCTCCCGTTGCGGGATTGAAGGACGTGAAGGTCCTGCCGGAATGCGCATCCACGAACCGTCCGCCGATGACGGCGCGGGAGCCAAGCGTCAGGGAGCGGGATATTTCGTGCCAGTCGGGAGAGATCATTCAGGTTCACCAATATTGAGTTTTTTGACGAATTCGTCATGCTGTCGCGGTTGAATTCCCTTTTCTTTCAATCCTTATGATCTGCAAAGAAAGATGATATTGCGTGATCTGCGATCGCAATATATGGATATCACGTTGAAAAGCCAAGCGGCTATTTCGCGAAATCGTCCAACAGGAGAAAGCCACGTGACGGGGAAGGATGAGGCAAGGCCGAATATCATCGGGGGAGAGCGGTTCATGGGGTCTCAGGCTGCCGAGAACCGCAGCCCGTCGGACCAGTCGGACATTGTCGGTCTCTATTGCGTCGGCGATGCGTCGTCCTTGGGTGCCGCCGTTGCGGCCGCCCGTGACGCGTTTCCGGCCTGGTCGGTCACCACGCCTCAGCAGCGCTTTGCCATTCTCGACAGGGCGGCGACCGAAATCCTGGCGCGCGAGGAGGGACTGGGCCGGCTGCTCAGCCGCGAAGAAGGCAAGACCTTGCCGGAAGGGCGCGCCGAGGTGGTCCGTGCCGGCATGGTGTTCAAGTACATGGCGGGAGAGGCGTTGCGGAATCCCGGCGACGTTCTTCCCTCTGTGCGGCCCGGCATCAAGGTGGAAGTCACCCGCGAGCCGGTCGGCGTCGTCGGCGTCATCACGCCGTGGAACTTCCCGATCGCCATTCCCGCCTGGAAGATCGCGCCAGCGCTTGCCTATGGCAACACCGTCGTCTTCAAACCGGCGGAACTCGTTCCCGCCTGCGCGTGGGAGCTTGTCGATATCCTCCATCGTGCCGGACTGCCGGCGGGCGTCCTGAACCTGGTCATGGGACCGGGACGGACCGTCGGGCAGGCGATCCTCGATCATCGCGACGTCGATGCGGTATCCTTCACCGGTTCGGTCGGGATCGGCCGCGCCGCCATTTCGGCGGTCGCCGCCCGAGGCGCCAAGATCCAGGCCGAGATGGGAGGCAAGAACCCCTTCGTCGTCCTCGACGATGCGGACCTCGATGTCGCCGTCGAAGCGGTCACGAACGGCTCCTTCTATTCGACGGGCCAGCGGTGCACGGCCTCAAGCCGCATTATCGTGACCGAGGGCATCCATGACCGCCTGCTCTCGGCACTCAAGGCGAGGCTTTCGCGGCTGCGGGTGGGGCACGCCCTGCATGCCGACACCGAAATCGGCCCCGTGGTCGACCGGCGCCAGTTCGAGCAGGACCTTCGTTACATCGAGATCGCCCGCGCGGAAGGGGGCGTTCTCGAAGTGGGCGGAGAGGCTCTCGTGCGCGATACGGAGGGCTTCTTCCTTCAGCCTGCTCTGTTTTCCGGCACGACGAATGACATGCGCATCAACCGGGAAGAGGTTTTTGGTCCCGTTGCGGCCGTCATTCGCGTGAAGGACTACGAAGAGGCGCTGCAGGTCGCGAGCGATACCGAATTCGGCCTCTCGGCAGGTATCGCGACGACGTCGATCAGGCATGCCGAACATTTCAAACGGCATGCCCGCAGCGGCATGGTCATGGTGAACGTGCCGACCGCGGGGGTGGACTACCATGTCCCCTTCGGCGGCATCCGCGGATCGAGCTACGGTCCGCGCGAGCAGGGCGCCTATGCCCGTGAGTTCTACACGAACGTCAAGACCGCCTATTCGATGTGAGGCCGCAATGTCCGCCTCGTTTATCCAGGTTCGCAGCCTGCATGTCTATCCGTTGAAATCGGCCGCCGCCGTGGATGTTTCGACGGCTCTCGTGGAGCCGGAGGGATTGGCCGGCGACCGGCGCATGATGGTGATAGACGAAGCGGGTGAGTGCCTGACATCGCGGCGCTTTCCGGCCCTGCTGACCTTGCGCTGCGTCGTGGAAGGCGGGAACGTGATCCTGATAGCCCCGAACCGAAAGCCATGCGTCTTTTCGTGTGCCCGGCTTGAGGCGGCTCCCGATGTGGCGGCGCGGATCTGGGGAGCGGAGGTGAGGGTTCTGGATGCCGGCGCCCCGGTGGCCGCCTGGCTTTCGGAATTCCTCCGGCATTCCTGCAGGCTTGCGCTGAAGGGGCCAAGGACGGACCGCAGGCTTCTGCTCGATCCCGGCGGTGTCGTCAGCTTTGCCGACACGGCGCCGCTCCTGCTGGTCGGCGAGGCCTCGCTCGCCGACCTCAACGCCCATCTCGTGGAACCCGTCGAAATGGGGCGTTTCCGGCCGAATGTCGTCGTCTCCGGGACTTTGCCTTTCGATGAAGACGGCTGGAGAACGATACGCATCGGCGAAGTCGAATTCGACGTGGCGGGTCCCTGCGATCGCTGCATCGTCACGACCCTCGATCCCGGAAGCGGCGCCTTGCGCGAGGACCGGGAGCCGCTGTCCACCTTGGCTAAACGCCGCCGGGGGAGGGATGGAAAACCCTATTTCGGGCAATTCCTGGTGCCGCGCGGCGCGGGACGTATGTTCGTCGGCGATACGATCGAAGTCGTCTCCCGGAAGAAGCCGGTGGACCTCATGGAACCGCTCGAGACGTCGCGTCCGGTCGCTCTCGCGCGCGCTTTGCCCCGACCTCGCGCGGGGGCAATCAACCTCGTCTGCACGGGGGTCGTGCGCGAGACCGAGGACATGACAAGCTTCCGGTTCAGGCCGGAGGACGGCATTCCGATCGGCTATCATGCCGGCCAATTCATGACGCTCCGTCTCGATATCGGCGGCTCGGCCATCAGCCGCAGCTACACGGTCTCCTCCTCGCCGTCCCGGCCAGGCATTGTTTCAATCACCGTCAAGCGCGTCACCGGCGGCGTGGTGTCGAACTGGCTTCACGGCAGCATCCGCGTCGGGGATCGCATTGTGGGGACCGGTCCGCATGGGCGCTTTCACATCGCCGCGGTCGGGGCGAACCTCAAGCTCCTGATGATCTCCGCCGGGAGCGGCATTACGCCCATGATATCGATGCTGCGTTTCGTCGCCGATCTCGATCTTCCTTACGATATCGTCTTTCACCACAGTGCGCGCAGATTGCAGGACCTGCCGTTCATGGAGGAACTGGCAGCCCTGGAACGGCAGATGGTGGGCCGGTTGCGTCTGTCGTGGAATCTCACGGGGGAGGAGGATCGGAAGAACGGACGGGAATCCCGATATCTTCAGGGGCGTTTCGATGCCGGTATGCTGGAAGGCATCTGCCCGAACGCCGCCGACCGGGTTGCCCTGTGCTGCGGTCCTGCGGGTTTCAGGGCGACAGTCAGAGCGCTTCATCACAGCTTCGCTCCGAATGCGCTCTATCTCGAAGAAAGTTTTGGTGCGGAAGCCGGAACGGCCGGGATCGAATCCGCAACCGCTTCCTACGAGATCATGTTTCGAAAGAGCGGCGTCGACGTCAAAGGCGAGGGCTCCGGGACCATCCTGCAGATAGCCCGGCGGTCCGGTATCGATCTGCCGGCCGATTGCGAGGCGGGCATCTGCGGCACCTGCCGCTGCCGGATCGTATCCGGCGAGTGGAAGCTTGCACCCAACTGCGCCGATCCGGAATGTCTTGTTCTCGGTAATGATGAAAAACGCAGCGGTTACGTTCTTGCATGCAGTACCCAACCCGTCGGCCGGGTGGTGGTCGATATCTGACTAAGCGAGGCGGCAGTTTTCCGAGGGCCTCACCCGCTTCTGTGGATCGCACTGCTTCGGAAATTGCAGAGAAATGGCTTCGAAAACATACGCTTGGTTGAGGGGTTTCCTAATTTGGAAGCCGTTTGCGAGAATTTGAGAGTTCGCTATTGTGCGATCTGCGATCGCGCTATATCGTGCATTGAAGAAACAATGGGCCGCAGTGCGGACCGAATTCAAATGCGAGGGAAGATCCATGGATGGCTTGAGCATCGATCCGGTCATGGACGGCAACAGAAGTCTCGTCGACAAGGATCGGGAAGCTTTCTTCCACCCGTTCACGGCCATCAAGGACCAGAAGAGCAATGGTGCCCTCGTGATGGCTTCGGCCGAAGGTTGCCGCATTCGCGATGTCGCCGGCACGGAATATCTCGATGGCGCGGCGGGGCTCTGGTGCGTCAATGTCGGTTACGGCCGCAAGGAGATCGCCGATGCGATCCACGCGCAGTCGCAATCCCTGCCGTATTTTCACACGTTCAACACGATCGCCAACGCGCCGGTCGTTCGCCTTTCCGAGCGCCTTCTGGAGCTTGCGCCGCCGAACATGAAGCGGGTGTTCTTCGGATCGTCAGGTTCCGACGCGAACGACACGGCGGTGAAGATGCTCTGGTCCTACAACATCTGCCGGGGCAAACCGGAAAAGCGGAAAATCATCTCGCGCGCCTATGCCTATCACGGCGTGTCGGTCGCGGCCGGCAGCCTGACGGGCGTGCCCATGGTGCATCAATATTTCGGTCTGCCGCTCGATTTCGCCAAGCATGTATCCCGCCCCGATCTCTATCGCGACGCGCCGGCGCGCGGCTTTTCGTCCGAGGAGGCCTATTCCGCCCACCTCGCCAGGGAAATCGAGGACATCGTCATTGCGGAAGGGCCTGAGACCGTTGCCGGCTTCATCGCCGAACCGGTGATGGGAACGGGTGGTGTCCTGCCGCCGCCCAAGGGGTATTTCCAGGAAATCCGGAAGGTCCTCGACAAATACGATATCCGGATGATTGCCGACGAGGTGATCACCGGATTCGGCCGTCTCGGACGGTGGTTCGCCTCCGACCTCTATGGAATCAAGCCGGATCTGATCCTTGTTGCCAAGGGCCTGACCAGCGGCTACCTGCCGCTTTCAGCCGTCATCGTCGGCGGGGAAATCTGGCGTGTGTTCGAAGAAGCCGCCGATGACGGGCGGGCCTTCGCTCATGGCTTCACCTATTCGGGGCATCCGACCTGCGCCGCGGCGGCGATGGCCAATCTCGACATTATCGAGCGCGAGGGGCTCGTGGAGCGTGTGGATGAGATTGCGGCTGCTTTCCGCAGGATCTTTGACGACAGGCTTCTCGGTCTCGACATCGTTGGGGATATCCGAAGTGCCGGCCTGATGATGGGGATCGAGCTCGTCGCGGACAAGCGGGAGAAACGGTCCTTCGCCGCATCCGCCAAGGTCGCCGGGCGCGTGTCGCTCGCCGCGCGCCGCCATGGCCTGCTGTTGCGCGCGCTGCCGAATTCCGACGTGCTGGCGCTGTCGCCGCCGTTCGTTATCTCGCTTGAAGAGATGTCGACGATTGCCGAACGCGCTCACGCTGCTATCGTTGACATTACGCACGAGCTCAAGGCGGAAGGACTGGCATGACGGAAGCCGGAACGGTTTTCAGGTCGGAGGCGATCGGTACGGTCGCGATCATAGGTGCCGGTCTCATCGGGGGCGGCTGGGCGGCCTTCTTTCTGAGCCGCGGCTTGAAGGTGCGCGTCTACGATGTCGATCCGGATGGCGGGGCGAAGCTGCAGAAAGTGGTCGCAACGGCTCTTGCCGATCTCGAACAGCTCTCGCCGATCGCCTCGTTCGAGACGGAGAACCTGTTCTTCTCACATGACCTGCAAACGGTCCTCGAAGGCTGCGACTATGTGCAGGAAAATGCGCCGGAAAAGCTGGATCTCAAGCAAGCGCTTCTGAAACAGGTCACCGATCTGACGCCCGCCGATGTGGTCGTCGGGTCCAGCACCTCGTCCTTCCAACCGAGCGAATTGCAGGACGGTGGCGCCGATGCGCGGCGGATCGTGGTCGCCCATCCGTTCAATCCGCCGCATCTCCTGCCGCTGGTGGAAATCGTGGCCGGCCCTGCGAGCGATCCGGCGGCGCAGGAGGCGGCCTATCGCTTCTTCGAGCGTCTCGGCAAGGCGCCGATCCGCATCACGCGCGAGGCGGCCGGGCATGTGGCGAACCGCATGACCGCCGCGCTTTGGCGGGAAGCCGTGAACATCGTCGCGCAAGGCATTGCAAGCGTCGAGGATGTGGACCGCGCGATCCGTTTCGGCCCTGGTCTTCGCTGGGCGGTCGACGGGCCGCACATGCTCTACCATCTCGGCGGAGGCGAGGGCGGTATCGCCCATTACCTCAAACATCTCGGCCCGGCTCAGGAAGCACGCTGGCGCTCGCTCGGAACGCCTTCGCTGACGGCCGACGTCCAGCGGCAGCTCGTGGAAGGGGTGATGGCGGAAGCTGCGGGCCGCAGCATCGGCGAGCTCGGCGCCCGTCGCGATCGCCTGCTGATCTCGCTTCTGAAAACACTGGATGCCGATGGAGGCGCCCGAAAGAAAGAGGCCGCGGAATGAGCCGATCCGGCATCAGGGAATTGCCGCGCATCATGGTGGCACCGACGGGCGCCCGCCGCACCAAGGCGGACCACCCCGCGCTGCCGATCAGCCCCTGGGAGATCTTGGATTGCGCAATCGCCTGTCACGCTGCGGGTGCTGGCGCAATTCATGCCCATGTGCGCGACGACGAAGGTGGGCACAGCCTCGACATCGACCGCTACCGGCATCTGATGGCGCTTTTGCGCACGCATGTTCCGGATATGATCGTGCAAATATCGACCGAGGCGGTCGGCCTCTACGGGCCGGATGACCAGATGGAACTCGTCCGCCTGTTGAAGCCGGATTTCGTCTCCGTCGCCCTGCGGGAAATCCTGGGAGATGACGGGGACGAGCAAAAGGCTGCAGCCTTCTATCGTTGGTGTGAGGCCGAGGGAATTTCCGTCCAGCACATTCTGTATGATGCGGCAGATGTCGGCAATCTTGCAGGGCTGCAGCGGCGCGGCCTGATTTCGCAGTCGCGCCTGTCGGTCATCTATGTCCTGGGACGCTATTCGCCCGGCCAGGAGAGCCATCCCGACGATCTGAAACCTTTTCTCGAAGCATCGCGGGCATTTGTCGCATTGCCCGACTGGATGGTCTGCGCCTTCGGTCGCGGCGAGACCGATTGCCTCGCTGCCGCGCTTGCGGGGGGCGGAAAGGCGCGGGTCGGTTTCGAGAACAGTTTTTGGCACCGGGATGGCCGCCTGGCGGCCTCCAATGCGGAGCGCGTCGAGGTCATCCGCGGGCTTGCCGGCCGTCTGCTGCAGGAAGGTGCGGCATGACCCGGCAGATCACCACGCCTTATCGCATTTTCGACGTGGTTCTCGCACGGCGGCAAATGCTGTCGCCGAACATGGCGCGCCTGACGTTTGCCGGTCCTCAGATCAAGCACATGGCAACGCTCGCGCCCGACCAGCGCATCAAGATTTTCTTCCCCGCGGTCGATGGACGGCCGCCGGAGATCCCGCATCGTCCGGATTGGTACGAAATTTACAAGTCCCTGCCGCCACGGGATCGCGTGCCGATGCGCAGCTACACCATCCGGCATCTTCGAACCGATGATTGCGAGGTCGATGTCGATTTCGTCCTGCATGGCGATGAAGGCCCGGCCTCTCGCTGGGCGGCAAGCGCCGATCCGGGAGATCCCGTGCAGATGTCGGCACCGAACCGGGATCATGCGGCCGGCAATCAGGGCTATGAATGGAAGCCGCCAAGAGGTGTTCGAAACGTTCTTCTGATCGCCGATCTTACGGCCATGCCGGCGGCCGTCGGCATCCTTGAGGAGCTGGCCGCGCTTTCGCATCCGCCCAGGACGCAGGCCTTCTTCGAAATCCCGGAAGCCGGAGACCGGCTATCCGTTCCCGACTGGCCCGGACTTTCGATCTTCTGGATGAACCAATCGGAAGCCGGGCAGGAGCCTGCTCCCTACGGGACGCTGATGGTCGAAGCCGCGGGAAAGGCGGAATTGCCGGAGGCCGCGCTGTCGGCCGGCGCATCGGGCGAACTCGCCGAGATCGATGTCGACAGGGATTCTCTTTGGGAGAGGGCGGATGCCGGCAAGGACAGTTTCTACGGCTGGATCGCCGGAGAGGCGGATGCCGTCCGCGTGATCCGCAACCTGCTCATTAAGGAGCGGGGCGTCGACCGGACATTGCTCAACCTGATGGGCTACTGGCGGCATGGCCGCACCCGCGACTAGGAGCAGCCGGCATGTTCCTGTATACTTTTTTCGAGGATGTTTTCATTTCGACCCCGTCGGCCCGAACGCTTCATGCCGATCTGCTGCGTCTTTGTGCCCGCATCGGATATTCACCGCCGCAGCTCTTCTGAATCCACTTGAAAAAACTTCAATTCGGACAAGGAAGACAACATGAACACCCAGAAATACTCGCTGGCCGATCTTCAGCGGATCGACTCGACCCATTTCCTTCATCCTTTCACCGATCACAAGGAGCTGCGCACGAACGGCGCGCGGATGATCGTGCGCGGCGAAGGACCTTTCATCTACGACAGCGAAGGCGCGGAAATCCTCGACGGGATGGCCGGCCTCTGGTGCCTGAACGTCGGCTATGGCCGAGAGGAGCTCGCCGAGGCCGCGGCCGCACAGATGCGGGAGCTGCCCTTCTACAATTCCTTCTTCAAATGCACGACCCCGGCGCCGGTGCAACTGTCGGCCAAGCTCGCGGAACTCGCGCCGCCGAACATGAACCAGGTCTTCTATGGATCGTCCGGTTCGGAGGCCAACGACACGGCGCTCCGCCTCGTGCGGCACTACTGGGCGCTGGAAGGAAAGCCGCAGAAGAACATCGTGATCTCCCGCAATTACGCCTATCACGGCTCGACGATCGCTGGCGCTTCGTTGGGCGGCATGCCGGATATGCACAAACAGCTCGGCGGCGCCGTACCTCATATCGTGCATGTGATGGCGCCCTACGCTTACGACCTGGCGCTGCCCGGGGAAAGCGATCACGATTTCGGGCTGCGGGCGGCGCGGGCGGTCGAAGACGCGATCCTGGCTGCCGGCGCCGAGAATGTCGCGGCCTTCATCGGGGAGCCGATCATGGGTGCGGGCGGCGTCAAGATACCGCCGGCAAGCTATTGGCCGGAGATCCAGCGCATCTGCGAGAAATACGACGTCCTGATCATGCTGGACGAAGTCATCACCGGCTACGGGCGGACCGGTGAATGGTTCGCTGCCACGACCTTCGGGATCAAGGCCGACACGATCACCACCGCCAAGGCGCTCACGTCCGGCTATCAGCCGCTTTCGGCGCTCCTGGTGGGCGACCGGATTGCGGAAACGCTGGTGGAGAAGGGCGGCGAGTTCTATCACGGCTATACCTATACCGGTCATCCGGTATGCTGCGCGGTGGCATTGAAGAACCTGGAAATCATCGAACGCGAAGGCCTTGTCGATCGCGTTCGCAGCGAGACAGGTCCCTATCTCAACCAGCAACTCGCTCAGCGCCTCGGCGGCCATCCATTGGTCGGCGAGACCCGTTCGGTCGGGCTTATGGCGGCCATCGAGATCGTCAAGGACAAAGCGACACGCGAACGGTTCAAGCCGGCGAGCTCGGCCGCAACCCTCGTGCGCGACCATGCGATCGCCAACGGCCTCATGGTTCGCATGGTGGAGGATACGATCATCATGGCGCCGCCGCTCATCTGGACGCGGGAAACCATCGATCTTGCCTGCGACCGGCTCTCGCTGGCCTTGGATCTGGCCGAAGCGTCGCTGGCTCACAGGCGCTGAAAACAAGCGAACCGGCCGCTGTTCTTCGGCCGGTTCGCTTCATGTCGCGGAGCGCGGAAGGATGAGCCTCGCCTCGAGCCCGCCGCCGGGATTGTTTCTGAGCGAAATCTCGCCTCCAAGCTTGCGGATGAGATTTCGCGCGATGGTCAGACCCAGCCCCGAGCCGCCGGTTTCCCGGTTCCGCGATTGCTCGAGCCGGATGAACGGCTTGAATACCCGATCGATTTCCGTATCCCCGATCCCGGGGCCTTCGTCGGTGATCGAAAGGATGACGTGATGTTCGTCATGCCGGAGGGCGAGCCTGGCCCTGTGACCATATTTGATCGCATTCTCGACGACATTTCTGATCGATCGCCGCAATGCCACCGGAGGCGCAAGGCAGATGAGGCGCGGTGTTTCGCCCTTCAGGGGCTCCATGGTCGCCTCGTCGTATTCGTCGGCGATCGCATCTGCCATGCTCCAGAGATCGATCAGTTCCACGGACTCGGTATTGGCGCCCAATTTCGCCAGCCCGATCACGGACTCGACGGTTTCCTCGATATCGGCGATATCTCCCGCCAGAGCCTTCTTCAGCGAGGAGCTCCGCAGCAGCGCGAGGCGCAGCCGCATCCGTGTCAGAGGCGTCCGCAGGTCATGCGCCAGCGCCGCTGCCAGCAGCTCTCTTTCTTCAAAGTGCTCCTGGAGCCTCGCCTGTGTCTGGTTCAGCGCGCGGGCGGCGCTCCGGAAGTCCCGGCCGCCCTTCTCCGGCAGAGGCGGGCTGTTGAGATCGTCTCCAAGTCTTCTGACCGCTGCTTCAAGGAGCTGGTATGGAGCTGCAATACGCCACACCGCCCAGAATGCAATCACCACGACGCAGGCGCTGACGACCAGGTATCTTGGAAGGCTGTCGGGAGAGAGAAGCGGCCCCGTCGGCGTCACGGGGGTCACGATGTTCAGCCATTCGCCGTCCTGAAATCTCAGCGAAACCCTGTAACGCGGGCTCTTCATAAAATCGCTGGCGATTTCCGAGAGGTTTTCCTGCACGTCGCTGGTCTGGTCGGGATTTTCTTCTCTCCTTGCCGCAGCGTCCGGCGACTGCGGCTCTTCGAGACGAACCCGGACATCCTCTATGCCAAACCTCGAAAGCTGCGCGGAGAGAATATCCTCGAGTTCGGCAAGGGGATCGCCGGAGGCCGCGATCGGAGCGACACCAGGTGACGAAGAAAGGGTCAGGACGACCGTAGAGTCCGTAAGTTCGCCGCTGATGCGCTTGCGGTCCTCGGGCGAAAGCGGCGTCATGAGTTTGGCAAGCCAGAAAGCCCTTTCGTTGATCCGGTAGAAGTCGATGGCCTCGTTCGAGGCCACGCGGTCACGCGACATGATGACGAAAAGGCTGGTTTGCGAGACGAGCAGGACTGCGATCAGGACGATCAGCACCCAGGCCGGAAGCGTCCGTGGAATGAGACGCCGTGCAGTAGACCATCCTAGATCGCGCATAGTCGAGATGTGACCTCCAGCAACTGCATGCAAAGGCTAGCCGATACCATCCGCGCGGCGGTTCGTCAGTGGCCGTGCCCTCGGTTTTTACAATCCGGAAACACGATTTGCACGGCGGCGAAAAATGCCGCGGACTGTTGCGTGCAATAACGACCGTGTCTTCCAAACGGGGCAGCAGCGAATGGAGAACATCATGTTTGAAAGACCCTCGGACATGAAGGCCGGCCAGTTCCGCGACGGGGCGCGATGGCACGGACATAATGACAATACTTCTCCGGGAAAGCGAAACTCCAGGGACGACCCGGGCACATGTGGGCATCTGCGCGTAGAGGCGGATGGTAAAGTCGCGGAGTTCATCGTTCCAGGCGACGAAGAAAGCGAGCTGATGGTGCTGATCTCCGAAATCGCCGCGGCAGCGGATGCCGAGGAGGCCATTGCGGTCGCCCGAAGGCGGCGCAGATATCTGGTCGCGGGATCGGTCGCCCTGGGAATTTCAATGCTGGTGCTGATGATGCTTATTGAACTCGCACCTAACTTCGACCTCCAGGCCGAAGGTTCCGATTAGTCGCGGAACGTGTCCGCGACGAATTGATAGCCGCCGCCACGCACCGTCTCGATCATCGAAGGTGCCTTGGGATTGTCGTCAAGTTTGCGCCTCAGCCGGCTGACCAGGATATCTATGCTGCGGTCGAAGCTCTGGCTGGCGTTTCCGCCGCATCGCTCGATCAGCTGCTCTCTGCTGAGGACGCGCCCGGAAGCCTCCACGAGGGCTTCGAGCAGGTTGAATTCCGCGCGCGTCAGCTCCACCCGCACGCCGGCGGCATCGGTGAGCCGGCGGCGGCCGAAATCCAGGGTCCATCCGGCGAACCGAACGATAGCGCCGGCGGACGGCTCCGGAGGAACGGCTCCGCCGTGGCGACGAAGCACGGCGCGGATTCGCGCGAGAAGCTCGCGAGGGTCAAAGGGTTTGGACATGTAATCATCAGCGCCGACCTCCAGCCCGACGATCCGGTCGCTCGTATCCGTCATGGCGGTCAGCATGATGATCGGAATCCGCGAGCGCCGCCGGATTTCCTGGCAAAGCTCCAGCCCGGTCCTTCCCGGCAGCATGATGTCGAGAACGATCAGGTCGAGCTTCGTCCGCTCCAGTTCGAGAGCGAGCTCGTTACCGTCCTTGGCCAGCGACACGCGCATTCCGCGGCGCTGAAGGAAGTCCTTCAGCAGCGACCGTATTTCCGCATTGTCGTCCACGATCAGGATATGGGGAACAGAACTCAAGGCCACGAATCCACTAGGTTGGCGAGTCATTAGAATACCCCTTAAGCGCTCGCCACTCCTTCGTATCGGCCGATCTGCCGTCGTTACAATTCGGAAACACTTTTTTAACTTTCACGAAAAACACCGAAGCGGCCGTTCATGCGAAATAGAACGTGTCGGCTGATTCATCGGGATGCCAAGGGCGGACCGCAAGTCTTGCGTCACTGTGGTTGGACAGGCGGCGAAAGTCGCTGACACACGGATATTCCGCCGGAGATCGCCGCGATGGTATCGACCTATCTGACTTTCGATCTGGTGAACCGCGATATCGCAAAGAGCCTCAGTCGCGTTGCGGCACAGTCGACCGTTGCGAGGGACGCGGAATACTACCGTCAGAATATCGGAAAGGTGAAGACGATCGACGAGTTCATCGCGGACTATCGTCTCTATTCCTATGCGATGACCGCCTACGGCCTTGAGGAGATGATCTACGCGAAGGCCTTCATCAAGAAGGTTCTGGAGAGCGATCTCAACGACGCGAACAGCTATGCCAACCGCCTGACCGATGACAGGTACAAGAACTTCGCGGCCGCCTTCAATTTCGGCAGGACGGCTTCCGCGCAAGGCGTCGCCCAATCGGAAGCGCAGCGGGACAGGCTCTTGGGGCTTTACGACCAGAGCATCTCGGCTTTTGCGGAACATACGAAGGAGGAGACGCGCTACTATAAGGCGATGGTCTCTCAGGTGAAGAATGTCGACCAATTTCTTCAGAACGAGCGTCTGCGGACCTACATGTTCGAGTCCTACGGCATCGACGGCCGATACTTCATCTACAAGGATCTCCGCGGCGCCCTCACAAGCGACCTCGGCGACCCGAGCAGTTACTATAATCTGACCTGGGGCAATGCCGCCGCAGAGGCCAAGGCCAGGCTCGCAGCCGCCAGGAGCGAAGACGCCGATCTCATCGAACGGCGGAACCTGAATGGCTCCGTTACAAATCTGCAGGCGACCATAGTCTCCAAGGAAACGAGGATCGGTGCTCTGGAGACCGAAATTGCCGATCTCAGGGCGCAATTGGAGGACGGAGGGGATGAAGCCGAGCTTCAGGCGCTCATCGATGCGAAACAGGAGGAAATGGACGCCCTGCAGGAAAATCTCGAAACCGATCGGAGGAACCTCGAAAGCTCCCGATCTCGCCTGGACGACCTGAACGCGCGGCTCGTGCCGCTGGACAGGACGGATCAGCGCAGGGCCGAGCTTAAGACGCTGCAGACGCGCCTTACGGCCGACATAACATCGAACGAGAGGTTCCTTGCCCTTGTCGAGGATTTCCAGTTCAACGCCGATGGCTCGGCGCCGCCGGGGGGTATCCAGACTGCCGAAAAGCTGGACAAGACGGTTTCAGCCTACCTGATGAAGCAGCCGCGCCTCACTCAGACACAGGCCGAGATGATCCGGGATTACGCGATCCAGAGGCTTGCCACCGCAACGAGCATCGCCGACCTCAACCTGTCGCAGGACAAGCGGCTGTTCGACTATATTCGCTCCGCCTTCGATCTCAACGAATCCTACATCGTCCCCGCAACGATCGAGCAGATCCTCGTCAACTCCGGCGACATCGTCGGGAAAAACCTCGACACTCGTCCGCAATACAAGGCGCTCTACGAGGCGTTCAATTTCGATGCCGACGGGAGCGTGAACGGACAGGCGCAGACGAAGCAACAGTCCGACCGGACCGCCAGCTTCTACATGAGCAGGTACGACGACAAACAGGAAGAGGCGGACCAGAAGGCGATCAGGCTCTACAAGACCGCCCTTTCAAGCGTCACGTCGCTCGACGATTTTCTAAAAACCGGCAACGTTTATGCGCTGGCGCTTCGCGCGGTGGGGATCGATCCCTCCCAAGTGTCGAAATTCACCATCAAGAAGGTTCTGACGAGCGACCTTTCGGACCCGAAGAGCTATGTCAACCAGCTCAAGGACGAGCGTTTCGTCGTGCTGGCCAAGGCCTTCAACTTCACCCCGAAGGGGGCGTTCACGACGCCGGTCCTTGCGCAGTCCTCCACCACCATCACCCAGACGGCGCGCGACTACATCGTTGAAAAAACGCGTTTTCTGAGCAAAAGGGAAAAGGAGGAGGCGCGCAAGCAGGCCGAAGAGGAATCGAAATATTACACGGATCACATCTCGAGGGTGGAGACGCTCTCGCAATTCCTCGCCGACAGGAAACTGGTCGATATCGTGCTCACGGCGCATGGCATCGACCCAAGGGCGGTAAACGACGACTTCCTCAGGAAGATCTTTGCGTCCGATCTCAACGATCCGAAGAGTTTCGCCAACCGGCAAACCGACAAGCGGTTTGCGCAAATCCTCGGTTCTTTCAATTTCGACAGGCAGGGCAACATCTCGCGTGAGAAAGCCACGGGCGCACAAAACCTGGGAAGCGTCATGGTAACCGAGCAGGCCTATCTCAACCAGGTGCTGGAGACCCGGCAGGGCGAAGACAATCCGGGCGTCCGCCTGGCGCTTTATTTCCAGCGTGTCGCTCCGACGATCACGGACGCCTATGGCATCCTCGGCGACGACGCGCTTCTCGAGTTCTTCCGCGTGACCTTCAGCCTGCCGAGCGAGTTCAGCGCCATAAATGTCGACAAGCAGGCGAAGATCGTCGAAAAGCACCTCAACCTGAAGGACCTCAAGGATCCGGACAAGCTCGCGAAGCTCGTGCACCGGTTCACCATCATGTACGACCTCGAATACGGCTTTTCTCAGCCGCTACCGGCGCTGCTCCTCGGCGGGGGAGGCGGGATCAGCGCCGATACGCTGTGGGCACTTTCCCAGATCAGGCGCGGGTAGGGCCTCTTGGAAGGAAACCGGCAACCGCTCTGGCCGGCCAAGCGATACCTCCCCGATAGCAGGGATTTCACGGGCACGGAGATCCCGCAACCAATTCAGGAGTCCAGATGTCGTTGTCATCGACGCTTTCCACGGCGCAGGCAATCCTCGGCAACACGGGGACGCAGGCCGCGGTGGTCGCAAAGAACCTCGCGAACGCCCAGAACCCGGATTATGTCCGCCGGTCTGCCCCGATTGTCGCCGGCGGCAACGGTGCGGTTGTGGGCGATATGGTCAGGGCGAGCAATCCGGCGCTGCTGCGGCAGACGATCGAGAGCTCTTCCGCCGCGAGCGGCCAGCGGACGCTTCTCGACGGCCTGAACGCGATCAAGAACCTGATGGGAGGAAACGACAACGAATTCTCCCCCGCAAAGCTCATAGCCGCCCTCCAGACCAATCTCGACGCCTTTGCCGCCAAGGCCAACGACATCGGGCTCGGTATCGCCGTGCTTGCAAGCGCCCAGGATGTAGCGGCGGGCCTCAAGACCGCTTCCGACAAGCTTCAGGATCTGCGCAAGCAGGCCGACGAAGAGATCGGGAGCCAGGTCCGAGAGCTCAACGCCTTGCTTTCGCAATTCCAGGAGGCGAACAACCGGGTCAAGAACCTGACAGCGACCGGCGCCGATCCCAACGACGCGCTCGACACCCGCGATGGCCTGCTCAAGAAGATAACGGAAATCGTCGGCGTCTCCGCGTCGCTCCGCGACGGCAATGATATGGTCCTCTACACGTCGGACGGCACCACGCTGTTCGAGACCGTGCCGCGCAAGGTGACCTTTCAGCCGACGGCCAGCTTCGACGCGTCTACGCTCGGCAACGGCATTGCCATCGACGGCGTCCCGCTGAAGCCAGGGCAGGGCGGAGATACGACCGCGAAAGGTTCGCTGCAGGCCCTCCTTCAACTGCGCGACCAGATAGCCCCCGTCTTCCAGAGCCAGCTCGACGAGATCGCACGGGGGCTCGTCACGGCGTTCGCGGAAACCGGGCCGGACGGCACGCTCGCCCCCATGACCGGGCTGTTCACCTACAAGGACGGGACGGGCGCCCTGCAGACGGCCGTGCCTGCGGCCGGCACGATCCTTCCCGGTCTCGCTTCCAGATTGGTCGTCAATCCGGCCGTCGTACCGCCGGCAGGCAGCATGGACGCGCTGCGGGACGGCGGCATGAACGGCGCCGCGTATGTCGTGAACACCGGCGGGAGCAGCTATGCCGGCCTGATCGATCGCTACAACCGGAACCTGGAGGCGCCGATGACCTTCGATCCGGCAACGACGATCGGCGATTCCAAGAACCTCCTTTCCTTCGCGACCATGTCGATCGGATGGCTGGAGCAGCTGCGCAGCTCCGCCACTCACTCGGACGAAGCCAAATACGCGATGCTCACCCGTTCGCTGAATGCCTATTCGAGCGCGACGGGGGTCAGCATCGATGAGGAACTGTCGCTGCTTCTCGACATCGAACAGGCCTACAAGGCCGCCGCCAAGCTGCTGCGAATGGCCGACGAGATGATGGAGGCGCTTCTGAAGATGGGGCGCTGATCCGACGACGCGAGCGGGCCGCCGGCGGCGGGCTCTCACGATTGCGAGAGCGAAAACTCACTGCATATCAGCCTTCTTTCATTTGACATCGATCCGCGATTTCGTCACCCCACAAAGGGCGTGACCACGGAAGACATTGCCCAAGGCCAGAACATGAAGCGACATGAAATCATCGACGGTTTGCGCGGTTATTTCCTCGTCTTCATGCTGATCAATCATCTTGTCTTCGTCGGCGGCTATTGGATGCTGCTCGTCAATCACAACCAGCTCGCCTTCGTGGAGGATGCGCAGGGTTTCGTCTTCCTGTCCGGCCTGCTCGTCGGCATGGTCTACAGCCGCAAGATGGCCAAGAACGGCTACAGGCAGGCGCGCCAGCAGCTCTGGGCGCGCGCCTTCGAGATCTATCGCTATGCGATGCTTATCGTCATGGCCGTCCTTGTGGCGCAGATGGCGCTGCCGGACGCCCACCGGATCTGGCATGCCTGGCTGGGATATACGACCTTCGGCGAGCCGCTTCGCCTCGCGGCCATCGCCGCGCTGCTGTTCCAGCCGACCTTCATGGACATCCTTCCCCAATACGTCGTCTACATGATCTTCGCGCCGCCGATCATCTGGTTCTGCCTCAACGGCAAATGGGCCCATGTCGTGGTCGGCTCCCTCATCCTGTGGATGGCGGGACAGCTCGGCCTGCAGCGGCTGGCCACGGAGAGCGTCAACGGCTGGATCGTCGGCAGCGACCAGCAAGGCGTGCGCGCGAGCTTCAACCTGTTCGGCTGGCAGATCGTCTTCTTCTCCGGCCTCGTCATCGGCGTTCTGACGGCGAACCGGAAGATCGACTGGTCAAAGGTCTTCCGGCCGGAAGCTACGCTCGTTCCGAAACTATGTCTGGCGGTCTGCCTTTTTTTCCTGCCGCTGCGGATCGCCTCCGCTCATGACCTGCTGCCGCAATTCGTGCTTGCGAAGTTCACGACGATGGAAATCCGCGCCGATTTCGGGCCGGTTTACATCGCGAACTTCCTGGCTGTCGCCGTGGGGCTCGTCTGGCTCCTGATGGCGGGCCCGCGCCACGAAAACATCCACGTGCGCCGATTGGCGGCCGGGCTGACCTGGCTGTTTTCGGCCGGCTTTCTGCGCCTTCTCGGCCGGCATTCGCTGCATGTCTATGTCTGGCATGTGGCGATCGTCTACATGGTCTTCTATGTCGACCAGCAGACCCCGGAATTCTCTCAGTTCACCAAGACGCTGATCGCCTTGATCTCGATCATGCTGCTCTCGCTGCCGGCGCTCTGGCGCGAGCGGGACCGCTTCATCGGCGGACCGCCCGCAAAACTTGCCAATGGCTAGCGTTGCCATGCCCTGAAGCGCTTTGGGGTCCTCTCGCCGGCCATCCCGGCGACCGGCTCAGGCGGCGCCAAGTTCGGGGAGTTCGCCGGGAGCCGAAATGTGAAACTTTTTTTTCTTATTGTCGGGATGTTGGCATTTGCTCGCCTTTCCGCGGATTTTTGACGATGCGCTAGGCAGTGTCCGCCGCGTTGTGCGGCAGTATTTTCATGTAAATTGCGTTTTTTATGTAGCTCAGGGATTTCGGCGTCAAAGATTATGAATATCATTCAATGATTTACCGTTCCATTCCGAAAACCTGTTGCTGACTTTTTTCAACTTTTCTCCCAATTTTTCGTCATTTGCCTCAAGCTTCGGCAAAACGGTCAGCAAACGGTCAGTCGCGGGTCTTTGCAAAATAATTTTCATCGGTAAGCTATCGTCATCCATATTTACCGATGAGAAGTCCCATGAGTGCCTTGAACCGTTCGAACCTTGCTGCCCTACCCGATATGCGGTTCGAGCGCCTCCTCGACGGCTTTACCCCGAATTTCGAGTTCGAGCCGGTCGGGCCCTTGCCGGAGAGCGAATTCGCCGACCGTCTGCGGCGTATCCGGCGGGAGGCCGTCGTCGCCGGCCACGATGTCGTCCTCGTTCACGCGGATTCCATCGGTTCCTACAAGGTCTCCAATTCCTATCTCCGCTATATCTGCGACTGGGCGCGCGAGGGCGTTCTCGTGGTTCCGACGGACGACGACAAGCCGCTCACCATGTTCTCCTTCTTCAGCAGCTCCGTCCTGCTTCCGCCGGCTGGCGAGCCGGTCCTGGTCGAAGACATCTGGCAGGTCGGCACCTGGGGCCGGGAGACCTATAACCGGCCGGGAAAGACGGTCGACAAGGTTGTCGAAGCCGTCGCCTCCTTCCTGGAGCGCGAGGGCTTTTCCGTGGCGCAGGTCGGATTGATCGGCGACGCGACCTCCGCCGGCTACTGGAACGGCTTGAAGGCACGGCTCCCCAGGAGTTCCTTCGTCCATTCCGAAGCGATCGTCGACCGCATGCAGAAGATCCGCTCGCCGCGGGAACAGGCGATCGTCCGGGCTGCGGCACAGCTTGCCGATATCGGCATCCAGGCGGCCTATCACGTCATCCGGCCGGGCGTGACCGATCATGAGATCTACGCCGCCTTCACCTATGCCCAGATGTCGCGCGGCGGCGAAAGCGGCGACGGCTACCAGATCGGCATCAATCGTTACGGCACCCATTGCGGCAAGCCCTACGGCCACGTGGTTCGCAACGGCGATCTCATCAACCTCTATATTTCCGCCGTGATCTACCAGGGCTACACGGCCCAGATCGCCCGCATGATCGCCGTCGGCGATATCACCGACAAGCAGGAAGAGGTGCTGCAGATGTGCGTCGAGGGCGTCGAAAAGGCGGCGGCGCTCGTCAAGCCGGGCACGTTGATCTCCGACGTCGCCAATGCGTCGTTCGAGCCTTACATCGCCCGCGGCTACCTATCGTCCGCCGACAGCCGGACCATGCCCTACAACTGGGCATCGGCCGACGACGGCGCGCCGCGGCTCATTCCGCGCAAGCATGTGGTCGACGAGGACTGGGAACGGCAGGGCCGCAAGCTGATGCACGTCTATCCGGCGACCTTCGGCCCGCATAATCCGAATGTCGGTCACTCGGTGTCCATGCCGAAATTCGCCAACTACAACATCCAGTCGAACAATCACGACAAGCTGGAGGAGGGCATGACCTTCGTCCTTCATTCGCAATGGCTCGAACCGGAAGTGGCCGGCTGCAATGTCGGCGACTGCTATCTGGTCACCGCAACGGGGGCTGAAAATCTCAGCTGCCATACGCCGCTTGCGCCGCATCGGGTGAAAGCCGGCGCCTGATCTTTGAAAAATAAAAAAAGCAACCCCAGAAGGAGAACTGAACATGTTTGAGAAGATTCGTCGCCGCAAACTTCTGGCCACTGCCGCCGTGGTGAGCTTCGCGTTTACGATGGGTGCAGCGGGTGCCGGCCATGCCCAATCCGGCGAGAAGGTCACGCTGAAGATCGCCAATTCCCAATGGCTCGACGCGCTCCGGGGCAAGAACCTCTGGAATGCCATCCTCAAGTACCAGGAGGTCGCTCCCAACGTCACGCTGGAGCAGGAAGCCATTCCGTCGGCGGAGTTCGCCGACAAGCTGACGACGGAAATGGGCGCCGGCCAGGGGCCGGATATCGCCATCATGCAGGAAGGCTTGTTCTACGCGATGGCGGACGCGGGCTTTCTGGTCGATGTCGCCAAGGCGACGGAGGGCGTCAAGCTCAACAAGACCAACGACAACGGCATCATAGACGGAACGCGCTACGGCATTGCCTGGCAGCGTGCGGTTTATGCGCTGATCTACAACAAACCCGTGCTCGACGCGGCCAATGCCAAGGTTCCGGCAACGGTGGAGGAATTGATCGCCTCCGCGAAGGCGGCTTCCGTGGCAACACCCGGCGTCATCGGCTTCACGGCACGTCACCAGATCGCCGATTTCAGCGGCTGGTTCATGGACTTTCAGAACTGGGCTTACGGCTACGGCGTCAACTGGGTGGATTCCAGCGGCAAGCTGACGATCGATACGCCGGAAGCCGTGGAAGCCGTTGCCGCCTTCAAACAGACCTACGATTCCGGCATAATCCCGGTCGGCGACAGCATGCCGACGCAGCGCACGCGCTTCAAGGAGAAGCATGTTGCCTTTTCGATCGACAATTCCGGCGGAACGCTCAACATCGCTTCCGGCGGTGCGCTGGCGAGCGCCGACATCGGCGCCGCGGCAATGCCTTTCAAGAATCCCGGCGCCCACCAGCAGATATTCCTCGGAGTGAGCACCCACAGCGAGCATCAGGAAGAGGCCGTCAGGTTTCTCGCCTGGCTCGTCAGCCCGCCGGGTCAGCAGGCTCTTCGCGATGCCTCCGGGCCGGATGCCCTGGCGACGGATGTGCCGGTCAGCGATGCCTATGCGGCGGCCAATCCCTGGGCTCCGGCATTCGTCAAGCTGGCGGAAACGTCCCGCAGCACGCTCATACCGGGCCATGAAGTCGAAACGGCACAAATTATGCGTTTCGTCATGCAGGCGGTCGAGAAGGTGATCCTCTCGAATGCCGATCCGAAGGCGGCTCTCGCGGAAGCTCAGGCTGCCGTCGAGAAGCAGTTCTGAGACGGGCGTCCAGCAGCGAGGGAGAATGACGTGAGCACGAGCGGCTTGGCAAAAAGGAACGGCATGGCCCGGCTCTTGCCCTATGCCTTCATTCTGCCGCCCATGATCTATCTGGTGGTCTTCATGTTCTGGCCGCTCGCCCGGCAGATGTATATGAGCCTGACCAACACGCGGATCATCAATCCCAACCGGGGCCGGTTCATCGGCCTCGGCAATTACGAACGGCTCTTCGAGGATCCGGCGTTCTACGTCTCGCTCAAGGCGACGCTCATCTATGCGTTGCTGGCGGTCATTCTCGGTGTCGCGCTCGGGGTCGTCTCGGCACTCGCCATAGATCGCCCCTTCCGGGGAAGGGCGGTCGTGCGCGCTATCCTTCTGTTCGGCTGGGCCGTGCCGAACGTTGCCGCCTCCCTGATCTGGCTGTGGATGTACAACGAGCGCTCCGGCGTCTTCAACCGGATCACGGAATTGCTCGGCCTCGGCCGCTTCTCCTGGCTCACCAGCATCGATCTCGCCCTCGGCTCGATCCTGGCGGTCACGGTGTGGCAGGTGGCGCCCTTCGTCATGCTTGTGGTTCTCGCCGCACTCCAGTCCGTGCCCCAGGAGGTTCGGGAGGCCGCCCGCATCGATGGTGCGGACGGCCTCAGCATCTTCCGGGCCGTCACACTGCCGCATATCCGCCCGGCCGTTCAGCTTGCCGCGCTTTTGGTGGCCGTCTGGTCGATCCGCCGCTTCGACATCATCTACCTGCTCACCGGCGGCGGGCCGCTCGGAACGACGAGCACGCTCGTCGTCAAGATCCGGCAGACGGCCTTCGAAGGGCACGAGCTCGGGCTCGCCAGCGCCTACGGCGCCGTAGGCCTCGTCCTCGCGCTCGCGATCGCCGCGATCCATTACACCGTCGAACAACGCCGCATGAAGTGGATGGCCCGCTGATGACGCCCAGGAAGCTCATTCTCAAGGCATTGCGATACCTGCTGATCGGTGTCCTGGTCGTTCTTGCCGGCTTTCCCGTCTACTGGATGGCGGTCACGGCGCTGTCGGTCAATTCCGAACTCTACGGCACCGGTCAGGTCGTCTGGCCGCAGCCCCAGAACTTCCCGGGCCTGATCGAAGAACTCGGCGAGGTACCGATCGGCCGCTGGCTGTTCAATACGCTGCTGATCGCCGCCGGCGGCACGGTGCTGAGCCTGACGCTCGGCTCGCTGGCAGGGTATGCGCTGAGCCGTTTCCGTTTCCACGGACGGGGCCTCGTCGGCTTCCTGCTGTTCATGACCCAGGTGGTTCCGGAAGCGCTGATCCTCGTGCCTCTCTATGCGATGTTCATCACCTTCGGCCTGCTCAACAGCCTGACCGGGCTGATCCTCGCCAATGTCGGCTTCTCGCTGCCCGTCGCCTGCTTCATCCTCAAGGGCGCCATGGACGCGGTGCCTTACGAGATCGAGGAATCCGCCATCATCGACAACTGCCCGCGCTTTGGCGTGCTGACGATGATCATCCTGCCGCTGATCATGCCGAGCATCGCGGCGGCGGCGGTCGTCGCCTTTTTCGCGGGCTGGAACGAGTTCCTGTTCGCCTCCACCTTCCTGATGGATGGTTCCCGCTGGCCGGCGAGCGTGGGGCTTGCCTCCTTCATCGGCCAATACGAGACGCCGATGTCGGCGGTCATGGGTGCGGCGCTGGTCTTCAGCCTGCCGGCCATCGTCTTCTTCCTCCTCATCCAGCGCAAGATCGTCGCCGGTCTCACCGCCGGTGCCGTAAAGGGATAATTCATGCCGGCTCTGACCTTCAACAACGTTTCCAAGAAGTTTGGCGACAATACCGTCATCGATGCCTTCAGCGCGGATATCCATGACGGCGAGTTCCTGGTTCTTCTCGGCCCGTCGGGCTGCGGGAAATCGACGCTGCTGCGCATGATCGCGGGGCTGAGCGACATCACCTCGGGCGAACTTCTGTTCGACAGGACCGTTGCCAACGACTGGGAGCCGAAGCAGCGCGGCGTCGCCTTCGTGTTCCAGACCTATGCGCTCTATCCGCACATGACGGTCCGCGAGAACATCGCCTTTCCCCTCGTCATGGACGCGTTCCGCAAGTGGTATCACCTCCCGGTCGTCAACGTCATCGCCCGCCACCGCCTGATGAAACGTCCAGACATCGCGGAACGGACGCTGCGGATCGCCCGCCAGCTCGAGCTCGAAGCCCTGCTCGACAGGCGCCCGTCCAGTCTTTCCGGCGGGCAGCGGCAGCGTGTCGCGCTTGCGCGCGCCCTTGTCCGCAATCCTTCCCTCTACCTGCTCGACGAACCGCTTTCGAACCTCGACGCCAAGCTGCGCACGCAGATGCGCTCCGAGATATCGGCGCTGCATCACAAGGTCGGCAAGACCTTCGTCTACGTGACGCACGACCAGGTCGAGGCCATGACCATGGCGACCCGCATCATCGTCATGAACAAGGGCGTGGTGCAGCAGGTGGATACGCCCGACGAGATCTACGACCGGCCTGCGAATACCTTCGTGGCGCGGTTTGTCGGCTCGCCGCCGATGAACCTCATCCCCACGGAAGCAAAGGCGGGGTCGCTTCTCTTCTCCGGAAAGCTTGCGGTCGAACATCACGGACCGGTGCCGCGCACGGGCGAGATCGTTTTCGGCATCAGGCCGGAGAAGCTCGTCCTCAAGGCAGAGGGCGAGGGGCGTCTGCCGGCGCAGGTCGCCGTGGTCGAACGCCTCGGCGCCGAGACCGTTATCGGTTGCCGGTTGCTTACCGAAAACAGCGGGGGCGACACCCGGCTCCTGGAGCACGACCTCGTATTCGTGCGCGTATCCGGCAATCCGCGGCTGCGGGTCGATGACCGCTGCTCGCTCGATTACCGCGCAGACGACGTCCTGTGGTTCGACAAGGCGACAGGCCAGCGCATTTCCTGACAGGCAGAGTGAGCACCATGCAGACCTTCCACGTTTCCGCCACGGGGCACAGCCTCAACTATCTCCCCGAATATATCGCCGTCCGGCAGGGATTTTTCGCGGAGGAGGGGCTGGCGGTCACCGCCAGCGTTCCCTCGCCCTGGGATCTCGTCCTGAGCGACATCGGCTCCGGCAGCGCGGCGGCCGCGCTCGGCGGCATATGGGTACCGTCCATGTTCTTCGGACGCGGCAAGCGTTATACGCCCTTTGCGCAGGTAGCAGCCCGCGCGCCGCTGGCGATCGTCGGCCGCGAGAAGCCGGAGGATTTCGACTGGCAGGCCATGCCGGGCAAGGTCGTCGCGATGAAGGGCAGCAATGGTGCGAGCGTCGGCCTCTTCACCAAGCTTCTCATGCGGGAACACGGCATCGACCCGCTGGCGGTGGGCTTCGTCCAGGACCTCGACGGAAAGATGCTGTCCGATCTCTTCGTGGGCGGCATGGCCGATTATCTGGTGATCGACTATCCTTCAGCGATGACGCTCGCTGCGGCGGGGGGCGGCCACGTTGTCGCGCCGCTGCCGGTCACCGGCGGCAATGTTCCCTGGAGCGTCTACTATGCCGAGGGCGAAAGCGACGAGGCGCGGCTGGAGGCGCAGACCCGCTTCGCGCGGGCGCTCGGGCGCGGCATGGATTGGATTCTCGCGCGAGAGGCCGGGGAATACCGCGATTTCCTGGCGAAAACCTTTCCGAAATTCGCACCCGACCTCTTGGTCCAGCTCACGAATGTCTACCGGGCCAACGGCATGTGGACGACGCCGCGGATCGACCCGGACGCTTATGCGCGCTGGCAACAGGGCATCGCGGACGGCCACCTGACAAAGGCGCCGATCGCCTATGACGACCTCATCGACGCACGTCCCACCGCGGCATTCGCAGGCGAGTGACGATCAGAACCCCGGGGAGAAAACGATGCGTATCGCCGTCATTAATCCGAACACAACCGCGTCGATGACGGCGCGCATCGCCGCGGCCGCGCGTTCCGTTGCCGGCGATGCCACCGAGATCATCGGGCGTCAGCCGGTGGTCGGACCGGAAGCGATCGAGGGACCGTTCGATGGAGCCCTTTCCGTCCCCGGGCTCCTCAGGGAAATCGTCGCTGCCGAGAAGGAGGGCGCCGACGCGCATGTCATCGCCTGTTTCGACGACACCGGGCTCGATGCAGCCCGGGCCGTGGCATCGAAGCCCGTCATCGGCATCGGGGAGGCCTCGTTCCACGCGGCAAGCCTCGTCGCCCACAGTTTCTGCGTCGTGACAACGCTGTCGCGCTCGGCGCCGGTCATCGAGGACAATATTCATCGCTACGGTTTCGGCCATCGCTGCCGGCGTGTCTTCGCAACCGACATTCCTGTCCTTGAACTGGAAAGCCCCGCAAGCGGGGCGTTCGAGCGCATATCTGCCTTCATTCGGCAAGGCATCGCCATGGGGGCGGAAGGCGTGGCGCTCGGCTGCGCCGGGATGGCCGACTTCGCACTCGACCTGCAGAAGGCACACGGCATTCCGGTCGTCGACGGCGTAACGGCGGCCGTCGGCCTTGCCGAAACACTCGTCAAGTGTCGGCTGAATACGTCCAAGGCCGGCATATGGGCGCCACCGACCCGGCTGCACGTTCTTGAAGATTTCCGGTGAACGAAGGCTGCGGCTCAGCGGCCGATATTCGTCTGCGGTGTCGAGACGTCGTCGAGCAGCTTCACCAGCCTGTCGATCTTCCGGAAGCGGGCCAGGCTTTCCTCCCCCATGGCCGTGGCCACGCTCCAGGCGAGATAGTTGATGATGGTGAGCGCAGCGACGAAGGAATTGAAGGGAGAGGGCGACTGGCAACGGCATCTGAGGACATGGTCGGATGCCTTCGCGCTTGCCGCGGCGCTGAGATCGGTGATCAGCACCGTGACGGCGCCCGCGGCACGCGCTTCCTTGATGATGGTCGGCAAGAGGCGCGGCCGCCGGCGAAAGGCGATGACGAGCAGCACGTCGCCTTTCGCGATGGAGGCGATCTCGTGCGAATAGCTCGCCCCGCCCGCGGGGAGGACCTGCACGTCGTTCTTCATCAGCGTGAGGTAGTGGGCGGCCTGATGGGCAAGGCCGTATCCGCTGCGCAATCCCATGATCCAGACGCGCCGCGCCGCCACGATCGCGTCGCTGGCCTCCTGAAGCGTCTTTTCCGACAGGCTCTCGGCCGTGGTGCGGATATTGTCGAGGTCCATCTGCACCGTGCTGCTCAGGGAGACCTTTCCTGACGGCGCCTGGTCCGGATCGACCAACCCGGCGCGGGGTGAACCCCAATGCTGATCCGTCCGGATCTGCCGCTTCGCATCCGGATAGGTCGCGTAGCCGAGCGAGCGGATCAGCCTTGCGGCCGTGGCCTTCGAGACCTGCGCCTTCTCGGCAAGCTCGCCCGCCGTATAGCTCGGCAGATCCATCTGGTATTGCAGCAGCACGTCCGCCAGCCGTTTTTCCGCCGGGGAAAGGGTCGAATAGATGGCATAGATGCGCGCTTCGAGCGAACGCGGCCGCTTTTGGGCGGTCGATCTGCCGGGAGACTTCACAGGATTTCCTTTGCCTGCCTGAACGTTTCCGGTCGAACCTAAGCCAAGGCCGTCCGGCAAGGCAAGCATCCGCGACCGGCACCCGGCCTGCCCCGCTTAGACACCAAGGTTCTCATCTTTCCCGAGGAGCTTCCCGTGAGCCCGGCAGCCTCAATTCAGGCTCTTCATGTCAACCATATCCATATCCGTGAAGGACTGGTTGTCGCCGGCCATGCTCCAGATGAAGGCATAGGCCCCGGTGCCGGCGCCGCAATGGATCGACCAGGGCGGCGAGAGCACGGCCTGTTCGTTGCGGACGATGAGGTGGTTCGTGGCCTGCGGCCGGCCCATCAGATGCACGACGAAGGCGTTTTCCGGCACTTCGAAATAGAGATAGGCTTCCATGCGCCGGTCGTGGAGATGGGCCGGCATGGTGTTCCAGACGCTGCCGGTTTCGAGCCGCGTCAGGCCCATCAGCAACTGGCAGGTCGGCAGGACCTTGGGATGCAGGTACTGGTAGAGCTTGCGCTTGTTGGAGGTGGCGCCGTCGCCGAGATCGTTCTCGATCGCGTCCGTCCTGCTGACGATCCGCGAGGGGAGGCTCGTATGGGCCGGCGCGCTGTTGATGTAGAATTTCGCCGGCGTCGAGGCATCGAGGCTTTCGAAGGAAACTTCCCTGGTGCCCTGGCCGAGATAGAGCCCGTCCATCGGCCGCAGTTCATAGGCCTTGCCGTCGGCGATGACGCGCCCGGCGCCACCGATATTGATCAGGCCGAGCTCGCGGCGCTCCAGCAGGTAATCCGTGCCGACCAGCTTCGCCAGCTCGCCGCCGACGCCGATGGTACCCGTGGTCGGCATCGCTCCGGCCACCAGCATCCGGTCGTAGTGCGTGTAAACGGCCTGCAGAGTGCCTTCCGCGAAAAGGTTCTCGATCAGGAAATGCTCGCGCAGCTCCGTGCCGGTCATGCGCTCGGACTGGGAATAGTGGATCGCATGGTGAGTCCGGACATTGGTGCTCATGGGTATCCTCGTTTTCTATGGCGTGCTCTATCGCTTGGCAGCGGCGGCGAGTTCAACGTATTCATCCATTTGCGGGGACGCTAGTCCGACAGACTGCGGATTCCGCAATGTTTCCGCATAGGCCATCATCAAGGGGCCGACACCCTTGATGTCGTCGGGGCGGATTTCCTCCGAGAGATAATATCCGACGGTGCCGTCCCGGTAACGGCCGTTGAAGCCGCCGAGCCCCGCGACGCAGCAGATATTGTGGAGCTGAAGCCGGCCATGCGCATCGGGCCGCAGCTCGTGCCGGACGAGCGACCGGAAGCTCGTCTCCCCGGCCTCCGCAAGGGCAACTGGCCCGCCGAGGCGGGCAAGCTTCTGCAGGAAGTAGGAGAACATGGCGGTCGCGGAGCTTTCGGGATAGTTCCCGGCGGCATCCGGCCGGTCGATGACCTGCAGCCAGCGGTGATCCGATGTCCGCAAGGCGAGCAGCCGAGCCGCCAGTGCCGAGGCGCGATCGACAAGTTCCTGCCGCTCCGGCCCGGGGGGCAGGTGTTCGACGATATCGACGAACGCCATGGCCAGCCAGCCGATCGACCTTGCCCAATGGGCAGGCGAAAGTCCGCTTTCCGCATCCGCCCAGGGCTGCTGGCGGGCCTCGTCATAGCCGTGGCGATAGAGGTCGGCATCGCGGTCATAGGTCAGATCAAGTGCGGTGGAGAATTGGCGAAGCGCCTCGTCCACCATGGCAGGCTTCGAGGCGGCCCGGGCATATTCCACCTTGAAGGGGAGCGCCATGTAAAGCCCGTCCAGCCAGATCTGGTGCGGATAGCGAAGCTTGTGCCAATAGACGTCGCTTTCCGTGCGCGGGTGGGTTTCGAGCTGCCTTGCGAGCGGTGCCGCGGCATCGAGCCAGGTTGTTTCGCCGGTCAGCGTATGGAGGAAGACGAGCGCGCGGCCCGACAGGATATTGTCGATGTTGAACTCTTCGATTTCATAGCCCACCAGCCGGCCCTGGGCGTCGATCTGTCCGCCCACGAGCCGGACGAGATGATCCAGCCAGCGCTTCTCGCCCGTCGCCTGGTGAAGCGCGCTCAGGCCGCGATAGAGGCATCCATCTTCGTAGCACCAGGCGCCACCCTTGTAATATTCGTAGTCGCGGACATAGGTCTCGAAATAGTCTTGAAGCATCTGTGTCAGTCTTGTGCTGGATGGATGAAAGCGGGAGAAAGCCGCGCGAGGCGGCTGAAGACGGTGTTTTCCGCGACGATGCCGGCATGGCGCAGCGGCGGGAGGAGCAAGGCCATCTCCGGCACTTCAGCTTGCGCGTCAGGTGCGAAGGAAACGGAATAGTCCTCGAAGGCGATGTCATGGATCGCCGCTTCCGGCAGGCCGTAGAAGACGGCGGCCGCGGTGCGCGCACCGGAGACCGTGACGTTCCTGATCGTGATGGATTTGATGCTCGGCGTCTCGGCGGATACGGGCAGGGGCGAGCGGGACTGGACGTAGTCCGACCGGCCGTCGGCATCGCAGAAGTAGAAGGAATTGACGGCGACCGGCGTCGCCACATCCTCCATCAGGCTGTCGGAAAGCCTGATATCCGAGACCATGCCGCCCCGGCCCCGCCGGGTCTTGATGCGAAGGCCGCGATCGGTGCCTTTGAAGTGGCAGTTCGTGATGGCGATGTCGCGGACGCCGGCGCTCATCTCGCTGCCAATCACTACCGCGCCGTGACCGCGCTCCATGAGGCAGTTGGCAATCCGCACATGCTCGGTCGGCCGGTCAGGACCGCCGTTCGGGCTGCGTTTACCGGCCTTGAGGGCGATGCAATCGTCGCCGACCGAGATGGAAAGGCCGATCAACCGGATGTCGGAACTGCTCTCGGGATTGAAACCGTCGGTGTTGGGGGAGTGCGGATCGTTCTCGATCGTCAGGTCCGCCGCGAGCAATCGCCTGCACAGAACCGGGTGGACCGTCCAGGACGGCGAGTTGCGGATGGTGAGACCCGAAAGGACCACGTCCTCGCAGCCGGAGAGGAAGAGCGTACGCGCCCGCCGCGCGCCGTCGCGCGTCTCCTTCGGCCAGGACCACCAGTCGCCGCGGTTGCCGCCGCCGTCGATGATCCCTTTGCCGGTGATGAAGAGGTTTCTGCAGTCGAGCGCGTTGATCAGGCTTGCGTAACAGGCTTCGGCCACGCCCTCCCAGGTGCCGAGGACGCGACCGTCCGGATGGAGCGCGGGGAGGACGGGAAAAGCTTCGCGTTCGGAAATCGCGGCGAGTACCGCTCCCTCCTCGACGAGCAGCGTCATGTCGCTCTTGAGGAAGACCGGTCCGCTCGGCCAATGACCGGCCGGTATCTTCAGCGTTCCTCCCGCGGGAAGCGCCGAGATCGCGCGCCGGATGGCTTCGGCATTGTTCGGCGCATCCGTCGAGGCGCCGAAGTCGCGGATGTCGGCCAGGGCGGTTTCCGGCCGCGTGCGGAATTCGAGCCGGGCGCCGCCTGCATGAAGAATATAGGCTTCGTCAGGCGCGAGCTGAACGGCCGTGAAGACGACCCGCCGGGTCCTCCCCTCGGCCGCGAGGCCGCCATCGGGCTTTCGCACCTGCCAGGCGAGCGCAGCACCGCGTTCATAAAGATGCCTTTCGGCATCGACGCTGAAGGTCGCGCTGCGTGGACCGGAGGCCAGGAGTTCGATGGCGGCGATCGTCACGGTGCTCAGATTCCCGTCAGCGCTTCGTTGATGCCGGCGATGATCTCCGCCGCCGCATCCTTGGCCGACTGCTGGCCATAGGCGAAGGCTTCGAAATTGCTGTCGAAGACCTCGGTGACGCGGGGATGCTCGTTGAGCGGCGAAACGCCGGGGCTCGACGGTTCCATGACCTGCTTGTAGGCTTCCAGTTGGACCGGCTTGACCTTGCCTTCCTTGGTCAGAACGTCGAGCGCGGCCTTGCTGGACGGAATGCCGCGCGTGGCGCCCATCACCTTCACCGCTTCCGGATCGTTGAGCAGGCAATTGACGATCTGAGCCGCCGCCTTCGGGTCCTTGCTGTTCCTGGAGACCGCAAAGAGCATGGACGGCTTGCGGTAGACCCCGTCCGTCTTGGCGCCCTCGACGGTCAGCAGCTTGACGGGCACGAGTTCCTGGCCCTTTTCCATCGGCGTGGAAATCTTGCCGTAGGTGCTGTCCCACTGGTAGCTGCCGGCGATCTGGCCCTTCGCCCATTTCTGGTTCTCATGCAGCGGCGTATTGCCGCCGGCGGCCACCTGCTTCCAGGATTCGATGACGCCCTTGTCGACGAGCGTCTGATAGAATTCCAGTCCTTCGACGAGTTCGTCCTCCGTCCAGGCGACCTTGTTGGTGGCGGGGTCGATCAGGTCCTTGCCGGTCTTCTGCGTGGTGCGCAGGATGACGACGAGGCGCGCATCGAGTGCTGCGCCCTCGAAAGGATAATAATCCTTGCCGAGCTTCTCCTTCATCTTCGGGGCGGCGGCGATCAGATCGTCCCAGGTCTTCGGAATCGGGACGCCGGCCTTGTCGTAGGTCGTCTTGTTGAACATGAAGACGCGGCCGGTGGTGGAGACGGGGATGCCGTTCAGCTTGCCCTTGACCGTGCCGCTGTCGAGGTCGGCCTTGGTCCACTGGCTCAGGTCGATGACGTCCTTGTACTGGTAGAGATCGGCAAAGCCGGTGCCGTTCTTGGTGAAAAGCGGCAGCCATGGCCAGTTGATCTGGATGATGTCGGCTTCGGTTCCGCCGGCGAGCTGGGTGGCGATCTTCTCCTGATGGCCCGTCCAGCCGGAGAATTCCGGCGCGATCGTGTGGCCGAACTTGGCCCCGCAGATTTTCAACGCCTCCTGCGTGGCGATGTGGCGGTCGTCGCTGCCCCACCAGGACATGCGCAGGTCCGCGGCGGATGCCGTCGAAAGGCTCGTTGCGGCAAACAGCGCCGCGGTTATGATCATGGTTCTCATTTTGGCTCCTCCCAAGTTGGAACGATGAAGTTTCAGGCCGCCAGGCTGATGTTCTCTCCCGTCTGGCGGTCGAACAGGTGGCACCCCTTCGGGTCGGCGGTCAGCCAGACCCAGTCGTCGCGCAGCGCGCCGCGATCGTAGGACGCGGACGGCACGACGGCGATCAGGCGTTTCGGGCCGATGTCGACATAGAGGTAGACTTCGTGGCCCATGAATTCGATGTGATTGACCTTGCCCTTGAGCGTCCCCGGCGTTTCCGGCATGGCTATGCGCAGATGCTGGGGCCGGATGCCGAGCGTGACCTCGCCTCGTGAGCCGGCCGAGAGCCGCGGGGCGAAGTCTTCCCCGAGCGCAACCGTCTGGCCCGCGGCCCTGACGTTGCCGGCGCCTTCCATCTCTGCGTCCAGGAAATTCATCTCGGGACTGCCGATGAAGCCGGCGACGAAGGTGTTGGCGGGGCGATTGTAGAGCGTCACCGGATCGGCGACCTGCATGATGCGGCCGTCCTTCATGACGCAGATGCGGTCGCCCATGGTCATGGCTTCGGTCTGGTCGTGGGTGACGTAGATGACCGTCGCCTGCTGGCCTTCCGCCTTCAGCCGCTTGTGCAGGTCGGTGATGCGCACGCGCATCGAGGCCCGCAGCTTGGCGTCGAGGTTGGAGAGCGGCTCGTCGAACAGGAAGACCTGCGGTTTCTTGATGAGCGCGCGGCCGACCGCGACGCGCTGGGCCTGGCCGCCGGAAAGCTGTTTTGGAAGCCGGTCGAGGAGTGGGTCTATTTCCAGAAGACCGGAGACATGCCGGGTAGCCGTCTCGATCTCGTTGCTCGGCCGCCGTTTCAACCGCATGCTGAAAGAGAGGTTCTTGCGCACCTTCATATGCGGATAGAGCGCGTAGTTCTGGAAGACCATGGAGATGCCACGGTCGCCGGGCGTCTTGTCGTTGACCAGCTCGCCACCGATGCGGATCTCGCCGCCGGTCACCCGTTCGAGACCGGCGATCATCCTGAGCGTCGTCGATTTGGCGCAGCCGGAAGGGCCGACCAGCACCATGAACTCGCCGTCCTCGACATCGAGGTTGATGCCGTGCACCGCGCGGAACGAACCGTAATCCTTTTCGAGGTTTCTCAGTTGCAGACGCGCCATTTCGATTATCCCTTGATGCCGCCGGACGAGATGCCGTCGATGAAGTATTTCTGAGCGAGGAAGAAGACCGCGAGCGCCGGCGTGAGTGCCAGCACCGACATGGCGAGCACGCGGTTCCATTCGAAGGCTTCCGTCGTGTCGATCGAGAGTTTCAGCGCCAGTGACACCGGGTATTTGTCGACCGAGGAGATGTAGATCAGCGGGCCCAGGAAGTCGTTCATCGTCCACATGAACTGGAAGAGGCAGACCGAGATCAGCGCCGGCATGAGCAGCGGCACGACGATGAAGATCAGCGTCTGCCAGGTGGTGGCGCCGTCGACGCGGGCGGCCTCCTCCATGTCGCGCGGGATGGCGCGCAGGAACTGCACCAGCATGAAGACGAAGAAGGCGTCTCCCGCAAAGGCCGAGGGCACCCAGAGCGGCAGGTAGCTGTCCAGCCAGCCGAGGTCGCGGAAGAGCAGGTATTGCGGAATACGGGTGACCACGTTCGGCAAGAGCAGCGTCGCGATCAGCGAGGCGAAAAGCAGCTTCTTGAACGGGAAGTCGAAGCGGGCGAAGCCGTAGGCGACCGCGGTGCAGGAGATCGCCGTGCCGATCACCTTCGGGATGACGATCCAGAGCGTGTTCAGGAAGAAGGTGCCGAAGGAATAGGGCGTCGAGGTCTGCCACCCCCTGATATAGCCGTCGAGCGTCGGGTTCTCGGGCCAGAAACCGGGATTGGAGAAGATCTCGGAATTGGTCTTGAAGGACGCGCCGATCAGCCAGATCAGCGGATAGAGCATCAGGAGACCGACGCCCGCAAGCAGGATGTAGCGGAAGGCAACGCCGATGCGGTGGCGGCGCATTTCCCGGGCGCGGACGGTCTCGACGTCCTGGGCCGCGGAAGGGCTTTGCGAAAGAACGTGTTCGGCCATCGGTCAGCTCCTCTTGTCGCCGGCGTAGTAGACCCAGTGGCGCGAGGACCAGAAGGCGATGAGGGTGAGCGCCATGATGATGACGAAGAGGACCCAGGCGATCGCCGAGGCATAACCCATGTCGAAGCGCTTGAAGGCCTCGTCATAGATGTAGATCGGCAGGAGATAGGTGGATTTCAGAGGCCCCCCTTGCGTGATGATGTAGGGGCCGTTGAACTCCTGGAAGGCCTGGACCATCTGCATGATCAGGTTGAAGAAGATCACCGGGGTGATGAGCGGCAGCGTGATGTAGACGAAACTCGTCCACTTTCCTGCGCCGTCGATTGCGGCGGCCTCGTAGAGCGTCCTGTCGATGCTCTGCAGAGCGGCGAGGAAGATCACCATGGCCGACCCGAACTGCCAAAGCCTCAGCAGCGTGATGGTGAACAGCGCGTTGGTCGGATCGCCGAACCAGTTGACGGGTTCCAGGCCGACGAGCTGCAGGCCCATGTTGACGAGACCGACATCTGCGAAGATGTAGCGCCAGAGCACCGCGATCGCGATCGAGCCGCCGAGGATCGAGGGCACGTAATAGGCGGTGCGGAAGACGTTGATGAATTTCAGCTTGTAATTCAGGATCACCGCCATGAAGAGCGCGAAGGCAAGCTTCAGGGGCACGGTCGTGAAGACGTAGACGAGCGTCACCCAGAGCGACTTGCGGAAGGTACGGTCGTTGGTGAAGAGTTTGATGTAGTTCGCCAGGCCGGTGAAGATCGGCTCGTTCATCAGGTTGTAGTTCGTGAAGCTCAGGTAGAGCGAAGCGACGAAAGGCAAGGTCGTGAAGACCAGCAGCCCGATGATATAGGGCGACAGGTAGAAAAGCCCCAGGAACCGGTTGTCTCCGCTCATGCCGCTTTCCCCGCTTTCGCCAGGGCTTCCGGCAGCCGGTGCATCGTCGCGGCAACCATCTCGCGGAACATGGCGGCAGCGCGATCGGGGGAGAGTGCGGCAACGAGCGGATCGGACAGGAACAACGGCAGAAGGGCACCGCCGTCATGGGCGAGAACCGCCTCCACCAGCGCCGTCTGCCGTTCGGCATGCGGCCGGACGATCACTTCCAGCGCCACCGGCAGGCGTCCTGCCTGGATCGGCTGGACGCCGAGGCCGCTGAAGCGTGCATTCGTCTCGACGATCGCGCCAAGCGGCAGGCCCTGCATCTGGCCCAGGTTCGGCAGGTTGACGTTGCTGACGTGCTCCGGGCCGCCGGTCAGCGCCTTGATCTGCTCGACGATCGCCTCGTCGGAGGGGGCCGGCGGAGGGAGGGGTGCACCGGCATCCAGCGCGGCTGCAGCGGCCTGCTTTTCGGTACGTTCACGAATGCGGTAGTCGACTGGGGTCAGGCCGAACTTCCACCTTTCGTTTTCGTCCAGGTACCAGGACTGCGGCACGAATTCCGCCAGATGCCGGTCACCCGCGGCGCCTGCGATGCCGAAGCGGCAGGCGAGATCGAACTTCACGCGGTTCATGTCCTCGAAATAGCCGGCATGCTCGTCCGCAGGGTCGATCGGGCTTTCGCGCCACCCGGCGGCATGGTGTTCCTTCGCAAAGGCCATGTAATCGGCCATCATGTCCATGCCCCCGACGGAGGCGGCGTCGACGAAGGTGAAATGGTTGATGCCGAGGACGTTCACCTTGGCGTCCCGATATCCGAACGCGACCTCGCCCTTGCGGCGATTGGCGAGGAAGGCCATCAGCTTGCGGACCTTGATGACCTCGTGGCACGAGCCCCAGGCGCGGATTTCCGGAAAGACCCTGTAGAGGGTTCCGGTCAGCACCGACATCGGATTGGTCAGATTGCAGACATAGGCCTTCGGGCAGAACTCGCCGATCGCCGCCGCGATCCCGGCAAGCTGCGGAATGGCGCGCAGCGCACGGACGAAACCGCCAGGCCCCACCGTATCGCCGACCGATTGGCGGATGCCGTAACGCTCGGGAATGGCGATATCATGCGCCATGTCGTCGAAGCTTCCGGGCAGGATGGAGATAATGACGAAATCTGCATCCGTGAGCGCCGATTTCAGCGAAGGTTCCGCGGTATATCGCAGGCGTTCCGTCTGGCCGGCCCGGTCGGCATAGCGCATCCCGATACGGGCATTGCGCTCGGCGGCGGCCTGGTCGAGGTCGTAGAGTCGGACATGTGCCGCGACCGTTCCGTCATAAGCAAGGTCGCCCATGAATTTCGTCGCCCAGTTGAGCGAGCCGCCTCCGATATAGGCGATATTGTACGAAGAGCCATTTCCTTTATTGTGCATCGCAATGTCTGGCGTTTCGACATGCGGGCCGGCCTTCCGCGGCCGATACCCCGCAAATAATCCGCCAATTCCTCCCATTGATATCTCAGATCTGTTGAGGTCCAAGCTCCCGCGTTGATATTCTCATGTTGCATGGTAGATCAAATCGACAAATTCGGGGAAAAGGATGGACAAAATCGAAGGTAGCTTTCTGGCCGGGATTCCCATGGGCGCGCTGGCGCTGACGCTGACGCGCTCAACCATAAGGATGCAGCATTCCCACACCTGGAGCGTCGACAAATCGAACAGCGTGCACGATCTCATCATCTGCCTGACGGGATCGGCGAATTACGAGGTAGAGGGCGAAATCATAGAGATAAAGCCGGGGCGGGCTATGCTCCTGCCGGCCGGAGTGCGCTTCACCGGTTACTCGACCTCCCGTGAGCCCTACACGGGGATCGCACAGCATTTCACGCTCGACCTATTCGGCCGGCTGGACATGATCTCCCAGATGCACCTGAAGCGATCCGTCACGCTTGCCCGCTGGGAGATGATGGAGCCGCTCACCCGCTACTACCACGACAATTCGCCGCCCTATTCGCCGACGCTTCTGCAACACCACCTCTTCATGTTCCTGCTGATCGAGTTCCTCGAACAGGCGCATATCGGCTGGCGGGAGCAATCGGTCGGGAACGTCAACAATCCCGATGCGCTTTCGCTCTCCATCATGGTCGTGGCGAGCCAGATCGCCGCCGATCCGCTCAACGACTCCATCGTGGAGCGGGCCTTGAGTTCCGCGCCCTATAACTCCGACTATTTCAAGCGCGAGTTCCGCAAGCGCGTGGGCTGGACCCCCGACAAGTTCCAGGAGTTCAAGCGGATGGAACGGGCGATGGGTCTGATGGCCGGCGGCTGCAGCGTGAAACGGGCGGCGGAACTCTCGGGATATTCCGATGCCTATTATTTCTCGCGCATGTTCAAGCGCTATATCGGCATCAGCCCGCTCGGCTACCGGCAGGCGGAAAAACGCAACCGCGAGGGCGCATTTCCGCGAGGCGAGGAGGACGGGCAGCTCCTCTATCCGCTGACCCGTTAATGTGCGGGATCAAGCTAGGCGGCGGCGCTGCCGCCGAATTCATGTCAGCCTATGCAGGCAGACACGCCGGGCCGGCCGGCTCGAACGTCTTGTAGGTCAGGATGAACTCGCGGTGGCCGAGCCGCTCAGACTTGGTCGCCTGTCCGTTGGCGACCGAAAGGATCAGGTCGAAGATTTCGTCGCCGACGTCGGAGAGTTTCGCGCGGCCTTCGAGGATGCGGCCGGCATCCACATCCATGTCGCCGGATAGCCGGCGATAGGTCTCCGGATTGGCGCAGATCTTGATGACCGGCGCGATCGCCGATCCGGATACCGAGCCGCGGCCGGTGACGAACAGCGTGAGGTGACAGCCGGACGCGATCAGTTCGACGATCTCGGCATTGTCCGAGATATTGGGGAAGCCGAAGCGGACATCACCGTCAGGCACGACGTCCATGAGATAGAGCCCGCCCCTGGGCGGAATGTCGCCCGGCTTGATGAGGCCGGAAATCGGCGAGGAGCCCGACTTGGCGTAAGCGCCCATGGATTTCTCCTCGATGGTGGAAAGGCCGCCGTCGGCATTGCCGGGAGCGAAACTGCCATAGCCCAGCGTCGCATAATACCGGGCGGCCTTGGCCACCGAAGCACGCAGCTCGGCGCCGAGCTCCGGCGTCACGGCGCGGTTCGCCATGATTTCCTCGCAGCCGATCAGCTCGCCCGTCTCCTCGAAAATGCAGGCCGCGCCTGCTTCGACCAGCCGGTCGAAGGCGAGACCGGCGGCAGGGTTGCCGGTCATGCCGCTCGTGCCGTCGGAGCCGCCGCAGATCGTGCCGACGATCAGTTCGCTCGGGTCCATCGGTACCCTCGGGACCCGATCCAGCTCTTCGAGGCGTCGGATGATCCAATCGATGCCGTCGGAGATGGTGGAGAGGGTGCCGCCGTTTTCCTGGATCGTCAGCGTCGCGACGGGCCGGCCGCTCGCTTCCACGATACGCGAGAGCGAGAACTTGTTGAAGCTTTCGCATCCGAGCGACAGGAGCAGCACGGCGGCGACGTTCGGGTGCGTGCAGAGCCGTTCCATCATCCGCTGCGCATAAGGGTTCGGAAAGCAGCCGGGAAAACCGATCAGATGCACGTCCTTGCCGCGGAAATGGCTGACGATCTCGCGGCCGACATGATGGGCGCATTCCACCAGATAGGCGACGACCACGATATTGCGGATGCCCTTGCGGCCGTCCGGCCTCAGATAGCCGAGAATGGTGGGGTGCTCACCTGTCATGACGCGGCCTTTGCGATCACATGCGTCTTCGTGTAGTCGCTCTTCAGGTTGTGGATATGGACGTGCTCGCCGGGCTCGATCGCCCGCGTCGCCGAGCCGATCGGGACACCGTATTTGACGACCTTCTCGCCTGCTCCGATGGGACACCGCGCCAGCTTGTGGCCGAGTTCGACGGTCTTTTCGAGAACGTGCGGCCGGCCGCCGATGACAACAGTCTCGCCCTCTTCGATGCGCCGGCAGGCCACCAGCACATTGTCCCGTTCCGAAAGCAGAAGCAGGCGCGGGTCGTCCATCGTCCGCTCACATGACGCCGAAGGTCTGGAACGCTTCGCAGGCGCTCATGCCGTTGCGGATGGCAGTCGCGACCTTGTTCTCCGTGCTGACCTTTTCGAGCGCCCGCTCGATCGCTTCCTTTTCGGCCTCGCGCGGGATGACCAGCACGCCCTCGCGGTCGCCGAAGATCAGGTCGCCGGGCGTCACACGGACGCCGTCGATCTCGATCGGGCAGCCGTAGTCGATCACCTTGCCCCGCGGCCCCTGGTCCTGGGCATAGATGCCGCGCGAAAAGACGGAGAAGCCGAGCTTCTCGATTTCCCAGCTATCGCGCACATACCCGTTGAGGACGGCGCCGGCCGCCTTCAGCTTCTGGGCGCGGGTGGACATCAACCCGCCCCAGAGCGCGTAGCGGAAGGATGAGCCGCTGGCGATATAGACGTCGTTCTCCGTCAGGCTGTCCAGCGCTTCCATCATGATGCCGAAGGGCTTATTGGCGAGGGGGCCATGCGCCTCCGGCGAGCCGTCAGAGAACACGTCCGCCTCCAGCACCGGCATTGCCCGGCCGATGACCTTCATCCCGGGCTGCAGCGGCGCGATGCCGGCCGGCAGGAACTGGCGCCGATGTCCCATGACGTCGAGCACGTCGCCCACCACGGCGGTGAAAAGCTCCTTGCGGATGACCTCGAACATGGCCTTGTCGGTATCGGTCGTCATCTGGTTTTCCTCCTCGAATGTCTGGTGTCAGAAGCCGTGCAGCGCGCCGCCGTCGACCACCACGATGTGGCCCGTCACATAGGCTGCGGCGCGAGAGGCGAGATAGGTCATGGCCCAGCCGATATCGGCGCCTTCGCCGAACCGGCCCATCGGAATGCGGCTGTTGATCTTGCGCGCCCGTTCCGGATCGGCGGCGGTCGCCTGGCGGAGCAGGGCGGTATCGATCCAGCCCGGCGCCACGCCGTTGACGCGGACGCCGGAAGGCGCAAGTTCGGTCGCAAGCGCTCTCACCATGCCGACATAGGCGGATTTCGCCGCGGAATAGCCGATGACATTAGGAATGCCGAGGAACGAGCTCATCGAGGCGGTGAAGAGGATGCTGCCTTTCGCTTCGGTCACCTGCGGCAGGAAGGCGCGCGACAGGGCAAAGGCCCCGCCCACATGCACGTTCAGCACGGAATTGAACGCCTCCACGCTCATCTCGCCGAGCGGCTTCTTGACCGTGTTGCCGGCATTGTTGACGAGGATCGAGACCCGTCCGAACTTCTCTTCGATGTCGCGCGCGAAGTCTTCCGCACTAGCCGTGTCGGTCACGTCGAAGACATGGCTTCCTGCGGATGGGCCCAGCGCCTCGCAGGCTTTGGCGAGCTTTCCGGCATTGGTGCCGACGATCGTCACCCTGGCGCCCGCTTCCAGGAAACAGGTGGCGATCGCCAGCCCGAGGCCGCTGCCGCCGCCGGTGACCACGGCATGTTCGCCCTTCAGCCCGAAAATGTCCTGAAGGCTCATAGGTCCTCTCCCGCTTCGATCCGGACGACGATCTTGGTGAAGCCGCCGGGGTCCTTGTCCCAGGCCTCCATGGCCGCGCCGGCCTCTTCGATCGGTACGACGCGCGAGACGATGCGGTCGCCGGCATCCGGATGCTGCTTCAGGTAGGCGACGACATCATGGAAATCGGCGAGTTCCGAACCCCGCGACCCGCGGATATCCATCTCCTTCAAGAGGAAATACTTGGTGTCGTAGGCGATCGGGTTCTTGGCATAGCCGACATAGACGACCCGGCCGCAGGAGGCGACGAGATCGATCGCCTGCCGGAAGGTGACATCCGCGCCGACGGCCTCGATGACCACTTGCGGGCCATCGCCGCCGGTCATTTCGAGTACATGCGCCAGCACGTCCTCGCGTAACGCATCGATGGTCTCATCGGCGCCCAGCGCCTCGGCGACGGCGAGCTTGTCTGCGCTCAGATCGACGGCGATCACGCGGGCGCCGCGCCTGACGGCGCCGAGGAGAGCGCCAAGTCCGATCACGCCGCAGCCGAGAATGACGACAGTCTCGCCAGCCTGGAGTTCGGACCGGCGGACGGCATGGAAACCGACCGCGATCGGCTCGATCAGTGCGAGATCCCGCTGCCGCATGCCTTCGACGGGAATGACCTTGCCCGCCGGGACGACGACGGTGGAGGTCATGGCGCCTTCGCGCTGGACGCCCATCGTCTGGTTGTTCTTGCAGGCGTTCGGGCGGCCAAGCCGGCAGGCGTGGCATTTGCCGCAGTTGAAATAGGGCAGGATGGTCACCGGCTGGCCGATCGCCAGTCCGCTGACGCCGGCGCCAAGTGCTGCGACCGTTCCGGAGATCTCATGGCCGGGAACGCGCGGATAGGAGATCAGCGGATTGAGGCCGCGGAAAGAGGTGAGATCGGAACCGCAATAACCCACATATTCCATCCGGACCGCCACCTCACCCGGGCCGGGTTTCGGTTCGGGCAATTCGATCAGCGAAATCTTGCCGGGTTCGTCGAGGCAAACGGCTTTCATCATGGCGTCAGACCTCGGCGATCGTGCTGTTGTCGATGACGTCCCAGTCGATCTCCACCCCGAGACCGGGACCGGTGGGCGGCGTCGCGTAACCGTCCTTGATCGGCAGCGGCTGCTTGAGGCCGAAGGCGAAGTTCTCGATCGGGTAGAGCAGTTCGAAGAAGTCGCAGTTCTTGATCGCCGCGGCGCAGTGCAGGTTGACGATCTCCATCGGGTGGAAGATCGCGGTATGGATTTCGCAGTTGACGCCGAAGGCCTCGGCGAGGCGCGCAGTCTTCATCACACCCGTGACGCCGCCCGTCCATGAAACGTCGGCGCGGACGCGGTCGACAACGCGGGTCGAGATGCATTCGGCGATGCTGTAGGGGTGCTTTGCGAGGACTTCGGTTCCGACCAGCGGGATTTCCAGCGTGCGGGCAAGCTCCCGCAGCGAATGGACGTCCTCGTCGTAAAGGGGCTCTTCGAGCCAATAGAAGCCGAGACGCTCCAGCTCGCGGCCGAAGCGGATCGACTGTTCGAGGTTGAACATCGAGACGGGGTCGGACATCAGCGTGAAATCGGGACCGACTGCGGCGCGGACCTGGCGATGCACGTCGATATCGTAGTCCAGATCGAGGCCGGGGGTATGAAGCTTGTAGGCCTTCAAGCCTTCCGCCTTGGCGCGCAACACCTCGTCCACATAGTCCTGCGGGCCGGTGAGGATCATCGAACTGCCATAGACCGGCACGCTTTCGCGGAAGGCGCCAAGGTATTTGTAGAGGGGCTGGCCGGCGGCGGCGGCAGAGAGCAGCCAGAGGCAGGTATCGAACGGTCCATAGGCATAGATCGGCAGATGTCCCCACCAGCGGTCGGCGACGCGAAAATCGTGCCAGGCTTTCTCCCGGTCCAGCGGATTGCGGCCGATGAAGAAAGGGCGGAGCGTATCGGCGATCAGCCTGCCGGCGCCGGGGGCGGAGCGGCCGGCGAAGCCGAAGGCGGTCGCCTCAAGCCCGGTATCCGTCACCATGGTGATGGCGAGAAACTCGAATTTCTGGAAATCCCTGGTTCGAAATGCGCTGGCGGCAAATTCGCCTGGTTTGCGCTGGCAGCAGCGCACCTTCACGTCCGTAATCTTCATGGAAAAGCCTTTAAAACCGATCGTAGCGGCATGGTGGGATCCGGAAGAGGCTTCCGGATCCCATGTCGTTCTCAGAAGCGCGGCAGGTCGACTTCCACGCCCATCCATTTCTTCTGCAGCGCCTGCAGTTCGCCCGTCGACTGCAGCATGAAAAGCTCGGTATTCAGCCAGTGCAGGAAGTCCGGATCGTTGCGGCGCAGGCCGATGGCCATCGGGGCCGAGGCCACGACGAACTGTTTCTGGAGTTGGGAATTGCGTTCCTCGACGGCCTTGGCGAGCGCTCCGCTCGTGACGATGCCCTCCACCTGGCCGGCGAAAAGGGCCTGCGACGTGGAAGCGTCGTCGTCGTAGCGCTGGAGCTGCACGCCCTCGATGGCTTTCTTCGTCATGACGATGTCGTTCGTGCTGGCGCGCGTCACGCCGATTTTCCTGCCCGCCAGATCCTCCACCTTGGCAATAGGCTTGTCGGCCGGGCCGACATAGACCTGCTGGTCGACATAGTAGGTATTGGTGAAGGCGATCGCCTTGGCGCGTTCGGCGGTGATCGAGAACGAATAGATCACGATGTCCAGCTTGCCCGACGTCAGGTTCGGGATGCGGTTGGCGGCGGTGGTATCGACCAGGTTGACCTTGACGCCGAGATCGCGGGCAATCAGCTTGGCCACGGATACGTCATAGCCGTCGGGCTGCATGTTGCTGTCCATCAGGCCGTAGGGCGGCGTTCCAAGGCCGACCCCGACATTGATGGTGCCGCGCTGGATGATGGCATCCAGCGTGCTTTCGGCTTTGGCGGGCAATACGGTCGCCAGCACGGCGGCAAGCCCGATGGCAAGTCTCTTCAATAGCATGGCACTTTCCTCCCTCGAGTGATGAGCTACGATTTCAATGGCCTGTCCGGTGTAGCCTCTGCTCCAGGCGCCGGCTGGAATAGGACAGCACGGAGCAGATGGCGAAATAGATGGCCGCGACGACGAGATAGACCTGCAGCGGCTGGAACGTCGCGCTGGAGACGATCTGGCCCGCCCGCGTCAGCTCCACGAAGCCGACGATCGAGGCTAGCGCGGTGTTCTTGACGACCTGGACGGTGAAGCCGATCGTCGGCGGAATGGCGACGCGAAGAGCCTGGGGCACGATGATATCCGTCATCGTGTGCCGCCAGCCGAGCGCGAGCACGAAGGCCGCTTCCCACTGCCCCTTGTTGATCGACTGGATCGATCCGCGCCAGATTTCTCCGAGAAACGCGCTGCTGTAGAGCGTGAAGCCGATGCCGGCCGCATAGATCGCCGGCAGATCGTAGCCGAGGCTGGCGACGCCGAAATAGGCGATGAACAGGATGACGAGCAGCGGCGTGCCCTGGATGACATAGATATAGGCCTGTGCGATCCAGCGCAGCCACGCAAAGCGCGACAGCCGCATGAGGGCGACGATCGACCCGCCGATAGCCCCGCCGACAAGCGCAATGACCGACAGGACGACCGTCCAGGTCGCGCATTGCAGAAGAAACCCGACGTGATGAATGTTGAAGGTCTGGAACATGGGCGTTCTCAACGGGCCGCGTAGCGGAAGGAGAAGAGGGCGCGGTCGATTGCCGCGAAAGCGCCTTTGAAGACGGCGGTCAGCGCGAGATAGATGGCCGCGACCACGAGATAGGCTTCCAGGCTCCGGAAGGTCAGCCCCTGCACGTCGTTGGCCACACCGGTCAGTTCGGGCACCGAGATGACCGAGACGACGCTTGAAGCCAGCATGATCAGCACGAACTGGCTGGTCAGCGCCGGGAAGATGGCGGAGATCGCCGGCAGCAGGACGACGTAGCGGAAGGTCAGGTAGGGCGACATGCCGAGCGTGCGTGCGGCCTCCCGCTGGCCCTTGCCGATCGTCAGGATGCCGGCGCGGACGATTTCGGTGATGTAGGCGCCGGCATAGAGGGTCAGCGACAGGACGGCCGCCGTCATTTCCGAAATCCGGATGCCGACCGAGGGCAGGCCGAAATAGACGATGTAGATTTGAACGAGGAACGGGGTGTTGCGGATGATTTCCACATAGGCCGCGGCGATCGACGAGATCACCTTCGATCCGGAGAGGCGCATCAGGGCGCCGATCACGCCGACGCACATGCCGAGCACCAGGGCGGCGACCGAAAGCGCCAGGGTCAGCACGACGCCATGGACGAAGAGGTCGCTGCGCGCGAACGTGCCGGAAAAATCTAGGTACCCCATACTCGTTCCCCGGATTAAAGGAGATTCGGTTCCATCGTCTGCGCCAGGACCTTGACCTGTCGCAGCGTGTTCTGGCGGCTTCTCTCGAGATGCCGCTGCAGCGCTTCGATGATCTGGCTTTTCTTGCCGGCAACGATCGCGTCGAGAATGTCCTGATGTTCCTCGACCGAACGGCTGTAGTCACCCGGAATGGACACGAAAACCGTATGCGTCTGGCCGACGATGCGGGCATGCGCATCCGAGATCATCGGTATCCTGGCTGCGCCGACGAGGGCGCTGTGAAAGGCCCTGTCGTGGGAAAGCGCCTTGGCAAGGTCGTCGAGCGATGTTCCCTTCGCATAGCGTCGATGGCTTTCCAGGCTTTCCGCCAGTTTCGCTTGCAAAGCCTCGTCTATCCGACCGGCGTCGAAGGCTGCCTCCACGGCGCCTTTTTCGATCAGCATCCGCGCCGCGTAGAGCTCCTCGACGTCTTCTTCGTTGAAGCTGCGGACCACCATGCCGCGCCTTGAGGAATTGATGAGAAGCCCATCCGCCTCCAGACGCAGGCAGGCCTCCTTCACCGGTGTGGGGCTGATGCCCAGGTCCGCCGCAAGTTCGTTCGGCAACAGCCGCTGCCCGCCCGCCAGCCTGCCGCTGACGATCCGGGAGCGCAGCTCCTGATAGGCCTGCTCGGCCAAGGTCATCTTGATCATGTTCATGCGCCAAACATTGTCCACCTTCCCGCTCGGCGCAAGAAAAAAATTAAAAATGAAAAATTTTTTATTTTCCGTTTTCGATCTTTCACGTTACAAGCCATGCCAGACGAATGAGGAGGAGTTCATGAGCTTGAACGGCAGCGCCTTCGTGAAATTGCGGGGCGGAGTGAAGATGTTCGGCGCCTTTCAGGCGCTCGACCATGTGAACCTGGACGTCGCAAAGGGCGAGAAAATCGTGATCTGCGGTCCGTCCGGCTCCGGCAAATCGACGCTGATCCGCTGCATCAACGGGCTGGAAGAGTTGCAGAAAGGCTCGGTGGAAATCGACGGCAAGCCGTTGATCGACAAATCTCGCGGCCGGATGGCTCCGCGCCGCGACATCGGCATGGTGTTCCAGCAGTTCAACCTGTTCCCGCATCTCAAGGTGATCGAGAACTGCACCCTGGCCCCGATCCGCGTGCTCGGGAAATCGAAGCGCGAAGCCTTGGAAAATGCCATGGAAATGCTGCGCAAGGTGCGGATTGCCGACCAGGCGGACAAATACCCGTCGCAGCTTTCGGGCGGTCAGCAGCAGCGCGTGGCGATCGCGCGGGCCTTGTGCATGCAGCCCAAGATCATGCTTTTCGACGAGCCGACATCGGCGCTGGACCCGGAAATGGTCAAGGAGGTGCTGGACACGATGGTGTCCCTTGCATCCGAAGGCATGACGATGATCTGCGTGACCCACGAGATGGGCTTTGCCAGCCAGGTGGCGGATCGCATCGTGTTCATGGACCAGGGGCGGATCGTCGAGGAGGCCACGCCGAAGGAGTTCTTCGCCGCGCCAAAGCACCAGCGCTCCCGCGAGTTCCTTTCGCAACTCCTCCACTGACGAAATTGAGACCATCCCGAGGTTCGCCCATGAAAATTGCAGCCGTCCATCCGTTCATCCTCCATCTTCCTCTGACCTCGGATTCCATCTCCGACTCAACCCACAGCATCACCCATTGGGGCGTCGTCGGGGCAAGGATCGTCACCACGGACGGGCTCGAAGGCTACGGCTTCACCGGCACCCATGCGCATCTTGCCTCGGACCGGCTGATCACCTCCTGCATCAGTGATTGCTACGGGCCGCTGCTGATCGGGGAAGACGCGTCCGACCACCAGCGCCTCTGGACGAAGCTCGCGCGCTATCCTTCGCTGCAATGGGTCGGCCGGGCCGGCATCACGCATCTGGCGCTCGCGGCGATCGACGTCGCCCTGTGGGACCTGAAGGCGAAGAAGGCCGGCGTCCCGCTCTGGAGCTATCTCGGTGGTGCGCGCACGGAGGCGCTGGAGGCCTACAACACGGATATAGGCTGGATTTCTTTCGATCTGGAAACGCTCTTGCGCGGATCGGCGAAAGCCGTCGAGGAAGAGGGCTTTACCCGTATCAAGATCAAGGTCGGCCATGACGATCCGAACACCGACGTCGAACGGCTGGCGGCGGTGCGCAAGCGCGTCGGAGCGAAGGTCCGCATCGCCATCGACGGCAACGGAAAATGGGACCTGCCGACCTGCCAGCGTTTTTGCGCGCTGGCGCGCGATCTCGACATCTACTGGTTCGAGGAACCCCTCTGGTATGACGACGTCGCCAGCCATGCGACGCTTGCCCGCAATACGTCGATACCGATCGCGCTCGGCGAACAGCTCTACACGGTCGATGCCTTCCGATCCTTCGTGGATGCGGGTGCGGTGGCCTACGTGCAACCGGATGTCACGCGGCTCGGAGGGATCACCGAATATATCCAGGTGGCGGACCTCGCGCTTGCGCACCGGCTTCCCGTCGTTCCGCATGCCGGCGAAATGAGCCAGGTGCATGTGCATCTCAGCTACTGGCATCCCGCCTCGACGATTCTGGAATACATCCCCTGGATCAAGGATCATTTCGAGGAACCGATCAGCGTCCGGAACGGGGTGTATCGGCGTCCCGAACAACCCGGAGCGGGCACGACCGTCCTTGCCGAGAGTTTCGCGCGATACGGCAAAAGTCTGAGCTGACCGGCCCGGCCAAGCGCAATCCAGCCGGGGTGAGTGCTGGACCCGCCACCGCGCTGAAAGCCCGCGGTCTGCGAAAATATACGGTGCTGTCGGCCCGGTTCCGAAAGGAGGATGACCCGTGTATCTTCCTTGTCGGCCGCGACCGCGAACATGCTCCCGCGCCAAAACTTTCACCGGTTGCGAAACCTTCTGCTTTCGATCTTGTTCGGTTGTTGGTTCACAATGCGAAGGAGCGGGAGGCCTGGTCGAAGCCACGCTCCACGTCAGGAGACAAAGATGACCGAGGCACGGAGACTGGCGGAGGAATATCTGCGGCTCGGCGGTCGCCGAAAGTCCAAGATCGACGACAATATCGTCAACACCCGGCTGTGGGAGGACGAGCCTCCCGAGGCGGATAAGTTCTGGACCGAACATATCCAGCCCCTTGGTGAAGAGCGCCGGAGGCAGGTGGAGATTTTCCTTCCGAGCATCTGACGCACCCGTTCACGGTTGCGGACGCGAATTCGGAGTGCAGCATGAGCAAGCGCAATATCATCATCCTGGGCGCCGTCGTGATCGTGGCGCTCATCGCCATATTCGGATCCAGACCATTCCAGGCATCAGTGAACGAGGAGGCCGGAACGGCGTCTCCTCATGCCATCGACCAATGATGGACGCGGTGAGGCTATCCTCGAGCTGATTCGCGTCGGAGGGACCCGCTTGAACGCGCCGGCGAATACCGGGTCGTCGTAAGATGCCGATTTTCCGATCACATTTTCGTGTTCCCCGTGGCAGAGAAGCCCGGTCACTGCTTTCACATCGCGATCAATATCGGGAACGTTTTTCTTACTCAACCCTAAGATGTTCATTGCTTGTATTTTGGTAAAATAATTTAGGTGTACATAATATTTTACAAAGGCGTCCAAATAGGCAATTCTACTCATCCTTGCGAGATTCCTGCGCAGTAAACCCATAAAAATCCATGGAAATTTCCCCAAATTAACCTCGCGTATACTGATCTGACAAAGGCGGCCTTCAATTCTCTAGTTAGCGCCCTAACCTTCACGGTGTTCGCGAGAATGCGGCAGGCTCGGCTCAGGGTTGCGCTTCGGTTGCTGCTGTGGCGTACTCGGCGGGTCGGGGGGATGGCTTGAACAGAGCATTTCACATTTATCGACGGGGGGACGATGAACAATCGTGCTGATTTGAGGGTGTTGAGACGGTTCCTGCTTTCCGGAACCGGACTGGTTTCAGGCGTTATCCTTTTCTCTACCGATCCCGCCCACGCATGCTCCTTCGCACCACCCACCGGAAACGACAATTACATTTGCGACAGCGGTACGTCGATCGGCGGCCTGACTGACACGGGGGGCAACAACACGCTCCTTCTGCCGCCGTCGGGCACGGGTACGATCGCAGGCAACGTCGTGTTCGGCGCTGGCGCCGACACGATCGAAATTCACTCCGGCACGATCGGCGGCGCGGTCAACCAGGGCGACGGCGCCGACACCTTCATCATCTCCGGAGGAAACGTGACCGGCAATGTCCAGCAGGGCAGCGGCGCCGACGACTTTCAGATGAGCGGCGGCGAGATATTCTCGCTTAGCCAGGGCGATAATCTCGACACCTTCCGCATGACCGGTGGCCGCATCGTCGATTCCTTCGAAGACGGCGACTACGCCGAGATGACCGGCGGCCGCATCGGCCGCGTCAACATGAAGCTCGACGACAACACCTTCGACATGTCGGGCGGCATCATCGACAAGAACCTGGTGACCGGCTTCGGCAACGACACGATCATTCTTTCCGGCGGCACGATCGGCGGCAACATCAGCGTCAGCGGCGGCACGGACAGCGTGACCGTAACCGGCGGCACGATCGGCGGCGAGGTGCGGCTGAGCGTCGGCTCCGACGCCTTTACCTGGAATGGCGGCGGCATCATCTACGGCCTGGTCGATCTCGGCGGCGACAACGACACCGCATCCCTCAGCAACCTGACCGATGCCAATATCGGGGCCACGCCGCAGATCACCGGCGGGCTCGGCACGGATGCCATCACCTTCGACAATGTGAAGACCGGCGACGTCGCCCGTTTCGACAGCTGGGAAACGATCGGTCTCACCAACGACACCCAGCTCGTCTTCGACGAGACCCTGACGCTCGGCGACAGCGGAACCGGGACGGGATCGCTCACCGTCGATGCGGCCAGCACCATCTATGGCGGCGGGGCCAATGGCGGCATCGCCGCCTTTACGGCCGGGCAGGTGGTGGAGGTCGTCAACGCGGGGCGCCTGGATCTGACCAATGGCGGCGACGGTGCGACCGACACGTTCACCATCGGCGGCAATTACATCGGCAATGACGGGCAGATGTTCCTCAACACCGTGCTCGGCGACGATTCCTCCGCATCCGACAGGCTGATCGTGGAGGGCGATGCGTCCGGCACCACGGGTCTCAACATCCTCAATGCCGGCGGTGCCGGCGATGCCACCACGCAGGACGGCATCATGGTGGTGGACGTCGGCGGCACGAGCGCCGATGGAGCCTTCGCCCTCAACGGACGTGTCGCAGCCGGCGCCTACGAATACTATCTGTTCAAGGGCGGCGTTTCCGCGAGCACGGAAGAGAACTGGTATCTCCGCTCGACGCTCGTGACACCGCCGGCAGCGCCGCCGCCGGAGCCGGCGCCGGCCCCCGACCCGGTGTCTCCGCCGGCGGAGGAGCCCGCTCCGGAAGAACCCGAAGTGGTCCCGCCGCCGCCGCCGTCGGAGCTTCCCGCGGTCGATCCGCCGACGGAAGGCGATCCCGTGACGGAACCGGTGGACCCTACGCCCCCGGTCGATCCAGCCGATCCCGAGCCGGAACCACCGCCTCCGCCACCTCCAGCCGAACCGGCGGATCCTCCTCCTCCGCCGCCGGCACCGCCCACGGCACCGGCACCTGTGCCGGTGCCGGGCGGGACTGCGATACCGCCGACGCCCGGAGCGACGCCCGTCATCGCCGAGGTCGTGCCGCTTTATCGAATGGAGGTTCCGACCTATTCCGTCGTGCCGCCGGTCGCTCACCATCTGGCGCTCTCGACGCTTGGTACGTTCCACGAGCGCCGCGGCGAGCAAATCCTGCTTCAGGATGGCGGCTGGCTGCCCACCACGTGGGGGCGCGCCTTCGGGCAGAAAACAGAGCTGGAGTGGGACGGTACCGTTTCGCCGAGCTTCGACGGCAACCTCTTCGGCTTCCAGGCGGGCCAGGACCTGTTCGGCCGCGAAACCGATGGCGGGCATTTCGACCGGTTCGGCCTTTTCTTCGGCTACGCCAAGATAGATGGCGACGTGAAGGGGCAGGCGCTCGGCTGGAACGACCTTGCCGTGGGTGACGTCGACATCAGCGGCACGAGCTTCGGCGGATACTGGAGCCATATCGGGCCGCAGGGCTGGTATGTGGACGCCATTCTGATGGGTACCTGGTTCGATGGCAGCGCCTCGTCGAATGCCGGTCAATCGATCGGCATCGACGGAACCGGTCTGACGGCCTCGCTGGAAGGCGGTTATCCGATCGTTCTCGACGATCAGTGGAGCCTCGAACCCCAAGGCCAGATCATCTGGCAGCGCCTCTCGCTGGACGATTCCTCCGACCGTTTTTCCTCGGTCTCGTTCGACTCCGACAATGCCGTTACCGGCCGGTTCGGCTTGAGGCTGCAGGGTAAATACCAGACGGACTCGGGGCTCATCCAGCCCTATCTCAAGGCAAACCTCTGGCACAACTTTTCGTCCGACCAGACAGTCCGTTTCGATGGCGATCCGATCATCACCGAGATCGGCGGAACATCGCTCGAGCTCGGCGGCGGCGTCATCGCCAATTTGACGGAGAAGGTCAGCCTGTTCGCGACGGTGGACTACACGACCAATCTTGGAGGCGAGAAAACCCGCATCTGGGAAGGGAATATAGGCCTTAGCATCAAGTGGTAGTCCGCTGGCGGTCAGCGGACCGGTGGAAGTGGAGGAAATGATGGAAGCCATTCTCGCACAATTGATCGGCGGGGCTGTCGGCGGAGCGGCCGGTGGCAAGGTTCTCAAGGATTCCGATCTTGGAGGCATCGGCAATCTGCTTGCCGGCGCGGTCGGAGGGATCGGCGGAGGCCAGTTGCTGGGAGCCTTGCTTGGCGGAGCAACCGGCGACGCTACGGCCGCCACGGCCGGTCTCGATATCGCGGCTCTCGCAGGCCAGTTCGTGGGCGGCGGCGTCGCCGGCGCCATTGTCCAGATCGTCGTCGGACTTATCAAGAACAGGCTGGTGGCACGGCCTTAACCCCCCGGCACATGCCAAAATCGGCAGAGGAGCTCGAACCGCACCCGGCATCCAGCTTTTTTCCGTAACCGACAAGGGCGTCGCATAGCCTGAAGAGCTTGTCGAGGCGGCGGGACATCCCGCCGATCGCTGAAAGACTATTGGTGATTTGCAGCATTTAGAGCGTCAACGCAAAGCGTAGCGGATCGAGGAAACGATGCGAACGAAAGTCATTACGGCGGCTCTTGCCCTTCTCCTGGGGATTTCTCTCCCCTCATTGGCGGAAGCGGCGAATGCCTATGCCACGGGCTCGGTGAACATGAGAACAGGCCCCGGAACGGAATATGCGCGGATAGGCACCATTCCGGCCGGCGCGACGGTTACAATCCGGGGATGCCTTACCGGCTATAGCTGGTGCGATGTCAGCTTCGCCGGCCGGCGGGGCTGGGCTTCCAGCAATTACCTGCAGGCGCTGTATCAAAACCGGCGCCGGCCGATCATCTATGTCGGCCCGATGATCGGTCTGCCGATCATATCGCGTCCGCGACCGCCCCATTGGCGCCCCGACCGTCCGCGACCGCCCCATTGGGGCCATCGTCCCAGACCTCCTCATCACGGGCGCCCGCCGAGACCTCAGCCGCGTTGAGTGGGCGCCATGAACTCCAATGGTTATCTGGCCACCGCGGCGAGGGCTCTCTCATTGTCCAACAAGGAGATTGCCCATCAGCTGGGACTATCCGTGGGGGCTTTGAGAGCCCTCGACGGCCCCGTGCCGCCGTCTTATCTGCGCCTGGCTCTGGCAGCTCTCGTGGCGGGGCTTGATCCCGATTCCATTCTGAAGCCCGGTCCTGTATCCGCCGCGTATCCCCCGAAAGGAAGAAGTGCCGTCGGGCAGGAGCGGTCGAGCGACCCGGATCGCGAACAATGATCCGCTTTTGGCTTGCGGCGGTCGTCGTTCCGCTTGCGCTGCTTGTCGGCCAGACGGCATCGCATGCGGAGAGCTGCGCTCCTTCGAGAAGTCAAGGCCGCCTGGTAAAAAGCGCCAATGATACCCAGACCGCCCAGCTTGCAAGGCAATTGTCGGCGATCAGGGCGATGGAGCGTAAGCGCGAATGTACCGAGGAGATGTCGAGGGGCGGCGGCCTGTTCAACGCCTGCCGCGACCTTGCCAATCAGCGGAAAAAGATCCAGTTCCAGATCGAGGAAGCACGCAGATCCGTGGGCGGCAAGGAGGCGGCCGGTCGGAAAACCGCTTCCGCAGCCTGCGGCGCCGCGGCCAAAAGCGTGGAACGAAAGCAACCCGCGCCGAAGAAATCCGGCTACGGCAACGCCATGCTTTATTGCGTCCGGCTTTCGGACGGCTATCTGTTTCCCGCGCCGAATTCGCAATTCGTGAACGCGGCTGCGGCAGATACCACCCTCAGGCAATGCCAGTACATCTGTGAGGACCAAGGTATCGAGGTCTATATTCGCCAGGACCCGACGCTCGAGACGGAGGAGATGGTTTCGGTCCGAAGCGGCACGAGCTATAGGGAACTCCGCACCGCCTTCCGGTATCGCGACGGCGGAAATTTTCGACGGTGCGACTGGGAGCGTTATGTAGACCGCATCCAGGAGGTTCAGCTCGCGCGGATGATGTCGGAACATCTGCCGCAAGGCATGGTGCCGATCCCCGGGCAGCGTCCGGAACCTGAGCAAGAAGAGATATCTGAGGAGGCGACGGCGAGCATCGGCGGCGGAGACAGACCTTTGACCGACAGGCCGGTCAGGGTTGTCGGGCCTCCTTTCCTGCCGGAGCTGTAGCGACTGCGCCGCGCCGTGTTTGGCGAGAGCCACCGTGCCGCAGGGGCCAGGCGGGGACGATGCCGGCGGGCGGGAAAGAAATCCTCCTTCCGTTTCAACGGGAGGATTGGAAAGATATCCCCGCTTCGTCCACGCCCGGTTTGTGAGGCCTATGCTGATCGCGTCATCGGGCAGGGAGCCGGGTCGCGAACCGGTCTACCCACGGGGAGCAATCCGGCGTCCGGTGATGGTCGTTGAGGCAGGGGACGCGCCGTCAGGGCGCCAACCGCCGGAAGGAAGGTTTCCTGGCGCGGAAACCCTGTCTTGCGGAAAAGCCGAAGCGATCGGGCAGGCGGACAAGCCTGACATCCATATCACCCGATACCCACTGCCTGCCCATCCCGATGGATCAGGCCGCGGCGGAGCCCTCTCCGCCGCGGGCATTCGTGCTGCTTGCCGGACGGTGCTCCGCGCCGGGCCCAGACTTGCCGGACCCAGACTTGCCGGACCCAGACTTGCCGTGCCCGCACCTTCGCAAGCCGCAGGGCCGAACGAGGCTGGGGGCGTTGCCTTATCGGCAACGAGAGATACGAAATATTGTTCTTTATTAGAACGCGGCATTGCGCCATCCTCCCCTTAATCCGGCAATCGAGACCGGGCGCAGCCAAGCCGGCACATCCGGTGTCGGAGCAAAACAGGGGAACAAGATGTCCAATTTCATGATGAACCGCCGGCGTTTCATGACCCAGACGGCCGCCCTTGGCGGCCTTGCGGCGGCCTCCAGTTTCGTCGGCATCAGGGCAGGTCTCGCCAAGGACGTGGCCAAGGTCAGGATGCAGCTCGGCTGGCTCGCCTCGAACGGCGTGCTGGGCGAAGTCGCCGCCGTGAAGAAAGGTTTCTTCGAGGAGGAAGGCGTCGAACTCGAAATCGTGCCCGGCGGGCCGAGCGTCGACGGCGTGGCGGGCGTCGCGTCGGGCCAGTCCGCGACCGGCCAGATCTCGTCGAGCCCTTCGGTCATGCTGGCGCGATCGGCGGGCATGCCCGTCAAGGCGTTCCTGTCGGGATACCAGAAGCATCCGTTCACCTATTTCTCGCTGAAGGACAAGCCGATCCGCGAGCCGAAGGACATGATCGGCAAGACGATCGCCACCCAGCCAACCGCCTTCATCCTGCTGCGCGCCCTGCTCGCCAGGAACGGCATCGCCGAGGACCAGGTGAAGATGGTCAACATGGGCTCTGACATGAACCAACTCCTCACCGGCCAGGCCGATGCGGTCACCGGCTGGCTCACCAACGTCAATGCGCTCGACGTGCTCGGCGACAACCGGGTCGACATGATGCTCTGGGACAGCGGCCTTCAGCTTTATGCCAACGTCTACTACACGACCGACCAGCAGATCGGCGAACATGCCGATGTCCTTCAGCGGTTTACGCGCGCCGCCGCCAAGGGCTGGGGGTATGTCCGCGACAACCAGCAGGAGGCCGTGGAATATCTCTGCGAGGCCTATCCGAACCTCGACAAGCCGAGCGAACTGAAGGCGGTCGGCCCTTGCGTCGATTTCTCCTTCGGCGACACCACCAAGGCTGCCGGCTGGGGTACGATGTCGCGCGAGAACTGGGAGGCCCAGATCAAGGCCTATGCCGATCTCGGCCAGTTCAAGGGCACCGTTCCGACGGTCGACGACGTCGTGGATTTCACGATCCTCGAAGCCACGTCCGACGTCCGCAAGCAGGTCGGGTGACCGTCATGCAGGGAGCGGTGAAGTTGAAGCCCAATGTTCCAGCGCCCCAACCGGCCGCCTCGGCGGTGTCGGTCCGGAACCTGCATGTCCGGTTCGGCGACAGGAACAACGAGATCACGGCGCTTTCCGATATTTCCGTCGATATCCCGGAAGGCGCCTTCGTGACCATGCTCGGGCCTTCCGGCTGCGGGAAATCGACCCTTCTCCGGTGCATCGCCGATCTCGTCCATATCAGCGAGGGCTCGATCTCGGTCTTCGGACGCAGTCCGCGGGAGGCGCGCGAGGGGCGGGATTTCGCCTTCGTCTTCCAGGATGCGACGCTGCTTCCCTGGCGGACCGTCCTCGACAATATCTGTCTGCCGCTGGAAGTCGGCAGGCGGTCCGAAACCGGCGACCATGCCGATCCGCATGCTCTCCTTGAAATGGTGGGCCTGAAGGGACGGGAGAAGGCGCTGCCGCACGAGCTTTCGGGAGGAATGCGCCAGCGCGTGGCGATCGCCCGCGCGCTCGTCACCCGGCCGCGCATCCTGCTGATGGACGAGCCTTTCGGAGCGCTCGACGAGATCACCCGCGACCGCCTGAACGAGGAACTGCTGCGCGTCTGGCAGGAGACGGGAACGACGATCCTGTTCGTCACCCATTCCATTCCCGAAGCGGCCTTCCTCGGCCAGAAGGTGCTGATGCTCCAGGCCCATCCCGGCCGCGTCAAGGAGTTCACCAAGGTCGATCTTCCGTTCCCGCGTTCGCTCTCCGTGCGCGACACGGTGGAATTCATCGGCGTCACCGCGCATTTGCGCGCCCGTCTGGAGGAATGCCTATGAGCCAAGTCGTTTCCTCCTCCAGAAAGGCCGAGGCCTTGCCGGATCGCAAGATCGCACTCCTCGATGCGACGGCCGGCGTTCTCGCGAGACACATGCCGGCGATCCTTGCCGCCACCGGCCTGGTGGTCCTGTGGCAGTTCGTGGTCTGGTTCTTCGCGATCCCGACCTTCATGGCGCCGAGCCCGGTCGATGTCTTCTTCGCCTTCCGCGACAATGCCGGAATGCTCTGGACCAACCTTCTGCCGACGGTGCTCGAAACCGTCCTCGGCTTCGTGTTCGGCAATCTCGTCGCCATCCTTCTCGCGATCTGGTTCGTGCACAGCGCGACGGCGGAAAAGGCCTTCTATCCGATCGCCGTCTTCATCAAGGCGATCCCGATCATCGCGCTTGCGCCGATCCTCGTCCTGATCTTCGGGAACGGACTGGCGCCGAAGATCATCATCGCCGGTCTGATCTGCTTCTTCCCGACGCTGGTCAACATGGTGCAGGGCCTGAAATCCGCGAGCCCGGCCATGCTCGACCTGATGCGGGTTCTTTCGGCCAGCAACACCGAGATCCTCTGGAAGGTCCGGCTGCCGAGTTCCATGCCGTTCCTCTTCGCGGCGTTGAAGATTGCCGCGACCAGCAGCGTCATGGGCGCCATCGTCGCCGAATGGATCGGTTCGAGCTTCGGTCTCGGCGCCCTCATCATCGAGGCCACCTACAATTTCCGCTCGCCGCTGCTCTACGCAACGGTCGTGGTCGCCGCAGCGCTTGCCGTCGTCCTCTTCTTCATCGTCTCGGTGGTCGAAGCGAAGATGGTCCGGTGGAAGCCGGCCGGCACGCACTGAGCCTGAGCTCTCTGGGAGTTTTGAACATGCAGCAGACAATCATTCAGGCGGCGCGCGACGCTGCGGTGGTCGACCGATCCGATGTGGTCGTGGTCGGCGGCGGGCCAGCCGGCATTTCGGCGGCGGTTTCTGCCGCCCGCAACGGCGCCAAGGTGACCCTTCTGGAACGCTATCCCTATGTGGGCGGGCTTGCCGCCGGCGGCATGGTGCTGGTGCTCGACGACATGATCAACGGCCTGGAGATCACCGTGCAGGGCATCTGCATGGAGATGATCGAGCGGATGAAGAGATGGGATCTCTGCGTCACGCCGACCGGCCGCGACCGCGAGCTCGACATCCGCGAGACGCCGGAGGCCTGGCGGCGCTGGGCACGCTGGGGCCTGTTCGATTTCCACACGCAATCCATGCCGCACCCGATCTGCTTCTCGGCCGCCTTCGATCCGGACGGCTTCAAGCGGGCCTCCTACGACATCCTCTCCGAAGCGGGCGTGAAGCTGAGGACCCATAGCTGGTTCTCCTCCGCCATCATGGACGGCAAGACGATCAAGGGCGTCGTCTGCCAGACGAAGCCGGGACTGGAGGCGATCCTCGGCGACGTCGTGATCGACACGACCGGCGATCTCGACGTGGCGGCTTCGGCCGGCGCCTCGCATGCGGAATCGAACTTCATCCTGACCACCGTCTCCCGCTGGGGCGGGGTCGATACGGACGCTGCCGAGCGTTTCGAATTCGAGGAGCCGGAAGCCTTCAAGAAGCTCGATCACGAGGCCAAGCGCCTGATCGGCGGCTGCTGGTCCTTCTGGTGGCTGAAGACGCCGCTGCCGGGCGTGGTGTGGCTCAACTGCCCGCATATGCCGAACCTTTCCGGCCTCAAGACCGAGGACCTGACGAAGGCGGAGTTCGAGGGCCGCGCCCGCATCGGCAGGCTGCTCGATTTCGCCCGGGAAAAGATGCCGGGTTTCGAAAAGGCCTATGTGGTGGATTTCGCGCCACAGACCGGCGTGCGCCAGACCCGTCTCCTGGAAGGCGAGTATGTCGTGACCAAGGACGACGTGATGAACCGCATCCATTTTGCCGACACCGTCTGCCGCGGCCGCGACTATTACACGCCTTACCGGTCGATGCTGCCGCGGGAGGTGGGCCAGCTCATCGTCGCCGGCCGGCATTATTCGGCAACGCCGCAGGCGCAGAAATCGAGCCGCGAAATCCCGCCCTGCATGGCCATGGGCGAGGCGGCGGGCGTTGCCGCCGTCGTTGCGCTCAACGCGGGAACGACGGTCAGGAACGCCGATATCGCCAAGATCCGGAAGCAGATGCGGGCGCAGGGCGCCGATCCCGGTGACATTCCCTCCGAAAATGCAACATTCCTCGAGGCAGCAGAATGACTTTACTCCCACTCGACGGCATCCGCGTGATCGATTTCACGCAGGTCATGCTCGGCCCCTGCTGCACCCAGACGCTCGCCGACTACGGCGCGGAGGTCATCAAGATCGAGAAGAGCCGGATCGGCGATCTTTCGCGCTGGTCGCTCGGCTCCGATCCGGACGGGCTCAACAATCCCGTCTTCTGCTCGCTGAACCGCAACAAGAAGAGCCTGGCGCTCGACCTCAAGCTCGAGGAAGCGCGTGAGGCCGTGCTGACGCTGATCGAAGGCGCGGACGTGGTCGTCAACAATTTTCGGCCCGGCGTCATGGAGCGGATGGGCTTTGGCTACGAGGACCTGAAGACGGTCAACAAGCGGCTGATCTATGCCGTGGGCACCGGCTTCGGCCTGACCGGCCCCTACCAGCACAAGGGCGGCCAGGACATCCTGGCCCAGGCGCTTTCGGGCGTCATGCGGCGCAAGTCGGACGATACCCATCCGACCTCGATCTACGCGACGCCGCTTGCCGACTATTCCGCCGGCATGCATCTCGTCCAGGGCATCCTGCTGGCGCTGCTGCACCGGGAAAAGACTGGCGAAGGCCAGCAGGTTGCCGTCAGCCTCTATAATTCCATGCTGGCGATGCAGATGCAGGAGGGGGCCGCGCACATGATGCGCGGGAAGGATCTGAACTGGGGCGCCTTTCCGCTCACCGGCGTGTTCGACACGACGGACGGTGCGATCGTCATGGTCGGCGCCTTCAAGCAGAACCCGCTTCAGGACATCTGCAACGCGCTGGAGATCGAGGACCTCTCCCAGCAGCCGCGCTACAAGGATTTCGATGCGCAGATGGCGAACCGGCCGGAACTGCAGACGATCTTCCGCGAGAATTTTGCAAAGAACAGCACCGCGCATTGGCTGAAGCGGCTGGAGGAGGTGGACATCCTCTGCGCACCTGTCCGCAACCTCGCAGAGGCGCTGGAAGACGAGCAGACCATCATCAACAAGATGATCCTGGAGGCCGGCGAGACGGCGGCAGGCCCGATCCGGCTGATCGGCTCGCCGATCGACATGTCGGCGGCGCCGGTTTCGGTCCGCATCCCGCCGCCTCGGCTCGGCCAGCACAATGACGAGATCCTCGCTTCGCTGGAAGCCCGATCACTGGAAGCGACGCGGGGAGATGCGGCATGACCGTCGGGTTTTCCGTCGAGAACCGGGTGGCGCGCGTCACGCTCGACCGTCCGGAGCGGATGAATGCCGTGGACGCCGAGACCGAGCGGGAGCTCGAAGCCGTCTGGCTGGAGATCGAGGCCCGCGACGACATCAGTTGCGTGGTGCTGACCGGTGCGGGCCAGAAGGCCTTCTGCACCGGCGCCGATCTCAAGGGCAGCGGTACGAAGACGGGGCTGGAATACTGGGCGGAAAGCCGCCTCAACGGTTTTGGCGGGCTGGCCTTCCGCAAGTCGCTCGATGTGCCGGTGATTGCCCGCGTCAACGGCTATGCGCTCGGCGGCGGCTTCGAGATGGTGCTCGGCTGCGATATCGTGATCGCGGCGGATACGGCTAGGTTCGGCCTGCCGGAGGCCCGCGTCGGCCGCATGCCGCTTGACGGCGGCATGGTGCTGCTGCAGCGGAAGATCGCCCATAACCAGGCGATGGCGGTGATGCTGACCGGCCGGCAGTTCACCGCCGCGGAAATGCAGGGCTTCGGCATCGTCAACGAGACGGTGCCCCATGACGAACTCGACGCGGCCGTGGGCCGATGGGTGAGCGAGATCGTCGCCTGCGCTCCCCTTTCCCTGAAGGCGATCAAGCAGACGGTGAACCGCACCGGCCATCTGAGCCCCGCCGAAGCGCAAGGGTTGCGCACGCCGGCGCTCATCCGGGCGCTCCAGAGCGAAGATGCTGTCGAGGGCGTGACGGCTTTCCGCGAGAAGCGGGCACCCGTTTGGCGGGGTCGCTAAGCATGTTATGAATTTCAGGATATCGGGGACGTTCATGCACGCCAGCATCCTGAAATATTTCATAGAAGTCGCTCGCTCCGGTTCGATCCGAAAGGCGTCGGAGGAGCTGCACGTGGCGACTTCCGCCGTCAGCCGCCAGATCCGCAAGCTGGAGGACGAGCTCGGCATGCCGCTGTTCGAGCGCTTCTCCGACGGGCTGCGGCTGACCGCCGCCGGCAAGGTGGTGCTGAAGCATGCCAAGGAGACCATGCAGCACTACGAGATCATGAAATCCGATCTCGGCGACCTTCACGGCAAGCGGACGGGGCGCGTCCATATCGCCTGCCTCGACAGTCTCGCCGTGCAGTTCATGCCGGAATTCGTGGCTGCCTTCCATCAGAAGAACCCGGCCGTCGATTTCCGCATCCGGGCCGACAATTTCAACAACATCTTTCATTTCGTCGCCGACGGGGATTGCGACATCGGCATCACCTTCGATCTGGCGCGGCCGCATGACATCAAGCTCGTCCACGGCGTGCGCATGCCGCTCATGGCGATGGTCGCGCGCCATCATCCGCTCGCCCGGCAGAAGAGCGCGACATTGCAGGAATGCGCACAGTTCAATCTGCTGCTGCAGCTCGACAACGAGGTGATGAGCTCGATGATCGCCGTCGAACTCGCCTCGCTGGACCGCGTCGGGCGTACCTTTGTTGCCACGAACAACCAGATGATGCTGAAGCCGCTGATCCTTTCGGGGGAAGGGGTGGCCTTCTTCACGCCGCTCGGCCTGTTGAAGGAACTGAAGGCGGGCGACGTGGTGGCGCTGCCGATCGCCGGTTCCCGGCTGCAGAACATGGAAGTCGGCATCGTGGCGCCGCGCCAGAGGCAGCTCACCCATGCCACCGAGGCGGTGATCGAGGCCATGAGCGTCGATCTCGGGAAATTCGCCGAACAGATCGCGGAGGTCATCAAACGGTGACGGCAAAAGGGGATATACGCTTCCTGTCCCGGCCGGGTCACGAAAAGGCGATCCGCGGCGAGGCGGCGCTTGCGGCCCTGCCAGCAGCGGCGGCGGACTTTCCGCTTGTTTCCGGCGATCTGATCCTGCCGATGCCGGTCAACGCCCATGACCATGGCTACGGCATCCGGACGCTCGATTTCGGCAGTATCGACGATGCGCTGGAGGCCTGGATACCGACGATGCGGCTGAGGCCCCGCACCGATCCTTATCTGGAGGCGCTGGTGGCTTTCGCGCGGCTGGCCAAGACGGGAATCGGCGCGACGATCCATTGCCACAATTCGCTGAACGCGGCGCGGCTGGTGGACGAGGCTCTGCAGGTGATCCGCGCGGCGGGCGAAGTCGGCATTCGCGTCGGCCTTTCCTGCCCACTTCTGGATCACGACGCCTGGGCCTATGACGGCGGCCCGGAAAGGCTGAGGCCGTTCCTCAGCCCCGAAGACTGGGAAACGCTTTCGCCAGCCGCTCCACGCTATGCGCCGTTCCGGGAGCAGATGGCGGCAGTCGATGCAGTGGCCGCGGCAAACACCAATCCGTTGGTGGACGTTCAATATGGTCCGGTCGGGCCGCAATGGTGTTCCGATGCGCTGCTTGAGGCGATCGCCGAAGCATCCGCCGCAAACGGCCGCCGGATACACATGCATCTTCTCGAAAGCCCGCGGCAGCGGCTGTGGCTCGACCGCCGCTTCCCGCAAGGGATCGTCCGGCATCTCGACGATATCGGCTTCCTTTCGCCGCGGCTTGCCGTGGCGCATGGCGTGCAACTCCGGCCGGAGGAATACGAATTGCTGGCGGAGCGCGGCGTCCAGCTCGTCTCCAATCCCTCGGCAAACCTGCGTCTGCGCTCCGGCATCGCGCCTCTGGCGGATGCCGTCCAGAGCGGCCTTCGCTTCGGCATCGGCCTCGACGGCAGCGCCTTCGACGACGACCAGGACCTCTGGCGGGAAATGCGCCTTCTCTATTTCCTCCATGGCGGGCGCGGGCTGACGAGGGATTTCACCGCCGCGGCGATTTTCGATGCCGCGATCAAGACCGGCTCGGTCGTGGTCAATGCGCCACTGGATCAGGATTTCACGGTGGTGGATTACGCCGGCCTGACCGAGGACAGCCTTTTCGACGATCTCGACGAGGCGGAGGTGCTGCTGACGCGCATGTCGGCAACCCGCGCCAGAGGCCTCTATGTCGCCGGCCGTCCTGTCATGCGGGACGGCAAGCTTCTGACGGTCGATTTCGATGCGGCGCGAAGGGAGCTCGTGGCACAGGCGAAAGCCGACCTGCCGCGGCTGGCGGCGGAACGGGAGCGTTGCGGCAAGCTCATCGCCGCCACCCGGGCCTATTACGCGGGCTGGGCAAAAACCTAATGTGAGGGCGCTGCCGCCTTGGCGGGGACAGCGGCGACAGCCGGATGATCGGCGGCCCGCGTGCGGCTCTTGTCCCAGCCGCCGGGAGAGCCGAGGCCGGTGACCGCCGGCCCGAAATAATCCCTGTTCACCGGAATGAAGGTCTTCTGGGCCTCCGTGGCCTCCTCGTCATAGGCGATCGCATCGACGGGACAGATGGAAAGACAGAGCCCGCAATTGATGCATTCGTCCGGATGGATGTAGAACATCCGCCCGCCTTCGTAGATGCAATCGACAGGACAGGCCGCGGTGCAGGCGCCGTCCTTCACGTCGATGCAGGGTTCGGTAATGATATAGGCCATGGGGTCTCGATCCCGCAGGGAGTTTCCCGGCAATATCGCAAGCCCCGGCGTTGCCGGAAAGCGCTATATTTCGTCCGCGCCGTTCGAATTTCGGCAATCAGCCGCCTCTATCGGAGAGCCGCTTGACCCGACTACAGGGCGCAGGATAACCCTCGTCATTGCGTATTGGCGGGATATGCAGGCGATCGAGGACGACCCGCGCGCATTGCTGGAGGAGCTTGGGCATGAGCCAACCGATCCTGATCTGGGGCGCCGGCGCGATCGGCGGAACGCTTGGCGCCACCTTGATCCGGGCAGGCGAAGAAGTGATCTTCGTCGACAGTGCCAGGGAGCATGTGGACGCGATCAACGGGAAAGGCCTGAAGATCGTCGGGCCGATCTTCGAGGAGGTGGTGAGGGCGAAAGCCTGCCTGCCCGAGGAGCTCGAAGGCGAATATCAGCGCACCTTCCTCTGCGTCAAAGCCCATCACACCGAAGAGGCGGCCAAGGCGCTTGTCCGGCATCTCGCCGCTGACGGCTATGTCGTCTCGGCCCAGAACGGACTGAACGAGAGGGTGATCGCCCGCATTGCCGGCGACCACCGCGTAATCGGCTGCTTCGTCAATTTCGGCGCCGATTATCTGGAGCCGGGCGTCGTCCAGTATAGCGGCCGCGGCGCGGTCGTCATCGGCGAGCTGGACGGTCGGTTTACCGACCGCGCCGAAGATATCTATCAGCTGATGAGGCATCTCGAGCCGAAGGCGCTGATCACCAGCAACATATGGGGCTTTCTCTGGGGCAAGCTGATCTACGGCGCATTGCTGTTCGGCACGGCGCTCACCAATGACAGCATCGCGGACGTGCTCGACAATCCGGCCGCGCGGCCGGTCCTGCGCAAGCTCGCCCTGGAAGTGGCGACGGTCGCCGCGATCAACAATGTCAGGCCGGAAGCCTTCGACGGTTTCGATCCCGCGGCTTTCGGTCCGTTGGCGACGCCGGAACAGACGGACGCATCCTTCGACGAGATGGCGGCGCATAACCGCAAGTCGGCGAAATCCCATACCGGGGTCTGGCGGGATCTGACGATCCGCAAACGCCGGACGGAGGTCGATGCGCAGATGCTGCCGGTCGTGGAGATCGGCCGGGAATCGCGTGTGCCGACGCCTATGTGTGTCCGCCTCATCGAGATGATCCACGAGATCGAAGACGGCAAACGGCCGCTCGACCTTGCGAATATCGACGAGCTTGCAGGGGTCGCCGCCTAGATATAGGCGCGCAACAGTTCCGAAAGGCAGAGCATCGCCATGGCCTGACCATAGGGCATCGATGTCAGCTTGATGTTGCGATAATAGTCGAGCGTGTCGCCCATGGCCGTGCCGAAGGAGACCTGCTTCAGTTCGCCGTTCCGGTCGATATTGGCGACCACGGCCTTCACCGCACGTTCGGCGGTCTCGATGTATTCCGAAGGCAGGTAGCGTTTCCTTACCGCTTTCATCAGCCCGTATCCGAATCCCGCGGTGGCGGAAGCCTCAAGGTAGCTGCCGGGGTCGTCGAGCAGGGTATGCCAGAGACCTGATGGATGCTGGCAGGCCTTCAGAGCGGCCGCTTGCCGCTCAAGCGCCGAGAGCAGGTGGCGGCGGAGAGGATCTCCCTCCCGCAGATCGACAAGCTCGATGAATTCCGGGATGGCGACCGTGATCCAGGAATTGCCGCGCGCCCAGAGCGCGGACGCGAAATTATGATTGCCGTCAAAGGTCCAGCCGTGAAACCAGAGCCCCGATTTGCGGTCCGCCAGATATTGCGCATGAACGAGGAACTGGTACTTCGCTTCCTCCACATAGTCCGGCCGGTCGAGCACGAGACCGATCTTGGCGAGCGGCATGACGCTCATCATCAGGGTGTCGTCCCACATCTGCTGGTCGTTGAAGGAATTGTAGACGATGTGCTGGAAGCCGCCCTCCCTGGTGCGGGGCAGGCTGTGCATCACCCATTCCGCCCAGGTTTCGAGATAGGCCGCCCATGCCGGCGAGGGGTTTCGCTCGTAGAGGCAGGCAAGGGTGAGAAACGGCGCCACCGTATTGATATTCTTGGTGGGCGTGCCTTCCTTCAGGCGTGCGTCGAACCATCCGGTGATGATGTCCAGCGTCTGCGCGTCGCCGGTCAGCTGCCAGAATTTATAGAGCCCGTAGAGGCCTATGCCATGCGTCCATTCCCAGCCGGCCCAGCCCTTGGTGTCGATGACCCGTCCGTCGTCGAGGTGCAGAAGGAACTCGCCCGTCTCGTCCCGGATGTTGACGAGGTTGTCGGTCAGGCGCCTGATCAGAGCGGTGACTTCGTCGCGGGAAAGGAAACGCGCCGGCTGGCGAAGCTGGGGGTGCATGGGCATTTTTCCGGGAATGAGCCGCAGGTTCGATATTTCAGGGATGGCTTGTCGGTTGCGTGCCAGCCTCAACCCTCGCCATCGAGGCGGGCCGCAGCCGGGCGGATGGGATCGGAAACCCGTTCGATCAGCAGGGTCTTGTAGCGGCTGAGGCTTCCCTGCAGATGCGCCCTCATGGCTTCACGCGCTTCCGCAGGCTTGCCCGCGAAGATGGCATTGACGATCAGGCCGTGCTCTTCCTGCAGATGGCGGTTCGGCGGCAGCGCATCGGGATGGCGCCCGCCCTGAAGATCGCGGTCCATGATGATGCCCGGCTTGATGAGCCGGAGGAGTTCGGAGAAACGGCGGTTCTGGGTCGCCTCGGCGATCGCCAGGTGGAGCGCGAAATCGGCCTCTCGGGTCGAAAGGCCTTTTTCGAGATTGGCGCCGATCTTGCGGTGCAGTTCGAGGATCATCTCCAGTTGCGCCGGCGAACGGCGTGCCGCCGCCAGGGCGGCCGCCTCGGTTTCGCAGGCGGCGCGCAATTCCAGAAGCTCGATGACCGAGGAAATCCTCTCCAGGGAGAGGCCGCTGAAAGGCTGGCCGCGCTGCTCGGCATCGACCACGAAAACGCCCACGCCACGGCGCGCTTCGAGCATTCCCTCCGAGCGGAGGATGGCGACGGCCTCGCGAATGACCGCGCGGCTGACCGAATGAAGCCGGGTCAGTTCGTTCTCGCTCGGCAGCTTGTCGCCCGGCTTGACCGTTCCGCGCTCGATGTCGCGCCGCAATGCCGTGACGATCTGCCGGACAAGCGACTGGCCGACGAGATCGACCAGGTCGTTGTCGCTTTCCTGCTCAATCAAATCCCTCATCCGCTCTCCTTCGCTTCCTCGTAGCCTAGCTGACTGCGTGCGCCACTTGTCATACTGCAGATTGCTGTGTGAGCGCAATTGAAACATCACGAACCCATTCTTGTAGGTCCTAAATGGCCAAGCGGGCGCCAGTTTTCCCCAGCGGCAACAGCTTATCGGCTCTCTTCCAATCTTGACGCGCTCTTGCTGTTGGCTTAGCGTTGTCATATTACATCGGCAATGTAGTCTGATGTCTAGGCGATGTAGGCTGATTGCAATGCCTGCTCGACGATGGATTAGCCAGCCAGCCGGCAATTTGCGCGGGCCACGTGAGGGAGAAGTATGAAGATCATCGATGCCAGCGTCCGGACCTTCTGGTATACGACGCACGAGGAGCTCGACAGCGACGGGCATGCGCATCCGGGGCCGGCGCGCCGGGTGAAAAAATCCCTGCTGACGCTCACCTGCGAGGACGGCACGAAAGGCCACGCATTCGGCAGCCCCGAGCAGCTTCGGCCGCATCTGCTCGATCGCTTCATCCGTCCCGTCGTGCTGAACCAGGATGCGCTTGCGCGGGAAATGCTGTGGCAGGATCTTGCTCACTGGCAGCGCGGCAGCGGCGGGCAGCTCAGCGACCGGACCCTTGCGATCGTCGATTGCGCCCTCTGGGATCTCGCCGGGCATCTGCTCCGGGCTCCCGTCTACAAGATCATCGGCTCCTACCGGGACAAGGTGCCCGCCTACGGCTCGATCATGTGCGGCGACGAGCTGGAAGGCGGTCTCGCGACGCCCGAGGACTACGGCCGCTTTGCCGAAAAACTGGTCGCGCGCGGTTATCAGGCCATCAAGCTTCACACCTGGATGCCGCCGGTGAGCTGGTCGCCCAATATCGAAATGGACCTGAAGGCCTGCGCGGCCGTTCGCGAAGCCGTCGGGCCCAAGGTGCCGCTGATGCTGGACGCCTATCACTGGTATTCGCGCGAGGAGGCTTACGAGCTCGGCAAGGGCTTGGAGGCTCTCAACTTCGCCTGGATCGAGGAGGTGATGGACGAGCAGTCCATGTCGTCCTACGCGTGGCTCGCGGCGGAACTGAAAATCCCGGTCATCGGACCGGAATCCATGGGCGGCAAGTACAAGCACCGCGCCGAGTGGATCAAGGCCGGAGCCTGCGACATCCTGCGCACCGGCGTGGAGGATGTCGGCGGCATCACCCCGGCGCTCAAGACCATGCATCTGGCCGAGAGCTTCGGCATGAATTGCGAGGTGCACGGGCATGGAGCGGAAAACCTCGCGATCTCTGCGGCCACCAAGAACTGCCGCTGGTACGAGCGCGGCCTGCTCCATCCGTTCCTCGATTACGACGCGTGCCCCGAATATCTGAACTCCATTCCCGACCCCATGGACGCGGAGGGCTTCGTCTGGCTCTCGCAGGCGCCCGGCCTCGGGGAGGATATCAACTTCGAATATATCGACGCCAACCTGGCGGAATAGTCGGGCCGGTCGGCTCATATCCGGCGCAGGGGGAGGTCTGCTGCGCCTTACATCAACGGGAGGTAACATGAAACGACGCAGCCTGTTTCTCGGCGCTACCTGCGCGATCATCGCATTCACGTCCATGCACGGAGCAGCCTCGGCCGAAACGCCGGCCAACCAGCTCGTGATCGGCTTTTCGATGTCCAACGTGCTGACCCTCGATCCCGCGGGATCGTCGAGCAAGGAGAGGGTGCAGATACTCGCCAATCTCTACGACGGGCTGGTGGGCATCGACCCGGTTCAGCGGTCCAAGGTCGTTCCCGCTTTGGCGGAAAGCTGGGAAGTCGCCGCCGATCGCCGTTCGATCCGGTTCCAGTTGCGGCCGGACCTGCGCTTCGCCTCCGGAAACCCGGTGACTGCGGACGATGTCGTATGGTCGCTGGAGCGCGTCCTGAAGCTCAACCAGGCGCAGGCGACAAACCTTCGACTGCGCGGCTATACCGCCGAGAATGCAGCGCAGAGTTTCCGCGCGGTCGACGAAAAGACCGTCGAGATCGCCATCCTGCAGCCGATCGATCCGCAAATCGTCCTGATGACGCTCGCGATGGCCGGAACGGGAAGCGTGCTCGACAAGAAGGAAGTCCTCAGCCACGAGAAGGCAGGCGACCTGGGTGCGGCGTGGCTTACCACAAATTCCGCCGGTACCGGTGCCTTCACCATGCAGTCCCTGCGGCCGAACGAAATGGCGATCCTGGCCCGGAACGAGAATTACTGGGGTCCGGCGCCGGCCATGACCCGCGTCCTGATGCGCCATATTCCGGAGGCGCAGAGCCAGCGCCTGCTGATCGAGAAGGGCGATCTCGACATCGCCTATTCGCTCGGGGCTGCCGATCTCAAATCGCTTGAGAGCAACAAGGATGTCAAGGTCACGACGGCGACCGGCAACGGGCTCTATTATCTCGCGATGTCCCTGAAGAACGCGAACCTCGCGAAAGCCAAGGTTCGCGAGGCCATTCTGAAGCTCATCGACTACGACGGCCTGAACAAGACGGTGATGCCCTATTACGGCGTCAAGCATCTCAGTCCGATCCAGGTCGGCCTCGCGCAGCAGCCTTACGAACCCGAGATCAAGATGGATGTGGCGGCGGCCAAGGCATTGCTTGCGGAGGCGGGATATGCCGACGGTCTCGATTTGACGATCCGCACGCTCTCCGAGCCGCCGTTCGACAATCTGGCGGTGGCGCTGCAGAGCATGCTCGGCCAGGGCGGCATCAGGGCCAAGATCCTGACCGGCAGCGGCGAACAGGTCTACGGCCCGATGCGCGAACGGAACTTCGAATTGATCGTCGGCCGCAGCGGCGGCCAGATCTCCCATCCGGACGGCGACATGCGCAGCCTTGCCTACAATCCCGACAACAGGGATGAGGCGAAGCTGACCGGGCTTCAGGGCTGGCGCGTTTCCTTCAAGGACGACAAGCTGAACCAGAAAATCGAGGCCGCATTGCAGGAGCCGGATCCTGCAGCCCAGGCGAAGCTCTATCACGACATCGAGCAGCTTTACGCCGAAGGCATCCCGGCAATCCAGCCGATTTCGCAGGTCACCGACTCGGTCGCACAGCGGGCGGACATCGAAGGATTCCAGATCAGTCCCGTCTGGCAAACGAAGCTGGAAACCGTCCGCAAAAACCGCTGACGGCGATCGATCGTCGGACGGTAATCCGATCTGCCAAAGCCCGCCGCGGACCTTCGCGGCGGGCTTTCCGGCGTTGAAAACCAGGCAAAGGCTTGGGAACAACGAGCCGCGGCCGCGAAACCTCTCCTCAGCTCCTGCCGAATCCGCCTTGCTGCAAGAGAAGGCATGCCTCCGACACCTATGCGAGGCGAAAAATTTCAAAAGGTAATGAACGGCTTAGTGCCTTGGTCCGGCAAAAGCGCAGCAAAACCTCCGTCAGTGCAGTTGACAGAGATCGATTCTCGGCAAATCATATTCTCTATGGATACATCATATTCATATAGAATACAAGAAGAAAGTGGCGGCGTCCGCCCCCTCTCGACAGTGCTGAAGACCATGGCGGTGCTGGACGTGCTGGCGTCGAGCGCGCGCGGCATGAAGCTGCCGGAGGTTGCCGCCGCCATGGAACTGTCGCGGCCGACCGCCTATCAGCGCCTCTTGACGCTCATCGAGGCGGGCTGGGTCGAGCAGGATCAGGAGATGCGCTACCGGCTCTCGATGCATGCCTGCCGCATCGCGGCTTCGGCACTGGAACAGGCCAATCTCGGCACCCGCGTCCAGCCCGTCCTTGAAATGCTGGTCCACCGTGTGAAGGAAACCGCTTCGCTGGCGGTGCTCGATCGGGGGGTCCCCTGCATCGTCTCGCGTGTCGAATCCGAAAGCGTGCTGCGCGCGGAACAGAAGATCGGCACGACCATGTCGCTGGAAGGCTCCGCATCGGGTCGTATCCTCACCGCCTTCGCGGACGATCTGACGCTTGCGCGGCTGAAGGAAAGCGGCGAGCCGCTTGCTGCCGACGAACTTCTTCAGGAAGCGCGCGCCAACGGTTACGCGCTGTCGAGCGGCTACACCCATAGCGGCGTCATCGCGATCGCGGCGCCGATCTTCGATCTCAACGGCAAATGCACGTCGACCGTCTCGCTGGTCATGCCGGAGATGCGCTTCGATCTCGAAACCTTCCGCGAGCCGCTTCTCGATGCGGCGCGCACAATCACGAAAATGCAGCAGGGAGAACGTTGACGGTCATGACCGCGACTTCCGAACAGGCAGCGAAGCCGCTGCCACGACCGGGCCACAAGGTGATGGAGACCGCGCGGCTGGCGGCGATCCAGCCCAGCCGCCTGAGCGGCACACGGGCCTTCATGAACAAGATGATCCGCGAGCGCTGGGACATTTCCAACGTCCTGTTCGACGTGGATGGAAACGCCGAAGGCACGGTCGTCTATTCGATCAAGGCGCCGGATCAGGAATTCTCCTTCATCGGCTTTTCCCGGCCGCCGAGCCGCACCGCGCGCACAGGCCGCATCATCGGCCAGGCCTGGGACATGATGGGAGCCCTGATCGAGGGACCGGCGACGGAGGCGGAGATCGAAACCGCTAGGCGCGAGATCCCGAAGCTCTATACGGGCCGGGCGACCCCGAACACGCTGATCTGGTGCCGCTCCAACCGCTCGATGCGCGTCTTCGACCAGACGCTCGAAGCGCTCGCCGAAGGCCGGCAGCCTAACGTCGCCGATCTCGCCAAGGTCTGCTATCTGATGCGCAATACCGGGCTCGACGGTAACGGTACGTTCGGGACGCGCTCCTTCCCGTCCCTCGGCGCCCGGCATGCGCTCGGCGGCGTCCTGCAGGCGCAGCTTCTGACCGCCTATCTGATGCGGGAGTTCTCCTGCGATCTCGTGGAGCACTTGGCCGCCAAACGGTCCGACAAGGCGGTGCGGCTCGATCCGAAACTGCGCCGCTATATCGGCGTCGGCAACGGTTCCGCGCTCGGCCTGATCTTCTTCGTGCACAAGCATCCGCGGCTGATCGACGGCTTGATCGCGGCGCGCGAAAGCGCGATCGCCATGGCGCGCGGGCTGAAGCTGGAACCATCCGATTCACGCGTTGCAAGGCTGATCGAGCTGCTCGCTCAGGCGATCGTCTTCCGCAAAGAGGACCGGATGGTCTACGAAACCTTCGCCTCGAGCGCCGAGGTGGCCGCCGATCTCGAAAAGCTTGTCGAAGCGCTGGAGGAATTCCGCCGCAGCGGAACGGTGCTGGGCCGCAAGGCGGACCATCCGCTCGATATCCTGGCTTTCGAATTCGAGACGGAACTGGTCCCGGAAGCCTACGAGACCTTCCTGTCGCTGCTGATCGAACTCGTTCCGGAAGCGGCCGACCGCCTGCTGGAGGCGGTTCATGCGCCCGACGAATTCAATGTCTCGCCGGCGGAAACCGTGGAGAGCCTCGCAAACCTCATCGGCGAGGAATACCGGTGGGCGCTCGACACCGACATGTCGGGTCCCGACGCCTACAAATATGTCTGGTACAAATCGGAGACGGCGGAAGAACCCCGCCGCGGCGCGCGCGAAGAAGTTCCGGATGCGCTCGATCTCGGCCTGGACGTCTGCGGCGGCATCCAGGCGCTTCATGGCGATCTCGCCAAGGCTGCGCCCGCGCTCAGCGTCGCCCGTTTCCTGATGAAGCATCCGGAACATCGCTTCATGGTGGCGCGCGTCCAGAGTCTCCGGGGCCTCGGCTATCATACGCCGCGCGCCAACATCAACGCGGAAGCCTTCGTGCCGATCGATCTCGTGCGGCTGATGAATGTCGGCATCCACGGCATCGACAAGACCCGCGACTTCCTGAGCCGCAACCTGCGCGGCGTGCTCTATCACGGTGCCCCGACGCCGGACGATCTGCGCTCCGGCTACACCGGTACCTGGTACTACCCGGCGGAACCTGTTCTATGACCTCTTCGCATTCCAATACCTCCATGCGCGTGATGCCCCGTGAAATGCGGCTGATGTCCGAGCGCATATTTTCGCTCACCAACCTGCCGAAAGGCTTCGTCCTCGGGATCGGCGATTTCCCGATGTACTCGCAGAAGCTCGGGCTTGGCGGTTTCGCATTGTTCGAAGGACGTTTCGAAAGCCTCAAGTCCGCCGATCCGGCCCGTATTTCGATCACGGCCGAAAACGGCAGCCGGGTGATCCTCGATGCGGCAGGCGAACACGCGTGGTTCGTGGTGCCGGCGGCGATCGATCTTCTCGGCGAGCTCGCCCAGCGTTTCGGATCGGCGGAGCTTACGGTGGCCAACGCGGCGGATGCGGCGGAACTGGCGATCGCGGCCAGCCTCGGCGGCCGGACCGGACTTCAGATCACCGTAGCGGGCAACGTGCTCAAGGCGGTTCCGGCGGCGGTCACCGGTGATGTCCGCAAGGACGATCCGCTCCTCTGGTCGCTGCTGGAGAACGGCGCCGACATCGAGGCGGACCTGTGGTGGCGCATCTATCATCTCGCCAAGCAGGCGCTTGCGACCGACAGCGTCGTCTCTCGCCGCCATGCTGGCCCGATGATCATCAACGAGGACGGCACGATCATCGGCCGCAAGGACAATGATGACGAAACGGATGTGAGTTTCCTTGCATCGAAGCTTTCCGAACGTGAACAGGCCCAGCCTCAAAAAGAAAGTGCGAGATCATGATCATCGACGGTTTGCAATGCGGGCATTTCGATCGCGCAGCCTTTGAAACGCTGCTCAAGGGAACGGTCGGCGGCGTCGTCAATACCTGCGGCTTCTGGGAAGGCACGGTGGAATCCATGGATTCGATCGGCCGCTGGCGCGACCTCGTCCGCGAAAATTCCGACATTGCCGAGATCGCGCTGACGGCCGGCGACATCACCCGCATTTCCGATGCCGGAAAGCTTGCGATCATCATGGGCTTCCAGAACAGCAACCTGTTCGAAGGCCGCATCCGGTTCGTCGAGATGTTCGCCGAGCTCGGCGTACGCGTCGTGCAGCTCACCTACAACAACCAGAACGAACTTGGCGGCTCCTGCTACGAGGCCGAGGATTCTGGCCTTGCCCGCTTCGGCAGGGAAGTGGTGCGCGAGATGAATGCGGCCGGTATCCTGGTCGATTGCAGCCATGTCGGCGACCGCACGACGCTCGACGCCATCAAGGTTTCCGAAAAACCGATCGCCGTCACGCATGCCAACGCCCAGTCGCTTTTCATGCACAAGCGCAACAAGTCAGACGACGTCATCCGGGCGCTGAAGGATACCGGCGGCGTAATCGGCTGCGCGGCCTATCGCAACATCACGGGCGACGAGTTCTGTGCCTCGATCGAGGCCTGGTGCACGATGGTCGCCCGGACTGTCGATATCGCCGGCATCGATTCCGTCGCGATCGGCACCGACAAGAGCCACAATTTCACCGCCCCCGACTATGCCTGGATGCGCAAGGGCCGCTGGACGCGCGGCGAGGACTACGGCGCGAGCGCCGCAGGCAAGCCGCTGAAGGCGGCACCACCGGAATGGTTCCAGAAGGTCGAGGACATCAAAGTGATCCCGGACGGCCTGCGCGCCGTGGGCTTCTCGGAACAGGAAGTCGCGAAGATCACCCACGGAAACTGGCTCCGGCTCTACGAAGCCACCTTCAGAAAATCATAAAGAGGAGAACTGACCATGACCGGAATGAAGACTTTTCTCATGCCCAGCCGCCGACGCTTCCTGAAGACTGCCGGTGCCGCCGTCACGGCCTCGCTTGCTGCGCCCTATATCGTTCGCGCTCAGGAGAAGATCCTGTACGTGAACACCTGGGGCGGTCCGTGGGAGGCCGCCGCCAAGGCCAATCTCATCGATCCGTTCACCGCCGAAACGGGCATCCAGGTGAAGACCGTTTCTCCGGTTTCCTTCGCCAAGCTCGCCCAGCAGGTGAAGACGGGCACCTATGAATTCGACGTCACCACGCTCGGCGGCGGCGAACTGGTGCGCGCCAACCAGGCCGGCATCATCGAGGAGCTCGAGGCGCCTTACGAAGGCGGCCTTTTCGAGAACGGCGTCGCATCGCACGCTTTTGCGACCGTCCTCGCCTGGCGTACCGACAAATACAAGGAAGCCCCGAAGACCTGGGCGGACTTCTGGAATGTCGAGAAATTCCCGGGCGGCCGTTCGCTGCAGCGCTATGCCTCGCGCGTCATCCCGATCGCGCTTCTGGCCGATGGCGTCGCGGTGAAGGACCTCTATCCGCTCGACGTGGACCGCGCCTTCGAGGCGCTCGACAGGATCAAGCCGCATGTCCGCGTCTGGTGGACGGCGGGCGCCCAGTCGACGCAGATCCTGCGCGACGGCGAGATCGACATGATCGGCATCTGGCACGGCCGTTACTTCGAGGCCGAGAAGGCGGGTGCGCCGGTCGCCATGACCTGGAACCAGGGCGAAATCGAGCGCGCCTACTGGGTCGTCGCCAAGGACACGCCGAATCTGGAAAACGCCAAGAAGTTCATCGAGTTCGCCACCAGCGCCAAGCCGCTCGCCGGCTTTGCCAAGGCTGCCGACTACGGCGCGCTGAACCCGGCTTCGAACGAGTTCGTCAGCGCCGAAGACGCCAAGCGCATGCCGACTTCGCCGGAAAACTATCCGCTCACCTTCGAGCAGGACATGGCGAACTTCGGCATCGACCCGGCAGAGCTTGCCGAACGCTTCGAAGAGTGGGTCGCAAGCTGATCCGCTTCCGCGGACCGATCCGATCCGTAGACCGTCATCGCGGGCGAGGCCCCGCGATGACGCATCGACCTTGCCAACCATAAAAAGGGGAGCGGCAATGGGCATAAGCCTTTCAAAATTGGCGGAAAAGACGAACCTTTGGCCCTGGCTTCTGCTGGCGCCGCTGGGCATCTACATGCTCATCTTTTTCGTCGTGCCGCTCGCCGACGTGGCGATCATGAGCTTCACGGAACCGCGCGTGTCGCTCGCGAACTACGAGCGGGTGCTGACCGGAGCGCTCTATCAACGCGTCTTCGTCAACACCTTCCTGACCGCCGCTTTCGTGACCCTCTGCTGCCTCGCGGTCGGCTACCCGCTCGCCTATCTGATGGCGCATTCCAAGCCGCGTACCGCGATGCTGATCCTGCTGCTCGTGACCATGAGCTTCTGGACGAGCTTCCTGGTGCGCACCTATTCCTGGATGGTGCTGCTCGGCAACAACGGCCCGCTGATCGCCTTCCTGCAGATGATCGGCATCGAGCAGCCGCCGCAGCTTCTCTTCACCCGTTTTTCCTCGACGCTTGCCATGGTGCACATCCTGGCGCCCTACATGATCATGAACATCTATTCCGTCATGAAGAAGATCGATCCGGTGCTGATCCGCTCGGCGGAAAGCCTCGGCGCCAAGGGCTGGTCGCTGTTCCGGCACGTCTATCTGCCGCTGACTGCGCCCGGCATCGCCAACGGATCGGTGCTCGTCTTCGTCATCTGCCTCGGCTTCTACGTGACGCCGGTCCTGCTCGGCAGCCCGCGCGAGCAGATGATCGCCGGCCTCATCGGCCACCAGATCGACGAGTTCCTGGCGTTCGGCATGGGTTCGGCGATGGCGATGGTGCTCTTGGTCGTCACGCTCATCATCCTCACCATCTATCACCGCCGCTTCGGCCTCGACAAACTCTGGGGTTGACCGATCATGAACCTCTTCATGCGCTGGACCGGCATTCTGGTCGTGATCTTCATCGCCGCGCCGCTCGTCATCGTCGTCCCGATGTCGTTTTCAAGCGCGAACTCGCTGCAGTTCCCGCCGCCGGGATACTGGCTCGGCTACTACCGCGCCTATTTCACCAATCCGGACTGGCTGGTCCCGACCTGGAACAGCATCCTGATCGCCACGGCGACCACGATCCTGACGATGGTGCTGGTCGTGCCGGCGACCTTTGCGCTGGTGCGCCACAAGTTCCGCGGCAAGAGTTTTGCCGACCTGATGATGCTGATGCCGCTTGCGGTGCCGCATATCGTCATGGCGGTCGGCTATTATTCCTATCTCGGCGATCTCGGGCTCGTGCACAGCCATCTCGGCGTCATCCTGGCGCATACCTGCCTGTCGGTGCCGATCGCCTTCCTCGTTCTCTCCGCCAACCTGAAAGGCTTCGACCGCAATCTGGAGCGCGCGGCCCAGAGCCTCGGCGCCAGCCCGACGAAAACCTTCATGCACATCACGCTGCCGATCCTCAGGCCCGGCCTGATCATCAGCGCGCTCTTCGCCTTCGTGCAGTCTTTCGACGAGACCGTCGTGGCGATCTTCATCTCGGGCCGCGATGCGGCGACCCTGCCGCGCAAGATGTTCGACAGCATCCGGCAGGAGGCCGATCCGGTGATAGCGGTCATCTCGACGCTGCTGTTCTTCCTCGTGCTGATCGGCATCGCCGCCCCCTATTTCGTCAGCGCGCTTCGCAGCCGCGCTCCCAAGCCGAGCCGGCCCGCCGGCGCACACTGATCCCAAGGACTTTCCATGAGCTATCTGCAACTCTCCAACATCACCAAGACCTACGGGCATTTCACGGCGCTCGACAATGTGAGCCTCTCGGTCGACAAGGGGGAGTTCGTGACTTTCCTCGGGCCGAGCGGTTCCGGCAAGACGACGACCCTGATGATCATCGCGGGCTTCGAGAAGGCGAGCGCCGGCACGGTCGAGGTCGGCGGGCAGTCGATCTCGCAGCTCGCGCCGCATGAGCGCAATATCGGTATCGTTTTCCAGAACTACGCACTTTTCCCGCACAAGACGGCGGTCGAAAACGTCTACTTTCCGCTGCAGATGCGCGGCGTCGGCCGCACCCAAGGCCTCCGCCAAGCCGAGGACATGCTGTCGCTCGTCGGCCTCAAGGGTTTCGGCCATCGCCATCCGAAGGAGCTTTCCGGCGGCCAGCAGCAGCGCGTGGCGCTTGCCCGCGCGCTCGTCTTCGAACCGTCGCTTCTGCTCCTCGACGAGCCGCTCGGCGCGCTCGACAAGAACCTGCGCGAGCAGATGCAGATCGAGATAAAGCGCATCCAGCGCAGCCTCGGCGTGACCACGATCTTCGTCACGCACGACCAGTCGGAAGCCATGTCCATGTCCGACCGCATCGTGGTCTTCGAGAAAGGCCGGATCGAGCAGGCAGCCGCGCCGCTCGACATCTATCATCGCCCGCAGACCTCTTTCGTCGCGGCTTTCATCGGCGAGAGCAACCTCATCCCGGCGACGATCACCAGCGCTGCGGGGAAGACCGCCGAGAACCCGGCGCTCGGCGCGTTCGACTATGCGGGCGGCGAGGCCCTGTCCGACGGCCAGAAGGTGACGCTGCTGATCCGTCCGGAGCATATCAAGCTGTCGCGCAATCCGATCGAAGGGCGCAGGAACGTCCGCATGACGGTCGAGACGATCGTCAACTACGGCGACAACGCGCTGGTGATCGGCCGGGCAGGGGAGGTGGCGATGCGGGTCCGCGTGCTCGGCGCCGACGTGGTCATCATCAAGGAAGGCGAAGAGTGCTGCATAAGCTGGACGCCGGATTCCGTCTTCGTCATCACGAAATAAGGTGTCTGCCATGACCCAGGACTTTTCCTCGATCATCCAGCGCTTCGGCGTCGGCAAGCGCGGCAGCCTCGCCGTCGTCCACCAAGGCACGGGTTACTTCGCCTGCACGCCTCAGGCGCCTTACGACGGCTCGCTGAGCACCGCCGAACAGGCCCGCCAGCTTCTTGCCAAGGCAGAAGGACGGCTTGCCGAGATCGGCAGCTCGAAGGAAGGGCTGATCTTCTGCGCGATCATGCTGGCGGACATGGACGATTACGCCGCCATGAACGAGGTCTGGGACGAGTGGGTCTCCGGCATCTCTCCGCCGGCACGCGCCTGTTTCGAGGCGCGGCTTGCAAGCCCGGACCTGAAGGTCGAGATGATCATGGTTTGCGCCGCCAAAGCGGCGTGATCACGCCATGACGGCTTCGATGAGGAACGGTCTCTTGCGGCCGAGCGCGCCGGTATAGAGCTTCACGAATTCCTCGACGGTCGTGGCGCGGCCGGATTCGACGCCGAGGCCTTTGGCGAGCGAGCACCAGTCGAGCTTCGGCTGGTCGAGGTCGAGCATCTTGCGGGCGTTCACGCCGAAGGAGTTGACGCCGACATTCGCCATCTCGCCCTGCAGGATTTTGTAAGCGTTGTTGGCGAAGACGATCGTCACCACGTCGAGCTCTTCGCGGGCCTGCGTCCAGAGGCCCTGGAGCGTGTACATGCCGCTGCCGTCCGCCTGCATCGCCACAACCTTCCGCTCGGGCGCGCCGATCGCCGCACCCGTCGCGAGCGGAATGCCGATGCCGATCGAGCCGCCTGTGATCGGCAGATGATCGTGCGGATGAAGGCCGGGGGCCAGCGCGGAATGCTGGCCGATCGAGGTCAGCGCCTCGTCGATGACGATCGCGTTTTCCGGGAGATGGCGGGCGATCGCAAGGCTGATCGCATCGGGCGTCAAGGCGCCGCCGGTGACCTGGATGTCGTTCTGCCGGAAGGGATTGCGCGCGAAATCGGCATTCGGCCTGACGCCCAGCTCGTCGGCCAGCGCGTCCAGGACGTTCGCGAGGTCATGCTCGTGTTCGGCAAGCTGGATGACCTCGCAGGAGGGAGGCAGCGTCGTGCTCGGTTTGCCGGGATAGGCGAAGAAGGTGACGGGCCGCGGCCCGCCGATGCAGATCGCCACCTCGAATTCCTTCAACGCCTCGACTGCGAGCTCGATATTGTAGGGAACGGGCCGCACCAAAGGGCGCCCGGCGCCGCGTGCGCTTCTGGCCGAGGAGGTCGAGAAGAGGGCGGCCCCGGTGGCGGCGGCGATCCGGCCGGCCGTTTCCACCGGCTTTTCGCGCATCGCCCGGCCGGCAAGGATGATGACCGTCCGCTTGCCGCTGCGCAGTGCTGCGGCGGCGGCCTTCAACCTATCCGGATCGACGGACGGCGGCGCCGGGATCTCCACGGGGGAAAGCGTTTCCGGCGAGACCTCGCCCCAGGCGGCATCGGCCGGCAGGATCATCGTGGAGACGCCACGCCGGGCGATCGAGGCCGCAAAGCCTTCCTCGGTGCAGCGGCGGATGTCGTGAGCGCCGGCGGCGCGCCCGACCCAGTGGGACATAGGCCTTGCCAGGCTTTCGATGTCGCTGGTAAGCGGCGCGTCGTATTGCAGGTGATAGGAGGCGTGGTCGCCGACGACGTTGAGGATGGGCGTGCGGGCGCGCCGGGCGTTGTGAAGATTGGCAAGGCCGTTGGCGAGACCCGGTCCGAGATGGAGAAGCGTCGCGGCCGGCTTGTCCGCCATGCGGGCATAGCCGTCGGCCGCGCCGGTGACCACGCCCTCCGAAAGCCCGAGAATGCAGCGCATCTCCGGCTTGCGGTCGAGCGCCGCGACGAAGTGCATTTCGGACGTGCCGGGATTGGCGAAGCAGACGTCGACGCCGTTCATGCGCTTTTCCCTTCCTGGTTTCGCCTTGTTGCTTCGGTGAGCCGGTCAGGCTGTCGCTGAAGCGGCCGTGTCGGAAAACGCGGCCTCGATCGAGGCTTCGAGAATGTTCAATCCTTCCTCGAGGACATCCCATTCGATCGTCAGCGGCGGCAGCAACCGGATCACGTTGAGCCGCGTTCCGCAAGAGAGCAGGATGAGGCCGCGGGCTTCCGCTTCGGCGACGATCCGGTTGGTCATCGCCGGGGATGCGGCTTTCGACTGGCGATCCTCGACCAGCTCGAACGCGACCATGGCGCCGAGCCCGCGCACCTCGCCGATCCGCTCCATGCCCTGGCGCGCGGCAATCGAGTTGAGGCGGTCGGTGATCCTGCGGCCGACTTCGGCGGCCCGTTCGCAAAGCTTCTCGTTTTCGATCACGTCAAGCACGGCATTGGCGGCGGCGACGCTGAGCGGATTGCCGGCATAGGTGCCGCCGAGCCCGCCCGAATGCGCTGCGTTCATGATCTCCGCCCTGCCGGTGACGGCCGACAGCGGGAAGCCGCCGGCAAGGCCCTTCGCCATGGTCACCAGGTCGGGCTTGACGCCCGCATGCTCGAAGCCGAACATCTTTCCCGTGCGGGCCATGCCGGCCTGCACCTCGTCGGCGATCAGCACGATCCCGTATTTGTCGGCGATCTCGCGAAGGCGGACGAGGAATTCCTTCGGCGCGACGTTGAAGCCGCCTTCGCCCTGAACCGGCTCGACGATGAAGGCTGCGATCCGCTCCGGGTCGACATCGGCGGCGAACAGGCGCTCAAGGCCGGCGATCGCTTCTTCCGTGGACAAACCGAGATAGGGGTTCGGGAAGGGCGCATGATAGATATCGGCCGGGAAGGGACCGAAATTCTTCTTGTAGGGCATGACCTTGCCGGTCAGCGCCATGCCGAGCATGGTGCGGCCGTGAAAGGCGCCGGAAAATGCGACGATGCCGGCGCGGCCGGTATAGGCTCGGGCGATCTTGACGGCGTTCTCGACAGCCTCGGCGCCGGTTGTCACCAGCATGGTGCGGTTTTCCGCACCGGTCGGCGCGATTGCGTTCAGCCGTTCGGCGAGCTTCACATAGCCTTCGTAAGGTGCGACATGGAAGCAGGTATGGGTGAAGCGCTCGGCCTGTTCGGCGACGGCCTTCATCACCACCGGATTGCGATGGCCCGTATTGTTGACGGCGATGCCGGCGGCGAAATCGATGAAGCGCTTGCCGTCCACGTCCCAGAGTTGGGCGTTCAGCGCCTTCTCCGCGAAGATGGCGCGGGTGCCGACCCCGCCCGCCACGGCAGCCTTCTGACGCGAATGGAGATCACTGGAAACGGTCATCGCAATATCCTCTGATGTCGATGACCAAGCTATATCTCTGCTCATTATTTTGAGCAATAGGGCGATCCGAGGAATTACAGGTAGGGCGGAGAGCAGGCGGAGATGACGATCGTGCGGCGATCGGAGAGGTTGCGGAAGCGATGCGGCACGCGGCTGTCGAAGAGATAGGCCTCGCCGGCTTTCAGCACGCGGACTTCCTCGCCGACGGTGACCTCCAGCTCACCTTCGACCACGTATCCTCCTTCGGACGAGGCATGCTGCAGAGGCGTGTCCCCGGTATCCGCATTCGGTTCGTAGACCTCGTGAAGGATCTGGAGGTTATGCGCCCGCGCGTCGCCGATCTGCCGGAACACGAGAGTTCCGTCACCGCCGGAAATGGGTGAGGCAGCGACTTTCGACGTCAGATCGACGAGTTCATGCGCCGAGAAGAACGGACCTTTCGGGGGGCTGCGCTCCGGTTCGAAAAAGTCGCCCATGCCGACGCCGAGGCCGTTCAGGATCTTCCGCAATGTCGCGACGGAAGGGCTGACCTTGTTGGTCTCCACATTCGAGATCTGGGCATGCGGCACGCCCGCCCGCTCCGCAAGCTGACGCTGTGAAAGGCCCGCTGCCAGACGCATGGCGTTGAGCCGCGCGCCGATATCGAATGTCTGATCCATCTGCATCATCCCGGCTTCCGAAGACCGGTTATGCCGTGGATGGCCCGGATGATCAACTGGCTCATATTTTGAGCGGTATGGCTGGTGTCATGGCGACCGGCATGATCGGCCTTGGCACGGCTTCCTCCTACCGGAAATGCAGCGCCACCGGCTTGCCGTCGAGGACCTCGACCGGCATGCGGAAGCCGAACACGGCTTCGAGGACATCCGGGTTCAGGAGATCCGCAGGCGCTCCGTCGGCGATGAGGCGGCCGTCCTTCATCGCGACGATCCGGTCCGCATAGGCGCCCGCCTGGTTGATGTCGTGCAGCACGATGACGATCGTCTTTCCCTTTTCGTCGGCGATCGCGCGCAGGGACCGCATCAGCCCGCGGGCATAATACATGTCGAGATTGTTGAGCGGCTCGTCGAGCAGCAGGTAATCGGTGCCCTGGCAGAAGGCCATGGCGACGAGCGCCCGCTGCCGCTGGCCGCCGGACAGCGTCTCGATGAAGCGGTCGGCGAGATCGGCAAGGTCGAATTGCTGCAAGGACTGCTCGACGATCGCCCGATCCTCTTCGGTGAGCCTGCCCCGGCCATGGGGAAACCGCCCGAAGCCCACGAGTTCGCGGACCCGCAACCGGCTCGCAACGATCGAATCCTGCCGCAGGATGGCGATGACCTTCGCAAGTTCCCGGTTCGGCGTCGTATCGACCGGGAGGCCGTCGATGGTAATGCTGCCGTCCTGCAGCGTCTGCAGCCGCGAAATCAGCGACAGCAGCGAGGATTTGCCGGCGCCGTTGGGTCCTACGAGGGCGGTTATGCCGCCCTTCGGGATGATGAGGGAGATGTCGTGCAGGATCTTCGCCGGGCCATGCCGAAACGAAACATTCTCTATCCGGATCATTTGCGGCTCCCGAGAATGAGCAGAAGAAGGAAGACGAGCCCGCCGGCAAACTCGATGACGACGCCGAGCGTCGAGCTGTTACCGAGGGCGTGCTGGAAAAGCGTCTGGCCGCCGACCAGGATGAAGACGGCCATCAGGGCGGTAGCCGGCAACAGCACGGCATGGCGCCGCGTATCGACGAGGCGTTCGGCGACGGCGACGACCAGCAGACCGAGGAAGGCGACGGGTCCGACGAGCGCGGTCGAAACAGCGACGAGGGCAGACACAAGCAATAGCAGGCCGGTGACCGTCCTTGCCCAGGCCACTCCCAGCCCGGTTGCGGCATCCGGTCCCAGAGCGACGATATCGAGAACGTGCCTTGCCCTCCAGGCGATCGCGGCGCCGACGAGGGTCAGCGCGGCCGCGAAGACGAGGAGGTCGGTGCGCACGTCGTTGAAATTGGCGAAGCTCGCGCCCTGGACGACGGCGAAGTCGTTGGGGTCGATCAGCCGCGCGAGCAGCGAATGCAGGCTGCGGAACAGCACCCCGAAGATGACGCCGGCCAGCAGCATTAGGCCCATGTCCACACGGCGCCGAAGCATCGGCAGCAGCAGGCCGGTCGCAAGCGCCATCAGCACCAGCACTTCGCCGCCGAACTTGAATTGGGGGTCGAGCGCGGCATAGCCCATGCCGCCGAGCAGGAAGACCAGCAGTATCTGACCGAAAAGATAAAGCGCGTCGAGCCCCATGATCGACGGCGTCAGGATACGGTTGCCGGTGACGGTCTGGAAGATCACCGTCGAGACGGCGATCGACACGCTCACCTGCAGAAGTGCGGCAAGTTTCGCAGCGCGCAGGCCGAGCACGAAGCCGAGATTGCCGCGAAGCCCGATCGTCATGAAGGCGGCGACGCATAGGAGGGCGGCCAGGCCGAGATAGAGGAGGCGGCGGTCAGGCATGGGCCGGGCGGCGGAAAAGGAGCCAGAGGAAGATGAGGCCGCCGACGACGCCCATGACCGTGCCGACCGGGATCTCATAAGGGTAGCGGAGCAGCCGGCCGAGGATATCGCAGCCGAGCACGAGTGCCACGCCGCTCGCGGCGACGACGGGAAGCGTGCCGCGCAGGTTGTCGCCCATCAGCCGGGAGACGATGTTCGGCACGACGAGGCCGACAAAGGGGATCATCCCGACCACGACAACGCCGAGGGCCGATATAATCGAGACGATGAGGAGCCCGAGCTGCATCATGCGGGCGTAGTCGATGCCGAGGCCGATGCTGGCGTCGCGGCCGAGCGTCATGATCGTCAGGCGGTCGGCGATGAACCATGCGACGGCGACCATGAGCGCGCCGATCCACAGAAGCTCGTAGCGGCCGCGCAGCACGCCGGAAAAATCGCCATTGGTCCAGACGGCAAGATACTGGAGGAGATCCGCCTGCCAGCCGATGAAGGTGACCGCCGCGCCGATGACACCGCCGTAGACGAGGCCGAAGAGCGGTACGAGGAACGGCTGGGTCGGCGGCAGCCGGTGCGCGGTCATCAGGAAGACAGACGTGCCGAGAAGGGCGGCGGCACCGGCCGCAAGGCTCTTGAGGGCGAGGCTTGCCGACGGCCAGAGAAGCGTGGCGAGAAGGATGCCGAGTTCGGCGCTCTGGGCGGTTCCCGCGGTGGACGGCTCGACATAGCGGTTGCGGGCCAGCGTCTGCATGATGAGGCCCGCGATCGCGAGGCCGGCACCCGCGAGGATTGCGGCCAGGGTCCGCGGCAGGCGGCTCACCAGCAGAAGCTCGAGAGCGTCTCCGTCGGAGAGCAGGCGGCCGAGGGGCATATCGCCGACGCCGACGAAGAGGCTCAAAACGAAAAGGATCGCGAGCCCGAGGCCCGCGACCGCCGCCGTTCCGAATGGATGCTTTGCGGTTGCGGCGCTCATTCGGCGGCAGCGAAGGCCTCCGCGACCGTCGCCATGACGCGCTGCAGCGACTGCACGCCGCCGGCGGCGATGTAGAATTCGGCGGCCGGCAGGTAGACGACCTGGCCCTTCTTCCAGGCCGTCGTCTGGGCGACCAGTTCGTTGTCCAGCGTCGCCTTGGCGCCCTGTTCGCCGGAGCCGATGGCGGATGCCCGGTCGAGCACCAGCAGCCAGTCGGGATTGGCGTTGCGGATGAACTCGAAGGAGACTGCCTCCCCATGGTTTGCGGCCTCCACATCGGGGACCGCCGGTGGCAGGTCGAGGGCCTCATGCACCCAGCCGAAGCGCGAGCCGGGGCCGTAAGCCGTGACCTTCGGCCCGTTGGTCATGACGATAAGGGCCTTTCCCTTGCCGGCGACGGCTGCCTTTGCGGCCTGGAGCTGGGCGTCGAGCTCGCCGGCGGCCCGGACGGCTTCGTCTTCCTTGCCGAAAAGGATGCCATAGGTCGTGAGCCTCTCCTTCGCCTGTGCGATCAGGTCGTCGCCGTTCATCGTCATGTCGATGGTCTGCGCCACCTGCGCGGTCACGTCCGCCTTGGTCGAGGACCGGCCGCCGACGATGACGAGGTCCGGGCCAAGGGCGCTCAGGGCTTCGAGATCGGGCTCGAAGAGATCGCCGACGATTTCGGCGCCCTGCTTGAGGTCCTCCAGCTGCGAGACGAACAGCTTTTCCGGCACGCCGGCCGGCTTGATGCCGAGGCGATCGAGCGTGTCGAGTGCGGCGATGTCGAAAACCGCGACCGTTTCGGGCGTTTCCGCGATCGTGACCGGCCCCTTGGCGGTCGAGATTTCCGCCGCGTCAACGGCGATTGCCGAAACCGCAAAAGCGGCAAATGCCGCGATCATCCTCAAATTCATTCCGTCACCGTCTCCTGGATATCATTCGGCCGAAAAGCAGGCATCAAGCGGCCTGGTCCAGCGTCTTCCATTGCAGGCCTTCCAGATTCTCGCGGAAGGCGAAGCGCACGAGATGCCTTTCGATCACCGATTTCGTCTCGGCGAGCTGGTCCTCGTCGGCGGCCGTGGCCAGGATTTTCAAGCCGGTGTCGTCCGAATCGAGGATGGCGGTGCCGCAGGAGAAGCGGCACTCTCCATGGTTTTCCGAATAGGAGGTCTCGATCTTGTGCGCGAAATGCTTGCACAACTGGGTGAGGTATTTCTGGCCGTGTTCCGTGTGCCATTCCGCAAGCGCCTGAAGCATGGTCGCATTCCTTCTTGAATTTCACGCTCCACTTATACTCGCCGGACGGCGCCGCACAATCGAAAACCGGAAGAGGTGCTGCGATATGAAGCAGCACCTCCGCCCGCCACCGTCAGAACGTCGCCTTCGCCGTCAGGAGGAAGCTGCGGCCGGGCTCGTAGAGCGGATTGACCGTGCCGAATTCCTGACCGTAGGTGGCGCGGTTGGCATAGGTTTCGTCGAAGACGTTCTTCAGTTCGGCCCGGAAGGTGAAGTTCGGCAGCGTTTCCGGCTTCCACTCGGCGAAGATGTTGACCACCTCATATGCCTTGTAGGCAGGCGTCCCGGCCACGACGTGATCGTATTTCGGTGCGAGCTCGATATCGCCGCCGATCGTCAGGCCCCAATCCGCGAAAGTATGCGCGGCCGTAATGGTGATGATGTCGCCGACCGGCGTCGCAAGATAGTTGCCGGCATCGGAATCAGCCGGAGCATCGTCGATATCGACGTCGATATGGGCGTATTTGATCTTTACGTAGCTGTTCGTCCACTCGTAGCCGACGCCGATCTCGAAGCCTCTGGATTCCACATCCCGGCTCTCCACCGCTCCTCCGACCGGTGGGTTGTAGCTGGCGTCACGGGCGTTGAAGATGTCGGTCCGGAAGACGCTGGCCTCGGCAGTGAAGCCTTCATATCTGGCTTCGAGGCCGAACATGTAGTTGTTGGCGGTGACGACGTCCGGACCGTCCGGCCCGTAGTCCCATGCGGGGTTGATGATGAAGTTCTCGGCAAGCGGTATGCCGGCCCAGACATGCGAGAAGCCGGCCTTGGCGGTCAGGAAATCCGTCAGGTCGTATTCGCCGGAGATGTTGGCGCTGAGACCGCCATGGTCGAACTCGGACCCGTCGACGCCGGTGAACCATTGATGATCGGCGCGCGCGCCGAAGGAAAGCCTCGTCCGCTCCCAGGGTTCCAATCTCGCCTGGGCGTAGATGCCGACATTGCTCGCCTTTTCGCGCCCGGAATCGGAGAAGCCGAGCACCGTGCTCTCGGCATCGAGTTTGGCGCGGTCACTGTAGAAGTCGACGCCCGCGACGATGTTGCCGATGTCGAACGAGAACTTGTTCTCGAACTTTCCGTTGAAGCTCGAGGTCTCGCCGATCGACGGATAGGTCGTGGGGATCGACGGGGGAGGGCAGGCGCGCGGGCAGGCATAACCCAACGTCTCGACCTCTGTCGCGCTGTAGGCCAGCATGATCGTCGGGTCCCACCAGCCTTCGGGTGACGTATCCGTATAGGTAAAGACGGTATTCTGACGGTCTATCCTGAGGTCGCGGATACGCGGTTCCCAGGTCGGGCGGCCGGGAATCTCCCCGATATTCGGCCGGAACGGGCGAGGCGCGTCGTCGACGACCCGGTCATGGCTGATCTCGAAGCGGTGACCCTCTTCGGATTCGTAGGCGATCTTGCCGAGACCGCTCAGGAGATCGGTGCTCGTACCACGCACCTCGTCGCCGTTGCCGGCATGGAAGTTGTTGCCCTTGCCGAAGGTGAAGTAGCCGAGGAACTCGAATCCGTCGTGCTGGCCATAGGCGGAGAGGCCAGTCGTCACCGTATCGCTGTTGAAGTTATAGGTGGAGGTCACGAAGCCGCCGATCGACTGGCCGGGCGCCAGGAGGTCGATCGCATCCTTGGTCTCGTAGTTGATCGCGCCGGCGAGCGCGCCGGGCCCGGCATCCGCCGGCGCAATCCCGGCATCGACATCCACGGCCTTCAGGATCGACGGATCGATGAGGTTGGTGGCGTTGTGGTGGAAGACCTTGTTGTTCTGGCGGGCGCCGTCGATGCTGACGGCGAGATTGGTTTCCTCGACGCCGTGGACATAGACCTTCTGCGACATGGGAAGCGAGCTGCCGACCTGCACGCCGGGTTCTTCCCGGAAGACGTCGGCAAGATCGGTCGGATTGATACGTTCGAGCTGTTCCGGACCGATGACCGTTTCGCCGATATCGCCTTCCGCGCCCGGCTGGCCCTGCAGGACGATCGGCTGGAGCGTGGTTGCGCCCTCAGCCGGAACATTTCCCGCGGCGCCTGCCGGTGCGCCGATGACCGCCGTGCCGTTGGCGATCCGATAAGAGACGCCGGTGCCGGCTAGCAGGCGGGCGAGCGCCTGGTCGGGCGTGAGATTGCCGCTGACCGCCTGCGCGCTGATGCCGCGCGACGTGGAGGCGGCGAGCGTCACCTGCAGGCCGGACTGGCGGCCGAAGGCATTCAGAGCCGCGGCAAGCGGCTGGGCCGGGATATCGAAGCTGCGCGTCGCGGTCTGCGCCATGGCGGGAGAGGGGAGGGAAGGTGCTGCGAAGATAGCGGCCGTCGCCACCGTCGCCATCAATCTCAAGGCGATGGCCCTCCGCCTGCGCTTCGTCCGAACTCCGCACGTCACTCCGCTTACCGGCAAAATCATCCGCCCCGTCTCCTGCTACGCTTTATCCGCCAAGGCCCCCCGGCCTGCGTTCAGCGTTAAGACGACCGCGCCCGGCGCTTTTTTCACGGGCGCCGGAAAAATTTCGGAAAATTTTAATCGCCCCTAAAAGAGGGCAAGCACCCGGAGATAGGGCGAGATGCGGTGCACTTTGCCGCCATAGGGCTGGACAAGCGCTTCGAGCGCCCTATCCGGGTCGGACAGGTTATAAAGTCCGGTGACGCGGCGGCCGGCGAGATCGCCGCTCGGAATGCTGATCCAGGCGGGGTGGTAGCGCTGCAGCTCCTCGACCACGGAGGCGATGGTCACGTCGTTGACGAACAGCCGGCCGTGCCGCCAGGCGGCCATGTCTTCCGGCGCCAGTCTGCCGCGCGATATCCGGCCGTCGTCGCGGCGGACCGTCACCGTGTCCCCCGGCGAAAGCTCGAACGTATTCGGTGCGCTATCCACGGTGAGGCCGACCACGCCGCGGGCGAGTTCGATCGTGGTGTCCTCGGGCGTCATGCGGACGTCGAAGGCGGTGCCGAGCACGGTCACCTTCACTCCGCCCGCCGTGACGACGAAGGGGCGGGTCGGATCGTGCTTCACGTCGAAGAAAGCTTCGCCGGCAAGCAGCGTCACGTGCCGGGATCCGCCGGTGAAATCCGTGTCGATCGCACTCGCCGCCCCGAGTTCGACCGTGCTGCCGTCCTTGAGCGTGACCGTGCGGAGCTCGGCCGTCGCCGTTTTGAAATCCGCCTGGTAACGGAGGAGAAGGGAAGGGCCGGCCAGCGCCAGCACAAGACAGGCCGCCAGAGCCATCGCCGCGCCGACGCCGAAAGCGCGCCGCCGGCGGCGGGCGGCCACGGCCTTCGCCTGCCGGCCCGGACGCCAGAGGTCCTCGTGGATGGGCGTCGTCTCGCCCATCAGTTCCCAGGTCTTGCAGGCCTTCAGCCAGGCCTCCCGGTGCGCCGGCGACCGGTTGAGCCAGACGGCGAAATCGCCTTCGTCGCCCGCCGCACGGGACGCCCTGAGGCGCAGGAACCAGTCCATCGCCTCTTCGAGAATGTCTTCGTCTGTTTCGCCGTTGCGTGCCAAATCGTACCTGCTTCGGATGTCCCGTCGCTTCTATCCGAATTTTTCTTCCATGCGTAGGAACGATTGACGCGTGCGGATTTTTCGTCGGCCGCGACTGTTCAGGAATTTTTTCTATCGAGCGCCGTGGCGATCTTCACCATGGCGGTGCGCACATGGCGATGGGCGGTCGCGACCGAGATGCCGAGATGGTCGGCGACGCCTTCGAGCGTGTAGCCGCCGAAGCGGTACATTTCCACAGCCACCTGGATCTCGTTCGGAAGCGAGGCAAGCACGCTTGCCGCGATGCGCACCTCGTCGCAGAACATCACCGCCTGTTCGGGCGTCTCGGCCGACTGCGGCATAGTCCAGAAAGGCGGATCCTCCGCATGCCCGCGATGCTCGATCCTGCGGCGCTTCAGCACGTCGAAGGAGAGGTTGCGGACGATGCGGTAGAGATAGGCAACCTTCTGGCGTGCCGATTCCGTCGTGGTCCTGCCGGGGGCGAAACGCAGATAGGCTTCCTGCACGATGTCTTCGGCGGCTTCCCGAGAGCCCAGGATACGCGCTGCGTAATCGACCAGGGCCGACCGGTGGGCGAGATAGAGGCTGTGTCGGTTGTCTGCTTCCAAAGTCATCTGATTGGAATATCGGGTTTCGTCCAATATGCAGCCATCCACGCGCCGAAACGCATCAGAGCTGAGTTCGTGATACGAATGACACGTCCGGATCGTCCGCCATGCCGGACGCATATCTATCATCAAAAACTTGATGGCAATAGTCATATTATGATGACAATGGAAAAGGCATATCCTCCCGCCGCTGTTGCCGGGAACTGCATCAGCGGCGGGGCATAGGCAGGAAGAGCGAAGCGGTCGCCTGGATTGCGTTCACCCTGCGGCTCTTTTGAGCGCGGTGACGGGTGCTGCGACGTTCCGGTCGCACCACAGGGCGAAGACCTCTCCGAGCCTGTCCTTCAGCTTCCGCTCCAGGCGGTCGGCCTCGTCCAGCCGTTCGAATACCGCGTCCGCCTGCTCCCTGTCGCCCGTCTGGCCGAGCTTCATGCAGGCATAGTGAAGGCCCTTCAACGACTGGACGAGCGCTTCGATCTCCTCGCACCATGTCTCGAATTCCGCCGCCGGCAATTTGAGGGCGCGCCAGAAGAAGGCGAAGCCGTGCTCATAGGCATATTTGCGAATGGTAATGACCGGCAGTTCGCGCACCGCCGCCGCAAGGTCCGCAAGCGTCAGGCCGTCGCGGCCTTCGAGATGGGCGGCGACGATATCGCGGACGGCATCGACGATCGGATTCCTGTCTGCGATGAAGCAGGCCTCGAAATAGGCCTTGATGTCTTCCGCGTCCGGTTTCCGCGCCTCAGCGTTGTCGAAGACGTAACCGCCGCCGACCGTCGGCTGCATGATCGCGTGGATCACCTTCTCCCGCTCGATCTCGCCTTCCCAGCGGTAGTCCGGATCGTGCACGAACCATTTCCGGGGATCGGCGGTTTCCTGCAGCATCAGGTAATGCGGAAAGGGGTTCTGGTTGAACTTGTTCTCCCGCTCGGGGAGGTGGAACATGTCGAGCATGACCATGACCGAACCGGTATCGGCACGGGTCTTCACCAGATCGAGAAGCACGGCGAGGTTTTCGAGCTTGGTTTTTCGAGGGTCGTACCATTCGCGGACGGTGACGCCGTAGAGCCGCTGAAACCAGCTCCGGAAGAACTCCTGGGTGATTTCCGGCGAATGGTAGAGAAGCTGGAAGCGGTCGCTGACGGTGAATTTCGCGTCCCAGACACCGAAATAGAAAGGCCGCTGATCGAGGCTCTGCCGCTTCAGCCCGTCGCAGACGCAGCTCACGAAGCAGTGCACCTTGATGTCGTAATAGGCCTCGCCATGCACGCCTTCATCCGTGGTGCCGCCGGTCAGGGGGAAGGAGGGAACGGTCGCGGCGGTGGGTTTCGGCACGTAGAGCGAAACCAGGTCGGCCACGGTCTCGATCTCCTGCCGGGCGATCGCCTCTTCGGGCATGGCGAGGCCGTATTCGAGCTCCAGATTGAGGAAGATCTGCAGGATCAGCACGGAATCGAGGTAAAGATCCTCGTTGAGGCGAGCCTCCGGACCGAAACCCTGCATATGCGCATGCGCCATGTGCTCGGAAAGCACGGTCCGGATCGCATCGAGAACGTCTTCGCGTGTCATGAGGCAACTCCTGCCGCCGTTGTGCTGAATTCGCCCGCCGCATGGCGGGCCGCCACGTCGCGGCGGCTGATCTTACCGTTCGCCTGGCGGGGAATTTCGGTGACCTGGATCATTTCCATCGGCAGTTGATGGCTGGCGAGATGGCGGCTGCACCATTCGCGGATGTCCTGCGCCGGAACCGGCCGGCTGGCGCTGTAGAGGAGCGCCACCCTTTCTCCTGCAAAACGGTCACTCTTGCGGAAGGCGACGGCATCGGTGACGGCCGGCATTGCCATGACGGCGTCCTCGACATCCTTGGGATAGACGTTGAGGCCGGAGACGTTGATCATGTCGTCCATGCGCGACACGAAGACCAGCATGCCGTCTTCGCGGCGGTAGCCGAGATCGCGGGTATGGATCGCATCGCCGCCTTCGCTCTGCACGACGATCTCGCCCGTGTCTTCGGCGCTCGTTCCGGTGGTGGCCGTCAGGTGCGGCAGCACGAAGCCCATGTCGCCGGCGGCGCGGACATCCGGATTGATGGCGATGCAGCCGGATTCCGAGCAGCCGTATTGCTGGAAGAGATGCTCGCTCTTGGCGCGGATCTGCGTGAACCACGGGTCGGGCAGCAGGGTGCCGGAGGTCATGGCCGCGTAGAGCCGTTCTCCCTCGGGCAGAAGCCGGGAGAGCGTATGAAGGATCGCCGGCGAGGAATAGAGCAGGGGGCGATCGGTCTCGCGCAGCACCTTCAGAAGATATTTGGGATTGGCCGTCTCGACGATGACCGGCACCTGCCCGCGCTTCAGGGCGACGAGAATGCCGCAGATGAGCCCGTAGGAATGGGTGGTGGGGCAGGCGATGACCGGCGTCATGCTCTCGGGCTCGCGGAAGGTGCGCACGTAGCTTTCGACCTCGCGGTCGATCTCGTCCCAGTTCCGGGCGATGCATTTCGCGGCCCCCGTCGTGCCGGAACTCATGTGCAGCAGCCGACCGGGCTTCGGCGCCTCTTCCCGTGCGTCGAGCACTTCGGCCGTCATGCCGTTATAGAAAAGCCGGTCACAGTTCGCGGTCATCGCAAGCTTGCGGGCGGCGGCATAGGGCGTGCCCGGATGGATCGGCAGGACGCTGGCGCCGGCCTTGCGGATGGCGAAGAAAAAGGACAGCCATTCCGTGGTGTCGCCAAAGCAGACCGCGTAGCGGCCGGTACCGTCCTCGTGGAGGCCTATCTGTTCGGCGATGCGGTTCGATGCCTTGTCGAAATGGGCATGGTCGTAGAGCCGTCCGTCGATCCGGATCATGGCTTCCTCCTTCGTTCGGACGTCCTTTCGGCCAAAGCGTTGGATATCGCGTGGTGATATTCCGGCTTCAGCGCGAGGAGCTTTCGGGTGATCAGGGATTCGGTGAGGACGAGCGGGCGGTCGTGCCCGAGCTCGGCCTGGCGGCGCTGCATGCCCCGCTCGTTCGCATAGGACGCCAGCAGGCTTTCGACCCGCTGCCAGAAGCGGAATTCCGGAAGGCCGTAGCAGACATCGAGAAGATGCGAGATTTCGCTCAGGTTATAGACGAAGAGCGTGTCCATCACGAGTTCGCGGAGCGAATCGAGATTGTCCGTCCAGTAATACCGGTCCGGCTCCGCGTCGCGGTAGAGCGGGTTGATCGACAGGAAGTCGGGCGCCTTCTCGGGCTCGCGCAGGAAGCCGGGGGAGAATTCCACGCTCTCGTGGAAGTCGCGCAGGATGAGACGCGTCGGCCAGCCGTCCCGGTGCACGAGCAGCATGTTCTGTCCATGCGCTTCCACCGCGATCCCGTGCCACACGAGCAGGTGCCAGACGGGGAGAACGGCGATCTCCAGGAGCCGGTTCATCCACGGCATGAGGCCGAAGCGATCGATCCACTCGTCCGCGAATGCCCGCCCGTCCGCCTCGACCATCATCAGGGCGTTGAACGGAACGATCGCCTCGCCCGGCAGAAGCGAGGCTTCCGCATTCTCGCGCCAGATCGCCCCGATCTGGCCCGCGAGCCGCCCCTCGGCATCGCCGATGATTCCGGCATATTCCCGCAGTATGGTCAGCGGATATTCTTCGACGAAGACAGGATCGCTTTGGACGATGCCGGCGATCCAGTTCGAGAGAGGCGGCGCGGTGCAGACCGAATGCGGTTCGAGGATGCGCTTCGAAGAAGTATTGACCATGTTCATCGGGAGCTTGACGCTCGCCGCCAGCGGCCGGTCGACATTGAGCAGCGAGCGCACCGACTGGGTCGCGACATAGCGGTCCCCTATCGGCCCCAGATGATGGGCTTCGCCCTTGGCGATCCAGCCCGACAGCAAGGTTTCGCGCAGCGTCTGCCATTGCCACGGATGCAGCGGCAAAAGCCCGAATTGCTCGTTGGACAATCCAAGCTCCTGCCGCCTGGCCTGGATTTTCCCCCACGTTTCCTCGCCTAGCTCGGTAAGCCAGAAGGCATCTTCGCTGCCGGGAAGCGCCTGGCGGAGATGCTTTCGTGCGACAAGCAGCCAGACGAGCTGGAAGGCCTGACCGGTCTCCGGCCCGTAGGCCGTGTGATCGGCGATCGAGAAGCCGGTGCGCGCTTTGTAGCAGGGATGGTAGGGGTGCCCTTCGTCCAGCGCGCCTTCCAGCTCCGTAAAGCTCATGCGGCGGCGGACGCGCGGCGGAAGATTATGGTGGTTCCATTCGCAGAGGGCGATCGTCTCTTCCAGTTCGCGGAGAAGCTTTCCGCGCGAAATGCCGGTGCCCGGAAGCGACGTGACGATCGCGCCCAGCGAGGCGGGCTCCCATCTGCCATCATGAGCCTGCATTTCGACGGAGGCTTCCGCGACGCGAACCCGTCCGAAAGGACCGGCCGTGCCGCGGCACCGGAACTGCCGGCCGCCGAGCGACCAATGGAATTGCCCCGGGCCATCGCCGGCACTTTCCCGCGCATCGGCGATGCCTTCGAAGAGCAGCGCCGCCACGAGCTGGCGCAGCACGCGGTCATGCGGCCGGCCCGGTGTTTCAAGAGGCAATGGCATGGCTCGTCCTCGGGGCGGCAAGCACCATCGGAACCCTCAGCGGGTTCGGAACCTGCCGGTAGAGGGTGTGGGTGCCGTCGGATTGCAGCTCGTCGATATCGAAGAGGCGCGTCGTCAGATTGGCCTTGGAGGCGATCGTCGGCAGGTCGAGGACATGCCGCGCGAACTCCTGCCCGGCCCCGGTCATCTTTTCCGCGCATCGTTCCAGATGGCCCCTGAAAGCACATAGAAGCACGCTCTCGTCGCAGAGACCGTCATGGCCCATGCGGCTGATGACCGAGAAGACCTGGTTGACGATCAGGTAATAGGCGAAGCGGTCGCGGATCTCGCTGTCCGGGAAATACAGGGAAGCGATCGCTTCCGTTTCCGGCACGTGGCCGGCAAGCAGGCCGCGATAGCGCTCGGACAGATAGAAACCCTGATTGTCCCGATAGTACCCGATGGTGGGATAGCCCGCGCCGATGTCGAGAAGGCTGTTCTGCTGATGGGCTTCCAGCGCGATGCCGTAGTCGTCATAGAGCCGGATCAGCGGTTCCACGGCGCAATCGAAATAATGCCGGAACCAGGCGAGGGCCGTATCGGATATGCTGTCGGCACGTCTGACGGCGAGCCTGCGGACAAGGCGTTCCAGCCTCGAAACGTCGCCGGGAAGCGGGTCGGCGGTCAGCGCGGCGACGGTGACCACGCCGCGCGCGCCGTCGCCCCTGAACGGGTTTTCGCGCAAAATCACCTCGAAGCCGCTCTCGTCGCGGCCGGGCATGTCGAGCGCGATATAGGCGGAATCGTGGATGATGCGGAAATTCGCCGACCGTTCGGCAAAGCCGATGCGCCGCATCAATTTTGCCATCGCCACGCCGGCTTCGAGCTCCTGACGGCGGTTGATGCGGACGGAATTGGTGATCCTGACGGGAAGCGAGAACTTGAGCATCCAGTCGGAGCGGGCGCTGTAGACCGTGCGGACGGAGGAGGTGGCGGTGAAGAGGGGACCTGCCGGGCCGATATGGCGCAGGCTGCCGCCCCGCTGCAGCGCCTGCACGTCCGGGTCGAGAAGCAGCGCTTCCGCCTGAAGCGGATGCATGGGGACGAGGCATTCATCGCTGCCGGCCTCGACATCGCTGCCGGACATGCCGAGCTGCGACCGGATGATCTCCTGCACGTCAGTCCCGCGCGCCGAAGCCTGGCGCACATGGCTTTTCCTTGCGGCAAAGTAATGGAGCCTGAATTGGCCGCGCAGTTCCGGCGCATACCGTTCCTGCTGCCAGAACGTCATGCCCTGCCGGCTTTTCGGCGTCGGATGCTGCCAATGGCCGAAGACGAGCGACTGCTCCGCCTCGATGAAATGTCCTTCGTCCTGCGGGATGGGAGAGGCTTTCTCGATATAGAGCGCCATCTGCTGGTAGCTGTCGAGAACGCGCATCAGAAGCTCGAGCTCGAACGTGCGCAGGGCATCGGTCCGGCCGTCTTCCATCTGCCGGTAGGCCTCATGGATGAGGAGGTGGAGGGCCGACATCGGCTCGGCCTGCCGCCAGGCGGCATCGGAGACCGCCCGCAGCCACAGCCTGCCGAAATGCTGCGGCCCGCAAAGGGAGGAGGAGAGGATTTCCACCCGCAGCAGCGTCTGCTGCCGCGGCAGGGACCATTCGATGCATTCGACCGATCCGGCAGGAATTCGATGCACGACCGGCGTGCCGGGATTGACCTCCCGCAGGTAGCAGTTTGCAAAACTCTGGAACGTGGCAGCTTCGGCGGCTTGCCTGGACGATTGCATGATCTCCATCCCCGGCACGCGATACAAAGGATCGCGCAATTGCTCGTCTGTTTCGGCTTCGATGACGGAGAGCGGTCGTAACCTTCCCGCTCACCATCGGTACCGGCACGTCTGTGCCGCTGATCGGGTTGGGCTCTAGGTGACCGGTTTCGGTGAGAAGGATTTTCGATCGGCGAAAGGCACGAACATTGCCTCGCGCGGCGGCAAATGGAGTTGATGTCTCATGGAAGCGAACTCGTCTTAACCCGTCTATGTCGTCCTGGATGCGCTCCGAAGCCAAAGACGACGAGCTCGCGATCTTTTTTCATCACATTCGAATTTTGCCGAAATTTTCCATCCGGCCTCGGAGAAGGCGCATATCCGCCGGGCAATCTCTCCTTTTGGCGCGCGGGTGAATGGCCGGGCGGCCCTTCCGGCTCGTACCCATTGACAGGTTCTCGGAAAACCGACAGTTTCGGGGAATTCCGAGGGGGGCATCCTACGATGCTGAGATGGCGGTGAGCCGGACCCTTGAACCTGATCCGGGTCATGCCGGCGTAGGAACGGAAACAGACGTCACCAGACGGCACTTTCTCTTCTCCGCTTCACCTGGATCTCCGTGATTGGCACATCTGGAGATCGACCGATGACACATATGCATCTTTCCCCCGTCGGACATTCGCCGGCCGCCAGCAGCCGCGCCTGACAAACCCATGCGCGCCTCCCATGCGGCCGTCGGGCTTGCCGTGCTCCTTGCCCTCTGGCAGGCCGGCGTCTCGGTCTTCTCTCCGCCCCGTTACATCCTGCCGTCGCCGGTTGCGGTGGTCTCCGCACTCCTGCGCCAGCCGGGCTTCCTGCTGGAAAACAGCGCCGTCACGCTGACGGAGATCGCGCTGGGGCTCGCGATCGGCTCCGTGCTCGGCATCGCCATCGCCTTCGGCGTGGCGGCGCTGCCGCGGCTGGGCCGTCTCGTCTGGCCGATGGTCCTCGTCGTCCAGGCATTTCCCGTCTTCGTGCTGGCGCCGATCCTCGTTCTCTGGCTCGGCTTCGGCCTCGCCTCGAAGGTGGCGATGACGACCATCATCATCTTCTTTCCCGTCGCCTCCGCGTTTGCGGACGGCCTGCGCCGCACCGACCGGGAAATCCTCGACGCCGTCTCGCTGGAGGGCGCGACGCACTGGCAGACGCTGGTGCGGGTGCGCGTGCCGCTGGCGATCCCCCATCTCGTATCCGGCCTCCGGGTCGCCGCGCCGCTGGCGCCGCTCGGCGCCGTCGTCGGCGAGTGGGTCGGGGCCTCCGGCGGCCTCGGCTTCGTGATGGTCCAGGCCAATGCCCGCATGCAGACCGATACCGTATTCGCGGCAATGACGGTGCTTGCCGGCCTCACACTCGTTCTCAGGCTTCTCGTCGACCGGCTGACGGCGAACCTCGCCCCATGGGCCAGCGAAGCCGATCCCGTGTCCCCGTTCACATCAAGGAGTAACTCCCCATCATGATCCGCATCCTTTTCGCCTCCTTCATCGCGCTCGCGGGCGCGCTTGCGCCCGTTCCGTCGCAGGCGACCGACAAGCTCACCGTGCTTCTGGAATGGTTCGTCAATCCGGACCATGCGCCGATGGTGATCGCCCGGGAGCAGGGGCTGTTTGCCGCAGCCGGGCTCGACGTCGAACTCGTGCCGCCTTCCGATCCCTCCGCCGTGCCGCGCCTCGTCTCCGCCGGCCAGGCGGATATCGGCGTCCATTACCAGCCCAATCTCTATCTCGATCACGAAGCAGGCCTGCCGCTCGTCCGCTTCGGCACGCTCGTCGAGACGCCGCTCAACACCGTGACCGTGCTGGCGGACGGACCGATCAGGAGCCTCAAGGACTTGAAGGGCAAGAAGGTCGGTTTCTCGGTCACCGGCTTCGAGGACGCCATGCTGAAGCGGATGCTGGCCTCCGAAGGTCTGAGCAACGACGACGTGGAACTGATCAACGTCAATTTCTCGCTCTCTCCCTCGCTGATCGGCGGCAAGGTGGATGCGACGCTTGGCGGATTCCGCAATTTCGAGCTGACGCAGATGAAGCTGGAAGGCCATCAGGGGCGCGCCTTCTTCCCGGAAGAGCACGGCGTTCCGGCCTATGACGAGCTGATCTTCGTCACCCGCCGCGACCTTGCGGAAGACAGCAGGTTGCCGCGGTTCCTGGCGACCGTGGAACAGGCTTCGATCTTCATCACCAACCATCCGCAGGAGGCGTGGCAGCTTTTCATCAAGGCCTATCCCAACCTCGACGACGAACTGAACCGCACGGCCTTCTTCGATACGCTGCCACGCTTCGCCAAGCGCCCGGCCGCCCTCGATCGAGCGCGCTACGCCCGCTTCGGCGCGTTCATGCAGGAGATGGGGCTGATCAAGACCGCGCCGTCCCCGGAGGAGATCGCCATCGAAATCCATTGAGCGGAATGGCGAATGACAATGTGCGAGGCGGCGCGGTTCGCCTCGCATACCGGCAGCAGACATGCATTCTTTATTGTTCTGGATTGCCTATCACAGAGGCTGAACTTCCGATTGGACGCCAATCAGCATCGCCGACATCCTTGCGCTCGTGCAAACGTCGAACACGGGCCGCAAGATGAAGATGACCAAGACATTTACCCTTTCCGCAATGCTGCTAACCGCTGCCATGCCGCAGGCCGGGGCTGCTTCGCTTCCAGATTTCGTCGGCGGCATTTCCGCCGGCACTATCGCCGCCATCTCCGACGGGGAGTTTTTCGGCAGCACTTACGGGACGGGACAACTCACCCCTCGCTCGGCGGGCTTCCGGGATGCGCTGACCGTGATCTCCATCGAGGACGGCAAGGTGGCCGTGGGCGAGGTCCCCGTCTCGAATTCGGTGACGGCCGCGCCCGAAATCCTGCAGCTCACCCCGGACGGCCGGACGGCCTTCGTCGCGGAGCGCCTGGGCGAGCGGCCCGAGAACGGCGAGACCATCCGGGACCTGCCGCCCGGCCGGCGTCTCTTCGCGGTGGATTTGTCTGACAAATCGGCGCCGCGGATTGCCGCGACGGTCGAGGTCGAGGCCTTCCCGGAAGCGCTTTCGATCAGTCCGGACGGCATGCGGATCGCTGTCGTGTCCAACACGCCGGAAGCGAGCTTCGTCCAGATCGTGTCCTATCGCGATGGACGCTTCGGCGAGGTGATGCGCTTTGATCTCGCCGATCTCGGGATTAGCGGCACGGTTCCCGGACCACGCGGCGGCGTCACTTCAACCAACGTGCACTGGCATCCGTCGGGCCGTTTCCTTGCCGTCAACATCAACTCGCAGAACCGTATCGCCTTCTTCGAGGTGGCGGAGGCCAATGGCACGGCAGCGTTCGCGCCCTGGGGCAATGTCGTCGAAACCGGGCGCGATCCGATGGTTGGCCGGTTCACGCCGGACGGTCGCTTCTACATCACCTCCGACTGGGGTCGCGACCTGCAGGCGCCGACGCTCGAAGGCCGCATTCCGCAGACACCGTCGGGCATCAGCGTCATCCGTCTTGCAGACACTGCCGCGGATAGGGAAACGGCCCGCCACGAGCGGGTGGCGACCGCGACGACCGACCGGTCGGCCGAGGGCCTTGCCATCAGCCGCGACGGACGGCTGGTCGCGACCGTCAACATGCGGGATACCGCGTTTCCGCCCGGAACGCCGCGCTTCCAGCGCGAGGCGACGGTGACGCTTCTGACCTTCGATCCTCAAACCGGGGCGATCGAAAAGATGGGAGATTATCCTTTCGAGGGCGTGCTGCCGGAAGGCGGGACCTTCGATCTGACGGGCGACCATTTCCTTGCCACTGTGTTCCACGGTCATGAAGGCGCCGGCGCCGAGACCGGACCGGGGCTCGAGGTCTTCCGCATCGTGAAGGGCGAGCGGCCTTCGCTCGAACGCCTTGGCCGCATTCCGCTGCCGCATGGCGTCCACCATGTGGATGTGGCGCGGTAGGATCCGCTGACAATCAATGCTTTCGGAAGCCGGCTGCGTCTTGGGCGGCCGGCTTCACCCATTCCAGCAATCGTCGGCCGTCGCGCATGCCATTGACAGAGGCTCCCACGTCGCTATTCTGTTATAAAAGTCGTTATAACATAATTGTGGAACACTAAAACGGGAGCCTCCTACATGCGATTGAAACTTGCATTCCTTGTCGCCACCGCGCTCGTCGCCACGCCGTCGTTCCTGACGGCTCAGGAAAAGGGCGGGGTGATCAACGTCGCGACGATCGGCGAGCCGCCGACGCTCGATCCGATGGTTTCCACCGCCGACCTGGTGGGCATCGTCACGCAGCACATCTTCGAAACCCTCTACACGTTCGACAAGGACTGGAAGGTGACGCCGCTTCTGGCGGAAAGCCTGCCGGAGATCAGCGCCGACGGCAAAACCTACACGATCAAGCTGCGCACCGGCATCAAGTTCCACGACGGCAGCGACATGACCTCCGAAGATGTGGTCGCCTCGCTCGACCGCTGGAAAAAGCTCGCCTCGCGCGGCAAGCAGGCCGCCGGCTTCATCGAAGAGATCGCCGCCGCCGATCCGGCGACCGTCACCATCAAGCTCAAGCAGCCCTATGCGCCGCTCGCCTCGCTGCTCGCCTTCAACAACTCCGCCGCCATCATCATCCCGGCCGAGAAGCAGGCCGACACGATGACCGATTTCGTCGGCACCGGCCCTTATATGCTGAAGGAACGCAAGGCCGACCAGTATATCCAGCTCGCCCGCTTCGACGGCTACAAGCCGCGCGAGGGCGAGAGCGACGGTTATGGCGGCGCCCGCCACCAGTATCTCGACGAGATCCGCTTCGTGCCGGTCCCGGATCCCAATACGCGCGTCGAGGCGGCCGTTTCCGGCCAGTATGACTATGTCGATTCCCTGCCTGTCGAATCCTTCGACAAGCTCAAGGCCTCCCAGGCCACCCAGCCTCTGCTCTTGAAGCCCTTCGGTTATCCGGTCTTCGTCTTCAACACGGCCGAGGGTGTTGCCAAGAACGTCGAGGTCCGCAAGGCCATCCGCCAGGCGCTCAGCATGGAAGACATGATGGCGGCAGCCTTCGGCGGCACGGATTTCTATACGCTCGACGGCAATATCTATCCGGGCAACTACACCTGGAGCACGGATGCCGGCGTCGAGGGCAATTACAACACCGCCGATCCGGAAGGCGCCGCCGCTGCCGCCAAGGCTGCCGGCTACAACGGCGAGCCGATCCGCATCCTGACCAGCCGACAATACGAGTTCCACTACAAGATGGCGCAGGTCGCCGCCGAATACCTCAAGCTTGCCGGCTTCACTGTCGACATGCAGGTGGTCGACTGGGCGACGCTTACCCAGCGCCGCGCCGACAAGGCGCTCTGGGACATCTACATCACCCACAGCCCCTTCCTGCCGGAACCGGCGCTGATCGGCTCGCTTTCGACCAGCTCGCCGGGCTGGTGGGACACGCCGGCCCGCAAGGCGGCGGTCGATGCGTTCACTTCGGAGGTCGATCCGGACAAGCGCGTCGCGCTCTGGGCCGACGTGCAGAAGGCCATCTATGCCGACGTTCCGTTCATGAAGATCGGCGATTTCAATGCGGTCGCTGCGGTGTCCACGAAGCTCGAAGGTGTCGATCCGGCGCCGTGGCCCTATTTCTGGAACGCGTCGATCAAGAAGTAAGCCGCTTCGATGAGTTCGGGTGCCGGCCGTGGCCGGCGCCCGGTCTCGATCCTGTCCGTTTGCGGACACAGGAACCGACCCAATGATACGTTACATCCTTCAACGCGTCGCCGGCATGATCGTGGTGATGTTCCTCGTCGTCACGATCGTCTTCGTGATCGTGCGCGTGACGCCGGGCGATCCCGCCGCCGTCATGCTCGGCCCCGATGCGACGCCGCAAGACATTGCACAACTCAGGACCCAGCTCGGCCTCGACCAGTCGATCGCGATCCAGTACATCTTTTATATCGGCCAGCTCCTGAGGGGTGATCTCGGCCAATCCATCTTCCTCAACATGCCCGTCACCTCCGCCCTGATGGAGCGGGCCGAGCCGACCTTCTTCCTGACGATCTTCTCGCTTCTGATCGCGAGCGTCATCGCGCTGCCGATCGGCATCTATGCCGCCTACCGGCGCGGCTCCTTCATCGACCAGCTGTCGACGACCGTCGCCATGCTGGCGGCGAGCATTCCGAGTTTCTGGCTCGGCCTCATCCTGATGCAGTTCTTCGCCGTGCGTTTCAACGTTTTCCCCGTCTCGGGCTATGGCGGGCCGGGCGCTTCCTTCGCCGAACGGATGTACCACCTGACGCTGCCCGCCTTTGCGCTCGGCCTCGTCTCCTCGGCGCTGATCCTGCGCTTCACCCGCGCCTCGATGCTCGACGTGCTCGGCGACGACTATATCCGCACCGCCCGCGCCAAGGGCCTCATCGAGCGCCGCGTCGTGCTGAAACATGCGCTGAAGAATGCTCTGATCCCGATCCTCACCGTCCTCGGCCTGACGGCCGCCGTGCTGATCTCCGGCGCCGTCGTCACCGAAACCGTCTTCGGCCTGCCGGGCGTCGGCAATCTGGTCGTCTCCGCCGTGCTTCGCCGCGACTATCCGGTGATCCAGGGGGCGCTGCTCGTCATCGCCGGCCTCTATGTCCTCATCAATTTCGCGATCGACATGCTCTACCTGGCTGTCGATCCCCGAGTACGTTATTAAAGGGGGTGCGCTACTGATGGTCGACATCGCAACCACCACTGAAAAGCCGGCCGCCGGCGAGCGCAGCAAATTCCTCCGGCGTCTCCTGAAGCGCAAGACCGTTGCCGCCGGGGTGATCGTGCTGACGATCTTTGTCCTGCTCGCGGTTTTAGCGCCGTGGATCGCGCCTTATTCGCCGTCGAAGCTTTCGATCGTCAACCGGCTGAAACCGCCGAGCGAGATGTTCTGGTTCGGCACCGACGAATTCGGCCGCGACGTCTTCTCGCGCACCATCTATGCCGGGCGGCTGTCGCTGCTGGTCGGCGCGGCGGTCGTGACGCTGTCGGCGCTGATCGGGGTGACGCTCGGCCTGCTCGCGGGTTTCTTCCAGAAGCTCGACACGCCGATCGCCCGGCTGATCGACGCGATGATGGCCTTTCCGGACATCCTGCTGGCGATCGCGCTCGTCGCAGCCCTCGGCCCGTCGCTGGTGACCGTCATCGTGGCGCTCTCGATCGTCTATTCGCCGCGGCTCGCGCGCATCGTCCGCGCCTCGACGCTGGTGATCCGGGAACTCCCCTATGTGGAGGCGGCGAAGGCGCTCGGCATTTCCACCTTCCACATCATGACGCGGCACGTCCTGCGCAATCTCGTCTCGCCGATCCTGGTGCAGGGCACGTTCCTCTTCGCCAGCGCCATGCTGGCCGAAGCCGGGCTCTCGTTCCTCGGACTGGGTGTAAGTCCTGAAATCCCCACATGGGGAACCATGATCGCCGCCGGCCGCCAGTATATCGGCCAGGCCGACTGGATGACCTACTTCCCGGGCTTCGCCATCATTCTCTCCGTGCTCTCGCTGCAGATGGTCGGCGACGGGCTCAGGGACATGCTCGATCCAAGACTTCGAAAGGACCTCTAAGATGACCGGTGAAAAGGCGGGCAAGCCGCTCCTCCTCACCAATGTGAAGCCGATGGCCTTCGGCACCGACAAGCCGGCGGGCGTCACCGACATCCTCGTCGGCGCGGATGGCAGGATCGCCGCGATCGGCTCCTCGCTTGCCGCGCCTGCCGATGCGGAGCGCATCGACGGCAAGGGCGCCTGGATTTCGCCGGGCTGGGTCGATCTGCACGTGCATATCTGGCATGGCGGGACCGACATATCGATCCGTCCGTCCGAATGCGGCGCCGAGCGCGGCGTCACGACGCTCGTCGATGCGGGCTCGGCCGGCGAAGCCAATTTCCACGGTTTTCGCGAGTATATCATCGAGCCGTCGAAGGAACGCATCAAGGCCTTCCTGAACCTCGGCTCGATCGGCCTCGTCGCCTGCAACCGCGTCGCCGAACTGCGCGACATCCGCGATATCGACCTCGACCGCATCCTCGAATGCTACGCTGAAAACGAAGACCACATCGTCGGCATCAAGGTGCGTGCGAGCCACGTGATCACCGGTTCCTGGGGCGTCACCCCCGTCAAGCTCGGCAAGAAGATCGCCAAGATATTGAAAGTGCCGATGATGGTGCATGTCGGCGAGCCGCCGGCGCTCTATGACGAGGTCCTGGAAATCCTCGGCCCCGGCGACGTCGTCACCCATTGCTTCAACGGCAAGGCCGGTTCGAGCATCATGGAGGACGAGGACCTCTACAATCTCGCGGAGCGCTGCGCAGGCGAGGGCATCCGCCTCGATATCGGCCATGGCGGCGCCTCCTTCTCGTTCAAGGTCGCGGAAGCGGCCATCGCCCGCGGCCTGCTGCCATACTCCATCTCGACGGACCTGCACGGCCATTCGATGAACTTCCCGGTCTGGGATCTGGCGACCACCATGTCCAAGCTGCTTTCGGTCGGCATGCCGTTCGACAAGGTCGTGGAGGCCGTCACCCATCATCCGGCGTCGGTCATCAAGCTTTCGATGGAGAACCGGCTGTCGATCGGGGAGCGCGCCGATTTCACCGTCTTCGATCTCGTCGATTCCGATCTGGAGGCGACGGATTCCAACGGCGACGTCTCGCGTCTCAGCAAGCTTTTCGAACCGCGCTACGCCGTCATCGGTTCGGAAGCGATTACGGCCAGCCGCTACATTCCGCGTGCCCGCAAGCTCGTCCGTCACAGCCACGGGTATTCGTGGCGGTGAGCAGAATACCGAAATCACCAAAGAAATAGCATGACAGGGGTTTACGTGAACACGTCTCCAGCAAAGGCCGCCCAAGGGCTGCAAACGCCTTACGAGCGGCTCGCTGCGCTCGGCATAGAGCTTCCGCCGTCGCCGCCGCCGATCGCCAATTTTCTGACGCATGTCTGCGAAGGCAACATGCTTTATCTCTCCGGCCAGGGGCCGCGCGAGGTGGACGGCCATCTTCATGCCGGCAAGGTCGGCGGCGATGTGGGCGTCGACCAGGCCTACCAGCATGCCAGGCTCACCGGCATCAACCTGCTCGCCGTCATGCACGAGGCGCTCGGCGACCTTTCACGGGTGAAGCGGGTGGTGAAGCTGCTCGGCATGGTGAATGCCGTGCCGCATTTCGAGGATCATCCGAGCGTCATCAACGGTTGCTCGGATCTCTTCATCGAAGTCTTCGGCGAGGCGGGCCAGCATGCCCGCTCGGCCGTCGGCTTCGGGTCGCTGCCGGGCAATATTACGGTGGAGATCGAGGCGATCGTCTCGCTCACCGATTAAGGAGACAAGGTCAGTGGCTGCGCCAGCCCATCAGCTTTTCGATCCGCTCCGCAGAGGCACGAACGTGCTCTCCGTAGTGGTTGCCGTCGGAAAAGACCTTCTGTTCCGGCAGCACGATCGAAATGGTGGCGACGCACTGGCCGTCCCGGTCGACGACCGGCGAGGCGATGCAGGCGACGGCGTAATCGGATTCGGCCACCTGGATCGAAAGGCGCTCCTGAAAGGCTTTTCCGGCAGAATCGGAAAGTGTGCGGGCGTCGATCTCGGCGCGGCCGGTGGGCGAGGTGCGGGCGCAGCGCTTGAAGAGCTCCATCCTTTCGCTTTCCGGCAGATGGCCGACCAGGAGGCGGCCCGACGCCGTCCAGTTGAGCGGCACGCGGGTGCCGACGCGCGAGGCCACCTGGAAATGGCTCGGACCGTCCGCCATGGCGAGCACCAGCATATAGTCGCCGTCGCGGCCGCAGACCTGCACCGTCTCGCCGGCCTGCCGGCAGAGATCGTGCATCTCGTGGGTGGCGACGCTCATGAAGTCCAGGGAGCGGGCGTAAGCCAGGCCATAATGATAGAGCCGCGCCCCGAGCCAGATCGAGCCGTCCGCATTGCGGGCCAGCATGTTCTTTTCAACGAGATCGTCGATGATCACGTAGACGGTGGAAAGCGGCGCCTTGACCGCCTTGGCGATCGCATAAGCGCCTGCGGGCGAACCCGTTTCATAAAGATAGTCAATCACCTGCAGCGCACGGTCGATGCCGCTCACGCGCGAGCGGCGCGCGGCCTTGGCCCCGGTTTCTTCCGCCGAAACCATGTCTTCGGAGAATGCTGCGGATGAGGTCTTGGCGTCCAACTCGATGCTCCTCTTGGAGGGCCTTGCGGGGCTCCTCGTCTGGCTTCGGGAGGCTATTACATTACTATGGCATAGCTGTCGATGACAATCCGCAGCCGCCATTCTTTTGAAGAGACAGCACTTTGGAGAGACAGAATGCCCGATGATATCCGCACCAAGATCGGCCTCAGGCCCGTCATCAACGTTTCCGGCACGATGACCAGCCTCGGCGCCTCGATCGTCGTTCCCGAAGTGATCGAGGCGATGGCGGCGATCCTGCCGCAGTTCGTCGAGATCAACGACCTGCAGCGCAAGGCAAGCGCCGTCATCGCGAGGCTGACGGGCGGCGAGGCGGGTTTCGTCACGGCCTCCTGCTCCTCCGGCATCACGCTCGCGGTCGCGGGCGCCATGACCGGCGACAACCTGCTCGCCATCGAGAGACTGCCGGACGTGACGCCCGACAAAAACGAGGTGATCGTGCAGACGGGCCATGTGGTGAGCTACGGCGCGCCGGTGGATCAGGCGATCCGGCTTGCCGGCGGCAAGGTCGTGCTGATCGGCCAGGCGACATCCACGCACCGGTTCCACCTGGAAAACGCGATCACCGAAAAGACGGCCGCCGCCGTCTATGTCGTGTCGCATCACGTCGTCGATTACGGCCTGCTGCATCTGACCGAATTCGTCGAGATCGCGCATGCCAGGGGCGTGCCTGTCATCGTCGATGCGGCTTCGGAATACGACCTGAAGCTCTTTTTGGCACAGGGAGCGGATATCGCGCTCTATTCCGGCCACAAGTTCCTGGGCGGTCCGACCTCCGGCATCGTCGCCGGCAAGAAGGAACTGGTGCGCAGCGCCTTCCTGCAGAACATGGGCATCGGCCGCGGCATGAAGGTCGGCAAGGAAAGCATCTACGGCGTCATGGCGGCGCTGGAGGCCTGGCAGAAGCGCGACCATGCGGGTATCCGCGAGCGGGAGACGGGTTATCTCAATCTCTGGAAAAGGACGCTGGACGGCCGGCCAGGGGTGACGGCGCTGATCGAGCCCGACCCGACCAACAACCCGCTCGACCGCATGCGGGTGATCCTCTCGCCGCAGGAGGCGCATATCACCGCCTGGGACCTTGCGGCAGCGCTCGCCCGCGGCAACCCGCCGGTCATCGTCCGCGACCACGAGGTGGAGCACAATCACTTTTACCTCGATCCGTGCAACCTGCATCCGGGCCAGGAGACGATCGTCGCCAACCGGCTCGCCGAGGAGCTCGACAAGGCGCGCGCCTCCAACGAGATCATCGCCACGCCGATCGAAGACCGCAGCAGGCACCGCTTCGACAGCGTGCTGCGCTGGCCGGATTGAGAGATGGGTGGATAGCAGGGCAGCGCATATAGAATATAAGGCGGTGCGTGGAGCCCCTCCCCCTTGTGGGGAGGGGTTGGGGAGGGGATCTTTCTCGAACAGAAAAGACCCCTCCCGCCTGCCGGCCACCCTCCCCACAAGGGGGAGGGTTAAGGATGCCGCACCGCCCGACCTTCCATAAGCGTCGGCCCTGCGGACAACGACAGAACAAGGGAACGATCATGAGCACGTCGCAGACAAAAACCATCGAGGCCCTCGAACCGGTTCTCTCCGTCGAGCACCTCACCACTTCGTTCAATGTGGATGGCGAATGGAAGCCGGTGGTGCGGGACGTTTCCTTCTCGGTCGCGCCGGGCGAGACGGTGGCGATCGTCGGCGAGAGCGGTTCCGGCAAGAGCGTCACGTCGCTGTCGATCATGCGGCTGCTGCAGGAAGGCACGAGCCGCATTCAGGGCAGGATCATGCTCGGCGGACGCGATCTGCTTTCTCTTCCCGAACACGAGATGCGCAAGGTGCGCGGCAACGACGTCTCGATGATCTTCCAGGAGCCGATGACGAGCCTCAATCCGCTCTTCACCATCGGCGACCAGATTTCGGAGGCGCTGCTCTGCCATAAGAACATGTCGGCGGCGCAAGCGAAAGCCGAGACGATCCGGCTGCTCGAAAAGGTGCGCATCCCATCCGCCGCCTCGCGCTTCGACGAATATCCGCACCGCTTTTCGGGCGGCATGCGCCAGCGCGTGATGATCGCCATGGCCTTAGCCTCGAAGCCGAAGCTTCTCATCGCCGACGAGCCGACGACGGCGCTCGACGTGACGATCCAGGGCCAGATCCTCGATCTCATCAAGATGCTGCAGGACGACGAGGGGACCTCGGTCCTCTTCATCACCCACGACATGGGCGTGGTCGCGGAGATCGCCGACAGGACGGTGGTCATGTATCGCGGCGAGCAGGTGGAAACGGGCGCGACGGCCGACATCTTCCATCGCGGCAAACATCCCTACACCCGGGCGCTGCTTTCCGCCGTGCCGGTGCTCGGATCGATGCAGCCCTACGGGCGGCCCCTGCGCTTTCCGGTGGTCAACACGGCAACCGGCGAGTCCAACACGCCGGTCGAGGTGCCGGACACGGTCGCGAAGGACAAGCCGATCCTCGAGGTCAAGAACCTTTCCAAGCGCTTCGATATCCATTCCGGCCTGTTCGGGCGCCTGAGCGGCCGGGTGCATGCGGTCGAGAACGTCTCCTTCGATCTCCAGGCCGGCGAGACGCTTTCGCTGGTCGGAGAATCCGGCTGCGGCAAATCGACGACCGGCCGCGCCATCATGCGGCTGATCGAGCCGGATTCCGGTTCGGTCATCGTCGAAGGGCGCGATATGGTCTCACTCGACAAGCGGGAAATGCGCGAGATGCGCAAATCCGTGCAGATGATCTTCCAGGACCCGTTCGCCTCATTGAACCCGCGCATGACGGTCGGCCAGGCGATCGCCGAACCCTATCTGGAGCACAAGATGGGAACGTCGAAGCAAGCGAAGGAGGTCGTCGCCGACATGCTGCGCAAAGTGGGGTTGACGCCGGACATGGCGACGCGTTATCCGCACGAATTCTCCGGCGGCCAGCGGCAGCGCATCTGCATCGCCCGGGCGCTGGCGCTGGAGCCGAAGGTGATCGTCGCCGACGAAAGCGTCTCGGCGCTCGACGTATCGATCAAGGCGCAGGTCATCAACCTGATGCTCGACCTGCAGCAGAGCCTGAACCTCGCCTTCCTGTTCATCTCCCACGACATGGCGGTGGTCGAGCGCGTCAGCCACCGCGTGGCGGTGATGTATCTCGGCGAGATCGTCGAGATCGGCCCGCGCGCCTCGGTCTTCGGCAATCCGCAGCACGACTATACGAAGAAGCTGATGGCCGCGGTTCCCGTGCCGGACCCGGACCGCCGCCGCGAAAAGCGCATGGCCGCCAATGACGAGCTGAAGAGCCCGATCCGTCCCGCCGACTACGTGGTAAAACCCCGCGAATATCGCGAGATCTCTCCCGGCCATCTCGTGCAGATCGCGTGAGGTTCAGCGCTTTGGGGCAATGACATCGCCGGACAGTTCGGCGACGGTCGAGCAGCCGAGATGGCCGAGCGTCGTCCAGAATTCGCGCTGCAAGAGCTCCAGCGTCCGCTTGACGCCGTATTCGCCATCGGCCGCAAGCCCGTAAGCGACGATCCGGCCGAGCGCCACGGCATCCGCGCCGAGCGCGACGGCGGCGGCGATATCGCTGCCGCGGCGGATGCCGGAATCGAAGACGATCGGCACATCCCTGCCTACGGCTTCACGGATCGCGGGAAGCGTTTCCAGCGCCGACGGCGTGCGGTCGATCGTGCGGCCGCCATAGTTCGAGACATAGAGGCCGACGGCGCCGGCATCGAGCGAGGCCCTGGCATCGCGCACGCTCGACACGCCCTTGACGATGCAGGGTAGCGGGGCCTTCCTGATGACGCTTGCGGCCTGAGCCCAGGTCCAGCGCGGCTGCGTGAAATCGAGAAGCTCTGTGAGTGCCGCCGGATCGGATTTGCCGGGGCCGAAGTTCGATGGGCCTGTTTCGCCGCGGATCGAAAACCGGTCCTCCATCATCCGCTCGCGCCACTGGCGGATCGGCGAATAGGTGACGCAGATATATTTGTAGCCGGCGGCCTTGGCGCGCTCCATCATGTCGAGCACTGCGCCATCGTCGCCGACGAAGGTCATCTGGAAGACGGATGCGACGGGCGAGGCCTTGGCGACGTCTTCCAGCGAATGGGCGGCCGCGACCGGCACCATCTGCTGAATGCCGACGGAGGCGGCGGCCCGGCCGATCGCCAGATGTCCTTCCGGATGGAAGACGGCCTCGCCGCCGCCGAAGGGCGCTATAAAGGCAGGGAAACTCAGGTCGAAGCCGAGCACTCTCGTGCGCGTGTCGGGATTGCCGATGCCGGCAAAGAGCGGCACCTCGAACCGGATCTCGTCGAAGGCGGCGGTGTTCTCGCGAAGCGTCACCTCGTCGCCGGTGCCGCAGGAAAGATAATTCCAGTCGATCTCCGAAAGCCGGCGCTGCGCGTCCTTATAGATGCCGCGCAGCGTCGTGTATTTCTCAGCCGTGGCGTAACGATCGTCGATCCGGTTCGGCTTGTCCGTCATGTCCGTCCTCCAGTCCTGAAATGCAAGACGGGCGAGCCTGAGCCCGCCCGTCATTCGTCTTACTTCTTGGCGGCGATCAGCACGATTTCGATCAGCCGCCTGGGATCGCCGAGATCGGCGACGCCGATCGTCGCGCGCGACGGCAGGTCGTCGGCCTCGATCCATTCGAGCCAGGCCTCGTTCATCTCCTCCTTGCGCGACATGTCGGAGAGATAGATGCGGGCCGAGAGGATGTGCTTCTTGTCGGAGCCGCATTCGGCGAGCACTTCGTCGAGTTTGGCGCAGGTCTGCTGCGTCTGCTCCTTCATGCCGACCGAGATGTCGCCGGCGGCGTGGCCGCCGAGATAGAGCACGCCGTTATGCTCGACGGCGCCGTGCATGATGCGGTGTTTGCGGTGACGTTTGATCATTTTGAGCATTCCTTTGACAAAGGGAAGGATGCCCGCCGCGTCGTCGCGGCAGGTCGGGGTGAAGCTGGAGGGACAGGGCGGCTCAGGCGCGGCCTTGCGGGGCGTAGCGGTCGAGCGGGATGTCGGTCGCCTGGCCGGTCACGACCCTGGCGAGCTGTGCGCCGGCGAAGGGACCGATGGTCAGGCCGCCGGCGCCGAGCCCATTGCCGAGCGTCAGATTGACGATGCCGGGGACGCGGCCGAGGATCGGGTTCATCGTCTCGCCGGCCGGGCGGAAGCCGATGCGGGTCTCGATCAGCGTCGCGTTGGCAAGGCCCGGCGCGATATTGAGGCCGGCGCCCAGAACCTCATGCTCGCCCGCCGCCGTGACGCGGTAGTCGAAACCGGAATTGTTCTCGCGGGTTGCGCCGATCACCACGCGGGAATCGTCGAAGGCGAGCATGTAGTGACTGCTCATCGGCAGAACGACCGGCCATTTGGCGGTCGCGACGCCGGGCAGGCGCAGATGGACGATCTGGCCCTTCTGCGGCACGACAGGATGCGTGAGGCCGAGCGGGCGGAGAATCTGCGAAGCCCAGGCGCCGGCGGTGACGATGATCTCGTCGGCCGCGATCTCAGCGCCGTTGCTGTCGAGGCAGCGGGCGCTATCGCCGTCGAGCTTCAGGGTCACGTAGTCGCCGCGGAATTTCGCGCCCATGGCGACGGCGGCGCGCACCATGGCGGCGGAAAGCAGGCGGGCATCGACGCGGGCGGCACCCGGAATGTGGATCGCGTCGAGATCTTCGCGGAGCGGCGGGAAGAGCGCGCGGGCTTCTGCCGGCGTCAGGTGGCGGACAGTGCCGGCTTCCGGCGCGTCCTTGACGCGGCGCGCGACGCGTTCGGCGGCGGCGTCGAATTCGGCTCGGTCCTCGGCGACGACCAGCGCACCGACCTTGCCGTAGCCGAGGTCGGTTTCGCCTTTCGCCTTCAGCCCTTCGATCAGGCCGTCATAGAAGCGCGCGCCGGCCGCGTACATTCTGTACCAGTCCGGCTCGTCCGCCTTGGTGGCCCAGGGGCAGACGATGCCCGCGCCGGCCATGGTCGCCTTGCCCTGATGGGCTTCGTCGACGATTTCCACTTCGACGCCTTGAGAGGCGAGATGATAGGCGGTGCTGGCGCCCAGGATGCCGGCGCCGATGATCAAGACACGCATTATTCCATTCCTGCACTTCAAACTTGGATCCGGCCGGGGCCGGGGAAATGCCGGCGGCATAAACCGCCGGCATTTGTCGGCTTTTATTCGACAGTCACGCCGGAGAGGCGGCTGGTGCCGAAGATCGCCGGGACGTAGCCCTTGACGCTCTTGGCGACGGCGGTGATCGTGTCGGCACCGCCGAGGATGACGGCCGGCACTTCCGCGTGAAATTCCTCCTGCGCCTTTTTGTAGAGCTCGATGCGGCTGGCTCGGTCGGTCACCGCACCGGCCTCGTTCATCAGGCCGATGAACTCCTTGTCGCACCAGGCGCCGATGTTCGACGGGCTCGGCTTTCCGGCGGAATCGCAGGTGAAGTAGTTGTTGGGGATCTGGCTCGGATCCGGGAAGTCGTAGATGCCGCCGAACATGCCGACCTCGGCTTCGCCGTTGCGGGCGCGGGTGATGTATTCGCCCCATTCGTAGGAGACGACCTCGGCCTTGACGCCGATCTTGGCCCAGTCGGCCTGGATCATCTCGGCGGCGCGGCGACCGTTCGGCATGTAGGGACGCGAAACCGGCACGGCCCAGAGCTGGGTCGAGAAACCATCGGGCAAGCCTGCCTCGGCGAGCAGCTTCTTCGACAGTTCCGGATCATAGCTGTAGGCACCGACATCCTTGTCATAGCCCCAGAGCGACGGCGGGATGACCGCGCCGGTGACGGTGCCCATGCCGTCATAGACGAGATCGACCAGCGGCTTGATGTTGATCGCGTGGGCCAGCGCCTCGCGGACGCGCTTGTCCTTGAACTTGTCTTCCCTGAAGTTGAAGGTGATGAAGCCGGTAGAGGCGACGGGAGTCTGAACGAGGTTGAGGGTTTCGCTCTTCTCGATCATCGCGCGATCGGCGAGGTTCGGATAAAGCGCGATCTGGCATTCGCCGGCCATGGCGCGCTGCAGGCGTACCGAAGCGTCGGCGCTGATCGCCATGACGACGCCGTCGAGCATCGGCGTGCGGGCCGGATTGTTGATCGCGGCGCCCCAGGTATCCTTGAAGGGCACGAGGCGGACGACTGCATCCTGCTGATAGGCCTGCAGCTCAAAAGGGCCGGTGCCGATCGGCTGGCGGTCGATGAGTTCCGGCGTGCCTGCCTTCGACAGGGCGTCGGCATATTCGGCGGAGGTGATCGCCAGCGACTGGTGGGCCATGATGCCGATAAAGGGGGCGAGCGGGTTCTTCAAGGTGAAGGCGACGGTATAGTCGTCGATCTTCTTCACCGATTCCAGCGCGTCCGCGAGCTTGGTGTTGAAGGTGATGAAGTTGCCGCCGTTGACCTTGGCATAGGGATGCTCGGGCTTCATCATCCGCTCGAAGGTGAACATCACGTCATCGGCGTTGAACTCGCGGGTCGGCGTGAACTTGTCGTTCGACTGCCACTTGACGCCTTGGCGCAGCTTGAACGTATAGGTGCGGGCGTCGTCCGAAACGGTCCAGCTCTCGGCAAGCGCCGGCTCGATGTCTGAAGATCCGGCTTTGACGGAAACCAGGCCGTCGTAGATCTGGCCGAGGACATAGGACGTCGTGCCGTTGCTGGTGAGTTGCGGGTTGAAGACTTCCGGCGAACCTTCGATGCAGACCGAAAGCACCGCGGCATTGGCGGGCGCGGCTGCCACCAGAGCCAGAATGGACAGGCCGATGATTTTCTTCATATGTCGTCGTTCCCTTCTTTGATGGGCCGCCTGCCGCGGCCTTCGCATGGATGTGCACCAGCCGGCCTCACGAGAAGCCGCCCGCCGGACCGGAATGGGCCTGCAGATGATTGTTTGCGGAGCCGGATTGCCGTCGGGAGCGGCGCTCTTTTCCTTGAATATCGCCCTTCTTCGGTCTGCAACCGGCATCGCTTGCATGATAAAGCGCCTTGACAATATGATTGTCAAATAGCTTGTTCTCCCGTCATTATAACCAAAACTCATGTCGAATATCGCGGCATGCAGGAGATCGGCCGATCATGAACATCAGGCAGCTTGAAGCCTTCCACACCACGATCGAAACCGGATCGGTGACGCTTGCGGGCGAGAGGCTCGGCATTTCCCAGCCGGCCGTCAGCAAGCTCTTGCGCAGCTTTTCGGAAGCCTGCGGGTTCCAGCTCTTCACGCGCAGCGGCGGCCGGCTGGTGCCGACGCTGGAGGCGCGGATGATGGCGGTCGAGGTCGAACGGATGTTCTCCGGCACCAAGCGGATCGCCCGGCTCGCGGAAGCCGTGCGCAACCGGGAATGGGGCGAGGTGACGATCGCGGCTCCGCCAGCGCTGGCAACCCTCTATCTCTCCAACGCGCTTTCCCCCTTCCTCGCCGAACAGCCGGACATTCACTTCACCCTGCAGAGCAAGACTTCGCCGCGGATCGGGGAACTAGTGTCCGCCGGACAGATCGATATCGGCCTCAGCGTACTGCCCTTCGACCATCCGAATGTCAGCGCCGAAGTGATCATGCGCTTCGCCATGGTCTGCATCCTGCCGGCAAGGCATCCGCTTGCCGAAAAGCAGGTGATCGAGATCGACGATCTGCGCAACGAGAGCTTCATCTCGCTCTTCCGCGACGACTGCTCGCTGATGACGATCGACCGGGCTTTCCAGCTCAAGGGCGTCCAGAAGCGCAACCGCATCGAAGTGCCCCTTTCGGAAACCGCCTGCAGCTTCGTCGCCAACGGCGTCGGCGTCTCGATCGTGCCGCCGTTCGTCGGGCTCGACTATTCCGAGGAGCGGCTTGTCCGGCGGGCGCTGCTGCCGGAAACCTTCATGGATGTCTGGCTGCTGACGCCGAACGGCCGGCCGCTGTCGCTCGCCTCCCAGAAGCTGGTGGATTTCATCCGTGCGGCGGTTTCTCCATTCGACCAGCGCCTGGCCTCCAGGCAGTGATGGGAGAAGCGATAACGGCTCTTTGAGGAAACATTTGCAGTCTTCCCGGGTTCGCGTGTCATCACCCGCTTTCAGGAGGTTTTCCGATGGATATGACACGACGCGCCGTTCTGACCGCCAGCGCCCTCACCGCTGCCGCTGCCGTTTTCCCCACACCCAACATCGCCCGGGCGGCGCTGCCGCTCAGCCAGCCAGCTTTGCCTTTCAAGGAAGATGCGCTCGCACCCGCCATATCGGCGAAGACCGTATCGCTGCATTACGGCAAGCATCACAAGGCCTATTTCGACAAGCTGAACCAGCTTGCGGCCGGTACCCGCTATGCGGATATGGACCTCGCCGGCATCGTCGAGGCTTCCGCGGATTCGGAGGCGGATGCCAAAATCTTCAACAACGCCGCCCAGGCCTGGAACCATGTGGCCTATTGGGAACAGTTCACGCCGGGCGGCCCGAACCGGCCCGAGGGCGATCTCGCGGCCATGATCGACGATACGTTCGACGGCTACGATGGCTTCACCGATCGAGCGATTGCGGTATCCGACGAAGTGTTCGGAACCGGCTGGGTATGGCTCACGCGCGACGATCGGAATGAGCTGGCGCTGGTCGGCTATGAGGACGGCAACAACCCGATCGCCGTCGGGCGTCCGGCCTATCTCGGCATCGACATCTGGGAACATGCCTATTATCTCGATTACGAGAACCGCAAGCCGGAGCATATCCGCGCCGTGCTGGACAGGCTGGTGAACTGGCGCGTCGTCGCCGACCGCGTCGGACAGTGATATTTTTCGGCGCCGCTACCAATGCTTCAAAGGCGTGAACCGATTAAGTGGGATCATCTTGCCGGTCGGCGCATCGGCAAGCGCCAGAGGGCGGACCTCTTTCCCTTGAGGAGGAATTGCACGGGTCTTTCCAGGCACTCGTAACCGGCGACGCCCGCCAGCGTGCCGAGAACGACGGCTGCGAGAAGGATTGCCGGGGCGGCAAGCGAAAGCACTGCGCCGACCTGCACGACGACGGAAATGGCAAAGGTGTGCCAGAGATAGATGGAGTAGGAACTGTCGCCCAGATAGGCGACCGCGGGAAGATCCGGCAACTTGCCGCCGGCCTCGACGGCGAGCGCTCCCAGTACGAGCATCACCGCCAACGGCCCGCATGACCAGGCATCGAATTCAAGCTTCAGCACATGGATCGCCGCAAAGCCCGCTATCGACGCACATACGAGCAGAAGGCCCGCCAAGGGCGACGGCAGGCGCCGGTCGCGCCACAGTTTCGCAAGCGCCGCCCCAGCGACGAATTCGAGGATCACGGGCGCCGTGTAAAAACCGATGACCGGATTTTCCGGCTGCAACACTGCTCCGGCGGCGACAAGCAGGCCGAACAGGACGGCGAGCGCCGGAAGCCGCGAAGCGGGTTTCAGGAACAGGATCAGGGCGAATATAGCATAGAAGAAGATTTCGTAGTTCAGCGTCCATCCCTGCACCAGGACCGGCCATAGCTTTCCGCTGTTCGGCGAGGCTACGGGCATGAAGAAGAAGGATCCGAGCGTATGGGCGAGGTCGAGCTTCAGGTTCGGAAAGAGGCCCACGACCGCCCCGATGACCATGACGAGGGTCGCGGCCCAGTAGGCGGGCGCGATGCGCAGAAGGCGGTTGCGGAAGAAGCCGGCGGGGCTGACCGGCCGGGTATCGCTGATGACCATCATGATGAAACCGCTGACCACGAAGAAGACGTCGACGCCGGCAGCGCCGATCGTGAAATGCAGGCCGGTGCGCTCGCCGGCGTGAAAGATCACGACGGCCATTGCCGCGAATGCTCTCAAATACTGGATGGAGTAGAGCGTCTGCATCTTGGATGTCCTTCAACGCGCGGCCGGGGTCATCCGATACGCGGGGTCGATAGCATTCAGCCCGCTTGCACGCCGTTGGGGCTGGAAACGAATTGATCGAAATAGGTCCGCCGGGCCCGATGAGAGGACTGTGCGACCGCCAGCCTGCCGGCGGCGAAATAGAGCAGGAACGAGCCGACATGATAGGGGTGCATGATGTCGATCTCGACGAAGGAACGCACCAGCAGCAGGCTGGCTATGCCGACGAGGAGAAGCGCTTCCGGGTTTTTGCCGGTGGTGAGCAGGCGTCTCAGATGGCCGAAGAGGGTCGTCAGCAGAATGAGGGTGAGGAAAACCGTGCCGAACACACCGGTTTCCACCATGGTCTCGATATAGGTGTTGTGGAAATGGAAGCCGCTGCGACCGGCGATGAAGAATTCCTGCCACAAGCGCTCCGCTTGGGCGAAGCCCGGCACCCAATATCCCTGATAGCCTATTCCGAAGTAGGGATTGTCGCCGGCTGCGGCAATGCCCTGCTGCCAGAGATAGGTCCTGCCGGTCAGGGTCGAATCCTTGCCGAAGATCGCCAGGATGGCATCCATGGCGCCGAACTGCAGGGCGCCGACGGCGGCGACCGCCACCAGAACCAAGGCCGCGGCGAAGAATATCCGCCGGGTCTGCGGCGTCAGCGACATCATCACCTGCATGCCGAGGCAAAGAGCGACCACGCCGAGCGTGGTGATGACGGAGGTTGCCGATTGCGATGCCAGGAGCGAATAGGCCGAAAGCAGGCCGATCAGGCCGGAGCCGATGAGCCAGAGGCCGCGCGCCCGGAAGATCATCACGGTCGCATAAGAAAAGAAGACGCCGAGCGAGGCATAGAGCCCAAGCTGGTTCTTCGAGGAGAACGCGCCGACAAAGCTGTAGGTGCCGTCGATCGAATCGTAGAGATAGGTGCCGAACAGCATCGAATACATCAGCACAATGGCGCAGCCGACGATGGCGCCACGCGACAGCGTCAGCACGCTCATCGTGCGCATGGCGACCAGCGCACAGACGATGTGCGTCAGATATTGGATCGCCGTGCGCAGCGATATGCCGAAGGCCGGCGACCAGAAGGCCGACAGGAAGCAGAACAGCGCGAAGGCGAAAACCCACAGATACCGGAAGGAATTGCCGAGGACGCGGCGGTAATCGACGAGGACCAGCAGGAACCAGAGGCCGTAATAGGCGAGGACGGAAATCTGGCCGAACCGGCTCGAATAGGCAAAGACGAAGAAGGACAGCGCGACCGCGGCCACGCCATACATCTCGTTGCGGGCCGGATCGATCAGCGCAGATTTGGCGATCCTCATGCGAACCTCACTGCATCAGGAGCTCGGAGCTGACCTTGATGACATCGCCGGGCAGAAGCCGGGCGTTTTCGTCCACCGTGATCTCCTTCGGCCCCTGGCCCTCGTCGCGCACCACGACATACTTGATGGTGGCGCTCTTGCCGGTGGGGTCGAATTTCAGCGCCTCGGCCGATTGCGCCAGCGCTTCCGACATCAATTCGCGGCTGGTGCCGAGCTGCAGCCCGAGCTTTTCGAGATCGGCCTCGGTATCCTGCAATTCCTTGGCGCGTTGGGCTTCCCAGTCGTTGCGCAGGTTGATCTCGTCCTGGTTGGCCTTGTTGATATCCTGCTTGGCACGAAGCGCTGCCGTATCCGTATCCAGCATGTTCGACTCGAGGTCGGCTGCCCGTTCCTCGGCGGTCAGGCGCCGGCTGGAGGTCGCCAGGCCTTGTTCGGTCAACCGCGCCATCTTCTCGCGATCCTCGCTGACGAGCTGAAGCTGACGCTTCTGGGTCTCGGACTTCTGGGCAAGCGACTGGACCTCGCTCTCGAGAAGGCTCCTGAGATCCGTCAGCGCCTTCAATTGAAGCTCGTAGCGATCCCGCCGCGATTTCATGAGCGAGGCTTCGCTGGCGATCAACTGGTCGGCATTGGGAACGCTCTGAAGTTCCGGCGGAGCTTTGAGTTCGGTTGCGCCCGAGACTTCCGCCAGAAGCCGGGTGCGGCGGGCCAGGAGCCGCCAGCGTTCGGAATCGTAGACGGAGGCATCTCCGCGGGCATTGATGAAATCGCGGGCGAAACGCTGCCCGGCATCGGACCGGCGAAGCCCGCCGGCAAGGCTTACGGCCTTCAGAACGGTCAGGTTCGGAGCATAGGGATATTCGCCGGGCGTATGCACGTCGCCGGCCAGGAAGACAGGGCGGAATTCGGCAATCTCGACGGAGGCGGAGGGCAGGTTGCGCAGCGCGAATTTGCTGCGCAGCTCCTCACCGATGGTTTTCGCCACGTCGGTCGTCGTCCTGCCCGCCGCCGGCAGGTCGCCGATGAAGGGCAGGGAAAGCGAGCCCGTCGGCCCGACGGTATAATCGCCGCTCACCGCATCCCAATTGCGGACTGTGCCTTCGGCCGGCTGCCACTCTGCCACCCGGATGCGCAGCTTGTCCATGACGCCGAGGCGATAGCCGGTCTCCTCGGCGGCGGCATTGCCGGCCAGCGCGACGAGGACCGCGCCTGCCAGAAAGCACAAAACACGCAAACTCCTTGCGGAGGCGGTTCGTATCTGCATGGATTTTTCCTTCAAACAGCGCGGAATTGCTCCACGCTTTGGCTCATCATTTGGCCGAACCCATCATTGCGACAGGCTTCGGATTCAGTGGCAAGAGAAGACGAACGATCAGTAGCTGCCGCGTGCCAGGCAAACGGCGGGGATCGTTTTCACGATGATTGCAAAGTCGCCGACAAGCGACCAGTTCTGGACGTAGTGGGTATCGAAAGCGATGCGGCTTTCGTAGGAGACATCGTTGCGGCCGCTGATCTGCCAGAGACCGGTAAGGCCCGGGCGCGTCCGCAGGTAGTAGGCGGCAAAGCTGTCGTAGAGGTTCAACTCCTCATCGACGACCGGCCGCGGACCCACCACGCTCATCTCGCCCCGCAGGATGTTGATAAGCTGCGGCAGCTCATCGAGGCTGAGCTTGCGCAGCACGGTGCCGACGACCGTCACGCGGGGATCGACCTTGAGCTTGCGGGTCGCCCGCCATTCCTCCACAGCCTGCGGATTGGCCCTGAGATAGTCGCGCAGGATCTCTTCGCCGTTGACGGCCATCGTGCGGAACTTGAGGCATTTGAAGGTACGGCCATTATGGCCGATCCGGCGATGTCCGTAGAAGACAGGGCCGTTGTCGGTAAATTTCACCAGCGCCGCGATCATCAGGAAAATCGGGCTGAAGAGGATCAGGGCGAGGGCGGCGGCGGTGATATCGAAGGTACGCTTCGCCAAGCCGCCGGTCGGGAGAACCATGTCGGCTTGGTCGGGAGTTGAAAACGGCGAACCTGCCGAACGTGTCGCTGACTTCATAGAGTGAACTCCATTTAGGTTTTGCGATAGTCGGTGCCATTACGGCGCGTCATTCCGAGCCATGGGATAATAAGTCTGTGTTCGGAATTTGATGCCAGTCAAATTTTCTGTGTGCTCGCGTCCGGCGGGCAGCCGCCATGGCGCGTGCGGAGCGGGAGGAGTGGCGATAAGCTTGGGCCGGCCATGTCGATATGTTTAAAAATACTAAATTTGGAGCGTAAAATTTGGCCTTCGTTCAATACTTTCCAGCCACGCTATTCTATTTCCGCCGTTCATTCTTGCGGCATGGCCAGCTATATTGGGCCGTGGATCTTTGACGGTGGGACCAAAGTAGCTTGCGGCTAGGACCAAAGGCCCAGCTCTGTTGCATCGCAATACAATGCTGCGCCGCAATAATCGTCGGCGGCTTCATGAGACCTTTGTAATAAAAGTTGATCGGCGGAGAGGCCGGCTTGCGGCAACCGATCAGAGGATTGTTCCAAACGCGGCAAATCCGGGCAGAAATATGGCAAAAGCGAGGCAAAGGGGCTTGTGGTACCGGGATAAAGAACGCTATGAGCCGCCAGTATTCCAGGGAACCTTGGGAACCTTACGAAAGTTTCACTAGTAGCCTGGCATAATTGAGATAGGGAAACTTGAATCCTCTCCTGCAGGCTCATATGGTTGTTTGATTGGGAGAGGAGCAGAAAGACCGACGAACTAACAAGTTTATGCTCGGGAGGAAGGATCATGTACGCACCGCGCGTCTTTGTCAGCATGACAGGGGTTCTGATCGTGTTTGCGGTGGCTGCGTATTTTATGACCGGATCGGCCTATACGGCGCTTATACAGACGCTCATCTGTGCCGTGCTTCTGCAGGCTGGTTATTTCATCGGTGTTCTTTATCTGGTGCGCCGCGAAAAGAAGCTCCGCGAAGGAGGACTTCCCGCAGAGGCGGCTTCCGCCAAGAGTTCCAAGGATAGCAGCCGGCGTGACGGTCTTCGCGCCGACGCGGCGCCCAATCTGCCCGCCGGCGACACCTGAGCGTTTCCTGAACGTTTTTCCTTAAATTTCACATCACGGCCATTTTCCTCAGCCCATAGTTCGCCTATCGATGAAGGATGGAGAGGGCTATGGCTGAAACCGCTCACCAGACGATCTGCGTCGTCATTGCGGCCAAGAATGCTGCGGAAACAATCCGCACCGCGATCCGATCGGCCTTGAACGAGGCGCATGTCGGCGAGGTCGTCGTCGTCGACGACGGTTCGACGGACGGAACCGCAGCGGCCGCGCGGGAAGCGGATGACGGATCAGGCCGGCTGACGGTGGTCTCGTTCGAGAAGAATCGCGGCCCCTCCGCCGCCCGCAACCACGCGATCGCCATATCCAGCGCGCCGCTGATCGCCATCCTCGACGCGGACGATTTCTTCTTCCCCGGACGTTTTGCTCCCATGCTGGCGGAAGAGGGCTGGGACCTCATCGCCGACAATATCGCCTTCATCTACGAGCCGAGCGAAATCCCCCATCCCGAACGGTTCGAGACCCGGGCGCGGACCATGTCGCTCACCGAATTCGTCGAGGGCAATATCTCGAAGCGCGGTGTGAAGCGCGGCGAGACGGGCTTCCTGAAACCGGTGATCCGGCGGGATTTCCTGGAGGCTCACGGGCTGCGCTACAAGGAGGAGATGCGGCTCGGCGAGGACTACGATTTCTATGTCCGGGCATTGGCGAAAGGCGCCCGCTACAAGGTGATCGAGCATTGCGGCTATGGCGCCGTGGTGCGGCGGGATTCGCTGAGCGGCCGGCATCGCACCGAGGACTTGCGCAAGTTCTATGAGGCTGATGAGGCGATCCTTGCCGATCCCGCGCTCGGCGAAGAGGCGCGGACCGTGATAGCGCGGCATCGCGACCATATCCGCGACCGTTACGAGCTGCGCGCCTTCCTCGACGTCAAATCGCAGGCCGGGAAGCTGGCGGCGATCCGCCGCCTGCTCGCCCGTCCGCAGGTCCTGCCCGCCGTCGCGACCGGCATCTTCCTCGACAAGCTGGACCTCCTGCGCGCGAAGTCGTCCAAGGCGCCGGTCGAGCCGATGCGCATGCGCTATCTGCTGCCCGGCATCCCCGCCGTTCAGAAATAATCGCGGCGAATCTCGTCCAGAACCGTGCGGAATTTCTGCTTCCGCTCTTCCAGAACGCTGTCCGGGCTCAGCCGCGGCGTCGCACGGCTTGCCTGCCAGAGCGCCAGGATGGAGGGCGATGCGAGGAACTGCTTGGCCATGCCGCGAAGCCCGGTCTGTGGCGGAGGTTTGCGGGTGATGACCTCCGAGCCGTGGGTCTCGATATCCGGTGCGGCTTCATGGGCGGATTGCTGGCCGTCGAAGCGCACGCCCCAGAAACGCGAACGCTTGGCGACCGCTTCGGCCCGGGTGGACACCGGCACGTAGTGGGGCTGGTAGGTCGTGCCGACAGAGCCTGCCCAGTCGTTCCATTTGAAATTGTTGATCGAACGGGACGTGCTGACAGCGATCCACGGCACGCGGAAGGCATCGGCAAGGATCGCCCCGTGCATGGATTCGGCAATCACCAGCTCCGACTGGGCGATATGGCGGATGACGGATTTGGCTTCGCCGCGGGGGTCGAGATAGGTGAGGCCGACCGGTTCGCAGACCGCGTCCCACATGCCGAACTCGGCCGATTCCCAATGGGGGATGAAGGTCTTTCTGTGGACTTTCGGCAGGTTGCGGAATTCCGGCATGTCGGCGATCAGCGCGGCCGGATCGGTGATCGCCTTGTCGGGCGAAAGGCCGAGTTTTGCGGCCGTCAGCGGCCCGCGAACCGCCCGCACGTCCCATTCCGACGTGTTGGCAACATCCGGCGGCGTGCCATAGCCGTAACCGCTGCCGATGACGAGCTTCTTTTGGCCGGAGGGGAGAAGGACGGGGTTGAGGACGGTGCCGACGCCGACCAGCAGAATTTCGGGATGAACGTCCCGGAAGCCGGGCAGCAATGCGTCCCAGAGCCAGAGGTTGAGATCGTCGCCGAAATTGCCGTGATGCGATTCCCAGTAGTACGCTTGCATGCGGGCCTCCGTGGGATGTTGATTGAATGGGGCGGAACAGGTTTCAGCGCGCGCTGCGGCCGAGCTTCCCGGTCCCAAGTTCGAAGGCGGCTCGGATCAAGCCGGGATCGCGCATCACCCAGCGGGCGAGCAGGCCGAAATCCGGCGCCTGGCGCCGCCTCACCCGCCCTGCCTGGCTCCAGAGCGCCTGCCGGCGTGCCGTGTTCTTGTAGGAGGCGATCGACGCCACGTCACCCGGCCGGGAGCGGAAACGCTGCTCCAGCGTGTCGAGCGCCACCCAGGTGTTGAACTGCTGGCGCAGGAACTGCGGCGAGCGGTTGTCTATGCTGTGGAAAATGTTGAGCCCCATGCCGCGGGCGGCGCCCGCCTCGTCGCAGAGCAGGGTTCGCTTCGATTTGAGGATGCAATCGCAGAAGAACAGTACGTCTTCCGCAGCCAGCCGCAGCGACGGCTCGAAGCGGATGGCTTCGAAGACCGGTCGCGCGATCACCATGCAGGAGAGATGCAGGAAGCTCCAGTTCTTCAGCATCACGCTCGCCAGATCCGGCATCTCGATGACCAGCGGATGCTCGGAGAGGCGCGTGCCGCCCTCCGCCTGTTCGAGCTCGGCCATGCCGAAATGATAGTAGAACTCGTCGCTCGCCTGCATGGAGGCCCAATAGCACTCGGCATCGAACCGGGTCATGCTGTCATAAGCGTTCTTCAGATGGTCCGGGAGCCAGACGTCGTCGGAGTCCAGAAGGGCGACGAAGCGGGTCGCGGCGGGCACGTTGTCGAGCCCGGTATTGCGCGCGGCGCCCGGCCCGCCGTTTTGCTGGCGGATCACCCGAATGCGGGATTTCCAAGCCTCGTCAGCGCCTTGGAGTTCGACGTCGGCCGGAAGGGGGGATTCGTCATCGACGACGATTATATCGAAGTCCTGATAGCTTTGATCGAAGATCGATTTCAATGCGCGGCGCAATATGCCGGCTTCCTTCTGGAAAAATGGGATCACCACCGTGAACGTCGCCATGTTTTTGCCCCTGCGTTCAAAGAATTGAAAGCCACCGATATTTCGGCGGCAGTTCGTTGCCGTATCCTCCCGACCTCCACCAGATTCCTATATGGCCCCAACCCACGCCGAATGTCGGCCGGAGCGCGCTATCAAAGACCGCCACATTCGGGCTGAAATTTGTCACGGTGTCCATTCTGGCAAGACTACGATACTCGAAGCCTTCCGATCGGTGGCCGTTGCGCTCTTCTTGGCGCGGTTCCGGCGATGATCGGCGGACCCCGGGGCCGGCCGCCGACCGGGAGGTGATATGGGCACCGCCCCGCAGGATTCTCGGGGCTACTCTCACCGCGGGCCTGTCTGAGGGCGCTTGTGCCTTCCATGTCGCAGATTTGCCTAAATCCTGCCACATTTCGGCCCGGGCGAGGGCGCAAGCGGTAACGCGGTAAGCGATCATCGGCTTTTCGCTCACCGGCGAGCGAGATTTTTTTCGTGTGCTGCGGCGCAATATTCCGCAGCAAGAATCACCTCGAACTCATTGGAAATCATAATGCCGTGTGGTCTACGTGAGGGGGGCAGCATGGGGAGGGCGGGACGCCGACTATTCTATCCCCGGCTGGCTTTTTTGCTGCGTCGCCACATTTTACGCTAAACTCGGAATGATCCTCTTACGGACTGCGGGCCCAAGTCTGCTCTGATTGAAACGGCGGTGACGGGAGGCACTGCCCAAAAGGGGTGACTCGTTTGACTGTTGATCAGAACTTATCCTCCCGTATCAATTTGATGCGCATCCTTTTGATCTCCGGCATCGTCTTCGTGCATGTGCCGCATGATCCACAGACCAGCCCGTTCCTCGGGCTGAACGGCTTTTTCGACTGGCTGCGGGTGTTTCTGGGAGACAGCCTGTTCCGCATCGGCGTGCCTTGCCTGAGCGCCATCTCGGGCTATCTGCTGTTCCAGCGCGGCCGGAACGCGTTCGATTATGGGAAGACGCTTCGTTCCAAGGCCAAGACCGTTCTGCTTCCTTTCCTGTTGTGGAATGGCGCTCTTCTGGCGGCCGTCCTCGTCATCCAGCCGTTCGGCATCGGCGTCGGCTATTTTCCCGACCTTTGGAACGCGTCCACACGGGAGTTCCTGAGTTACGCGCTCGCGACGGAAGGGTTGCCGATCGATATCCCGCTCTATTTCCTGCGCGACCTGATCGTCTGCATCCTGCTTTCGCCGGTCCTTGCCGTCCTGGTGCGCCGCTATCCCGCGGTAACGCTCGGCGTCCTGTTCGTGCTGGCCATCCTGCCGGGGGTGACGCTCGGCATCGTTCTCAAGAAATCGATCCTTTTCAGCTTCACCTTCGGGATTTTCCTGGCGCTCAACAGGCTGGACCTCAAGGCGCTCGACAGGTTCTCCGTCGCGGGATCGGCGGCAGTGCTTGCGGCTGCCGTCGTGCTCTCCATCGGTCTTTATCACACCGGCCCGGATTTCCCGTGGGCGCTCGATCTCGCGCGCAGCACGCTGTCGATCGTCGGCGCCGGAGGCTTCTGGCTGATATCGGCATTGGCCATCCGGTCCTCCATCGGCCAGCGTCTGGCCTCCACCGGCAGCCTGAGCTTCTGGATATTCTGCGCGCATTACCCGCTGCTCATGCTGATGTGGATGGCGTGGAACCGCGTGGCGGATGACGGCGCCTACCCGCTCTTCTACGTGATCGCGATCGCCGTGAGCTTCATCATCCTGCCTGCCACGAATTTCTTCGTCTCCCGCACATTGCCGGGGCTCTACGAGGTTCTGACAGGCAGCCGCGGACGGAAGGCCAAGCTCTTGGCCGCGTCGAAATCCTATTCCTCCGTCGGGCTGACCAATCCGGCAGAGCCGACGATGACACAACAACGGAGGTGAACATGACGCCGAAAGCCAGACAGATCAAGCGGACATGGCAGGTCATCGCCGCAGCCGTCGCGCTGGGGCTTGTTGCGCCTGCGGCGCAAGCGCAGCAGGGAGCGACCGGCAAATCCTTCGTCGAGAACTTCGACAAGCTCGACCGTTCGTTCTGGTATGTCTCCGACGGCTGGAACAACGGCAAGTATCAGAACTGCACGTGGTCGAAGAAGCAGGTGCGCGTCGAAAACGGCGCCCTCCGGCTGGAGTTTGCCGAAGGCAAGACCAAAGACCGCGACTACGCCTGCGGCGAGATCCAGACCAAGACACGCTTCGGCTATGGCACCTATGAGATACGAATGAAGGCTGCGACCGGCCCGGGGCTCAATTCGGCATTCTTCACCTATATCGGGCCGACCGACAAGAAGCCGCATGACGAGATCGACTTCGAGGTTCTCGGCAAGAACACCGGGCAAGTCCAGGTCAACCAATATATCAACGGCAAAGGCGGAAACGAAAAGCTCGTGCCGGTCGCAGGCGGCGCCGATCAGGGTTTCAATGACTACGCTTTCATCTGGGAGGAGAACCGCATCCGTTACTTCTTGAACGGCAAGCTCGTCCACGAAGTGACGGACAAGGCAAAGATACCCTCGAACCAGCAGAAGATATTCATGAGCCTTTGGGGCACCGACACACTGAAGAACTGGATGGGCGACTTTTCCTACAGCCAGCCGACATCCATGACGATCGACCGCATCGCCTTCACGGCGATCGGCGAAGACTGCCGCTTTCCCGAATCCGTGCTCTGCACGCTCGACTAAGTCCCTCAACCCCGGCGGCTCATTGCCCGACAATGATTTCGAGAGCCGGAAGGCTCGAAAATGGAGCTGGACGATTTGACTTTGAACGTTCTTTATCTCGCCCACGATCTCGCCGATGCGGCGATCCGGCGGCGGGTATTGACACTGAAGGCGGGCGGCGCCGACGTCACGGTCGCGGGTTTCAAGCGCGGCGCGAGCGCGCTGGCCGGCGAGCAGGACGTGCCAACCATCGTGCTGGGGCGGACAGCGGACGGCCGTTTCGTTCAGCGCATCGCGGCGGTCATTGCTGCCCGGATGGCGCTGAAGCGCAGGCTGGCGGGCATTGCGAAGCCTGACGTCATCATAGCCCGCAACCTGGAGACGCTGGCGCTTGCAGGGCATGCCGCCTCGCTTCTCGGGCGGGATATCCCGGTCGTCTACGAATGCCTCGACATTCACCGGCTGCTCCTCGACGAGGGCATCAAGGGCCGTCTGATGCGGCAGGCGCAACGCCATTTCGGCCGCCGCGCCAGCCTGCTGATCACCAGTTCCCCCGCCTTCGTGGAGAATTTCTTCAAGCCGCGCTCCGGGCTCGATCTTCCGATCCTGCTTCTGGAAAACAAGGTGCTGGCACTCAAGCCGGAGCCGGTTTCCGGACTGCGCGCGCCGCGCCTGCCGGGAACCGGAAAGCCCTGGCGGATCGGCTGGTTTGGTGCGATCCGCTGCCGTAAGTCGCTCGACATCCTGATCGATTTTGCAGCAAGGATGGAGGGCAGGGTCGAGATCGTTCTGCGCGGCCGCCCCGCCTATGGCGAGTTCGACGGCTTCGACGACAAGGTGAATGCCGCTCCGCACGTGGAATTCCACGGCGCCTACCGCAATCCGGAGGATCTCGCCGCCATCTATCGCGACGTGCACTTCACCTGGGCGATCGATTTCTTCGAGGAGGGCCTCAATTCGAGCTGGCTTCTGCCGAACCGGCTCTACGAAGGCGGCCTTTACGGCGCGGTGCCGATCGCGCTTTCTGCGACCGAGACAGGCCGGTTCATCGAGAGGCGCGGCATCGGCACGGTGCTCGATCGCGCCACGCCGGAGACGCTTCAGGCCCTGTTCGACGGCATGACGGAGACGCGATACGCCGAGCTTGCTTCACACCTCGCGGCCATCGAGCGAAGCCAGTGGGTCACCGGCCCGGCGGAGTGCCGCGCCCTTGTCGCCAGGCTCGCCGCCCTACATTCGAACGTCTCGTCGCCGGCGGACGTGCCGGCAATCTCAACCGTGCAGTCGTGAGGTAGGGTATGGTTCCGCGTTCTTGCTCCGATATCCGGACGCTCCTGGTGATCCCTTGCCTCAACGAGGCAAAGACGATCGAGCCGCTGCTGCATAAATTGAACGCGCAGCGCGGCGAACTCGACATGCTGATCGTCGTGGCGGACGGCGGAAGCCAGGACGGCACGCGTGATATCGTCAAGCGGCTGGCGGCCGACCTCCCTGGTCTCGTCCTGCTCGACAACCACAAGCGGATCCAGAGCGCCGCCATCAATCTGGCGGTGGAGCGGTTCGGCGAGGGGCGGGACTATCTGATCCGCATCGACGCGCATGGCGACTATCCCGACGACTACTGCAGGGTCCTTCTGCAGGAGGCGCTGGAGACGAGTGCGGATTCCGTCGTAGTCGGCATGGAAACGGTCGGCTTCGGCATGTTTCAGAAAGCCACCGCCGTGGCGCAGAATTCCAAGCTCGGCAACGGCGGTTCGAAGCACCGTGCCGGCGGCGGCGGCGAATGGGTCGATCACGGCCACCATGCGCTGATGCGGATAGAGGCGTACCGCGCCGTCGGCGGATATGACGAAAGTTTCAGCCACAACGAAGATGCCGAGCTGGATTTCCGGCTGCGAAGCGCCGGTTTCCGCATCTGGATGACCGGCAAGACCTATATGACCTATTATCCGCGGGCGAGCGCTTCGGCGCTCTTCAGGCAATATCTCGCCTATGGCCGCGGCCGGGCGAAGAACCTCATCAAGCACCGCTCGATCCCGAAGTTGCGCCAGGCCATTCCGCTGGCGGTCGCCCCCGTCGTTCTCGGCGCGCTGCTCACCTTGCTTTACTGGTGGGCGGCGGTGCCGGTCGTCATCTGGGCCGCTGCCTGCATCGGCTACGGCTTCTGGCTGGCCGTCGGACAGAAGAATCCCTATGGGCCGCTCGCTTCCTTGTCCGCCATGATCATGCATTTTGCCTGGTCGGCAGGCTTCTGGCTGGAACTGATCGGCATCCGCGCGCGGAGGGCCGTCTGACGATGAGAGAGGAGAAACCGATCCGCATCGATATCGGCATCTGCACCTACCGGCGGCCCGAATTGCTGGCTACGCTCGAATCCCTGTTTTCCCTGACTGTTCCGTCCGGCGCCGAACTGCGCCTGATCGTCGCCGACAACGATGCGGTCCCGAGCGCCCGTGACCTGGTGGAGAGCCTGCGCGAGCGTTCGCCTTTCGAAATCCGCTACGTCCATTGCCCGAAATCGAACATCTCGATCGCCCGCAACGCCTGCCTTGCCGAATGCGATGCGGATTATCTCGCTTTCATCGACGACGACGAAACGGCCGAACCTCAATGGCTGTCCGAACTCCTGGCCCAGGCGCAGCGCACCGGAGCCGACGCGGTTCTTGGTCCCGTCCGGGCGGTCTATGGAACCGGGAGCGCTGCCTGGATGCGCAAAGGCGATTTCCATTCCACCCTGCCGGTCTGGGTCGATGGGCGGATCAGGACCGGCTATACCTGCAACGTGCTTCTGCACATGCGTTCGCCCGCCGTCGCGGGACGGCGGTTTGCCCTGTCGCTCGGCCAGAGCGGCGGCGAGGATACGCATTTCTTCACCGAACTTACCGACGCCGGCGGACGTATCGAGTTCGCCCGGGATGCGGTCGTCGAGGAAAGGGTTCCCGAAAAGCGTGCGAGCTTCTCCTGGCTCGCCAAGCGGCGTTTCCGGTCGGGCCAGACGCATGGCCGCATCCTCGCTTCCAGGAATTCCGGCCTGAGCCGGGTTCGGCAGACCGGTCTGGCCGCGCTGAAATTCACTTTCTGCGCCGCGATGTCCGCCGCGACTTTCTTCTCTCCGGTCGCCCGCAACCGCTATGCCCTTCGCGCGGCGCTGCATGCGGGCGCGGTCTCCGGCACGCTCGGCATGCGCGAGATCCGGCAATATGGGGTCGCGGAAGCCACATGACCGTGCTCGTCCATCAGCCCGATATAAGCTTCGTCATCGCCGCCTATAACGCCGAGGAGACGATCGAGCGCGCCATCGCGAGCGCGCTTGCACAGATCGGCGTGACCATGGAGGTGATCGTCGTCGATGACTGCTCGACCGACGGCACCCGCGAGCTGGTGCGCGCCTACCGCGACGAACGGGTGAGGTTGATTACCCGGGAGAAGAACGGCGGGCCGGCCGCCGCTCGCAATGTGGGGTTCGACGTGGCGATAGGCCGCTGGATCGCGGTTCTCGATTCCGACGACACGATCCATCCGGAGAGGCTTCTCGCCATGCTGGAAAGGGCCGAGGCGGCCGAGGCGCAGATCGTGGTCGACAATATCGAGGTCGTCCCGCTCGATCTCGGGGAGCCGACCACCATGTTTCCCAAGGAGGAGCTCAGGCGGCGGCCGATCATGACGCTTGCCGATTTCATCGGCTCCAACGTGATTTTCCAGTCGACCTTCAACTTCGGCTACATGAAGCCGATCTTCGAACGAGACTTCCTAGCCCGCCATGAGTTGAGCTTCGATGAAACGCTGAGGGTCGGGGAGGATTATCTGCTGCTTGCCTCGGCACTCGCCTGCGGCGGCCGCTGCGCGGTCGTGCCGGATGTCGGCTATGTCTACCACCTCAGGCAGGGCTCGATCTCGCGGGTCCTGCAACAATCCCATCTCGATGCGATGCTGGCGTCCGACCGGGCTTTCCTCTCCCGCTACACGCTGGATGCGAAGGCCATGGCCGCCCAGCGCCGGCGCACCCGCAGCATCGTCGAGGCGGCTTCATTCCTCACGCTTGTCGAGGAGATCAAGAAAGGCTCCCTCGGGGGCTTCCTGAAAACAGCGATCGGAAATCCGCGTGCGCTCAAGCACTTGAGTATGCCGATCGCTGTTCGCATGCGCCGGCTGCTGGGGAGCGGCTGGCGTCAAATGAAATCCGATCGGTCAGGGCGGGGGCGCCCTCCAGAAAGGACGAAGGAATGGATATGAATAGACCAGTTCGAAAGGCGGTGATTCCCGTCGCAGGCAACGGGACTCGGTTCCTGCCGGCCACCAAGGCCATGCCGAAGGAGATGCTGACGATCGTCGATCGTCCCGTCGTCCAATATGCCGTCGACGAGGCCATGCAGGCGGGAATCGAGAACATCATCTTCGTGACCAGCCGCAACAAGACCGCGATCGAGGACTATTTCGACAGCGCACCGGAGCTGATCGCGACCTTGACGCGCTCCGGAAAAACCGTGCAGGTCACCCAGCTTGAAAAGATGCTGCCGGTCGCCGGAACCGTCAGCTACACGCGCCAGCAGGTTCCGCTCGGGCTCGGCCACGCGGTATGGTGCGCCAGGGAACTGGTGGGCAACGAACCCTTTGCTCTCCTGCTGCCCGACATGGTCTCCTACGGTCCGCAGGGCTGCATGGCGGGCCTGATGGAGCTTTACGAGGAAGTGGGCGGCAATGTCTTCGCCGTGGAGGAATGCTCGCCCGAGGAGACGTCGAGCTATGGCATCGTCGGGGTCGGCCATTCCGTCAAGCATGGCTTCGAGGTCACGCAGATGGTCGAGAAGCCGAAACCGTCCGAAGCGCCGTCCAATTATTACCTAAATGGTCGCTATATTCTTCAACCGGAAATCTTCGAGCTTCTGGCGCGTCAGGAACGCGGCGCCGGCAACGAGATTCAGCTGACGGACAGCATGCACAAGCTTGCTCAGGTTCAGCCGTTCCATGCGCATCCCTACAAGGGGCGTACTTTCGACTGCGGCAGCAAGCGCGGCTTCATCGAAGCCAATGTCGCCTTCGCCCTGCTACGGGCCGATATGGGAGCCGATCTCCACGTCTCCATCAAGGAACTGCTGATGTCCCACGAGACGCGGGTTCAAGCCGCGTAAGACCCGTAATCATCCGAGGCGGATGGCAGTGCACCTGCCGTCCGCTACCCAAAGCTCCGGAAAGCGAGCCCTATGGATCAGGTAAACTTTAGACCCAGAACAATATTTCCGAGTGAGACGCGCGACAACGACACGTTCATCGACCTGGACAAGCTCTGGGCGGCGGCGATCCGCCGCTTGAGCGTGATCGTCATCTGCCTTATCGCGACCGTCGCCCTCGCAGGGCTTTATCTCTTCACCGCAAAGCCGATCTACACGGCGCTGACGCAAATCCTCATCGACGACAATCTTTCGCGTTATGCCGAAGACGAGCAGGACAGCCAGACTGCGCAACAGATCGACAACCGCATGTCGAGCGCCGTGGAAATCCTGAAATCCAAGGCGCTTGCGCTGCGCGTTGTGGATCAGGGCAAGTTCGACCAGAACGAGATGCTGGTGAACCCGCCGCAATCGCCCGTCGATCTTGCCAAAGGCGCGATCAAAAGCGTCGTCACCATGCTGACGCCCGGCGGTCCGCCGCCGTCGGAAGAGCTCGAACGGCTCGGCCGGCGGGAAAAGGCGGCTGCCATCCTGCAACAGTCGCTGACGGTCGAGCGCGTCGGACGCAGCTCGGTGATCGCGCTCTCGGTTCGTTCGCCCGACCCGCAGCTTTCGGCAACGGTCGCGCGGACTTACGCGGATTCCTATCTCACCGACCAGCTCAACGCCAATTTCGACGCGTCCGAGAAGGCATCGCTGTGGCTGCAGGAGCGGCTGAACGACCTCAACGCCCGCTCCCAGCAGGCGTCGCTCGCCGTGGAGCAATACAAGGTCGAGCACAATCTCGTCTCGCCGCGCGGGGAACTGCTTTCGGCGCAGCAGCTTTCCGATCTCAACAGCCAGCTGATCGTCGCCCAGGCGGATGCCGCGAGCGCTTCGGCGCGCTACCAGCAGTACCAGGCGATCATCGACAAGGGAGCGGAAGCCGCCGTTCAGAATGCCGTGGTTTCGGCGCGTGACACGGACAATACGGTCATCCAGGATCTTCGGAAGCGCTATATCGCGATCAACGACCGGGAGCAGGGGGTCGTCCAGCAGTTCGGCGCAGACCATCCGCAGGCCATCGCCCTCAAGGCGGAAAAGAACGATGTCTCCCAGCAGATTTATCGCGAACTGCGGCAGTTGACCGGCAGTTTCCGCAATGAGTTCGAGGTGGCGAGTTCACGCGAGAGGTCGCTCCGCGAAAGCATCGAGAGGGTTGCGGGTCGAGATTCGCAGGCCAATGTCTCGATGGTTCAGCTCCGCGAGCTGGAACAAAGGGCAACGGCGCTGAAGACGCTCTACGAATCCTATCTCGGCCGCTTCGAAGAGGCCACGCAGCGCCAATCCTTCCCGATCGCCAAGGCGCGGGTGATCTCGGATGCCGGCCTTCCGACCGCGCCATCAAGCCCGCGCAAGACGCTGACCATGGCGCTTTCCATCGTGCTCGGCCTGCTCATCGGCGGTGCGGCGGCGACGCTGCTCGAATTCCGCGAGCGGTTCTTCCGCACCGGCGACGACGTGCAGGACAAGCTGGGGCAGCGCTTTCTCGGCTATCTGCCGAAGGTGAATACTGCTCTTGCGGAAGAAAGCACGGCGCCTCCGGCGCCGCCAGCGGCTACCGAGGGAGAGGCTGCGGCCGCTCCTCCCGGCAATCCCATCTCGTTCCGGCGCCTGATGCGGATCGCGGTGGAGGCGCCGCGGTCGCATTTCGCAGAAACGCTGCGCAACGCCAAGCTTGCCTGCGATATCATGCTTCAGGACCGGAAGTGCCGGGTGATCGGCGTCGTTTCCTGCCTGCCGGGCGAGGGCAAGTCCATGGTCGCCGCGAATTTCGCCGGCCTGCTCGCATCCACCGGCGTGCGGACGCTGGTGATCGACGCCGACCTGCGCAATCCCGGCCTCAGCCGCATGCTCGGCAGCGAGCCGGATGTCGGCCTCGTGGAAGTCATTCTCCAGAAGACGTCCTGGACCAGCGCCGCACGCGTCGACCGCAGGTCGCGGCTGACGATCCTGCCGATGACGATGCGCAGCCGCAATCTCGCCCATACGAGCGAGCTTCTGGCATCCTCCGGCATGAGCCAGTTCCTCGAGAGCATCAAGGAAACGTTCGACGTCATCGTCGTCGATCTGGCGCCGCTGATCCCGGTGATCGATGCCAAGGCCTTCGAACCCTATGTCGACGGGTTCCTCTTCGTGACCGAATGGGGCGTGACGCCTGCCAAGGCCGTGCAATCGGTGCTGCGTTCGGAACCGCAGATCGCTTCCAAGACGGTCGGCGTCATCCTCAACAAGACCGAGATGTCGGAACTGCACCGCTATGCCGATCCGGGTGCCCCGGAGCGGCTGCGCAGCAGCTATGCCTCCTACTACAAGGACAAGGAAGGCGTGGCGGCGTCGCGATAACCCGAGAGAAAAATCGTTCTCTTGTTCGGCGGTTCAGGCTGTGAGGCGTGAGCCGCCGAACGCCGTGTGATCGGCGGACAGAATATCTGCGCCGGCGGCGAGACGAGCCTTGCGGAAAACATCGCCGATGCCGATCAGGACGGGTTCATCGACGCCGATTTCCTTCATGGCCTCCGCCATGTCGCCGAGTGGCCCGGCCCAGCGCCGCTCGTTCGGCCGGGTCACCGCGCTGACGATGACGACCGGCATGTCCGGCGTCATCCCTGCTCCCGAGAGCTTGGCGGCAATCTCTCCGGCGGTGCGGCCGGCCATATAGTAGATGGTCGTGGTTCTGGGGATGGCGAGGTCTTTCCAATCGAGATTGTCCGGAAGGACGCCCTTGCGGGAATGTCCTGTGACGAAACGCACGCCCTGCGCATGGTCGCGATGGGTGAGCGACACGCCGAGCCGCGAGGCCATGGCGCTTGCGGACGTGATGCCCGGCACGACGTCGACCGAGATGCCTTCCCGTTCCAGGCAGTCGATTTCCTCGCCGGCGCGGCCGAAGATCATCGGGTCGCCGGATTTCAGACGGACCACGCGTTTGCCGGCCCTGGCGAATTTGACCATCATCTCGTTGATGTCTTCCTGCCGGCAGCTCACGCGGCCGCCGCGTTTGCCGACCAGCATGCGCCTGGCTTCGCGGCGGGCAAGCTCCAGCACCTCGTCGGAGACGAGATCGTCGAACAGGATGACGTCGGCCGCCTGCAACGCCCGCACTGCCTTCAACGTCAGCAGTTCGGCATCGCCCGGGCCTGCGCCGACGAGCGTGACGCGGCCATGCCCGGAAGAGTAGGCGGGAGCTTCCGAGAGCCTTTCGGCTTCGCTCAGAAGCTCCCCGCCGGCGCCCTCCTCCGGCGTATTTGAACCCGCAAAAGCACGATCGACGAAGCGCTCCCAGAAGGCGCGACGCTGCGGCCCGGGCGACAGACGCGCATTGATCCTTTCCCGTAGCGACTGGGCGAGCTCCGCCCAGCCTTTCAGGGATTGCGGCAGTAGGGTCTCGATGCGGCGGCGGATCGCTTGGGCGAGGATCGGTGCCGCGCCGTCGGTCGAGATCGAGACGACGACCGGCGAACGGTTGACGATCGAGCCGAACTGGAACTGGCAGAAGGCGGGCTTGTCGATGACGTTGACCGGTACGCCGGCCGCACGCGCCGCATCGAAAAAGGCTTCCGCTTCCTCGTCTTCCTCGCAATCGGCGATGGCGAGCGCGGCGCGGGAGAAGATGCCGGGATGCCAGGCGTCGGCATGATGGATAAAGCCGCCCTGCGGATGTTCGGCGCCGCGGGCGATCAGCTTTTCGAAAGTCTCCGAAAGCTCTTCCGCATGGACATGCACCTCGGCGCCGCAGGCGGCCAGGAGTTCGGCCTTCCATGCCGCCGCATCCGATCCTCCGGCGACGATCACGCGCTTGCCTTCGAGCGCCCAGAAGACCGGGAGCTTGGCCAGAGGCGCCATGCGGGCGGGCGCTTCATTCCGCTGCTGCTGCAAGACATCCATCGATGATCCCCCTGATTTCGGCGCGGCAGGAGCCGCAATTGGTGCCGGCATTGGTTTCCTTGCCGACGGCTTCGACGCTGCGGCAGCCGCCGCGCACTGCTGCGACGATACGGTTCACGCCGACCGAGAAGCAGGAGCAGACGGTGGCACCCGGATCGGGCTGGTCGGAGCCCGGGCGGCCTGCGACGATCGCGAAGCGCTTGCGTAGGTCGGAGTGCTTGGCGGCCAGCTGGCCGATCGCCCAGTTGCGGGCGACCGCGACCGGCTCCCGGGCGAGGAAGAGCGCCGCGAGCAGTTTTTCGCCGTCGAAGAAGGCGAGGCGCAGGTCTCCGGTCTGATGGTCGGCATAACCGAGCGGTTCGATTTCGGCCGGGATGGCGAAGGTCTCGCGGCACCAGGTTGCCCAGTCCTCGACGGTATCCTTGAAGGCAAGCTCGATCCGCCAGCCGCCATCCGCCTTGGCGAGTGCCCAGTAACCTGCCATTGGCGCATGCGGTTTGGCGGCCGAGACCGCAAAGCCATAGAACGCGGCCGAGAAGGGCCGAGCGGCGATCGCGACATTCTTCGACGCCGGCTGGCCGGAGTGAGGATCGGTGACCGGCGCGACCAGCGCATCGATGCGCGCCCGAGCCGCGAATTGATCGTTCCAGTGCATGGGTACGAAAATGCTGCCGCGGGCCTGCCGCTCCGTGACGAGAGCGCGGACCACCGCCTTGCCATAGGGGCTTTCGAGTTCGACCAGGCCGGCGCCGTGAATGCCGAGCTCCATCGCATCCTGAGGATGGAGTTCCACGAAGGGTTCGGCGATATGGCCGGAAAGCCTTGCGCTTTTGCCGGTCCGCGTCATCGTGTGCCAGTGGTCGCGGATGCGGCCGGTATTCAGCGTCAAAGGGTATTTTTCGTCGGTCCGGCCGGTCGCCGGTGCCTCTACGGCGATGAAGCGCGCTTTGCGATCCGGGTGGTAGAAGTGGCCATCGGCGAAGAAACGCTTGTCGGCGCTACCCCCCTCTGCCCTGCCGGGCATCTCCCCCTCAAGGGGGGAGATTGGCCGGGCGGAAGTTCCTCCGTCCCACTCATCGCTTGAATAGGTCGCGTCGTTTCCTTTGGAGAGATTGTCTTGCAGCTTGTGATCTCCCCCCTTGAGGGGGAGATGGCCGGCAGGCCAGAGGGGGGTGCCTTCAGCAGCAGGTGCCGGCCATTGAAAGGGGGAGAGGCTATCATAGGCCGCGCCGTCGATATCCGCATAGGCGCCGATGTCGAAATCGCGATTGCCGTTGTTCTCGAAGGCGGAAAGGGCTGCGTGTTCGGCAAAGATCTCGGCGGGAGAGCGGAAATCGAAACCGGCAAAACCCATGCGCCGGCCGACTTCGGCCATCTGCCACCAATCGGCTCTGGCCTCTCCTGGCGCTGCAAGGAACGGCCGCTGGCGGGAAATGCGGCGTTCCGAATTGGTGACCGTGCCGTCCTTCTCGCCCCAGCCGAGCGAGGGGAGCAGCACATGCGCATGGCGCGCGGTATCGGTGTCGCGCAGGATGTCGGAGACGACGACGAAGGGGCAGGCCTTTATCGCGGCTTCGACGGCATCGGCATCCGGCATCGAGACGACGGGATTGGTCGCCATGATCCAGAGCGCCTTGATGCGCCCGTCTGCGACGGCGCGGAACATGTCGACCGCCTTCAGACCCGGCTTCGGCGCGATGGCCGGCGAGTTCCAGAAGCGCTGCACGCGGTCGCGGTCCGCCGCGCTTTCGATCGCCATATGGGCGGCGAGCATGTTGGCGAGCCCGCCGACCTCGCGCCCGCCCATGGCGTTCGGCTGGCCGGTCAGGGAGAACGGCCCCATGCCCGGACGGCCGATGCGGCCGGTCGCCAGATGGCAGTTGATGATCGCATTGACCTTGTCGGTGCCGGATGAGGACTGGTTGACGCCCTGGCTGTAGCAGGTGACGGTCCTTTCCGTCGCTTCGAACAGGCGGTAAACCTCACGAAGCTGCATGGCCGTCAGGCCGGTGCGTTCGATCAGTTCATCGAAGGAAAGCGCCGATGCGGCGGCGAGCGCTTCTTCAAAACCTTGGGTATGAGAGCCGATGTAAGCCCCGTCGATAGCCTGGCCGGCGGCGAGATGGGCGAGCAGGCCCATGAACAGCGCCACGTCGCCATCCGGCCGGATCGCAAGATGGAGGTCGGCGATATCGCAGGTCATCGTCCGGCGCGGATCGATGACGACCACCTTCATCGACGGCCGGGCAGCCTTTGCCGCCGCCAGCCGCTGGTAGATCACCGGATGGCACCAGGCGAGGTTGGAGCCGGTCAGGATGACGAGATCGGCGAGTTCGAGGTCCTCATAAGTGCCCGGCACCGTATCGGCGCCGAAGGCGCGGCGATGGCCGGCCACCGAGGAGGACATGCAGAGGCGGGAATTGGTGTCGATGTTCGCAGAACCGATGAAGCCTTTCATCAGCTTGTTGGCGACATAATAGTCCTCGGTCAGCAATTGGCCGGAGACGTAGAAGGCCACCGAATCCGGTCCATGTTCGGCAATGGATCGGGAAAACTTTCCGGCGACGAGATCGAGCGCCTCGTCCCAGCGCGCCCGCCTTCCGCCGATCTCGGGAGATAGCACGCGGCCGTCGAGGCCGATCGTCTCGGCAAGCGCCGAGCCTTTCGAACAGAGGCGGCCGAAATTGGCCGGATGCTCGGGATCGCCCTTCACCGTCACGGCGCCGTGGTCCGCCCCGGTCGCTCCCGCCGTGGCGATCACGCCGCAGCCGACGCCGCAATAGGGGCAGGTGGTTCTGGTGGACGTGCCGCCTGCCTGCATTTCCGTTTCCAGAACCTCCGCCCCCATCGCCTCACTCCGCGGGAACGCCGGCGGGATTGGTCACGCGGGCGGCCGGAGCGGCCTGCTTGCCGCTTTTTCTGCCATGCGTCGAATAGAGGGTGAGGCCCACGAAGGTGAGGCCGCCCACGAGGTTGCCGATCACGGTCGGGATCTCGTTCCAGATCAGATAGTCCATGACCGAGAACTTGCCGCCGAGCAGCAGGCCCGAGGGAAACAGGAACATGTTCACGATGGAATGCTCGAAGCCCATGTAGAAGAAGAGCATGATGGGCATCCACATGCCGATGACCTTGCCGGACACGGAGGTCGACATCATCGCGGCGACGACACCCGTCGAAACCATCCAGTTGCAGAGCACGCCGCGGATGAAGAGCGTCAGCATGCCGGCGGCGCCGTGTGCGGCATAACCCAGCGTGCGGCCTTCGCCGATATGGCCGATCCTCTGGCCGACTTCGTTCGGGGCTTCGCTGAAGCCGAAGGTGAAGATGATCGCCATCATGACCGCGACGATGAAGGCGCCGGCGAAATTGCCGACGAAGACGAGCGACCAGTTGCGCAGCACGCCATTTGCCGTGACGCCCGGGCGCTTGTCGATCAGCGCGAGCGGCGCCAGCGTGAAGACTCCGGTCAGGAGGTCGAAGCCCATGAGATAGAGAAGGCAGAAACCGACCGGGAACAGGATGGCGCCGGCCAGCGGATTGCCGGTCTGCACCGTGATGGTCACGGCGAAGGCGGCGGAAAGGGCGAGGATGGCGCCCGCCATGAAGGCGCGGATCAGGGTGTCGCGCGTCGACATGAAGACCTTCGCCTCGCCGGCGTCGATCATCTTGGTCACGAACTCCGTTGGATGGACATAGGACATTTCAACTCGTCTCCCTAGGGTATGCGTTGTTTGAATTGGCCGCCGCGGCTATTCGGCTGCGACAAGCTGCTCTTCGAGAGCCATGAAAATGTCTTCGCCGCGCAGCTCGAGCCGGATGGTCCGGACCGAACCTTCGTCTGCGCCGAGCGCCTTGCCGGTTTCGAGCGAGATCACCCAGTTGTGCAGCGGACACGTCACCGAAGTTCCGTGGACGATGCCCTGGCTGAGCGGTCCGCCCTTGTGAGGGCAATGGTCCTCGATGGCGAAGACCTGGTTGTCGGCGGTGCGGAACACGCCGATCTTGCCTTGCGGGGTCTTCACACAGCGCGCACCGCGGAGCGGAATGTCGGTCAGCTTGCCGATCGCGATCCAGTTCATCGTCATCTCCTCACTCAGCGGCCTGATTGAAGCCGACGGTCGCCATCGGCTTGAATTCGTGCTTGTCCTTGCCGGAGACGCGTTCCGACCAGGGATCGACCTGGGCGAATTTCTGGGAGAAGACGAAGCGGTCGTAATAGGCCTTGCGCTTCTCGTGATCCTCCATGATCTGGCGGCGGATTTCGTCGAGGCCGATGCGCTTCGCCCACTTGTAGATGCGCTCCAGGTAACGGCCCTGTTCGCGATACATCTGAGTGAGCGCCACGATGTGTTCGAGCGCCTCGTCCTCGGTCTTCACCAGGCCCAGGACTTCCGTTCCCTTGATGTCGAGACCGGCGGCGCCCGCGAAATGGATTTCAAACCCGGAATCCACGCAGATGACGCCGATATCCTTGCAGGTCGCCTCGGCGCAGTTGCGCGGACACCCCGAGACCGCCATCTTCAGCTTGGCCGGCGTCCAGGAGCCCCACATGAACTTCTCGATGCGGATGCCGAGACCCGTCGAATCCTGCGTGCCGAAACGGCACCAGTCGGAGCCGACGCAGGTCTTCACGGTGCGGAGCCCCTTGGCATAGGCCTGGCCGGAGACGAAACCGGCCTTGCCGAGATCGGCCCAGACGGCGGGAAGATCTTCCTTCTCGACGCCGAGCAGGTCGATGCGCTGGCCGCCGGTCACTTTCACCATCGGAATGGCGAACTTGTCGACCACATCGGCGATGGCGCGCAGCTCCTGCGAATTGGTCACGCCACCCCACATGCGCGGCACGACGGAATAGGTGCCGTCCTTCTGGATGTTGGCGTGGACGCGCTCGTTGATGAAGCGCGACTGGTAGTCGTCGGCATATTCGTCCGGCCAGTCGCAGACGAGATAGTAGTTGAGCGCCGGCCGGCACTTGGCGCAGCCGCAGGAGGTTTTCCACTCCAGCTCCTGCATGACGGCGGGAATGGTCTTCAGCTTCTTCGCCTTGATGAGGCGGCGCACGTCATCGTGGCCGAGCTCGGTGCAGGTGCACATCGGCTGGACGGCCTTCGGGTTATAGGCGTCGCCGAGCGTCAGCGACATCAGCTGTTCGACGAGGCCGGTGCAGGTGCCGCAGGAGGCGGACGCCTTGGTATGGGCGCGCACGTCGTCCAGCGAGGTCAGGCCCTTGGCCGTGATCGTCGCGGTGATCTTGCCCTTGCATACGCCGTTGCAGCCGCAGATTTCCGCATCATCCGGCAAGGCTGCAACGGCCGCCATAGGGTCCAGCGGGGAACCTCCCTGATAGGCCTGGCCGAAGATCAGCGTCTCGCGCATGTCGGAAATGTCGACGGCCTTCTTCTTGAGGTCGTTGAACCAGGCGCCGTCCGACGTCTCGCCGTAAAGCACCGTGCCGATGATGCGGTTGTCCTTCAGAACGAGGCGCTTGTAGATGCCGGCGGTGGCGTCGCGGAGCACGATCTCCTGGCGGTCGTCGCCATCGGCGAAATCGCCGAGCGAGTAGAGATCGATGCCGGTGACCTTGAGCTTGGTCGGCGTATCGGAATGCACGAAAGCCGGTTTGGTGTCGCCGGAGAGATGCGAGGCAGCGATGCGAGCCATCTCGTAGAGCGGCGCGACAAGGCCGTAGACCATGCCGCCCACTTCGGCGCATTCGCCGAGAGCGAAGATATCGCCGTCCGAAGTCTGCATGCCGGCATCGACGACGATGCCGCGGTTGACGGCAAGGCCGGCTTCCTTCGCAAGGCCGGCATTCGGACGGATACCGACCGCCATGACGACGAGGGTCGCCGGGATGATGCGCCCGTCGTCCAGCTCGACGCCTTCCACCTTGCCGTCGCCGACGATCTGCTTGGTATTGGCCTTGCAGATCACCTTGATGCCGCGTTTCTCGACGGCTTTCTGCAGCAGATAACCGGCGGCCGGATCGAGCTGGCGCTCCATCAGCGTCGGCATGACGTGCAGCACGGTCACGTCCATGCCGCGCTGGGCTAGCCCCGCGGCGGCTTCGAGACCGAGCAGGCCGCCGCCGATGACGATCGCCTTTTCGCGCGACTGGGCGGCGAGCAGCATCGCCTGCACATCGTCGAGGTCGCGATAGGTGATGACGCCCGGCAGGTCCTTGCCGGGGACGGGGATGATGAAGGGAACGGAGCCGGTGGCGATCACCAGCTTGTCGTAGCTTTCGGTGACGCCGTGATCGGAGGTCACGGTCTTTGCGGCGCGGTCGATCGCGACGATCTTGTGGCCCTTGTAGAGCGTGATGCCGTGATCGATGTACCAGCCGTCGCCATGGATGACGATCTGCTCGTAGGTCTTTTCGCCCGAAAGCACCGGCGACAGCATGATGCGGTCGTAATTGACGCGCGGCTCGGCGTTGAAGATCGTTACCTCGTAACGGCCAGGCGCCTGTTCGAAAAGGTGTTCCAGCATGCGCCCCGGGGCCATGCCATTGCCGATGATGACGAGTTTTTCTGTCATGGTATTACTCCGCGGCTTCGACGAAGCGGTGGCGTTCGTAGAGGAATTTGAGGACGGCCTCGCGGCACTTCAGATACGTGCGGTCGGAGGCGAGCTCGATGCGGTTGCGGGGACGGGGGATCGCCACGTCGAGCACTTCGCCGATTTTGGCCGCCGGCCCGTTGGTCATCATCACGATACGGTCGGAGAGCAGCACCGCTTCGTCGACGTCGTGGGTGATCATCACCATCGTATTCCCGAGGCGGGCATGGATATCCATCACCGCGTCTTGAAGATGGGCGCGGGTCAAGGCATCGAGCGCGCCGAAGGGCTCGTCGAGCAGCAGGATCTTCGGCTCCATCGCGAGTGCCCGGGCGATGCCGACGCGCTGCTTCATGCCGCCGGAGATCTCCGAGGGCCGCTTGTCCCTGGCATGCGCCATCTGCACCAGGTCGAGGTTGGCCATGACCCAGTCATGCCGTTCGGCCCTGCTCTTGGTGTTCCTGAAGACCTTCGAGACCGCGAGGTTGACGTTCTCGTAGACCGTCAGCCAGGGCAGCAGCGAGTGGTTCTGGAAGACGACGGCGCGTTCCGGACCGGGCTCGTTGACCTCGCGGTTTTCGAGCAGGACCGCGCCGGCGGAGACCCGAGTCAGCCCGGCGATGAGGTTGAGCAGGGTCGACTTGCCGCAGCCGGAATGGCCGATGATCGAGACGAACTCTCCCTTGGAGATCGCCAGGTTGATGCCCTTCAGGACTTCCGAGCGGTTTCCGCCGCGATCGAAATGCTTGTCGATATGGTCGAGTTTGAGATAGGCGGTCATGATTGTTCCCTCTTGTTTCGTGACGCAATTCCGGACGGAAAACCGGTTTCCACTTTTCCTGGAATTGCTTAGCTGGCCGAGGCGCCGCGGGTGACGAGTTTGCCGAGCGCAGCGACCAGCTTGTCGAGGGCAAAGCCGACGATGCCGATATAGGCGAGCGCGACGATGATGTCGGGGAGCCGCGAGGAGTTCCACGCATCCCAGATGAAGAAGCCGATGCCGACGCCGCCGGTCAGCATTTCGGCCGCGACGATGGCGAGCCAGGAAAGCCCGACGCCGATCCTGAGACCGGTGAAGATATAGGGTGCGGCCGAAGGCAGCATGATCTTGAAGAAGAACTCGAACTGGTTGAGCCGCAGGACTTCCGCGACGTTGCGATAATCCTGCGGGATGTTGCGCACGCCGACCGCGGTATTGATGATCACCGGCCAGATCGAGGTTATGAAGATCACGAAGATCGCGGACGGGTTCGAGTCCTGGAAAGCGGCGAGCGACAGCGGCAGCCAGGCAAGCGGCGGCACGGTGCGCAGCACCTGGAAGATCGGGTCGAGGCCGCGCATCGCCCAGACGGACTGGCCGATGATCGCGCCGACGATGACGCCCGTCACCGCCGCAAGCCCGAAGCCGTAGGCGACGCGCTGCAGCGAGACCAGCACTCGCCAGCCGAGCCCGATATCCTGCGAGCCGTAGTTGAAGAAGGGATAGGCGATGAGGTCATAGGCCTCCGTCCAGACCACATGCGGCGAGGGGAGCGACGCATCCGGCGCGGAACAGAGGACCTGCCAGACGAGCAGGATCAGCGCCAGTACGACCGTCGGCGGCGCGACGCTGCGCAATGCGGCCAACGCAAGCTGCTTGAGGTCGATGCGCCGTTGGGGCTGTTTCGCCAGATGCACGATATCTGCCGTCTTGGGCGTCGTCTTCGCGACGGCGGCTTCGTTCTTTGCCAATGCGGACATGGATTATTCCTTCTGGTTCAATGGCCTGGCGTAAAAGTGCCCCTCACCCGGCCTCTTCCCGCAAGCGGGGAGAGGGGACGCGCTCCGCTTGGGTTCGGGAAGAGGCCTTTGCGGCATCCGTCCTTCTCCCCGTGCACAGAGAGAAGGTGCCGACCGGCGGGTGAGGGGCAAGTTTCACGCATCACGACGCAGCCTTGATCGAGAGGCTTTCGAGATAGGCCGAGGGATTTTCGGGATCGAAGACCTTGCCGTCGAAGAAGGTCTCCTTGCCGCGCGAGGGCGAGGCTGGGATATCGGCCGCCGCTACGCCCAGATCCTTGGCGGCCTGGCGCCAGATGTCCTCACGGTTCACCTGGCCCACCAGCGCCTTGATGTCGGTATTCGCCGGCAGGTTGCCCCAGCGGACGTTCTCGGCCATGAACCAGGCGTCGTGGCTCCGATAAGGATAGGAAGCACCGTCCTTCCAGAACTTCATGTAGAGGTCCGTGCCCTTGACCTCGCGGCCGTTGCCGTAGTTGATGTCGCCCTTGAGGCGGCCGAGCACATCCTTCGGCGGCACGTTGAACCACTGGCGCTTGCCGAGGATTTCGGCCATCTCCGCCTTGTTGTCCATGCTGTCGCACCACTGCTGGGCCTCCATGACGGCCATCAGCAGGGCTTTCGCGGCATTGGGGTTCTTCTCGATCCAGTCGGCGCGAAGACCGAGCGCCTTTTCGGGATGGCCCTTCCAGAGTTCGCCTGTGGTTGCGGCGGTGAATCCGATGCCCTGGTTGACGAGCTGCTCGTTCCAGGGCTCGCCCACACAGAAGACGTCCATGTTGCCGACCTTCATGTTCGCCACCATCTGCGGCGGTGGCACGACGATGGTCGAGACGTCCTTGTTCGGGTCGATGCCGCCGGCGGCGAGCCAGTAGCGGATCCAGAGATCATGCGTGCCGCCCGGGAAGGTCATGGCCGCCTTGATCTCCTTGCCCTCGGCCTTCTTCTTCTCGAAGGCGGCCTTCAGCTTCGATGCATCGAGCTGGACGCCGGTCTCGGCATATTCCTTGGCGACCGAGATGCCCTGGCTGTCGAGATTGAGCCGGGCGAGGATCGCCATCGGCACGGGTTTGTTGTTCTGCGTCACCTTGCCGGTATGCATGAGATAGGGGAGCGGCGAGAGGATATGCGCGCCGTCGATGCCGTTCGCCGCGCCGCCGAGCACGAGGTTGTCGCGGGTGGCGCCCCAGGAGGCCTGCTTGGCGACATCGACATCCGGAAGACCGTGTTTTTCGAACAGGCCCTTTTCCTTGGCGATGATCAGCGGTGCTGCGTCGGTGAGCGCGATGAAGCCGAGCTTGACGCCCGTCACCTCAGGACCGGCCGAGGCAGCAAAGGCGCCGGAGGGGAAGGCGATTTTTGCCGCACCGATCAGGGCGGCGGTGGCTGTGGTCTTGAGCATGCTGCGGCGGCTGAGGCCGGTCGTCAAAATCCTGTTCATGCGCAGGTTCCCTCTGCTGGCGGAATTTGGGCACAAAAAAACGCCGCTCGGCGATTGCGTCCGCGGGATGGGAGGGTCCCGGACAGCAAAAACCTTGCGACGTCGGTGTCTTCTGCAAGCGCTTATGGCGCGCCTATCTGCGCCGGTCGCCGTTGACCGGTGCAAACTTTATCACGCAAGCCGCGTGCCAGTTTTGAGGTTCGAGGCTATCCCATTGACAAAGCGGGGAAAGATTCGCTTCGAAAGTTTTCGCTTAAACTTTAAGCGCGGGGCTCTTCTGCAAAGATTTTGTGCGGCTGCTAAAAGAAAGCGCGTAAAGGATGAGCAGCGATTGCGGCGTCTTCAGATTTCGTGCCGGTCGGAATGGCTTGCGAGAGCACCGCGGACGGCGAAGTTTTCGACATAGGCAGAGATGTTCGACGGGTCGAAAACATGGCCGTCCATGAAGCGGTCGCCGTTCCTGCTGCCCTCGGCGCCGATATCGGGTTCCGATGGTCCGACGCCCAAAGCAGTTCGATAGAGATCGGGACGATAGGCGCCGGCGGCGGCGCGCGCACCCGCCTCGCTGAACCCGGTCTGGCCCCAGCGGATCATCTGGCTGTAGATCCACAGTGCCTGGCTCGGGCGCGGATAGTTCGCGAAACCGCGATGGAAGGTGAAATAGTCGGGGATGACGCGGCGGTTGCCCTTGGCGTCGAGGCTGAACTCACCGGCCAGAACATGGCGGATGATATCCACCGGAGCGGCGATGAAACGCGGATCGGCCAGCGCCTCGGCCAGCGCATCATGGTTTCCCGGCTCATCGCACCAGCGGGCAGCCGCGTCGAGCGCGACGATAAGCCGGGAGACGATTTCGGGATGCGTCTCAGCCCATTCCGGCCGCATGCCGATGACCTTTTCGGGGGCGGAGGGCCAGATGTCCTGCTTGGCGGCGACGATGCGGCCGACGCCTCGCCCGGAGGCAACCATGTTCCACGGCGCGCCGACGCAGAATCCGTCGATCGCGCCGGCGGCCAGCGCATCGGAGGTCATCGGCGGCGGCACGACCACAAGCTTCACGTCGCGGTCCGGATCGATGCCGCCGGCGGCGAGCCAATAGCGGAATTCGTAATTGTGCGACGAGAAGGGGTAGGTCATGCCGAGCGTCGGCAGCGGCTCGCCGCGCTCCTTCATGATCCGCAGCACCTTTGCGAGCGCCTGTGCGTTCTCCAGCGCGCTTGCGTTTTCCGAAATCCCGCCGGCCTCGCGCATCCGTTCGAAAAGCCGGATCGAAAGGGTGATGGCATTGCCGCCGCGGCCGAGCGAGAAGGGCGTGATCGTGGGCGAGGGGTTGGAGCCGAGGCCGAGCATCGATGCGACCGGCATGGGCGACAGCATGTGGGCGATGTCGAATTGCCGGAAGGCGAGCCGGTCCCGCACGTTGGCCCAGGAAACATCCTTCACCAGATCGAGCGTCAGGCCTTCCTTCCGGGCAAAGCCGAATTCGGCTGCGGCGATCAGCACCGAAGCGTCGACCAAGGGAATAAAGCCGGCGCGCAGCACCTTCGGACCTTCGCCGTTCGAGCGCACGGGTGCCGCGAGGTTGCTTCCGGATTGGTCGATCTTGCTCATCATGCTCACTCCGGCTTTCTCCCGGGTATTTCTTTACTCGAATGCATCACATCAGCAGCCCGGCTGCCGTCACCACGCTCTGGGCGATCTCGGATATCTTTTTCTTCTCGTTCATGGCGGTCTGGCGAAGCAGTGCGAAGGCGTCCTCTTCCGAAAGGCCGCGCATCTTCATGAGAATGCCCTTGGCGCGCTCGATGACCTTGCGTTCCTCCAGCGCCGATTTCGCATCGGCGAGTTCGCGCTGCAGCCGGCTGAAGGCGTTGAAGCGGCTTACCGCCATGTCAAGGATCGGCTTGACGCGCTCCTTTTTCAGCCCGTCGACCACATAGGCAGAAACGCCGGCTTCCACGGCGGCCTCGATGGAGGCGGTGTCGGAGCGGTCCACAAACATGGCGATCGGCCGGCTGACCGTTCGCGTGAGCTGGAACAGGTGCTCCATCATGTCGCGGTTCGGGTTCTCGATATCGATGACGATGACGTCCGGCTTCAGCGTATCGATGATGCGGGCGACGCCCTGCACCTCATGGATCACCGTGACATTGCCATGCCCGGCCTCCCGCAGCCCTTCCTCGATGATGGAAGCGCGAATGGCATTTTCGTCGATAACCAGAATGGTGAGATCGGGTGCCGGCATCCCATAGTGTTGCCGCAGTGCAGCAACCTTGGCAAGCGTCATGATCAGGCCTGGGGATTTGTTTCGCCACGAGCCGGACGGAAAGGACCAGTTAACCTTTATTTTTTACTTCATGGATAGATGTGCCCTCTCGTTTCTCGTCCGGTTCTCATGCAATTCACACGCAATAATTTTCCTCAGAGTTCCGATCCAGCCAGCACCGAAGACGATGCAGTCGAGGTGGTGCGGCAGAATGTTCGCCAGCAGAGCCTGGCCGACTTCAATCAGCCCGTCATAGACCAGGCGCCCTGGCAGGCGGCGTTCCGGCTCGCGCCGAACGTGCGGTTCACCCGCACGCCGGAAAGCGTTCTCAATCGCAAGCAGGCAGAGGCCGAGCCGCTTCCGGCGCAGATAGACGACGCTGCCGAATACCAAGCGATCGAACCGGCTGCCGAACCTGTCGAAGCCATCTCGGCCGAGTCGTTTGCGGCGGTTGCACGTGATTCGGATGCCGCGCACGAAACGCCGGCAGTGCCGCTCGACCAGATCGCCGGCCTGCAGCAGCTCGCCGCAACAATGCGGCAGCCGGTTGTCGCTGCACCCCGGTCTGGCATTCCGGCGGCTGTCGCCGAGGCGACGCAGCCGGAGCCCGTGCAGGAGATGCCCGCGATCACAGCCCCGCGCCAGGATATCGCGATCTCCGACTTCGCCTTTTGGGACGCCATGCCGTTCGAACTGGAGGGGCCGGCCGTTGTCGAGCCTGTTCCGGCACCGCCGCAGCCGGCAGAACCGCCGGTCGTGCGGGCCAACCAGCCGGTGACGGCTCTCTATCGGGAAGTGCCGCGCAAGGCGGCCGCCCGGACGCTCGTGGTCGCGCCATCCCCGAGACCGGAGCCGGTCAAGGCTCCTGAGCGCAAAGTGTCTGCTCAGGTCGTTCCGGCGCCGGTGGTGGTGGCTGAGGCTCCTCTGGTGTCGGAGCCGCCGCGGCCAACCCCCGTTTTCACGGCAGCTCCTGCGCCGGTTCCCCAATCCGAGCCGGCCCGTCCGCAGACCGTCCGGCCGGCGGTAGCCGAATACGAATTCCCGCCGATCTCGCTTCTGCAGGAGCCGCGCGGCGAGCGGGGCCAGGCCATGCAGCCGGACGCCCTGCAGCAGAGCGCCGGCCTGCTCGAGAGCGTTCTCGAAGATTTCGGCGTGCGCGGCGAGATCATCGACGTCAGGCCGGGTCCGGTCGTGACGCTCTACGAGTTCGAGCCGGCGCCGGGCGTCAAATCATCGCGCGTCATCGGTCTCTCCGACGATATCGCCCGCTCGATGTCGGCGCTGTCCGCGCGTGTGGCTGTTGTGCCCGGCCGCAACGTCATCGGTATCGAACTGCCGAACGCGACCCGCGAGACGGTCTATTTCCGCGAGCTCATCGAATGCGAGGACTATTGGGAGACCAAGCACCGGCTGGCGCTCTGCCTCGGCAAGACGATCGGCGGCGAGCCTGTCATCGCCGAACTCGCCAAGATGCCGCATCTGCTCGTCGCCGGCACGACCGGCTCCGGCAAATCGGTCGCCATTAACACCATGATCCTGTCGCTCCTCTACCGGCTGCGCCCGGAAGAATGCCGCCTGATCATGATCGATCCGAAGATGCTCGAGCTTTCCGTCTATGACGGCATACCGCATCTGCTGACGCCCGTCGTGACCGATCCCAAGAAGGCGGTCCTGGCGCTGAAATGGGCGGTCCGCGAGATGGAGGACCGCTATCGCAAGATGTCGCGCCTCGGCGTCCGCAATATCGACGGCTACAACCAGCGCGCGGCGCAGGCGCGGGAAAAGGGCGAGGTCATCACCGTCAGCGTGCAGTCCGGCTTCGACCGCACGACCGGCGAGATCGTCTACGAGGAACAGGAACTCGACCTATCGCCGATGCCCTATATCGTCGTCATCGTCGACGAGATGGCCGACCTGATGATGGTGGCCGGCAAGGATATCGAAGGGGCGATCCAGCGGCTGGCGCAGATGGCGCGCGCTGCCGGCATCCATCTCATCATGGCGACGCAGCGTCCCTCGGTCGACGTCATCACCGGTACGATCAAGGCCAACTTCCCGACCCGTATCTCCTTCCAGGTGACGTCGAAGATCGACAGCCGCACCATTCTCGGCGAGCAGGGGGCCGAACACCTGCTCGGCCAGGGCGACATGCTGCATATGGCGGGCGGCGGGCGGATTTCCCGCGTCCACGGCCCGTTCGTCTCGGATGCGGAAGTGGAATCGGTCGTCCGCCATCTGAAGACGCAAGGGCGCCCGGACTATCTCGGAACGGTCACCGAGGATGAGGAAGAGGCCGAAGGCGAGGAAGCTTCGCAGGAAGCCGTCTTCGACAAGAGTTCCATGGGTGGAGACGACAGCGACGAGCTCTACGAAAAGGCCGTGAAGGTGGTCATGAAGGACCGCAAGTGCTCGACCTCCTACATCCAGCGCCGGCTCTCGATCGGCTACAATCGCGCCGCCTCGCTGGTCGAGCGCATGGAACAGGAAGGGCTCGTCGGCCCCGCCAACCACGTCGGCAAGCGCGAAATCATCTCGGGCGGACGCCCGGGTGCGGCGGTGCCGGATGGTTTTGAGGAGTGAGGCGCGGCGTTGTGCGCTTCGTTCCCGATAAGCCTCAACGGCTGCGAATGTAATCGCTCAGCCTCTGCGCCGCGTCCTCCACCTGCAGCGGATCACGCAGGTAGCAGGCGCGCATGAAGCCTTGGCCGCCGGGGCCGAAGGCGGTTCCCGGCGCCATGCCGACGCCCGTCTGGTCGACGATCCTGAACGCCTCGTCGCGGCTGTCGGTGACGCCGTCGATCTTCAGGAAAGCGTAGAGCGCGCCGTCCGGCTTTCGGGTCTCGACACGATTGGTCGCGATCAGCGCGTCGCAGAGGATGTCGCGGGATTTTCGCGCCCGTTCCACATTCGAGCGGATGAAATCGTCGCCCTCTTCGAGAGCTGCGATCGCGCCCTTCTGCATGAATTGCGCGACGCCTGACGTGGAATACTGGATGAGGTTGGTCAGCGTCTGGCCGGTCCCCGCCGGCGCCACCATCCAGCCGACGCGCCAGCCGGTCATGCACCAGTTCTTCGAGAAGGAATTGGCGAAGATGATCCGGTCTTCCGGCTCCATGACGTCCATAAAGGATGGGGCACGGGCGCCTTCGAAATAATAGAGGCCGTAGATCTCGTCGGCGACGATCCACAGCCCGCGCTTGCGGGCAAGCTCCAGGATCGCCTTGAGATCTTCGCGCGTCGCGGTCCAGCCGGTCGGGTTGGAGGGCGAGTTGATGAAGAGCGCGCTCGTTTTCGGCGTGATTGCCGCTTCGAGACGCTCGATGTCCAGCACCCAGCGGCCGTCTGTGAAGCCGAGCTGAACCATAACGGGCTTGGCTTCGGAAACGCCGATGGCGTTCACGACGTTCGGCCAGGCGGGCGAGAGGTAGACGATCTCGTTGCCGGCGGAAGCGACCGTCTGGATCGCCAGCACGATCGACTGCATGCCCGAGCCTGTGACGTAGATATTGTCAGCCGAAAGGTTGGCGCCGTAATGCCGCTGGTAATAGCGGACGATCGCTTCGCGCAGCGCCGGAATGCCTTGCGTCCAGGTGTAGAAGGTCTCGCCGGCGAGAAGCGCCTCGCTTGCGGCGCGGGTGATGAAATCCGGCGTCGGAAGATCGCCTTCGCCGATCCAGAGCGGCATCAGGTTCTCGCGGCCTCTGGCATAGGTGACGATCTCGCCAATGCCGCTGCGCGGCGCTGCCGCGGCGCGGGCGCTGATATCCGGTCTGATGATGGTCATGGATGGCCTGTCGATACGGGAATGGTGTTTTCCTGCGTAGGCCCGGACCCTATTCCCGGTCAATATGTTTCAGGCGTCAGTGGCCCTGAAAACGGCCGAACGTGCCGCGCGAGAAGCATAAGGGATCGCCCTCGCGGTGGGCGGCGCGCAGCACGCGGCCGAGGATCAGCGTATGGTCGCCGGCGTCGTGCAGGTCGGAGCGTTCGCATTCGAAGCGGGCGAGCGTGCCGGGGATGACCGGCGCGCCTTCCATGTTTTCGATCCAGTCGAGCCCTTCGAAACCCGCTCCATTGCGGGTGAAACGGGCGCTCAGGCGATCCTGCTCGGCACTCAGCACATGGATGACAAAATGGCTTGCCGCCGTGAAGGCCTGATGGCGCGACGAACTTTTCGCCGGCGACCAGAGGACGAGCGGCGGGTCGAGCGATACCGACGTGAAGCTGTTGACCGTGATGCCGATCGGTCCGTCCGGCGTCCTTGCCGTCACCACCGTCACGCCGGTCGTGAACGTGCCGAGCGCATTGCGGTAATGCCGGGCGGTCGATGCGTCTGGAATGAAGACCTGCTCGTTCAGGCCGTGGGTGACGTCGGCTGATATCGTCATGGCACCTGCTTTCCGATGGCAGCGGTATAGAGTTCGAACCAGGTCTGGCGATCGATCGCCACTTTCGCGGCGTCGGCGATCTTCTTGATGCGATCGAGATTGTTGGTGCCGAGCACCGGCAGGATGCTCGCCGGATGGGCGAGCAGCCATGCGACCGCGACGGCCGTCGCATCGACACCCTGTTCGGCGGCGATCCGGTCGAACACCGCCATCAACTCCCGGTTTTCCGGCTTGAAGAGCGAACCGCCGCCGAGCGGCGACCAGGCCATCGGCGCGATATTGCGTTCCTGCAGATAGGCAAGGTCGCCATTGACGAAGGAATCCGTCGCGACAAGGCTCATCTCGATCTGGTTGGTGACGAGTTCCGCTTCCATCGAGGACTGCAGCAGCGAAAAATCCCAGGGGCGGAAATTCGAAACGCCGACGGCGCGCACCTTGCCGGATGCCACGAGCGCGTCGAGCGCCGGCCCGGTTTCGTCCGGATCCATGAACGGATCGGGCCGGTGGATGAGGAACAAGTCGATATAATCCGTCGCCATGTCGCGCAGCGAGGCCTCGACCGACGCGTTGATGTGCCCGGCGCCGGTATCATAGTGCTTGCCGCGGACGGCCGAATGCCGGCCGGCCGGCGCGACGATGCCGCATTTGGTGACGATCTCGATCTTTTCGCGCAGGACCGGTGAGGCCTTCAGCGCGCCACCGAAGATCGCTTCGGCCGTGTAGCCGCCATAGATGTCGGCATTGTCCATGGTGGTGATGCCTTGCTCGAGGCAGGCTTCGACCTTGGCTTGGACATGTTTCGGCGAAGTATCGGCATCGTCGCCGATGCGCCACAGGCCGTAGACGAGGCGGCTGAGTTCGAGTTCGGGCGAAAGTTGGATGCGATCCAATCGAGTATTGGCCATCAGTGACGTTTCCCTGTGCCGAGCGGGGTTGCGGGTGTCCCGGCCGGGACACGGCCATAGACATGCGGCAGCGAACAGGTCTTGAGCTGCGGCAGCACCTTCTGGCCGAAATGCTCCGCCTCGTCGAGATGGGGATAGCCCGAAAAGATGAAGGCCCTGACACCCATCTTCTTGTAGGCTTCGATTTCCGAAAGCACCTGATCGGTGGAGCCGACGAGCGCTGCGCCGCAACCGGAGCGCGCCCGGCCGATGCCGGTCCAGAGGTGGCGCTCGGCATAGCCGAACTTGTCGGCGAGCTCGCGGGTGCGCGCCTGATGGGAAACGCCGAGCGAGGTGCTGTCATGGGCGCGGCCACGGATCAGCCGGCCGTATTCGTCGTCCAGTTTCGAGACGAGATGCTCGGCATAATCCCGGGCTTCCTGTTCGGTATCGCGGACGATCATGTGGACGCGCAGGCCATAATCGAGGGTCCGGCCATGGGCTTCGGCGCGAGCGTGCACGGCCTTCATGCGTTCGGCGATCTGCTCCTTCGGCTCGGGCCACATGAGATAGACGTCGCATTGCGCGCCGCAGAGTTCCAGGGCATCCGGCGAATAGCCGCCGAAATAAAGGAGCGGGCCGCCGTTCTGCTGATAGGGCGTGGCCGGGTCGGTCGTGACGCCCTTGAAATTGTAGACCTCGCCTTCATGATCGATCGTGTCGCGCGTCCAGGCCTGGCGGAGGATCTGCACGACCTCGTGGCTGCGGCGATAACGGAAGGCGCTGTCGGCCACTTCGCCCGGGAAATCCGAGCTGATGACGTTGAGCGTCAGGCGGCCCTTCAGCATGTGGTCGAGGGTTGCGACGGTGCGGGCGAGCATGATCGGCTGCATCTCGCCGCAGCGGATCGCGGCGAGAAGGTTGATCCTGTCGGTCATTTGCGAGCAGGCGGCGACGAAGCTCAGCGTGTCCTGCCCGACCTGATAGGAGGAAGGGCAGAGGATGTTGCGGAAGCCGAGCGCCTCGCTCTTCCTCACGATCTCGGAGCAGTGCTCGAAGCTCGATTTCAGGGCGTCGTCGGGAACGCCGAGATAGGCATAGTCGTCCGAGCAGAGAGCGGCGAACCAGGAAATTTCGGCCGCATCGAGATCCGGCGACGTGATCGGAACAACGGTCATTCAAAATCCTCCTCCGCTGTTGACGCTTGACACTTGCATAACATCTGATTTGATGTAGATCAATGATGTATCAATTTTCTCTTGGGGAGGGAGAAACGCGTCGATGGAAAGCCATCCCGGCAGCCTGCCGATCTATCTGCAGATCACCGAACTCCTGGTGCGCGATATCGCGGCCGGCCGGCTGGTCGATGGCGAGAAGCTCGCGCCGGAGCGCGATATGGCGGCCGAACTCGGCATTGCGGTCGGCACGTTGCGGAAGGCGCTGGCGGAGCTCCAGAGCCGCGGGCTTCTGGAACGGGTGCAGGGCTCGGGGAACTATATCCGGGCGATCAGCGACCCGAAAAGCGTCTATGCCATGTTCCGCCTGGAGCTCATCCAGGGCGGCGGACTGCCGACTGCCGAGGTGATCGATGTCGAGCGGCTCGACAAATCCAAGGACCTGCCGAAGTTCGGCTTTTCTCCGGAAGGCCATCGCATCCGGCGGATACGGCGGTTGTCGGGGAAGGTGGCGGCACTGGAGGAAATCTGGCTCGACGGCTCCTATGCGGGAACGATCGCGTGGGAGGACCTTTCGGAATCGCTTTATCTCTACTATCGCACGCGGCTCAATCTCTGGATCGTCCGGGCCGAGGACAGGATCGGTCTCGATATCGTGCCCGATTGGGCGCCGCCGGTCTTCGGCCACAAACCGGGTGCGCCGATTGCCCACGTGCTGCGCATGAGCCAGGCGCAGGACGGCGCGGTGGCCGAGGTTTCCCGTACATGGTTCGACCATTCCGTGGCGCGCTACGTGTCGCGCTTGAGGTAGGCCGATGGACTTGCATACCCGACAGATGACATTCGAAAGCACGCCCGACGGCTTCTTCATCTCGCTGAACGGCCGGACGATCCTCCGGCACAGCGCTTCCTCGCCCTGCATTTTCGTGGGAGAGGGCCAGGAGCGGATGGATATGTACCGCGGCAATTTCGAGGTCGAGGATTATATCGTCGAGCGCAGTCCGCTCAGGCATGCGGCTGTCGAGGGGGATACGATCAGCCTCTCGGAAGCGGAGGGAAGGGCGCCGCGCCTCGAATTGACGATCGCGGAATCGGCGATCCATTTCCGTTCGCTGGACGGCCGCATCAACCGCTTCTGGATCCGCATCCATGCAAAGAACGACGAGCGTGTGTGGGGCGGCGGCGAGCAGATGTCCTATTTCGACATGCGCGGGCGCCGTTTTCCGCTCTGGACCTCCGAGCCGGGCGTCGGCCGCGACAAGACGAGCGAGATCACCTTCAAATCCGACCTGAAGGACAAGGCGGGCGGCGATTACTACAACACCAATTATCCGCAGCCGACCTATATCTCCTCGGCGCATTATGCGCTGCATGTGGAGACGACGGCCTATTCCGCTTTCGATTTCCGCCGCCAGACCTTTCATGAGATCGAGGTCTGGGCGGTGCCGGAGCGGATCGAGCTCTATTGCGCGCCGACCTTCGCCGAACTCGTCGAAACTCTGTCATCGCGTTTCGGACGGCAGCCGGAACTGCCGGATTGGGTCTACAACGGCGCGATCATCGGCCTCAAGGACGGGATGAATTCCTTCGACCGGCTGGACAGGATGCGGCAAGCGGGCGTTCGGGTTTCCGGCCTCTGGTGCGAGGATTGGGTCGGCATCCGCCAGACCTCGTTCGGCTCGCGCCTCTTCTGGGATTGGCAGGCGAACGATGAGCGCTATCCGGGCCTCAAGGAGCGCATCGCCAAGCTGAACACCGAGGGCATCCGCTTTCTCGGTTACGTGAACCCCTATCTCTGCGTCGATGGAGCATTGTTTCCGGAGGCGGAGGCGGCGGGTTATTTCGCCAAGGATCAGCTCGGCCGCACGGCCATCGTCGATTTCGGCGAGTTCGACTGCGGCGTCGTCGACTTCACTAATCCGGAGGCTGCGGAATGGTTTGCCGAAGAGGTGATCGGCCGGCGCATGCTGGATTTCGGACTGTCGGGGTGGATGGCCGATTTCGGCGAATACCTGCCGATAGATGTCGAGCTTGCGAACGGCATCGACGCCAAGCTGATGCACAATGCCTGGCCGGCGCTTTGGGCCGAAATCAATGCAAGAGCCGTCGAAAGCCGCGGCAGGACCGGCGAGGCGCTGTTCTTCATGCGGGCCGGCTTTACCGGGGTGCAGAAACATTGTCCGCTCTTATGGGGCGGCGACCAGTCGGTGGATTTCTCCCGTCATGACGGTCTCGTCACCGTCATATGTGCGGCGCTGTCGTCAGGCCTCCTGGGTAATGCCTATCATCATTCCGATATCGGCGGTTATACGAGCCTGTTCGGCAATGTCCGCACGCCCGAGCTTCTGATGCGCTGGGCGGAGATGGCGGCGTTCACGCCGGTGATGCGCAGTCATGAGGGCAACCGGCCACGCGACAACGTCCAGATCGACCAGGACCCGGAGGTGCTCGCGCATTTCGCAAGGATGACGCGGATCTACGTGCATCTGGCGCCGTATCTCAAGACCTTGTCGAAGGAGGCGGCCGCGCGCGGCCTGCCGGTGCAGCGGCCGCTCTTCCTGCATTACGAGCACGACCCGAAGACCTACGCGATCCAGGACAGCTATCTCTACGGTCCGGACCTGCTGGTGGCGCCGGTCTGGCATGCGGCTCAAGGTGAGCGCACCGTCTATCTGCCGGAAGGGGCGGATTGGGTGCATGTCTGGAGCGGCTGCGAATATGCCGGCGGTCAGGAGGTCACGGCGGCTTCGCCGCTCGGCAGCCCGCCGGTATTTTACCGGAAGGGTGCGTTGTTTGCCGGGATGTTTGAGGGGTTGAGGGGGATATAAGTGCGGCATACTCCCATCTCCCCCCTTGCGGGAGATGTCAGCAGAGCTGACAGAGGGGGGTGGCTCAGCGAACTCAACTGGCGAGGAGGATGTGGAACCACCCCCCTCTGCCTGCCGGCATCTCCCCCGCAAGGGGGGAGAAGGCCTAGAGGCGCTGCCTCGGCTTTACAGCCTTACCGAGCCGCCCAGTTCGCCCCACGTCTGAAAATCGTCCGCATCTGCGGCACGTCGAATTCCTTCGCCTGATGGCCGAGCGAGGAATAGAAGACGCGGCCATTGCCGTATTTCCGCTTCCAGACCACCGGCATCACGACGCCGTCGATCCACCAGGCATGCGCGCCGGTGAAGGTCGTTGTCGCCAGCACCTCGTTCGAGGGATCGACATGCATGTAATATTGCTCGGACGTGTAGGGGAAATCGGAAATCCCCTCCATCAACGGATCGTCGGGCCGAGTGATATTGACGGTGTAGTCGATGATGTTGCCCGGATGGGCGACCCATTGGCCGCCGATGATGAACTGGTAGTCGACCGACTCGCGGAAGGCATCGCCCGCGCCGCCGTGATAGCCGGCGATGCCGACGCCGCTTTCGACGGCTGCGGCGAGGTTCTTCACCTCTTCCTTCTCGATCTTCGACATGGTCATGATCGGCACGATGAGGCTCAGATCATGGATCGAGGGATCGGCGAAGGCTTCGGTCGAATGTTCGATATAGACCTTGAAGCCGTCCTCTTCGAGCATGTCCTTGATGATCTCGGCGCATTCCTGCGGCTCGTGGCCGCTCCAGCCGCCCCAGACGATCAGTGCTTCCCGCATTTCCTTTTCCTCCAGATTATTTGGCCAGCCGGCCGTCGACAAGCGAGGCCGACAGGGGCGCCGGGCGCTCCGTCGCCGTGGTGATCTTGATCGTACGGCCTTCGGCTGCGGCGGTGTGGAAGGCTTCCATCACCTCCAGCACATGCAGCGCAAGACCGCCGTCCGCCCGGTGCGGGCGGTTGGAGCGGATCGCGCAGGCCATGTCGGCGACGCCGAGCGAGCGGTAGTTGCCGTCCGCATAGGGCGCTGTCACCGGCTGGTCCTCGAACTGGCCGCCCTTCTTCAGGTATTCGACCCGTCCGCCGAAATGGTTCGGATCCGGCACGATCAGCGTGCCCTCCGTGCCGTAGACTTCCAGCGGCACATGCTTATGGCCGGCGACGTCGAAGCTCATGCCGATCTGCACGACCGCGCCGCTGGCAAAGCGCATTACGCCTGCCACATGGGTCGGCACATGCACGGAAATGCGTTCGCCGTTCCTCGGTTCGCTGGTGATGACGCGCTCCTTGCGGGGAGTGACCGCAAAGCCAGCGACCTGCGATACCGGTCCGAGCAGGTTGACGAGATCGGTGATGTAATAGGGGCCCATGTCGAGCATCGGTCCGCCGCCGACTTCGTAATAGAAGGCGGGATTGGGGTGCCAGCGCTCATGGCCGGGGCACATGAAGGTCGCCGTGCCGCCGACCGGTATCCCGATGACGCCCTGGTCGATCAGCGCGCGGGCGGTCTGGTGGCCGCCGCCGAGGAAGGTATCGGGTGCCGCGCCGATGCGCAGGCCCCTGGCTTTGGCAGCCTCGGCCAGTTTTTTTCCTTCCGCGAAATTAATTCCGAGCGGCTTTTCCGAATAGGTGTGCTTGCCCGCTTCGAGCGCTTGCAGGCCGACGGCCACATGCGCCTTCGGGATCGTCAGATTGACGATGATCTCGATCTGCGGGTCGGCGAGCAGTTCCTCGACGCTTCTGGCGGAGAGGTTGAATTCCGAAGCCTTCGCTTCCGCAAGGTCGCGGTTGAGATCGGCCAGACCGCGGATATCGAGGATCGGGAAGGCGGAAGCCATCGCCTTCAAGTAGGCGCTCGAAATATTGCCGCATCCGATGATGCCGATACCGACTTTGTCCATCATTCTCCTCCCGATGAATGCTGATGAATCCGGATGTCCGGGGCGCGTCAGAGCGCCGGCCCGGTGGTGCTCCAGGGCGATTCGTAAAGTTCGTAAAGCGCGACGGCTGCCGCCCCCTGCGCCCAGAAATCGTCCGTCGAATCGTCGAAGACGAGTTCGCTGACGCCTTTCAGCGACGGCGGGATGGCGAGCGCATAGGCATCGCGCAGGCTGTTCAGGAACGGTTCCCCGAGCGCCAGCGACGAGCCGACGAGGATGACCCTGGGCGGCGCGAACAGCGTGACGATATTGGCGATCGTCAGCCCGACGGCTTCGCCGGCGCGCATGGCGGCGCCGATCAGCCGGTCGTCGTCAGCCTGGATCAGCGCCTGCACGTGGCTCATGCCGCGGCCGAGCCGCACGGCTTCCGCAAAGCGCCCGTCCGTCTGCTGTTCGCCGAGGATCGCGCTTTCGCCCGCCCGGCTCGAAAGCCGCACGAGACCCTGCTGCCCCATGCCGAGCACCAGGTCGCCGAGATTATGGCTGAGGCCGCCGGCGCCACGGAAAAGCTGATTGCGGTGCAGGACGCCCAAGCCCAGCGTCTGCTCCAGCGATATCAGGACCATGTCCTCCAGGTGGCGGGCCTTGCCGAACCAGTGGTGCGCGAGCGTGATGGCGTGTGCGTCGCTTTCGATGATCGTCGGCGTCGACAGGCGCGCCGACATTTCCGCGGCGAAATCGATGTTCACTTCACGGAAGATCGGGCTCGACCGGATATGGCCGGTGCGATGCTCGATGACGCCCGGAATTCCGAGGCAGACGCTGTCGACATCCTCCAGCGACAGGTCGGCATCCACGACGCAGCGGCGCACGCCGTCTTCCACCAGGTCGGCGATGACGGCGATCGGCTGCCGGTCGATGCGGATCGGCAGCGTCAGCTTGGAAAGCACGTCGCCGCGGAAATTGGTGACGACGAAGACCATGCGATTTGCGGCGATCTTGGCACCGACGACGCGGGCGGCATCCGGATTGACCTCCAGCATGACGCGCGGCCGGCCGCGCACGGTCTCGTTGCGGATGTCGCCTTCATGACGGGTCAGGATCAATCCGTCATCCAGAAGGGAGGCGGTGATCGCCGAGACGGTGGTGGTCGAAAGCTCGGTTCGCTCGCTGATTTCCACCCGGGAGATCGGCCCGTGGCGCCGGATCGTGTCCAGCACGCTCAGGCGGTTGATGGCGCGCATCAGTTCGGGATCGGCAGTTTTCATCGTCTCGTGCGGGCACCCAACCCAGTCAGTGCCCCGCGTATTTTTTACGCATGGCAAATTAAATTCGCCTTCTTCTAAATCCGAATTTCGCGTTTGCGCAACAGGAATTTCTGCTTAAGCCTTCTTTTTAGGCGCTTTTTGCCACTTTCTCAGGCTGGCTATTGACAGAATGGGAAAGGCTGCGATTATTTAATCCGGGTACAGAAATAAAGCGCTACGGGAGGAGTGCGAAATGCTGACCATCGGTAAATCGGGAATTCGCTTTGCGTTTGCCAGCGTCATCGGAACGCTGGCTTTATGCGCGACGGCCGCCACGGCCTCGGCCGACGCGGTCGTGAAATGGCTGCACCTGGAGCTCAATCCGGAATATGTGAAAGTCTGGCGCGGCATCGCCGACAAGTATCAGGCCGAGCATCCCGGCGTGAAGATCGAGATGCAGTTTCTCGAAAACGAGGCCTTCAAGGCAAAGCTGCCGACGCTGCTGCAATCCGGCGATGCGCCGGACTTCTTCTACAGTTGGGGCGGCGGCGTGCTGAAACAGCAGCAGGCGACGGGCGCGCTCAAGGACATCACCGACAAGATGAAGGGGGATGGCGGCGCCTGGGGCAAGAGCTATAACCCCGCCGCTCTGAAGGCGGTCACCTTCGACGGCAAGATCAGTGCCGTGCCCTTCAAGATGGGAACCGTCAGCTTCTTCTATAACAAGGCTTACTTCGCAAAAGCCGGGGTCGATGCCGCGGGCATCAAGACCTGGGACGATTTTCTGGCCGCGGTCAAAAAGCTTAAAGATGCCGGGATCGTGCCGATTGCGGGAGGCGGCGGGGAGAAGTGGCCTATCCACTTCTACTGGAGCTACCTCGTCATGCGCAATGCCGGACAGCAGGGCTTCGACGCGATGAAGACCGGCGCGGGCGACGGCTTTGTGGCGCCTGAAGCAATAAAGGCCGGCGAGCAGCTTGCCGAACTCGGCAAGCTTGAACCGTTCCAGCCGGGCTATCTCGCCACGACCTGGCCCCAGGCACTCGGCGTCTTCGGCGACGGCAAAGCCGCGATGATCCTCGGTTTCGAGACGACGGAAGCTTTCCAGCGCAGGAATGCCGGCGACGGCAAGGGGCTCGCAAGCGACAATATCGGCCGGTTCGCCTTTCCCGTGGTGGCAGGCGGAGCCGGCCAGGCCACCGATACGCTGGGCGGCATCAACGCATGGGCCGTGACGGCGAAGGCGCCGCCGGAAACCCTGGATTTCCTCGCCTACCTGACGAATGCGGAAAACGAACGTCTCATGGCGAAATCGGGGATGATCCTGCCGGCGACGATCGGAGCGGAGGACGGCGTCACCAACCCGCTCCTTAGCGAGTCTGCAAAACAGCTCGAAGCGTCCACCTGGCACCAGAACTTCTTCGATCAGGAGCTGGGTCCCTCCGTCGGCCGTGTCGTGAACGATGCGTCGGTCGCCATCGTGTCGGGTCAGATGTCGCCGGAGGAAGGCGCGCAGACGATCCAGGACGCGGTGGAAATGGACAAGATGTGATGCGAGGCGCCGGCGGGGCCGATTGCCCCGGCCGGCGCGTTCCCTGCAGCCCATGACAGTCGGAACGAAAATGACCAATGTTTCTGCAACGACCGCCATCGGGCATGCGGCGGGCGCTACAGGCGTTGCCAGGCGCAGGAGCCCCACGGCACGGGGCCGGCTGCCGGTATTGATCCTGTTTCTGCCGCCGGCGCTTCTTCTTTTCACGATCTTCGTGATCATGCCGATGGGAGAGGCCGCCTGGTACAGCCTCTACCGGTGGGACGGCTACGGCCTGCCCGAACAGTTCGTGGGCTTGCGGAATTTCGAGGTGCTCTTCGGAAACGGCGCCTTTCTGACGGCCCTCAAGAACAACTTCCTGATCATCGTCGTTTCGCTGCTGCTGCAGATACCGCTCGCGATCTGGCTTGCCATGATGCTGGCGAACCGCATCAAGGGTGTGATCGTCTTCCGGTTGATCTTCTTCCTGCCCTATGTGCTTGCCGACGTGGCGGCCGGCCTCATCTGGCGCTTCGTCTATGACGGCGACTACGGGCTTTTCGCGGCCGTCGCCGGCTTCCTCGGGACGGAAACGCCCTATCTCCTCGCCGACAAGGACCTTGCCATCTATGCGGTGCTCGCCGTGGTGGTCTGGAAATATTTCGGCTTCCACATGATGCTCTTCATCGCCGGGCTCCAGTCCCTCGACAAGAGCGTCCTGGAGGCCGCCGAGATCGACGGCGCCACCGGCTGGCAGAAGTTCCGCTTCGTGACGCTGCCCCTCTTAGGCTCGACGCTGCGCCTGTCGGTGTTCTTTGCCGTGGTCGGATCGCTGCAACTGTTCGACATGATCATGCCGCTGACCGGCGGCGGTCCGTTCAATTCCACCCAGACCATGGTGACCTTCCTCTACAATTTCGGGGTCACCCGGATGCAGGTGGGTCTCGGAAGCGCGGTCGGCGTCGTCCTGTTCGTGATCTGCGTCACGCTCGCCTTCAGCTACAAACGGATATTCATGCGCCATGACTGAGACGGGATCCTCAATCCGGATGAGCGCCGGCACGAAAGTCTACCTCTACGTCTCGCTCACCATCATTGCGGCCGTCGTCGTCGTTCCGCTGCTGACGACGGCTCTCGGAGGCTTCAAGACGCTCGGCGATCTGCGCGTCAATCCGTTCGGCCTGCCGGCGGAATGGCAATGGTCCAACTATACCGACATCCTGTTCGGGGAGCGGTACTGGCGGCAGATGGTGAATTCGCTGATCATCGCCACGCTCACCGTGTTCCTCACAGTGTCCGTAGCGGCCATGGCGGCCTTCACCTTCGCCCACGTGCGGTTCTTCGGCTCGAATTTCCTGCTCAACTACTTTCTGATCGGACTGATGTTTCCCGCCGCCACGGCGATCCTGCCGCTCTTCATCCGCATTCGCGACCTCGGCCTGCTCAATTCCTATTGGGGCGTGGTTCTGCCGCAGGTCGCCTTCGGTCTCGGCATGAGCATCCTCCTGTTCCGGAATTATTTCCGCAATCTTCCGGAGGAACTGTTCCAGGCGGCCTTCGTGGACGGTTGCGGCTATATGCGCTTCTTCTGGCATGTCACCCTGCCGCTCTCCCGCCCGATCATCGCGACGGTCGCGATCGTTTCCTTCGTGGCGAGCTGGAACAGCTATATCCTGCCGCTCATCATGCTGAACTCGGAATCCATTTATCCATGGCCGCTGGGGATCATGGTCTACCGGGGAGAGTTCGGGACCGAGTGGCAACTGGTGCTCGCCTTCATCACGCTCACCATCCTGCCAACCATCATCGTCTTCTTCCTTGCCCAGAAGCACATCATCGCCGGCCTGACCGCCGGCGCCGTGAAGTCCTGACCGAAGATCGGAACATCCATGGCCTCCGTCACACTGTCCAACGTCAAAAAATCCTACGGCTCGCTGGAAATTATCCATGGCGTGAGGCTCTCGATCGAGGATGGCGAGTTCATCGCGCTGGTCGGCCCGTCGGGATGCGGAAAATCCACGCTTCTCAGGATGATCGCAGGACTTGAGGAGATCACGGAGGGCGATGTCCTCATCGGTGGCAAGGTCGTCAACGAGCTGACGCCGCGCGAGCGGAACATCGCCATGGTCTTCCAGTCCTATGCGCTCTATCCGCATATGACGGTGGCCGAGAACATGGGCTTCAACCTGCGCCTTTCCGGCGCGCCGAAGCCGGTCATCGCCGAACGGGTCAACGAGGCGGCGCGCATGCTCGATCTCGTGCCCCTCCTCGACCGCAAGCCAGCGCAGCTTTCCGGCGGCCAGCGCCAGCGGGTCGCCATGGGGCGGGCAGTCGTCCGCAACCCGGCCGTCTTCCTGTTCGACGAGCCGCTTTCCAACCTCGATGCGAAACTGCGCGTGCAGATGCGCTCCGAGATCAAGACGCTGCACCAGAAGGTGGGTACGACCTCGATCTACGTGACCCACGACCAGATCGAGGCGATGACGCTCGCCGACCGCATCGTCGTGCTCAACCAGGGACGGGTGGAGCAGGAGGGCACGCCGATGGAGCTCTACAAGACGCCGGCGAACCTCTTCGTCGCGGCCTTCATCGGCTCGCCGGCGATGAACATCCTCGACGGCACCGTCGATGGCGAGGGTGGCGAAGCGGCGGCGCGCCTTGGCGACGGCACGGCGATCCGCATCGCGCCGGACCGCAAGGTGAAGCGCGGGCAGGCGATCAAGATCGGCCTGCGCCCCGAACACCTGAGCCCCGGCACGGGCGGGACCGCGCTGGCCGGCCAGACGCTGCTGGTCGAGCCGACCGGGGCGCAGACGCATGTGGTCTTCGACCTTGCCGGCCAGCCGGTGACGGCGATCGTAGACGGCGAATATCCGGCCCGCTATGGCGCAAGGTTCGAGGCGAACATTCCGGCGGAGCAGGTGCATGTCTTCGACCGCGAAAGCGGCGTCGCGCTGTAATTTCAGAACGTCTCGAGCCGGATGTCGGCGGGGCGGGAGTTGGCGATGATGAAGCGGCCGTTCGGCAGATCGTTGCCGTCGAGCTTCCAGGCGATGGCGGCCTCGTCCAGCCCGTAATGCACCCAGCGGGCTGTCAGGCGCTCGCGTAGCACCTCTTCCTCGGGGCCGACGAAGATAGTGAGGTCGAAAAAATCCGCGAGCCGCGACCAGGGAGCGGCATCGATCAGCAGGTAGTTGCCTTCCGCAAGCACGATACGGGTCTCCGGCGAAATCGGCCGCGCCGAAGCGATGGCGATCTCGCGCGAGCGGTCGAAGACCGGCACCAGCACTTCCTCGTCCGCCTGCCGCACGGCACGGAGGATATCGGCAAAGCCGCGGACGTCGAAGGTTTCCGGCGCGCCCTTGCGGCGCAGCAGGCCGCGGGCTGCCAGAATGCCGTTGTCCATGTGGAAGCCGTCCATCGGCAGGACTTCGGCGGTTTCGCCACGCGCCAGCAACGCCTGGTGCAGCGCATCCGCCAGCGTCGACTTACCCGCGCCGGGGGGACCGGCGATCGCGACGACGAAGCGCCGTTTGCCCCCGGCGCGGGCGATGACGGTTTCAGCGATTTCATCCAGATTCATCGTCCGGAACCCTCAGGCAGACTCAAGTCGGGCGTTTGATCGTCTCCGTCATATGCCGGCTTCGGCCGATTTCAAAGCTTTCCAGATCCTGTAGGGCGTTGCTGGCATGTCGAATTCCTTGACGCCTGCCCGGCGCAACGCATCGATCACCGCGTTCATCAGCGTCGGCAACGCGCCGGTCGTGCCCGCTTCGCCGCCGCCCTTGGCGCCGAGCACGTTGGTGGGCGAGGGCACCGGCATGTCGAAGAAACGCGGCGTCGGCATGAAATCCGCCCGCGGCATGAAATAGTCCATGAAGGTGGCGGTCAGGAGCTGGCCGCTGTCGCTGTCATAGACGATCTCTTCGCCGAAGACCTGGCCGGCGCCCTGGGCGAGGCCGCCATGCATCTGGCCTTCGAGAAGCGTGTGGTCGATCACGCGGCCCGCGTCGTCGACGCCGACATACGAGACGACCTTCGTCTCGCCGGTGCCGGGATCGATCTCCACTTCGGCCACATGCACGCCGCCCGGAAAATTGCGCTCCGGCTGGATCGAGGCCAGCGTGTCGAGCGCATTGCCGTCCGGCGTAACGTTGCGGGCGGCGAGTTCCATGAGCGAGACCGAAAGGTTGGTGCCGGCGACCTTGTAATGGCCGTGGTCGAATTCGATGTCGTTTTCCGAGGCTTCCAGCGCTTCCGCGGCGAGCTTGAAGCCCTTCTTCACCACCTCGCGCGAGGTGACCGTGAGCGATGCGCCGTGCGAGGCCATGGTGCGGGAGCCCATCGTGCCGGCGCCTTTCAGCCTGTGAGGCGCCTTCGCGCTGTTGGCGCGGAGCGTGATCAGGTTCTCGTCGACGCCGAGTTCCCTGGCGACAAGCCGCGGCAGGACCGTCTCATGGCCCTGGCCGGCGGAGCCGGAGAGCGTGTAGAGCGTGATCGTGCCGTCGGCCTCGAAACGGATTTCCGTTTCCTCCGGCAGATGGCCGCCGCCCGAGGGCTCGATGAAAATGCCCATGCCGATGCCGCGCAGGTTGCCGCGGCTTTCGGCCTCCTTGCGGCGCGTCTCGAAACCCTTCCAGTCGGAGATCGAGAGCGCTTCCTCCAGCATGGCGACATAGTTGCCGCTGTCATAGACCGTGGTCGGCGTCCGGTAGGGATAGGCATTGTCCGGGATCAGGTTCTTCCGCCGGATTTCGACCCGGTCCATGCCGATGTCGGCTGCTGCCTGGTCGACCAGCCGTTCCACCATGTAGTTGATGTCGGGACGACCGGCGCCGCGATAGGCGGCGATGGGTGAAGTATTGGTGAAAGCGAGCCTGTTGAGGCCGAAAACGACAGGAATCCTGTAGCAGCCCGTCCCTGTCAGCATGGGGTTCAGCACGTTGATCAATGCGCCCGGCGGCGAATGATAGGCGCCGAGATCGCACACGACGTTGATGCGCATGCCGAGGAACTCGCCGGCCTCGTTCATGGCGAGTTCTCCGGTGAGCTTCACTGCGCGGCCGTGGTAATCGGCAAGAAAACTCTCGGTGCGGCTGGCGGTCCAGCGCACCGGGCGACAGAGCTTTCGCGCGGCGAGCATGATCGCCGCATATTCCGGATAGGCAGCGCCGCGGATGCCGAAACTGCCGCCGACATCGCCCATATGGTGCCGGACCTTTTCCGGCGGATGGCCGGTGAAGCGCGCAAGCCCATCGGCAAGGCCCGTGCCCTGGCTGGCGGAATAGACGTCGAAGACGTCAGTCTCCGGGTCATAGGCCGCCATGAAGGACTTGAGTTCGAGGGGGTTGGCGGCGACACGCTGCGATTCGACGGTAAGCTTCGAGATATGGGTGGCCTTGGCGAAGGCCTCGTCAGTTGCGGCCTTGTCGCCGAAGCCGTGCAGGAAGACCAGATTGCCGGGCACGTCGTCGAAGAGCTGCGGCGCATCCTCTTCGAGCGCCGCTTCGGCATCGACGACCGCCGGCAGCTCCTCGTATTCGACGGAGATCAGTTCGGCCGCATCGGCGGCAGCCTCCGCGCTGTCGGCAACGACCAGGACGACCGGCTCGCCGACGAAACGGACGCGGTCTGTGGAAAGGGCATGGCGGATCGGCGCCCTGATCGTCATGCCGCCGACGCCGGGGAATGAGACCAGCGGGCCGGGGGCGATCAGCTTGGCTTCGAGCGCATCCTTGCCCGCCAAAACGAGATGAACGCCGGGCGCCTCCAGCGCCGCTTCCACGTCGATCGAAACGATGCGCGCATGCGGCTGGTCCGCCCTCAAAAACGCGGCGTAAAGCTGTCCCTCCAGTGCCTTGTCGGCGGTGTAGGCGCCTTGTCCGGTAACAAGCCTTATGTCTTCCCGGCGGCCGGTGAAGACCTCATGATTGTTGCTCAAAAAAACGCACTCCCCCGGCGGACACAAGCGATCGGTATCAGCCTCGCTGACATCGGCCGTGACGCTAAGGCAGGAGTTCCGATTTGACAATGTTCTGTCATCCCGCCGGGCAGAATAGATGCAAGCCCGCACCGAAAAATCGGCACGAGCAAGACTGCTGACAAAGGTTCGAAAATCTCTGATCGTCATGCTCGGGGCCTATCCCGAGCATCTGCAAACCATCGACGTTTATAGATCCTCGGCACAAGGCCGAGGATGACGCCGTGTAAGACGCGAGGTTTGTCATCAAGCTGCCCGCGACGAGAAAATCAGCGCGGGCTTTCGTCCGTCGTCCGGTCAACCGGCGGAGCGGACGAGCTCCTCGGCCTGGCGAAGCGCCGCGATGACGCGGTTCTGGCCGCGGACGAGCTGCGTCCTGGCGAAGCCATGCTTGGCCGGATCGAGCTTGTCGAAATCGGCGGCCGTCGAGAGCGCCGGCAGTTCCGGGATCGGCAGGGCCGGATCGTGGCGGAAACGCTGTTCGCGGGTGTAGTTCAGCGGCACGAGTATGCGGGCGAGGCGCTGGATCACGCGGTTGGCGTTCCTGGCCTCCACCTTGCCGCTGTCGATGCCGGCATAGAAGGCGGCCAGAGCGTCGGCGATCTGCTCCACCGCCTTGCGGGTCGGGGAGAGGTCGAAGCGGTCGCCGGCCTTCTTCTGGTAGATCTCGACCGTGTGGAGGAATTCCCGTGCCGTCGCGCGCCAGTCGAAGGGCAGGATTTTCGCGTTGGCATTGCGCAGCACGGCGAGCAGGTAGACCTTGATGTCGCGCAGCAGGATATCCTTGTCGGCGATCTCCAGCGTGTCGTTCTCGGTATGCCAGGCGATGTTGCCGCCGCAGCCGCCGACCGTGTAGTAGCCCTTTTCCTCGCGGTCGCGGTCGGCCATGGTCGAGGAGAGCATCAGGTAGCTCGAAAGGCCGATATTGTTGAAGGAATAGTCGCCGGCGCGGTGCGGGCGCTCGCCTTCGGCCTTTTTGCCGGCCACTTCCTCGATGACGTCGGAGAGGAAGGCCTCCGTCTCGCTCATCATGCAAAGGTTGATGAATTCCGTCGCCCAGCGGCAGCCGGGGCTGTCGCAGTTCACCGAGGCGACGCAGTTCTCGTCGAGGTCCAGCGCGAAGTTGTCGGAAAACCAGGTGGAGCCGGCATAACGGCCGGTCGAGTGGCCCGGCCACCAGCAGATGCGCACCGAACGCTTCAGCTTGTCGCGATTGGCCCAGAGCACGCGGGCGATTTCGAGGAGGGTCGCGTCGCCGGTGGCATTGTCGCCCACGCCGACGTCCCAGCTATCGAGATGTCCGTGCAGCAGTATATATTTTTCCGGCTCATCCGTCCCCTTGACGAAGACTTCCGGCAGGGTGGACGTGAACCAGCCTTCCTCCATGTCCGTGAAGACGGTGACCTCAGCGCCGCTCCCGGCGAGCTCGATCAGTGCATCGCCGCTCTCGCGATTGACGGCGACGGCCGGAATGGAGGGTTTGCGCGGCAGGTCGTCGAGGTCGGGCGTGCCCCAGACGGTGGTGCAGATGCCCCAATGGATGTCGATGCCGGGATTGATGGCGATGACGCCGATCGCGCCGAGTTCTGTGAATTGCGAGACGAGACCCGGATTGGCGAACCCTTCCGACAGCACGATCTTGCCGCGCACCCGGGCGGCGAGGTTGTCGGTGTCTTCGACGGCCTTCTCGAACATGGTCGAGATCGCCTTCGGCTGATGACTGCTGATATAGACGAGCTCGCCCTTCACGCCGGCCTTGGCGTCCTTGGCGTAAGCCGGCGGCTTGGCGCGAAACGTCTTGCCGCCCGCTTCGACGCGGGCAAGCCCCGGCAGGCTGAGATAAAGGCTCGGCTCGTGCATGGTCACCTCGACACCATGCTTCCTCAGCCGCGCGGCCACTTCGTCCATGCCGCGGTTCACATCGGCCGGATGTTCGCGCTTGTAGGTCGCGAAGCTTTCGATCAGCGCCCAGGGTTCATCCAGCTTCACCGCTCCCAGAACGGCGGATTCGATCTCGTTCATCTCCGGTACTCCCCATCTTGTTTTATCAGATGAAACATCGTTTCATAAAACATAAAAACGCTAACAGAGGTTTCCGGACCCCGCAAGCGGGTTCGGAGGGCAAGAAATCGCACTGAACGAAACGGGCGCTAAAGCGCCCGTGGATTTTCCTGGCGAAGCTAGTTTGCAATTTGCGTCATCCTCGCCCTTGTGGCGAGGATCTAACCCCGTTTGATGTGGACAGATTCTCGGGACAAGCCCGAGAATGACGGAGGAGGGGGTGTTGTGCCTCTAAGCCATTGATTTAACGCGGTCATTCTCACCAGGGCCGTGGATCGACAGGCGTTCGGAAATTTCCGCCGCGGCATCGAGCGCCGCCTTCAGATAGGTTTCCCGGCGCTCCTCGTCGAAGCGGACCACCGCGCCCGCGACCGAGATCGAGGCGATCACGGCTCCGTCGGCGCTGCGGATGGGCGCGGCCACCGAGAAGGCGCCGTCGTCGAGGTCGTTGAGCACGATGTTGTAGCCGTTGGCCCGGATGCGTTCGAGCACTTGGCGCAGCTTGGCGCGATCGGTGACCGTATGCGGCGTGAAGGCTTCGAGGGGCTGGGCGAGCACCGTGTCGACAACAGACGGATCGGCATAGGCAAGCAGAAGCAGCGACCCGCCGCCCGCATGCAACGGCCCGTTGCGCCCGGCCTGGGCGAAAAGCCGGATGGAATGATAGCCCGCGCGGGTGGCGAGCACGTAACTTTTCAGCCCTTCCCGGATGACGAGATTGACGTTCTCCGACGTCTTGTCGCGCAGCGCGTCCATCACCGGCCGGGCAGCATAGAGCAGGGCGCCGTCCTTGCCGAGCCGCTCGCCGAGCACGCCGATGCGGTAGCCGAGCGAATATTCCGCGCGTTCCGGATCGCGCGATACGAAGCCGCGCTCCTCCAGCGTATGCAGCAGCCGGAAGACGAGCGACTTGGTCATGCCGAGGGATTTCGCCAGCGAGGTGACGCCCTGCTCCGGACGGTCGGCCAGCGCTTCGAGAAGGGCAAGCGCCCGGTCCACGGCCGCGATCTTGTAGTCTTTCGGTTCGGTCATCGGATGCGTCCTCCGTCATCTCAACACGGATTGCTTGAAGCTTCTTGCAATCTTCTGGGAATGTGATTTACTCGTTTGCAATGCGAAACGATGTTTCACAGAATAAAACATTGCGCGCCGCGATGCAATCGCTTCTGCGGCGCCGGCAATGAAGCTGTGGATTGAATGTCGTTTTCCGGTGCGTGCGATGCGTGCCGGAAGAAGATTTCGGGAATTCGCGAAGCAGGGGGAGCCAACCCCTTGCCAACAAAGAGAATAGTCAAACTATTCAGAGGAGAACGACAATGAAGTCCGTGTTGAAAAGTGCATTTGCAGCACTTGTGGTGACGGCCGCCGCTCTGCCCGCCTGGGCCGGCGATCCGATCCGCAAGATCACCCTCCTGAGCCGTCCGCAGGCCGGCCAGCAGGCGGAATTCCAGTCCGTCCAGCTCATTGCCCAGGAATGGCGCAAGCTCGGCCTCGACGTCGAGGTCAAGGCGATGCCGTGGGAACAGATGTCCGATGTCGTCTGGTACAAGCGTAACGACTGGGACTCGACCGCCTGGCAGATGGTCGGCCGTCCCGAGCGCTCCGATCCGGACGAGCTCATCTTCAACCTCTTTCATTCCTCGACAGCGGAGAACGGCTATAATTTCGCGGGCTATCTGAACAAGGATTACGACGCGACGGCCGAAGCGCAGCGCGGCGAGATCGATCCGGAAAAGCGCAAGGCGCTCGTCTACAAGGCGCAGGAGATCCTCAGCAAGGACCAGCCCTACATGATGCTGGTGCATCCGAAATCGACCTTCGCCTTCGACAAGACCGTCTGGAAGCCGGAATCGGTCGTCAACCAGAGCGGCATCGGCATCCGCAATACCTGGACCTTCCTGGGCATCGAGCCGGCCGGCGCCAAGAAGGACCTGATCATCAACTCCTCCGACAATATCAAGTCGATCAACCCGCTCTATATCTCGGGCAGCGTCGACAGCTGGATCACCGAACTCGTCTGGGACCGCCTGCTCCGCGTCGGCCCGGACGGCCTGCCCAAGCCGTGGGCGGCCGAGAGCTTCACCTGGAAGGACGCGACCACGGTCGACGTGAAGCTGAAGTCCGGCATGAAATGGCATGACGGCCAGCCGGTCACGCCGGAAGACGTCAAGTTCTCCTTCGAAGCGGCCGTCGGTGGCGAAGCGCCGATGTACAAGCCCTTCGGCACGAATATCGACTCGATCGCCATCAGCGGCGACGTCATCACCTTCAAGCTGATGAAGCCGGCCGCCTCCTTCGTCACCTCCAGCCTTGCCAAGATCAACCTGATCCCGAAGCATGTCTGGGAGCCGATCCTGAAGGACCTCGCCACCAAGCCGGAAACGGCGGAGAGCTACCAGGAGCAGATGCCGATCGGCTCCGGTCCGTTCAAGTTCGTCAGCTGGGCGAAGAACGAGTCCGTCACGCTTGCCGCGAACAAGGATCACTTCAATCCGCCGAAGGTCGACCGCTGGATCCTGCGCATCGTTCCGAATGCGGAAGCAGCACTCGGCATGCTGCGTTCGGGCGAGGTCAACTTCATGGGCGAGTTCACCGGCGATCCGCAGGTGCTGGTCAATGCCGCCCAGCAGGACGGCGATCTGGAAGTCGTCTCGACGGTCGACATGGGCTTCCGCTACATCGCCTTCAACGAACGCCGGCCGCCCTTCAACGACCCGGCGTTCCGCCGCGCTCTCTCGGAAGCGGTCGACCGCCAGCTGATCGTCAAGGCTGCCTATCGCGGTTTCGCGGTCGCCTCGAACTCCATCGTCTCTCCGGCGCTCGAATTCTGGCACGACAAATCGGTCGTCGAAAACTTCAAGGCAGGCCAGGCCATCGCCGCGAAGACCTTGAAGGATGCGGGCTACACGCTGGAAGGCGGCAAGCTCCACTACCCGGGCGACAACAAGGAAACGGTCGCCGCCAAGTGATCCTTCGGGAGGCGGCGGGCTCCTCCTGCGCCGTCTCCCTTTTTTCCCGACGCTTGAGATCGGCTTCTCCTCTCATTTCCCGCGAGGAGCCGAGCCAAGAGAAGGATTTTTCAGATGACCAATTTCAAGGCCGTGGGCAGCAGGCTGCTGCAGCTCGCTCTTGTCTTGTGGGCGGTGGTGACCATTCTCTTCCTGATGTTCCGGCTGATGCCGGGCAATCCGATGGCCGCCTATATCGACCCGACCTTCACGCTGGAGCAGCAACAGCAGCTCATGGCCCAGTTCGGCCTCGACAAGCCGCTCTGGCAGCAATACCTGATCTATCTCGGCAATCTCGTCCAGGGCGAGCTCGGCCAGAGTTTCCGCTACCGCGAGCCGGTCGGCCAGCGCATCTGGACCCTGCTGCCGAACACGCTGATCCTGACCTTCTCTTCGCTGATCATCGCCTACGCCTTTGGCATCCTCGCCGGCGCCTATCTCGCCTGGCGTCGCGGAAGCTGGGTGGAGCAGGCGGCCATTCCGATGGTGCTGACGACCCGCGCCATGCCGGAATTCTGGCTCGGCATGGTGCTCCTGGCGATCTTCTCCTTCTCGCTCGGCTGGTTTCCGGCAGGCGGCACGCGCGATCCCGGCGTCGAATATTCCGGCTTCCTCGATCTCTACACGTCGCGCGACTTCCTCTCGCATCTGGTGCTGCCGGCGGCGACGCTCGCCATCTACAGCCAGGGCCTGCCGCTCCTCCTCATGCGATCCAACATGCTGGACGTGATGAAGGAGGACTTCGTCACCATGGCTCGCATCAAGGGCCTTTCGAACTGGACGGTGGTGGTGCGCCATGCTGCTCGCAATGCGCTGCTGCCGGTGATGACCTCGTTTGCGATCGCCGTCGGCTATCAGCTTCAGGGCAATGTCGTGGTGGAATCGGTCTTCTCCTGGCCCGGCCTCGGCCGCGAGCTGGTGAATGCGGTCGCTTCCTCCGACTACCCGCTGGCGCAGGGCGCCTTCCTGATGATCGCGCTCGTGGTGATCTTCATGAACCTGCTTGCAGACCTGCTCTATGCCTTCCTCGATCCGAGGATTTCCCATGCCTGAGATCGCCATTCCCAAGACCATAGGCGTAAGAAGGCCTAATATCTTCGCCCGCATCTTCCGGGCGCTCAGGCTGCCGGTCAACGATCCGTTCGCGGTCGCCGGCCTCGTCATCTATCTCGTCTTCGTCGTGACGGCGGTGTTTGCCGACCAGATCGCCACGCATGATCCGACGGAAATCCTTTACACGCCTTCCTACGATCTGGCGGCGGACCTCCGGCCGGGGCAGGACGGTTTCCTGATGGGAACCACCAGCCTCGGCCGGGATATCTTCTCGCAGCTCGTCTACGGCAGCCGTTCGGCGCTTCTGATCGGCGTGACAGCGGCCTTCATGGTGGCGCTGATCGGCTCGTTCATCGGCCTCGTCGCCGGTTACTTCGGCCGATGGGTGGATGCGGTGCTGATGCGGCTCGCCGACATCGCCTTCGGCATCCCCTTCCTGCCCTTCGTCATCGTATTGGCCGCCTTCCTCCAGCCGTCCATCTGGAACGTCGTGATCGCCATGGCGCTGGTGCTCTGGCGCGACACCGCCCGCGTCATCCGCAGCCAGGTTCTGACGCTCAGGACCCGCGGTTATGTCGAGGCGGCGCGGGTGGCGGGCTCGTCCCACTTCAAGATCATCCTGCGCCATATCGCCCCGAACATCCTGCCGCTTTCCTTCCTCTACGGATCGATCGCGATCGGCTGGGCGATCCTCACCGAAGCCTCGATCAGCTTTCTCGGCTTCGGCGACCCGGATTCGATCAGCTGGGGCTACATGCTGCAGGATGCGTTCGCGAGCCAGGCGCTCGCCAAGCAGGCCTATTACTGGTTCGTGCCGCCGGGCGTCTGCATCATCCTCGTCGTCAGCGCGGGCTTCTTCATCACCCGCGGCTATGAAAACATCCTTTTCCCGAAGTTGAACCGATGAGAGAACCGCTTCTTTCCGTCAGGGACCTGCGGGTCAGCTATCAGGTGGGGCGCAATTTCGTCCACGCCGTGGACGGCGCGAGCTTCGATATCCCGAAAGGGTCCATCACCGGTCTCGTCGGCGAATCCGGCTGCGGCAAGACCACCGTCGCCCGGGCGCTGACGCGGGTGATCGCCGACAATGCCACGATCTCCGGCGGGCAGATCCTGTTCGACGGCAAGGACCTCGCGAAGATCCCCGAGAAGGAGATGAACGCGCTCCGCTGGCGCGATATCGCATTCATTCCTCAGAGCGCCATGAACTCGCTCGACCCTGTCTATACGGTCGAATACCAGCTCGGCGAAGTGCTGCGTCGCCGCGGCGGCATGAGCAAGGCACGGGCGAGGGCGCGTTCTGAAGAACTGTTCGAAATGGTCGGCATCGATCGCGGACGGCTTGCGGACTATCCGCACCAGTTCTCCGGCGGCATGCGCCAGCGCGTGGCGATCGCGCTTGCCCTGGCGCTCGACCCTAAGCTGATCATCGCCGACGAGCCGGTGACGGCGCTCGACGTCATCGTGCAGCGGCAGATCCTCGACCAGTTGAAGGAGCTGCAGACGCGTCTCGGTCTGTCGGTCATCCTCGTCACGCACGACATTTCCGTGGTTGCCTATATCTGCGACCGCACGGTCGTCATGTATGCCGGCAAGGTGGCGGAATCCGGCACGATGCAGGCGGCGCTGACCGCCCCGTCGCATCCCTACACGATGGGCCTGCGCAACGCCTTCCCGGATCTGCAGGGAGCGGCTTCCGGCGTGCTGACGCCGATCGAGGGGGCGCCGCCGAACCTCGCAAATCCCCCGGCCGGCTGCCGGTTCAAGCCGCGCTGTCCCTTCGCCCTCGATCTTTGCGGCTCGGAGCCGCCGGTCATCGACGTCGCGCCGGGGCATCCGGTGCTTTGCCACCGGGCATCCGAAAGCGCTGCCTTGCGTATCGAAGCCGCCAAGACGGAGACCTGGATGGCCCGCGCATGAATATTGCGACGAAGAAAGCCGACGTGCTCGTCTCCGTGCATGACGCCAGGCTGCACTACCATGTGGGCGGCGCCTTCGCGGCGATGCGCGGCAAGTCGACGGTCGTGAAGGCGGTCGACGGCGTCACCTTCGATATCCGCCGCGGCGAAAGCGTCGGCCTGCTCGGCGAGTCCGGCTGCGGCAAGACCTCGATGGGCCGGCTGCTGTTGAAGCTCGAGGAGACGACCGGCGGTTCAATCCATTTCGATGGCGAAGAACTGGGCAAGGTCCAGCGCAAGGGGTTGAAGGCATTCCGCTCGAAGGCGCAGCTCATCTTCCAGAATCCATTCGATGCGATCAATCCGCGTTTCAGCATCCGCGCGACGCTCTCCGAGCCGCTGGAGAATGCAGGCATCCCGCGCGATGAGCGGGAAGGCCGCATCATCAAGGCGCTCGAACTCGTCCGCCTGCCCGAGCCGGCGCAGTTCCTCGACCGTTATCCGCACCAGCTTTCCGGCGGCCAGTTGCAGCGCGTCGTCATGGCGCGGGCGCTGATCCTGCAACCGGAATTCGTGGTGGCCGACGAGCCGGTGTCGATGCTCGACGTTTCGGTGCGGGCGGGCGTGCTCAACGTCTTCCGCGACGTGCGCGACCGGCTGGGGTTGACGGCCATCTATATCAGTCACGACCTGGCGCTGGTGCGTTACGTCTGCGAGCGGACGATCGTCATGTATCTCGGCCGGATCATGGAAGACGGGCCGACCGAGGATATCGTCCACGAACCGCTGCATCCCTATACCAAGGCGCTGGTCGCCGCCGTACCGGTGCCGAACCCGAACCAGAGCCATGAACCGCTGCCGATCGGCCGTGGTGCGCCGGACCCGCGCAACCCGCCCTCCGGCTGCGTCTTCCGAGACCGGTGTCCGGCCGCCCATGCGCGCTGTGCCGCGGAGGTGCCACAGCCGCGGCCGGTCGGCTCACGGCTTGTCGCCTGTCATCTGTTCTGAGCGGAGGTTTCGATGTTAGCCGCCTCTTACACACATACCGGTCCCGCTGCGGAGGTCCTTTCGGTTGGAGAGATGGCCGCGCCGGTCGCGGCCCCCGGCGAGGTGCTGGTGCGGGTTCGTGCATCCGGCATCAACCCGGCCGATGTGAAGCGTCGCGCCGGCTGGCGCGGCATGGGGCTCGATCACCCGCTGGTCATTCCGCATACCGACGGCGCCGGTGAGATCGTGGCGGTGGGGGAGGACGTCGATCCCTCCCGCGTCGGCGAACGGGTCTGGATGTGGAATGCGCAAGGTGGGTATGGCGAGGCCGGCCGCGCCTTCGGCACCGCCGCCGAGTTCATCGCCATCGCCGCGCATCAGGCCGTCAAGCTGGCGGACAGTCTGAGCTATGCCGAAGGCGCCAATCTCGGCGTGCCGGCCATGACCGCCTATCGCGCCGTCTTTGCCGATGGGCCTGTCGCCGGCCAGACGATCTTCGTCAGTGGCGCCGCCGGTGCGGTCGGGCATTTCGCGGTGCAGATGGCGGTTGCCGGCGGCGCGCGGGTGATCGGCACGGTCAGCAATCCGGAAGCGGCCGCGCATGTCATGGAAGCTGGCGCATTCGCGGCCATCGACCGTAAGAAGGAAGACGTTTCGGCGCGCATTCTCGAACTGACCGAGGGCCGAGGCGTCGATCGCATCATCGAGGTGGATTTCGGCGCCAATCTGGAACTCGATGCGGCCGTTCTGAAGCGGAACGGCACGGTCGCTTCCTATTCGTCCAGCAGCAACCCCACGCCGACGCTTCCCTACTACGCTTTCGCTAGCAAAGGCGCCAATCTGCGCTTCATCCAGGGCTTTCTCATTCCGGAAGCCCAGCGGCTGGCGGGCGAGAAGATGATTGCCGAGTTGGCCGATGCCGGCAGGCTCAAGGTGGCGATCGGCGCGACATTTCCGCTTCACGACATCGCCAAGGCGCATGAGCGCGTCGAGCGCGGCAGCCTCGGCAATGTCGTCGTCCTGATCGGAGGCCAGTCATGAGCTCCCGATCTCTCCATTCCATTTCATCGATCGAGGATTCCAGCATGTATAATCCCAAGGAAAGCGACAGCGCGCCCCTGCGGACGCCGAAACCGGGAGGGGCCGTCTGCGATCCCGTGTCGCTCGAAATCATCCGCGGCGCGATCGCCGCTGCCCAGTCCGAAATGGAAGCGCTGCTCGAGCGTACCGCGATTTCCGCCTTCATCCGCGAGAAGAAGGATTTTTATACCGCGCTGTTCGATGCCGACGGCGTGATGGCGGTCGGCTCCATGGTGCCGATCTTCGGCGACATGACCGGCCCGGTCTTCGATAGTTTTCCCGCAGACACGATGAAGCCCGGCGACCTCTACTGGTACAACGACTGCTACGGGTCGCGCGGCGCCGTCTCGCATTCCAACGACCAGGTCCTGCTGGCGCCCGTCTTCAAGGACGGCAAGCGCTCGGCCTTCGTGATGAGCTGGGCGCATTTCGCCGATATCGGCGGCATGCGGCCGGGTTCCATCAGCCCCGATGCCACCGACATCTACCAGGAAGGCATCATCATTCCGGTCACCAAGCTGATCGACCAGGGCGTCACCAACGAGGCGACGCTGTCGATCTTCCACCGCAATTCCCGCTTCCCCGAGCAGAGCATCGGCGACATGCGGGCGCTGATGGCGAGCGTCGAGCTCGGCGTGAAGCGCATCGGCGAAATCCTCGACCGCTTCGGCGCCGATATCGTCGAGGATGCGCTGGCGCAGTTGCTCACCCGCACCCGCAAGCTGGTGCGCGCCAAGCTCGCCCAGACCTTCGATTACGGCACGCACAGCTTCACCGATGCGATCGATACGGATGGCCACGGCAACGGCCCGTTCAAAATGCGGTTCTCGCTGACCCGCGAGAAGAGCAGCGACGGCGAGGACAAGTTCACGTTCGACGCCACCCAATCCGACGATCAGGCGCCCGGTCCGGTCAATTTCCTGATGAACCGCGGCGTGCCGGGCATGGCGCTCGGCCTCTATTATCTGGGCGGCGATCCGGCGCAGGTCTGCAATGCCGGCGGTCCGCAGGCGCTCGACGATGTGAAGCTGCGCCAGGGCTCCTTCCTGCAGCCGAATTTCCCGGCCGCGCTCGGGATGCGCGGGTTGACCACCATGCGCGTGCTCTCGGCGCTCAATGGTCTCGTCAACACGGCGGGCGGCAAGGCGCCGGCCTCGAACTCGGCCTATGTCATCACCATCATGCGCGGCAATTACAAGGACGATGCGGGCGAACTGCAGCGTTTCCTGCTCGCCGACGGCATCGGCGTCGGTTACGGCGCCCGGCCGGAGGCGGACGGCATCGACGCGGTCTATTTCGTGGCGCAGGAAAACTATCCGGTCGAGTTCCTGGAAGTGGGCTATCCGGTGCGGCTCAGGACCTACGGCATTGTCAAGGATTCCGGCGGCGCCGGCCAATATCGCGGCGGCTGCGGGATCATTCGCGAATATGAAATCCTGGCGGAAGACATGATGCTTGCAGTCCGTATCGACAGCGTCAAGAACCCGCCCTGGGGCATCCACGGCGGCATGGGCGGTGGCACCGGCCGCGTCACCGTCAATCCCGGCCAAGAGAATGAACGCATCCTTGCGCCGCTTTCCGATGGCAACAGGCTGGTCAAGGGCGACATCCTGCGCATGGAGACCGGTGGAGGCGGGGGCTACGGCCATCCCTACGACCGCAAGCTGGACGCCGTCCTCGAAGACGTGCTCGGCGGTTTCGTCAGTGCCGAAGCGGCCCGGCGCCTCTACGGTGTCGTCATGAGCGGCAGCAGGATCGACGAGGCCGCTACCGCAAGCCTCCGCGCCACCCGCCCCGCCACCCGTGCATTCCATCGTCAGGAGTATGTCGATGTCCTCGCCTGAGCATTCTCTTTCCGTTGCGGTCGATATCGGCGGCACCTTCACCGACGTCGCCCTTCTCGACCGGAGAACCGGCAAGGTCTGGCGGGCCAAGACGCCGAGCGTGCCGTCCGATCCGTCCGAGGCCTTCCTGAACGGCATCCGCCTGGCGCTTGCCGATGCCAGCCGCGAAGCCGGCTCGCTCGGACAGGTGCTGCACGGCACGACCGTCGCCACCAACATGATCCTGGAAGACAAGGGTGCCCGCACCGCGCTCGTCACGACTCGCGGCTTCCGCCACGTGCTGGCGATCGGCCGGCAGGACATTCCCCGCAAGGCGAACCTCTATACCTGGGTGAAGCCGGAGCGGCCGGTGCCGGCCTCGCGCATCGTCGAGATCGATGAGCGGATTGCCGCCGGCGGTGCGGTGATCGATGCGCTCAAGGAGGAGAGCGTGCGCGCCGCTGCGGAAGCGATCCGCGGGATGGAGGTCGAGGCCGTCGCCGTCTGCCTGCTGCATGCCTTCGCCAATCCGGTGCATGAGAAGCGCGCGGCGGAAATCCTGCGTGAGGAACTGCCGCATCTTGCGATCACCACCTCGACCGACGTCCTGCCCGTTGTCCGCGAATTCGAACGCTCCCTGACGACGGTGCTGAACGCCACCGTCATGCCGGGCGTCACCACCTATGTCGGACGGCTGGAAAAGCGGCTGGAAGACGAGAAGGTGGCGGCGCCGCTGCTCCTCATGCAGTCTAACGGCGGTGTGGCGGGAGCGGCGACCATCCGCCAGGCCCCGGCGCTGACGGCGCTCTCCGGTCCCGCTGCCGGTGTGGTCGGCGCGCGGTCGGTCGCGGCCGCCTGCGGCATCAAGGACATCATCACTGTCGATATCGGTGGAACGAGCGCCGATATCTGCCTCATCAAGGATGGCAAGATCGGGCTCACCCAGCACGGCAAGGTCGGCGAGTGGCCGCTGCCGCTCCCCATGGTCGACATGGTGACGATCGGCGCCGGCGGCGGCTCGATCGCGAAGGTGAGCGACCACACGCTGTCCGTCGGCCCCCAGAGCGCCGGTGCACGTCCGGGCCCCGCCGCATACGGCCATGGCGGCGAGAACCCGACCGTCACCGACGCGCATGTCGTGCTCGGCCATCTGCCGGCCCGTCTTCTCGGCGGCCGCATGGCGCTCGACGTCGAAGCCGCACGCAAGGCTGTGGATACGAAGGTCGCGGGACCGCTCGGCCTTTCGACCGCCACCGCCGCGCGCGGCATTCTGGCGATCGTCGATAATCACATGGTCGGCGCGGTGCGCGTCGTCTCCGTCGAACGCGGCCACGATCCGCGCGATTTCACGCTGGTGCCCTTTGGCGGCGCCGGGCCGCTGCATGGCTGCTCGCTTGCGGAACTGCTCGGCATTTCCCGTGTCATGATCGCGCCGGCGCCGGGTATCCTCTGCGCCGACGGGCTGCTCGCCGCCGACCTCAAGGCCGAGTTCAGCCGCACGCTGCCGAAGGCCGGCGCGATCGATGTCGGCGTTGCGAACGGCATCATCGCCGATCTCAAGAAGCAGGCGGTCGCCTGGTTCGAGACGGAAGGCGTGGCCGAGAAGGACCGCCGTATGCAGACGGTCGCGCTGCTGCGTTATCACGGCCAGGGCGGCGAGCTTCCGGTCGTCTGGGGCGAAACCCGCGAAGCGGTGGAAGCCGCCTTCGCCGCCGAGCACAAGGCGCTCTACGGCTTCACGCTGGATACGGCGATCGAGCTCGTCACGTTGCGTGTCGAGGCTGCGGGCATGACGGTCGAGCCGCCGCCGGCGAAGCTCGAAGCGGGTTCGGTCGTCACACCGTTCGACCACGTTCCTGTGCATTTCGAAAGCGGCGCAGCCAGCGTTCCGGTCGTCGATCGTTCGACGCTCGGCGCCGGCGCCGCCTTCGCAGGGCCGATGATCCTCACCCAGCTCGATACGACGACGCTCGTGGCTCCGGGCTGGACCGGCACGGTTCACCCTTCCGGCGCTCTTCTTCTCACCCGAAAGCAGGAGGCGTGACATGACCGAGCAAAAGAGCGATCTGGAGCGCGTCTTCGCGCATATCGAGGAAAACCGCGAGAGCTTCATCGAGCGGGTGATGGATTATGTCCGCCATCCCTCGATCAGCGCCCAGAACAACGGCATCAAGGAAGTCGCGGCGATCCTCGTCGACATGCTCACGGGCATGGGCATGGAGGCCACCACCATTCCGACCAGGAACCATCCGATGGTTCTCGGCCGCATGGAAAAGCAGCCAGGCAAGCCGACCGTGCTGCTCTACGGCCATTACGACGTGCAGCCGCCGGAGCCCTACGAGCTGTGGCTGAGCCCGCCTTTCGAGCCGACGATCCGGAACGGCCGAATCTACGCGCGCGGCATCGGCGACAACAAGGGCCAGCATTTCGCCCAGCTCATGGCGCTGGAATCGCATCTGAAGGTGACCGGCGAACTGCCCTGCAACGTCATCTTCCTGCTGGAGGGTGAGGAGGAGATCGGCAGCCCGCATATCGCGGAATTCGTTGCCGAACATGCGGACAAGCTGGACGCCGATCTCGTCGTCACGTCGGACGGGCCGCTGCATGAGAGCGGACTGCCGATCATCACGTTTGGCGTGCGCGGCGTCGCCTCGTTCGAGCTGCGCTGCAAGACGGCCGATCGCGACGCCCATTCCGGCAATTTCGGCGGCGTCATGCCGAACGCGATCTGGAAGCTGGTGCATCTCCTCGCGACCATGAAGAACGAGCGCGGCGACATCACCATCGACGGGCTGCATGACGTGGTCGTGCCGCCGACCAACATGGAGCGCGAGGCGGTTTCCAAGCTGCCGCTCGATCTCGATGCGATCAAGGCCGATCTCGGCATCAGGGAACTCGACCAGCCGCTCGACCGCGGCTATTTCGACCGGCTGATGTTCCATCCGACGCTGACGATCAACGGGTTGCATGGCGGCTACGGCGGTCCGGGCCAGAAGACGGTGCTGCCTTGCGAGGCCTTCGCGAAGTGCGACATTCGCCTCGTCGAAAGCCTGACGCCGGACTACGTGTTCGAGAAGGTGAGGGCGCATGTGGAACGCCATGCCCCGGACGTGGAATTCGTGCCGCAGAACGCCATGCTGCCGTCGAAGACACCGATGGATAGTCCGTTCGCTTCGGTCATCCAGGAGGCGATCGTCGCGGCTCGGGGCGTGGAACCGTTGCTCTATCCGACTGTCGGGGGCTCGCTGCCGGATTACGTCTTCACCAAAATATTGAAAAAGCCTGCGTTTGTCGTTCCTTACGCCAACGCGGACGAAGCGAACCATGCGCCGAACGAGAACCTGAAGATCGATCTGTTCATCGACGGTATCAGGACAGGTGCGGCGCTGCTGACGAAGCTGGGCGAGATGAAGATGTGAGGCATTGAGGGTTGGCCCCCTCATCCGGCCCTTCGGGCCGCCTTCTCCCCGCTGGGGAGATGGTGTTTGCCGCGCCGTCTCTATCCCCTTCTCTCCCCTCGGGGGTCCGGAGGACGGGACGGGGCCGTCGACCCGTCCCCGGTTGGTGGCCGAGCAACGCGGAAGCCGGGTGAGGGGGCTTCGATCTCTGCCCGAGCTTTCCAGTGTGGTTACCGCGTCACATCGATCACCACCCGGCCCCGCACCTTCCCCGCAATAATATCCTCCGCCAGTTGCGGCAGGTTGGACATGGGCTCTACGGTCGTCATGCTGTCGAGCTTGGCCTTGTCCAGATCGCGGGCGAGGCGTGCCCAGGCGGAAAGCCGCTGCTCACGGGTGGCGATGACGCTATCCACGCCGATCAGGGTCACCGCACGCAGGATATGCGGCAGCACGGTGCCGGGAAGGTCGGCACCGCCGGCGAGGCCGCAGCAGGCAATCGCGCAGCCGCGCACGGTCTGGGCGAGCGCGTTGACGAGAGTGGTGGAGCCGACCGAGTCGATGCCGCCGGTCCAGCGTTCCTTTTGCAGCGGGCCGCCCTTTTCGGCCAGTGTCGCGCGGTCGATGAAGTCGGTGGCGCCGAGGGAGGCGAGATAATCATGGGTTTCCGGTCGGCCGGTGGAGGCCGTCACGATATAGCCGCGCGCCGCGAGCAGGGCGATCGCCACCGAACCGACGCCGCCGGCCGCGCCCGTGACCAGGACCTCGCCTTCGCCGGGCCGGATAGAGCCCCATTTCTCGAGCGCATCGACGCAGAGCGCCGCCGTATAGCCGGCCGTGCCGATCGCCATGGCCTGTTCCATCGTGAAGGCGTCTGGCAGGCGGATCAGCCATTCCGGTTTGACGCGCTGGTAGCGGCCATAGGCGCCCCATTCGGTCTCGGAAAGGCCCCAGCCGTTCAGCACCACCTTGTCGCCCGGCTTCCATTCCGGCGAGCGGGATTCGACGACCGTGGCGGAAAGGTCGATGCCGCCGACCATCGGCATGCGCCGGGCGATGCGGCCCTTGCCCGTGATGGCGAGCCCGTCCTTGTAGTTCAGCGTCGAATAGGCGATCTCGACCAGCACCTCGTGATCGGGAAGATCGGCGACGGAAATTTCCCTGAATGCGCCTTTCGGCTTGCCGTCGGCGGCATCGATCACCATTGCCCTGAAGGCCTCGGGCACTCTGAAGGTTCCGGTCATGGCATCTCTCCGATTTTGCTGATGAATTAGGCGGAAGCCTGGGCTTCGCGTTTGGCCCGGGCGTCGAGCACGGCGGCATAGCTTTCGCGCACATAGGCGAGCAGCCGGGCAAGCGCATCGGCAGCCTTTTCATCCTGACGATCGTGCACCGCGGCGAGGATTTCCCGGTGCAGCGAGGCGACGTGCCGGCGCTCGCGCACCCGGAAGACGATCATGTTGGTGATCGGAATGAAGGCCTCGATGACGGTGTACATCATCAGCTTCAAGGGGCCGTTGCCGGTCGATTCCACCAGCGCGCGGTGGAAACGCACGTCCGAGGCGCAGAAGTCCTCGTCGCTGATCGTCTCGTCCTGCTGCACGGCGATCTCCGCCGCCATGGCGGCGAGATCGGTTTCGCCGCGGTTTTCGCAGGCGAGCCGGCAGCAGACGGTTTCGGTCTCAAGCCGGGCGGTGATGATCTCCTCGATGTCGAAGGCGCCGACGCCGACGAGCAGGGTGGCCGCGCCGGTGATCGCCTTGGAGAGACCTTCCGGGTCGGGCCGCTTGACGAAATTGCCGCCGGCAGGGCCGCGCTTCGAATGGATGAGGTTCTGGGCGGCAAGGCGTTTCAGGGCCTCGCGGACGGTGGGGCGGGAGATGCCGAAGCTGCGCGCCAGCTCTTCCTCGGTCGGCAGGCGCTCATCGATCTTGAGCCTTCCGTCCATGATCGCCGAGCGGATATTGTCGGCCACCTGCCTGGCGATGCCGGTGCGGACAACCTCGTCGTATTTGAGGATCATGCTACCCTTCCCCACATGTCTTGGCCATGTCTCCTACCCAGACATTGATGCCATGGCGAAAACCAAAAGGCTACTGCTTTTTAAATATAGGTTTGACAAATAGCGGAATGGTAATAACCTCACCTCAAGCCGGCAAGGCGAGGGGAATGGCATGGGCGAGATCGTATTCGGCGGGGCGTCGAGCCCGGAAACAGGATATCGGTGGGGAGGGCGCATTTGCCGGATCGCCTGAACCGTCTTCTCGCTCATCTCGAAGGCAGATTGGATACCGCTGCGATCCTTGCAGGCGAGGCGGTTTCCGATGGTTATGTCTCAGACGCGACGGCACGCGGCCACCGTCCTCTTGCGGTTCTCCGGCCGCGCAATACCGTTGACGTTTCGACCATTCTCGCCGCTGCCAACGATTTCGGCCAGCCGCTCGTCGTGCAAGGCGGTCGAACCGGGCTTTCCGGCGCTTCGCGTCCGCAGGCCGGCGAGGTTTCGATCTCGCTCGAGCGGATGAGCGGCGTGGAATCGATCGACGTTGCGGCACAGACCCTGATCGTGGCTGCCGGCACTCCGCTGCAGATCGTGCAGCAGGCCGCAGCCGACAACGACCTGTTCTTCGGCGTCGATATCGGCGCGCGCGGCACTGCGACGGTCGGCGGCAATATAGCCACCAATGCCGGGGGCATCCGCGTGCTGCGCTACGGCATGTACCGGGCGCAGGTCATGGGGCTCGAAGCGGTGCTGGCCGACGGCACGATCCTCTCGTCGCTGAAAGGTCTGCCGAAGGACAATTCCGGCTATGATCTCAACCCGCTGTTCATCGGCACGGAGGGCACGCTCGGCGTCGTCACCCGCGCCTGCCTGAAACTGCATCCGAAGCCGAAGATCGAGCGCAACGCCTTTGTCGCGCTGCCATCGCTGCAGGCGGCCCAGGAGCTTCTGGGGAAGCTGCGGATCGAGTTGTCCGGCCTGCTCTCAGCCTTCGAAGCGATCTTTCCGAACGTCTACGAGGGTACCGTCGTCCATATGGGCATCCGCCCTCCGGTCGAGTCGGGCGCGGGCATGTATGCCATGGTCGAAATCCAGGGCCAGTCGCCGGAACAGGACAACGAGCGCTTCGAGGCGGCTCTCGCCGCGGCGCTGGAGGAAGGTCTTGCCACCGATGTCGTGCTCTCCAATTCGCTGCGCGAGTTCAACGGACTCTGGGCGATCCGTGACGGCATCAACGATTATCTCTTCGGCCTTGGCGAGATGGCGGGCTACGACATTTCCGTGCCGCTCTCCCGCATGGGGGAATTCCTGGACAGGGCCGCTCACGCCATAGCGGAGATCGATCCGGATGCTGTCTCCTTCATCTTCGGCCATCTCGGCGACGGCAACCTGCATTATTGCGTGCTGACGCGGCAGAAGGAGAAGATCGCCGAGGCGGTGTTCTCCGGCATCGCGGCGGTCGGCGGCGGCGTTTCCGCCGAGCACGGCATCGGCACCGACAAGGTCCGGTATCTCAGATATGCGCGCAGCGACGCCGAGATCGCCACGATGCGGCGGCTGAAGGCTGCCTTCGACCCGAACCATATCCTCAACCGCGGCCGGGTCTTCGAAGCGCCGGTTCCGGTCGGCGAGACGGAGCGGACCTAGATGTCGATCCACGCCGCACCGGATACGCTTTCCTCGGATCGCAAGGTCAGCCTCGATGACCGCTATACGCTGGAAAAGGGCCGTATCCTGGTGTCGGGCACGCAGGCGCTCACCCGCCTGCCGATGATCCAGCGCCAAAGAGATCTGGCGCAAGGTTTGAATACCGCCGGCTATGTTTCGGGCTATCGCGGTTCGCCGCTGGCGGGCTTCGACCGCGAAATGGGCAAGGCGAAAAAGTATCTCGATGCGGCCCATGTCAAATTCCAGCCGGGCCTCAACGAGGACATGGCGGCGACCGCCGTCTGGGGCACGCAGCAGACCGGCATGTTCCAGGGCTCGCGTTACGACGGCGTCTTCGCCATGTGGTACGGCAAGGGGCCGGGCGTCGACCGCAGCATGGACGTGATCCGCCACGCCAACGCGGTGGGCACCAATCCGAACGGCGGTGTGCTGCTCCTGGTCGGCGACGATCATGGTGCTGTCTCCTCCACCCTGCCGCATCAGAGCGAGCACAACCTGATCTCCGCCATGGTGCCGATGCTCTCGCCGGCCGGCGTCGGCGAATATATCGACTACGGCCTGCTCGGTTTCGCCATGAGCCGCTATTCCGGCGCCTGGATCGGCTTCAAGTGCCAGACCGAGATCGTCGAATGTTCGGCGACCGTCGATCTCGATCCGGAGAGGCCGCAGATCGTCATCCCCGATGAGACCTTCGCGCCGGACGGCCTGTCGCTGCGCTGGCCCGACGGGCCGCATGCGATGGAACTGCGTCTCGAACGCAAGATGCTGGCGGTGCAGGCCTTCGCCCGCGCCAACAGGATCGACCGCACGGTCTGGGGTTCGGCCGGACGAGCCCGGCTCGGCATCGTCTCGACGGGCAAATCCTGGCTCGACCTCATGGGTGGGCTGGCGCTGCTCGGGATCGACGAGACCCGCGCCCCCCAACTCGGCATCCGGCTCTACAAGGTCGGCATGGTCTGGCCGCTGGAACCGCAGGGGATTACGGACTTCGCCTCGGGCGTCGAGGAACTGCTGGTGGTGGAGGAGAAGCGCTCCATCCTGGAAGACCAGATCAAGGCGCAGCTCTTCAACCTGCCCGCCGACCGGCGGCCGCGCGTCTTCGGCAAGACAGACGAAGAGGGCGCAACGCTTCTCCAGTCGATCGGCGAGATCAATACGCTCTCGGTCGCCAAGGCGATACTCTCGCGGCTAGGCCCGCTTGACGAGGCGTTGCAGGCAAAGGCCCGCTTTGTCGAGGAAATGACGATTGCCATGGGCGTCGAGGCGACGGCGCTTCGCCGCGAGGCCTATTTCTGCTCGGGCTGTCCCCACAGCGTCTCGACCCGCCTGCCGGCGGGAAGCCGCGCCTCGACCGGCATCGGCTGCCATATGATGATCATCGGCAACGAGGACCGCAACACTTCCACCTTCACCCAGATGGGCGGCGAGGGCGGCTCGTGGATCGGTCTCTCGCCCTTCACCGACGAGAAGCACATCTTCGTCAACATGGGCGACGGCACCTATTTCCATTCCGGCGTGCTGGCCATCCGAGCGGCGATCGCAGCGAAGGTCAACGCCACCTACAAGATCCTCTACAACGATGCGGTTGCCATGACCGGCGGCCAGAAGCACGACGGCGAGGTCACCGTGCCCGGCATCGTCGCGCAAATGCTGGCCGAGGGCGCTAGCCGCGTCGTCGTCGTGGCCGAGCGGCCGGAGGTCTGGCGGGGCAATCTGCCGCGCGAGGTCTCCGTCCACCACCGTGACGAGCTCGATGCCGTGCAGCGCGAATTGCGGGAGATTCCCGGCGTCAGCGTGCTGATCTACGATCAGGTCTGCGCGGCCGAAAAGCGCCGCCGCCGCAAGCGCGGCGCCTATCCCGTCTCGGACAAGCGCGCCTTCATCAACGAGCTGGTCTGCGAGGGTTGCGGCGACTGTTCCGCCGTCTCCAACTGCATCTCCATCGAGCCGCAGGAGACGGAGTTCGGCCGCAAGCGGCGCATCAACCAGTCGAGCTGCAACACTGACCTTTCCTGCATCAAGGGCTTCTGTCCGAGCTTCGTCACGGTCGAGGGCGGCAGCATCCGCAAGCCGGCCGTGAAATCGAAATCGGTGAAGACGGACGATCTGCCGGCGCCGGCCTTCACCACGGATTTTTCGGAGCCCTACAGCATGCTGCTCGCTGGTATCGGCGGCACGGGCGTGATCACGGTCAGCGCCATCCTCGCGCAGGCCGCACTTCTCGACGGGCTGGCGCTGGTGACGCTTGACCAGACGGGGCTGGCGCAGAAAAACGGCTCGGTCGTTTCCCATATCCGGCTGGCAAGGGACCCAGCGCAGATCAACGCGGCGCGGATCGGACCCGGCGAAAGCGATCTGGTGCTCGGGTTCGACATCGTCGTGGCGGCGCAGAAGAACTCGCTTGCGTCCTTCGCCAGAACCAAGACGCTGGCGGTGATCGATGACCATTTCGCGCCGACCGCCTCCTTCGTGAAGGACACGACGATCGATTTCCGGCAGGAGGCGACGTTGAAATCGCTGCGCCGCGCCGCCGGAGGGGATGCGGTCGAAATCGTGCCGGCGACCGATCTTGCGACCGCGCTTATGGGCGATGCGATCGCCGCCAACATGTTCCTGCTCGGCCATGCCTGGCAGCGCGGCCTCGTGCCGATCGGCCTTGCTTCGATCGACAAGGCGATCGAACTCAACGGCACGGGCATCGCCATGAACCGCGCCGCCTTCGGCTGGGGCCGCCGAGCAGCGGTGGATCTGGCGGAAGTCGCCCGTGAGGCGGGTTTGACGGAGGCCGAGTCCAGGGCCGAGACGCTGGAGGAGATCGTCGCCAGACGCGCCGCGTTCCTCACCGGTTACCAGAATGCCGCCTATGCCGCGCGCTATCGGGATATTGTCGAGAGCGCGAAGAGCGCCGAGGCACGGCTGCGTGGCGTGACCGGTTTCGCCGAGGCGGTGGCGAAGAGCGCCTTCAAGCTGATGGCCTACAAGGACGAATACGAGGTCGCCCGGCTGCATCGCGACCGCAGTTTCGAAAGGAAGCTCGCGGAGCAGTTCGAGGGCGATTTCAAGATAAAGCACCATCTTGCGCCGCCGCTTTTCTCCCGCAGGATCGATGCGCGCACCGGCCACGCGGCCAAGATCGCCCTCGGCGGCTGGATCAGGCCCGCCTTCGCGGTGCTGGAAAAGCTGAAATTTCTGCGCGGCACCGCCTTCGATCCCTTCGGCCGCACGTCCGAGCGGCGCATGGAGCGGCAGCTTGTCGAAGATTATTTCGCGCTCGTAGCGGAGCTCGCCTCCGGGGTGGACGCCGGCAATCACGCGCTGGCGGTAGAGCTTGCCGGACTGCCGGAGATGGTCCGCGGTTTCGGCCCCGTCAAACTTGTTTCCGTCGAGCGTTTCGATAAACGCAAAACAGACCTCATAGCGAAATGGCGTGCAGCGGTAACGCTCACCCATGTCGCCTGACCGTTTTCCCAGTTTCCGAGAGTGAGCCTCACATGGCAGAAAAGATCATCATCGACACCGATCCCGGCCAGGACGATGCACTGGCCATTCTGCTGGCTCTGGCGAGCCCGGAACTCGATGTGCTCGGCATCGTTGCCGCGGCGGGCAACGTGCCGCTTTCGCTCACCCATGTGAACATCCGCAAGATCTGCGAGCTTGCCGGGCGGCCTGACATCAAGGTCTTCGCCGGCTGCGGCCAGCCCATGGACGGAGCTTTGGTAACGGCAGAGCACGTGCATGGCGCGACGGGCCTTGACGGCGCCGATCTGCCGGAGCCTGCGATGCCGCTGCAGGAAAGGCATGGTGTCGATTTCATCATCGAGACGCTCCGGAACGAGCAGGCCGGCACGGTGACGATCTGCACGCTCGGTCCGCTTACCAATCTCGGCAAGGTGCTGGCGAAGGAGCCGGAGATTGCCGGCCGCATCAGGCAAATCGTGCTGATGGGCGGCGGCTGCTTCGAAGGCGGCAACATCACGCCGGCCGCCGAGTTCAACATCTATGTCGATCCGCAGGCGGCGGCCGTTGTCTTCGGTTCCGGCGTGCCGATCGTCATGATGCCGCTCGACGTCACCCACAAGACGCTGACGACGCGCGCCCGGGTCGAGGCGATCCGGTCGATCGGCGGGCATTTTTCCGAAGTGCTGGTCGGCTGGCTCGATTATTTCGAGCGCTTCGACGTGGCGAAATACGGCAGCGAGGGCGGACCGCTTCACGACCCGAACGTGATCGCCTATCTCTTGAAGCCGGAGCTTTATTCCGGCCGGCTCTGCAATGTGGAGATCGAGACGGAATCCGAACTCACCAAGGGCATGACCGTGACCGACTGGTGGGGCGTTTCCGGCCGGCCGAAGAACGCGATGTTCATGCGCGATGTGGACGCCGACGGTTTTTATGCGCTGCTGACCGAGCGGCTTTCCCGGCTGGCCCGGGGCGGGGCCGAACGACAGTCTAGGCTAGGTCTTCTCTGATCAGCCTTTCCTGCGGGGAATGATCAGAGCATCGAGGATACGCACGCCCTTGCCTTCCGGCAGGACGGCGACCGGGTTGAGGTCGACCGCCTCGATATCGTCGCCGTAGCAGGCGGCAAAGCCGGAGAGGCTCACCAGCAATTCCGCCAGGGCCCTGCGGTCGGCCTTCGGCGCGCCGCGATAGCCGTCGAGGAGCGATGCGAGCTTCGTTTCGCCGATCAGCGTTTCGGCGCGGGCAGGGTCGATCGGCAGGAGCCCGAAGGCGCTATCTTTCACAAGTTCCACCAGCACGCCGCCGATGCCGATCACGAGGCCCAGACCGAAGGGTTCATGGCGGACGAGGCCGACCAGCGCCTCGACGCCGCCCGTCACCATTTCCTGAACTGAAACTCCGCGCAGGTCGGCTTTCGGAGCATAGGCGCGGGCGCTTGCCATGATCGTCTCGAACGCGGCGCGGGCTTCCGCTTCGGAAGCGATGCCGAGCTTCACCCCGCCGGCCTCCGTCTTGTGGAGGATATCCGGCGACTCGATCTTCATCACCACGGGAAAGCCGAGCGTCTTTGCCGCTTCCGCGGCGGCATCGGCGCTGGTCACGAGTTTTTCCGCCGGCACCGGCAGCCCTTCGGCAGCCAGCAGCGCCTTGGCCTGGCGTTCGGTAAGTGCGCCGGCGGGTAGGGATTTCTTTGCCGCCGTCGCCATGCCCGGCCATGAGACGATGCGGTTCTGTCCGATCAGGCCGGCAATGGCCGTCAGCGCGCTTTTCGTGCCCCGCAGGACCGGCACATCGGGCAGCTTCGCCTCGATGGCCGGATGATGGCCGGAGGAGAGATTGCCCATGAAGACGACCGGTACCTTGCCGGTATGGGCATAGGCGGAAACCGCCTCGGCGATGCCGAGATATTCGGAGGCGCAGAAATCGTCGAGACCGGCTGGAGCATCCTGCGCGGCGACGATCATTCCGATCGACGGGTCATCGGCGAGGGAATGCAGCACGTCGCGATAGATATCGCCATTGGCGAAAACCACGCCGGTCGTGTCGAGCGGGTTCTGGGGCGTCGCGAAGGGCGGCAGCAGCGTCTTGATTTTCGCGACCGTTTCCGGCTGCAGGTCGGGCAGCGAGAGGCCCACCTCGTCGGCGATGTCGGAGACATGCGCCACGCCGCCGCCGGAGACGCCGACGATGGCGACGCCCGGCTTCGTAGGCCGCTGCTTCAGGCTCAGGCAGAGTGTCGCCGTCTCCATGAAACCGTCCATATCCGGCACTTCGATGATGCCGGCGCGCTTGAAAAAGGCTCGATAGGCCTCATGGCTGCCGGCGAGCGAGCCGGTATGGGCAGCCGTCGCCTGCGCCCCGCGCGCCGAGCGCCCGGCCCGAAGCGCGATCACCGGTTTGCCGACCGCATGCATCTTCTCCATCGCTCGGGCGAGCTTTTCCGGCTCGCGGATCGCCTCGATGACGACGCCGGCGGCGCTCGTGGCTTCGTCCGTGGCGAGGAACTCAAGATAGTCGGAAATGTCGGTCGCGGCGCTGTTGCCGGAGGAGACGATATGGCTCAGCCCGAAGCGGCCGGTATTGCCAAGCGCGATGGCGCTGGCGCCGGAATGGGAGAGGATCGCGAAGCGGCCCTTTTCGAGATTGGTCGAGAGGCTCGATGAATACAGTGCCGCACCCGTGCCGAGATTGAAGAGGCCGAGGCAGTTCGGCCCGCAGACCGCCATGCCGTGCCGTTCGGCGATCTCGACCAATTGCCGCTGACGCTCGCGGCCGGCTTCATCGAGCTCGGCAAAGCCTGACGCCAGCACAACGGCCGCCTTGACGCCGGTGCTTCCGGCTTCTTCGAGCGCTGCGATCACCTTGTCGGCGGCAATGCCGATCACGGCCACATCCGGCGCGGCGTCGAGAGCGGAGAGGGAAGGAGCGGCCTTATAGCCAAAGACCGTCTCCGCCTTCGGGTGCACCGGAATGATCTTTCCCCGATAGCCGAAGCGCATCAGGTTCTTCATCACGAAGCTCGACGAAGCGTCGGCGCGCTCGGTGGCGCCGACGACGGCCACGCTGTGCGGCGCCATCAAAGCCCGCATGGCATCAAGTGTGTTTGCGGGCATCGGCAAAAGCCTCCTCAGTCGAGACCCTTGAACGGATTGTCGCGGAAGGCGAGGTATTCCTTCAGCGACATTTTTGCGAGGTTCGCCATCCATTCGCGGCCCTGCCTGGTCACGTGCAGGGCGGCGATGGCCTCGATATTGTACTGGAAGGAGGGCAGGAGACCGGCGACCATCTGCTGGTTGTTGATCGAGGCCTTGGTGTATTTCAGCGCCGGAACCGGCATGCGGGCCAGTTTGCGGGCAAGGTTTTCGGTCTTTTCCTTGAGCTGATCGGCCGGCACGACCTTGTTGATGAGATGCATGCGCAGCGCCTCGTCAGCGTCCACCATGTCGCCGGTGAACATCAACCAGCGTACGTCGCGGGTGGCGAGCAGCCAGGGCATCATCAGAGCCGGCGGGCCGGAATTATGGCGTACTTCCGGTTCGCCGAACTTGGCGGTATCCGCGGCGATCGCCAGGTCGCAGGACATCATCAGTTCCAAGGCGCCCGCCAGCGCATAGCCGTTGACCGAGGCGATGACCGGGATCGGCGCGCGCCAGATGTTGAGCAGCGCCTCGGCATTCTCGGTCATGTCCTCGCGCCAGAAGTCGATGTCGACATCGAAATCGCCGCCCTGCAGGTCATAGCCTGAGGAGAAAGCGCGGCCGGCGCCGGTGATGACCAGCGCGTTGACGTCCGGATCCTCGACGGCAGCCTTCAGCGCCGCGTCGATCTCGCGGATCACCGTCTTGTTCATCGCGTTCATCTTGTCGGGGCGATTGATGGTGATGGTCGCGAACTTGTCGGTCAAATCCTTCTCGTAAAGGATCGTCTCGTAGCTCGTTTTTTGCTGGCTCATGGGCAGTTCCCCTTGTTCTTGAACTATTTGCCGGACTTCTTGAGCGACGCGTAAGCGACTGCCATCTTCGCGGCCAGCCGGGCATTGTTCTTCACCAGCTCGATATTGGCCTTGAGGCTCTCGCCTTTCGAAAGCTCGTTGATGCGGGCGAGCAGGAAGGGCGTCAGCTCCTTGCGGTCGATGCCCTTTTCGTCCGCCTCGCGCACCGCGTCGGCGATCGTGCCGTCGATGAACTCCGGCGTCAGCGCCGCCGCTTCGGGAATAGGGTTGGCGATCAGCAGTCCCGTGCCGGTGCTGAGCTTGTGGTGCAGGTACATGGCCTTTGCGATCTCTTCCGGCGTGTCGAGCCGGTGGTCGGCCTTGTAGCCGCTCTTTCTCGTGAAGAAGGCCGGGAAATCCTCGGTGCCGTAGGCGATGACCGGCACGCGCTGGGTTTCCAGATATTCGAGCGTCTTGGCGATATCGAGGATCGATTTCACCCCGGCGCAGACGACGGTCGTCCTGGTGCGGCCGAGCTCGGTCAGGTCGGCGGAAATGTCGAAAGTCTGTTCGGCGCCGCGATGCACGCCGCCGACGCCGCCGGTGGCGAAGATGTCGATGCCGGCGAGATCGGCGAGCAGCATGGTGGCGGAGACGGTGGTCCCGGCCGACTGCTTCCTGACCATGGCGACGGCGAGGTCGCGGCCGGAGGCCTTCACCACGCCCTTGGCCTGCGCCAGCTCGTCCAGCTCGTGGCGTTCGAGGCCGACGCGCAGCTCGCCCTCGATCACGGCGATGGTGGCAGGCACCGCGCCGTTCTCGCGGATTACCGCCTCGACGCCGAGCGCCGTTTCGAGATTGGCCGGATAGGGCATGCCGTGGGTGATGATGGTCGATTCCAGCGCGACGACAGGGCCGCCGGCTGCAATGGTTTCGGCCACTTCACGGCTCAGCTTCGGTTTCAGAAGGGTCATTGCAGCATTCCTTGTTCGGCCGGCCGGTTCATCCGGCAAGCCGGTGCATATTCGCTTCCAGGAAGCGTTCGGACAATTCCGTATGGACGCTGGCCGCACTTTCGGTCGTCAGCGTGCCGAGCAGCGCGCCGATGCGCGCGGCGGTGTAGGTATCCTCGCCGTGGAGGATGCGGTGGAGGGTTCCGGCAATCATCGCGTCGCCCGCTCCGGTGATATCGACCGGCCTGGCCTGCACGGCAGGATAGGTTTTCGCGCCTTCGGTGCCGGCGACGGCGATGCCGCGCGGTCCCATCGTGACGACCGCCTCACGGGCGCCGGCGGCCTGCAGCGCGAGCGCGGCGTCCCGGGCGTCTTCGATCGTCTCATGTGCCTTGCGGTGCAGGACCGCGTTCGCCTCGTCGATGTTCATGAAGAGAAGGTCGATGCCGGAAAGGTCCTTCGGCAGGCGGGCAGCTTTCGGCGTCGAGACCGCGTCCACCGCCAGCCTGAAGCGTGCGCCCAAATTCCCTCCGTGCCGCTTTGCGATCAGCGCGGCAAGCGTTTCCGCCGGCACGTTGCAATCGCAGAAGACCCAGTTTGCAGCGGCGAGATGCGGCCAGATGCGTTCGAAATGGCGGGGCAGAAGCAGGTCGAAAATGCCCATGTCGGCAATGCCGAGCACGAGATCGCCCTTCAAGTCGAGAATCGCGGCATATTCCGCCGTCGGGCGTTCGGTCGTGGTGAGGACCTGGCTCACGTCGATGCCGCGATCGCGCATGTGCTTCAGAAGCGCCCTTCCGCCCTCGTCGTCGCCGACGATCGACACGAAGCTGGTCGTCGTGCCGAGAAGGGCCAGGTTTTCCGCCACGTTGCGGGCGACGCCTCCCATCGAGCGGACGCCATCGACCGGGTTGGAAGTCTCGAAGACCAGGTCTGCCCTGGCGCGGTACTTGCGGTCCAGCACGGCGCCGCCGATGCAGACGGCCCGGGCTTCGGCCGGCATCACATAGCCGCGGCCGAGGATATAGCCCTTCTGCATGAGCTGGACGATATGCGCGGCCACCGTCGAGCGCGCCAGGCCGAGCTGGGTCGCGATCTCCTGCTGACCCGCGAATGGGTTGTCCTTGATGATTGCCAGGACGGCCGCTTCCTGGGGGGCGAGGTCATCCATGTTCAGCCGATCGTCCTTGGGTCGAGAACCGCGTTGCAACTTCGTTAATTTTGATATGGACAACAACAGATGTTTTTGTCAACATCTGTTTGTCAGATGTGAATTGGAGGAAAGCCATGTCCGTTTCGAGCGCCAATCCCGCGTCATCCAATGGTGCCGTTCCCGGCATTCCGGTCATCGACGTCGGCCCCTTCATTCGAAACGAGGCTGGCGCTTCCGCCGTCGTAAGGGCGATCGAAACCGCCTGCCGCGATACCGGCTTCTTCCTCGTCGCCGGCCACGGCGTTTCGCCGGAAGTCACCTCCAGGCTCTACAATCTCGCCCGCGCCTTCTTCGATTATCCGCAGGACTGGAAGAAGACGCAGGGACGGGGAACCGGCGTTCTCGGCGGCGTTTCGTTTTCCCCGATCGCGGAGGAGGCGCTGGCCGCCACGCTCGGCCTGAAGACGCCGGGCGACTACAAGGAGAGCCTGAACTTCGGCAGGAACCTGCCGGGCGATGTCTGGCCGGACCGGCCGGAGGGGCTGGAGCAGGCGTTCCGCGACTATTTCAAGGAGATGGAGACGCTGTCGAAGCACATGCGCCGCATCTTCTGCCAGGCGATAGGCCTCGATCAGGATTATTTCGAGCCGTCTTTCGAGAACCATCTCTCGGCGCTGCGTGTCATCAACTATCCCGAACAGGAGGAATCCCCGTTGCCGGGGCAGTTGCGCGCCGGCGTCCATACCGACTACGGCTTCATGACCATCCTGCGTTCGGAAGCCTCGCCGGGCGGCCTGCAGGTGCGGAACCGCAACGGCGAATGGCTGGATGCGCCGTCGATCGAGGGCGCCTATGTCATCAACATCGCCGACGCCTTCATGCGCTGGACGAATGACGAATGGGTCTCGACGCCGCATCGCGTCGCCAATCCGCCGAGCGGCTTCAAGGGCACGGCGCGCCGCCAGTCGATCCCCTTCTTCCTCAATCCGTCGAAGGAGACGGTGATCGAATGCCTGCCGCCCTTCGTCAAAGGCGGGGCGAAATACGAGCCGATCACCTATGGCGAATACATCGACCTGAAAACCAAGCAGGCTTTTTCGAAAGGCTGACAACCGACCAAGCTTGTGCTCAGAAGCGGAAAACCGCCGGCACACCGGATCATAAAAGATCGCAACAAGGGGAACTGCACATGATGGATTTGACAAGGCGGCAGACACTTGCCGGAATGGGTGCTCTCGCGGCGGCCGGCCTCATGGGCTTGCCCGCCCGGGCGCAGCAGAAGACGCTGGTCGTGCCGACCCTCGGCGGCGTCTGGGAACAATATTGGCGCTCGACCGTCGCGCCGGAATTCACCAGGCAGAGCGGCGCGGCCGTCACGCTCGATGTCGGCAACGGCCGGGTCTTCGGCGCCAACCTGCGCGCCGCGGGGGTCGCCAAGCCGCCCTATTCGATCGTGATGACCAACGAAGTTTTCGCCTCCGGCCTGCGCAAGGAAGGCTTCTTCGAGAAGCTCGACCTTTCCAAGCTGCCGAACTATGCCGATCTCTATCCGCTCGCCAAGAAGACCGACGGCTGGGGCGCCATCGCCGCCGTCTCTCCGATCGGCATCGGCTATCGCACCGATCTCGTGAAGACCAAGCCGAAGAGCTGGAAGGATCTGTGGGAGAACCCGGAATTCAAGGGCAGGATCGGCCTCTACAATTTCGCCAACAGCGCCGGCAAGATGGAGCTGCTGCTCTTCTCGAAGATCTTCGGCAAGGACCAGTACGACGTCGATGCCGGCTTCGCCGCGCTCGAAAAGCTCGGTTCCGTCATCCAGGTCGATTTCAATCTCTCCACCGGCCTCGCATCCGGCGAGATCGTCGTCGCCCCGTTCGATTTCGGCGAGATCGCGCGCCTGCGCCGTCAGGGCCTGCCGGTCGATTGCATCATCCCGGAAGAGGGCATGATCATGTTCGACCAGACGATCAACATCCTCGCCAACGCCCCGGAAAAGGAACTGGCCTATCAATATGCCAACTTCCTTCTGTCGCCGGAGGTGCAGGCGATGATGATGAAGGAATTCTTCATCTCGCCGACCAACGCCAAGGTCGCCGTGCCCGACGACCTCAAGGCCGATGTTCCGGTCTCGGGCGCGGATATGGACAAGATCCTCACCTGGGACTGGAACTTCGTCAACGAAAAGCAGGGCGAGCTTTCCGAACGCTGGGCGAAGACGGTCAGATGATTTTCCCCCGCTGCGATCATGGCTTGCCTTTGCGGGCATGCCATGATCGGCTTTTTCGGGACGGAATTTGAAAGTGGAATTTCATGACAGAGGTTAGCATCGAAAAGCTGACCAAGGACTACGGGCAAGGCCCCGCGGTCAACGGCATTTCGATAAAAATAGCGGAGGGCGAGTTCATCTCGCTGCTCGGCCCGTCCGGCTGCGGCAAGACGACGACGCTGAAGATGATCGCCGGCTTCGAGGACGCGACGGAAGGAGCGATCCGTTTCGACGGCCGCGACGTGGTGCATGTACCGGTCGAAAAGCGCGATATCGGCATGGTCTTTCAGAACTATGCGCTCTTCCCGCACATGACGGTGGAGAAGAACCTCGCCTTCGGACTGGAGATGCGCAAGGTGCCGAAGCCCGAGATCAGGGAGCGCATCGCCAGGGTCCTGGATATGGTGCAGCTCGCCGGTTATGCGGAGCGCTATCCGCGCCAGCTTTCCGGCGGCCAGCAGCAGCGCGTGGCGCTCGCCCGCGCGCTCGTCATCGAGCCGAAGATATTGCTGCTCGACGAGCCGCTCGCCAATCTCGACGCCAAGCTGCGCGAGGAAATGCGCGTCTTCATCCGCGACCTGCAGCGTCGCGTCGGCATCACCACCGTCTACGTCACCCACGACCAGGCGGAAGCGATGACGATGTCGGACCGCGTCGTGGTGATGTTCGGCGGCCGCATCGCACAGATCGGCACGCCGTCCGCCATCTACGAACGGCCTGCCAATCTGGAGGTGGCCGAATTCGTCGGACAGGTGAACATCATCCGCGGGAGGGTGGGCAACCGGGTCGTCTCGACCGCCTTCGGCGATGTGCCGGTTTCCGGCGACTATGCCGAAGGCGCCGAGCTGATGCTGGCGCTCAGGCCGGAAGCGGTCGAGCTTCTGCCGGTCGGGTCCGGTGCGGCCGGCGTGCCGGCCAGGGTGCTTTCCAGCTATTATTCCGGAAGCCTCGTGGACTACCGGCTGGCGCTTGCGAGCGGCGCGGCCGTCAACGTCCAGACCTTTCCGCGCACACGCTTCGCCGATGGCGACGAGGTGCTGGTGCATGCGCCGGCGGATCGCTTCTGGCCCCTCGGCCCGATGACCGGGACCGGCGCATGAACGCCGCTCCCGCAAAGAAGGGTTTCGGACCGCTGCTTCTGATCGCGCCCGCCGCGATCCTGCTCGGTGTTTTCCTGGTGCTGCCCTACCTCAATATCGTGGTGATGAGCTTCCGCATTCCGGGGCAGGGCACGCCCTATGCCCCGGGCTTCACCCTCGCCAATTACGGCAAGTTCTTCGCCGACAGCTTCTATATCGGCCAGGTCGTCAACACGCTGTGGATCGGCTTCGTGACCACCTTCGCCTGCCTGATCCTCGGCTATCCCGTCGCCTGGCAGCTCGCGCGCGGCACCTCGGCGTTTCGGGCGTTGGGTTACGGCCTCGTGCTCTCGCCGCTCCTCGTCGGCATCGTCATCCGCAGCTACGGCTGGACGATCCTGCTCGGCAACAACGGCATCATCAACCGCACGCTGACGAGCTGGGGCGTCATCGAAGGGCCGCTGCCGCTGATGTACAATGCGCTCGGCATCATCATCGCGCTGGTGCATGTCTTCCTGCCCTTCATGATCCTGCCGATCATGAGCGCCATCCAGGGCATCGATCCGTCGCTGGAGGCGGCAGCGCGTTCGCTCGGGGCTTCCCGGATCTCGGCCTTTCGCCGCATCACCCTGCCCCTGTCGCTGCCGGGCATCCAGGCGGGCTGCATCCTCGTCTTCGTGCTGTCGCTCAGCGCCTATGTGACGCCGTCGCTGATCGGCGGCATGCGGGTGAAGACCATGGCCGTCACGGTGGTCGACGCACTGATCGACACGTTCCAGTGGCCGTTCGGTTCGGCGCTGGCGCTGATGCTGTCGATCACCGGCGCGATCGTGGTCGTCCTGTTCGGGCGGCTGACCCGCATGAAGTGGAAAGCCTGAGGAACGATGTCGAAGCCCTTCTTCACCGCTTATTGCCTGATCATCTACGCTTTCCTGCTGGCGCCGATCCTGGTCGTCGTCGTCGCCTCCTTCAATGCCGGGGCCTTCCTCACCTTCCCGCCGCAGGGCTTTTCGTTCCGCTGGTACGTGGTCTTCTTCAACAACGAGGTGTTCATGCGGGCGATCCGCACCTCGCTGTGGATCGCGGCGATCACCATGGTGGTCTCGGGCGTCATCGGCACGATGGCGGCGATGTTCTACGTCCAGTATTCCGGCAGGCTCAAGGAGACGGTACGGATCGCCATGCTGGCGCCGCTGCTTCTTCCCGAGGTGCTGACGGCGATCGCGCTGCTCTTCTTCGTCTATTCGGTCGGCATCGGCACGCAGACCATGATCGGCATGATCGTCGGGCACGTGCTGATCACGCTGCCCTTCGTCTTCATCAACGTCTCGGCCTCGATGGAAAGCTACGACCCGTCCTGGAGCATGGCGGCGCAGAGCCTTGGTGCGGGCCGCTTCACCCGCTTCCGGCGGATCATGCTGCCGCTCATCAAGCCGGGCGTCATCGGCGGCTGCCTCTTCGCCTTCATCATCTCCTTCGACATCTTCACCATCTCCTTCATGCTGAAGAATGTCGGAACCTCGACGCTGCCGATCCAGCTCTTCGACTACCTGCGCACCAATTTCACGCCGGAGGCGGCCGCCGTTTCGACCTGCTCGATCGTGCTGACGCTGGCGGTGGTGATCATTTCGGAAAAGGTGCTGGGTCTCAGGATACACCGGTTCTGACCAGGGAACACCTGCCCGAATGTCGGCACGAAACGGCTCGGCTTCCGCGGGCGGGAGCCGGACCGTCGAAGATCGGAAGCTGATCGGCGGATCAGAATTCGGTCCACTGGGCTTCGGCGGTTGCCACTGCCGTGGCGCTGCCGAATGATTTCGTCACCCGCTGCGCGAGCCGGCGGGCCGGCGATTCCTGCGGGGCGGCGTTGCGAGCCGCTGCAACCGGCCCCTGAATGCGTGGCGCGCCTGCACGGTTGCCTGCGGTTTCGGCGAGCCTGAAGCGGCCGATGAGCTCGCGCAGCTTCGAGCTTTCCGAGGCGAGGTTGGCGCCGGCGGCGTTGGTTTCCTCCACCATCGCGGCATTCTGCTGGGTCACCTGATCCATCTGGTTGACGGCCGAATTGACTTCCGCCAGGCCCACCGACTGTTCGCGCGCGGCGGTCGCGATCGCGCTGATGTGCTCGTTGATGGTGACGACATGCGCTTCGATCGTCTTCAGCGCATCGCCCGTCTCGCGGACCAGCTTCACGCCGTTCTGCACCTCGGCGCCGGAGTTGCGGATGAGGTCCTTGATTTCCTTGGCGGCGTTGGCCGAACGCTGGGCGAGTTCGCGGACCTCCTGGGCGACGACCGCGAAACCCTTGCCGGCTTCACCGGCACGGGCGGCTTCGACGCCCGCATTGAGCGCCAGGAGGTTGGTCTGGAAGGCGATCTCGTCGATCACGCCGATGATGTTGGAGATCTGGCTGGACGACTGTTCGATGCGCTGCATCGCGTCGACGGCGTTCGCCACGACGCTGCCCGACTGGGCGGCGCTGGCATTCGCTTCCCGCGCGATCGCCTTTGCCTCGTCGGCGCGCTTGGAAGAGTTCGAGACGTTGGCGGTGATCTCGTCGAGTGCTGCGGCGGTCTCCTCGAGCGAGGCGGCCTGCTGTTCGGTGCGCTTCGAAAGGTCGTCGGCGCTCTGGCTCACTTCGCGCGAGCCGCTGTCGATCGACTGCGCCGAGGAGGCGACTTCCGAAAGGGCGTTGCCGAGGCGGGCCACGGCGGAGTTCAGGTCTTCGCGCAGCGCTTCGAAATCCGGAGCGAAGGGCTCGTTGAGCTGGAAGGCAAGATCGCCGGAGGCGAGGCGGCGCAGACCCGCGGCGAGGCCGGAGGTGGCTTCCTGCAGACGGGCCTGAGCGGCGGCTTCGGCCTCTTCCTGCAGGCGGATGCGGTCTGCCTCCGCACGGGCGCGGGCCTCTTCGGCCTCTTCCTGGAGCTGCCGGTTGGAGATCGCCGCCTGGCGGAAGACCTCGACGGCGCCGGCCATGGCGCCGACTTCATCCTTGCGGCCCGCGAAGGGAATTTCCGTCACGGTGTCGCCGGCGGCAAGATTGCTCATCGACGCGGTGATGCGCTGAATCGGGCGGGCGATGCCGGTCAGAACGTAGACGGCCGCGCCGGCGATCAGGGCGAATACGACACCCAGGATCACATACATCGTGGTGAGCGCGCCGGCATAGGTCGCCTCCGCCTTGGCGGTTTCGACGACCGCCTCGTCGGCGTTCACCTTGACGAGCTCTGTCACGGCCTCCACGACCGGCTGGATCGTGATGCGCATCTTCTCCATTTCGACGCGGGCGCGGGCATCGGAAGCCTTGCGGGAGAAGCCGAGCATCTTTTCGCCGGCCGCCACGTACTTGTCGACGCCGGTTGCGATCTGATCGACGAGCTGTTTTTCGTCATCCCCGGAAATCATCGGCTTATAGGTGTCGATGGCGGATTTCAAAGCGTCCGACTGATCGGCGATCAGCTTTTCGGCGGCTTCCATGCCGAAGTCCGACGTCGTCGTGAGATGGCTCATGTAGGCGATCGTCATGCCGAGGATGGCCGTCTCGATGTTCTTGGAGGCTTGAACGCTCCGCAGGGAATCGTTGGAAATCGTATTGAGATTGCCGGCCACTTGGGAGAGCGAGGAAATGGCCGCCCAGGAGAGAACGGCGGTGAGCGCTGCAATCGCGCCGAAGACGGCGATAAGCGAGCTGCGGATGGAGAGACGGGACATGAGTTCGGCTCCGACATGAGGAAGCCTCGACAAGAGGCATCGCGTTTTCACGCGCAGATCTGATATCTGGCAGTGTGGGGGAGAGAACCGGCCTCATACCGGTTCCTGCGCCATGCCGGAGGGCGACGGCGCCATGGTCGGGAGCCTAGGTCAAACTCTTTAACGACAGATTGAATTTTGACAATGTACAACGATTTTTGACGATTTTCGGGCGGAAAAATCCCAAATCGCGGTTCTGCTATCCAGTTATTTTATAAGGATAATCTTATGAGTTTGGAGGCGGAGTAACAGGATACCTGCCAGGAAGGATTGATTGATTTTCCGTTCAAGGGCGATGCGAAATCTGGCCCTTCCGAAGGGGGTCGAGGACGGCCCAATACCGCATTTCTAGGTACTATTTCTTCGTCCTCAAACCATCCATCAGCAGACCGATCAGACGATACGCCCGCTCGCGCCATTCCGGCGAATCCGGAATCGAATAGATGCTGGACAAGGCCTGCAGAAGATCGGTCGTCTCGATGTCGGTGCGGATGTAACCCTCTTCTCCGGCGGTCTTCAGAAGCCCTTCGAGAGCGCCGCGAATAAGCCCAAAGCCTTCGGCGAACAGCGAGGAATTGGAGGTCATCAGGATGCGCAGGCTGTTCGCCATGCCGCGTTTGGCGGCGATGTAACCCACGAAACGGCGCATCCATTCCTCGAGCGCCAGATCGGGGGGATGTTTTCCGGCGAGTTCCGCAGCCGCGGCGGCGAGGCTTTCCAGTTCGCGGCGGTAGACGACCTCGACCAGATGTTCGCGGGTCGGAAAATGCCGGTAGAGCGTGCCGATGCCGACGCCGGCCTGCCGCGCTATGTCCTCCAGCGAGGTCTCGACGCCATTTTCCGCGAAGGCGGCGGCGGCCACTTCGATCAGCTTGTCGCGGTTGCGGCGGGCGTCGGCGCGAAGCTTGGTGGAGGCGGTCGATGCTGTCTTGGGCTCGGCCGAGGCCAAAATGATGCTCCAGGCGAATGAGGGCTTGACGAAATCCCGCAAGCCACTAGTTTAAACGGAGGCGCCTCCGTTTATCTGGAGTGCCTTTCACTTCTTATTCCAGAAGGGAGCCGGATGCCATGCCCAAATGTGCCGGGGGCTTCTTTTGCAGGAAATCAATATAGCGCTCGGCCGGCGATCGGCCAGCCCCATTCTGGATTCTGAATTTCTCATTCTCGTGACAATGGCAGGAGCTTGATCCATGACACGAACCATCCATCTTTCGCTCGATATCAACGGGAGGCGGCACGAGCTCGATGTCGAGCCCCGCGTCACGCTGCTTGACGCGTTGCGCGAGCATCTGGCGCTGACCGGCACCAAGAAAGGCTGCGACCAGGGCCAGTGCGGCGCATGCACCTGCCATGTCGATGGCAAGCGCGTGCTCGCCTGCCTGACGCTCGCCGCCCAGGTCGAAGGCCGGCAGGTCGCCACGATCGAAGGGCTGGCGGCGGAAAACGGCGACCTTCATCCCGTCCAGGCCGCGTTCATCGAGAACGATGCCTTCCAATGCGGCTATTGCACGCCGGGCCAGATCATGTCCGCCGTCGCCTGCATCCGCGAGGGCCATGCGGGTTCGGACGAGGAGATCCGCGAATACATGTCCGGCAATCTCTGTCGGTGCGGGGCCTATAACAGCATCGTCGCGGCGGTGCGCGAAGCGGCGGAGATGGCCTGATGAGAGACTTTTCCTATCTCCGCGCCTCTTCCGCAGAGGAAGCCCGTCAGGCTGCCCTTCAGTCCGGCGCCGCCCTGCTCGCCGGCGGCACGACACTGCTCGATCTCGCCAAATGCGGCGTTGTCGAGCCTGAAACGGTGATCGACATATCCCACCTCTCCGGTCTTGGCGGGATCACGGTCGATGCAGGCGGCGCCACGATCGGCGCGCTCGCCAGGATGGGCGACGTCGCCGACCACCGCGGCATCCGAACAGCCTTCCCGGCCGTTGCCGAATCCCTCTCGCTCGCCGCTTCGGCCCAGCTCCGCAACATGGCGACGATCGGCGGCAACCTCCTGCAGCGGACGCGCTGTCCCTACTTCCGCGATCCGGGCACTTTTCCGGCCTGCAACAAGCGCAATCCGGGCTCCGGCTGTTCGGCGATCGGCGGCGTGACGCGCAACCATGCCGTCCTCGGCACGAGCGACGCCTGCATCGCCTCCAACCCGGGCGATCTGGCGGTGGCTCTGGCGGCGTTAGACGCCGTGGTCGATCTGGGTACCCGAAAAGTCGCCATCGACGACTTCTTCCTGACCCCCGGCGACATGCCGGACAAGGAAACCGTGCTGGAACGCGGCGAGATGATCGTCGGCATCGGCATTCCGGCTTCCGTCGCGGCGAAGAATTCCACCTATCTCAAGGTGCGCGACCGGCAATCCTACGAATTCGCCGCGGCGAGCGCTGCCGTCGGCATCGAGTTCGAAGCGGACGGCGAAACGGTCCGCGACATCCGCGTCGCCCTCGGCGGCGTTGCAACGAAACCCTGGCGGGCCCGCGCCGTCGAACAGGCGCTCGTCGGCAGGCCGCTGGAGGCCGAAGCCGTCGAAAAGGCGAGCCGTCTCGCCATGGAAGGCGCCGTCTCCCACGGCGGCAATCATTACAAGATCGAACTGGCGCCGCGCGTCGTTACCCGCGCCATCCTGAAAATGGCCCAGAATATTGGAGTTCTCGCATGACCATCATGGAACCCCGCAAACATGGCGACGCTTCCGACGGCATGGTCGGCGGACGCCAAACCCGCTTCGAAGGCCAGTTGAAGGTGACCGGTGCGGCAGTTTATGCCTTGGAATATCCGGTCGAAAACCTGGCGCATGCGGTTCTGGTCCAGAGCACGATCGCGGCCGGCCGCATCGTCTCGATCGACGCGTCGAAGGCGCTTGCCGCGCCGGGCGTGCTGATGGTGCTGACGCCGGAGGACGATCTCGGCCTGACCGTCGCGACCGACTGGTACGGCAACCGGCCGGAAAACCAGCCCTATATCCCGCTGCCGCGCGAGGTGCGTTTCAACGGTGAAGCAATTGCAGCAGTGGTGGCGGAAAGCCGGGAGCAGGCCGATGAGGCCGCGAAGCTGATCCGGGTCACCTATGAGGAAGCCCCTCATGTCGCGAGCCTCGACGATCCGAAGGCGGGCGAAGGGATGGTGATGGATAATCTCAGCTCTGCCTGGGGTGATGCCGAGGCCGCGCTTGCGGCCGCACCCGTTCGGATCGAGGCGGAATATTCCACGCCCCGCGAGTACCACACCGCTATGGAACCGCATGGATTGACGGTGAAATGGGATGGTGACGAGCTGACGGTTTGGGAGCCGAGCCAGTGGTCGCATGGCATGGCGCGCACCTATGCGGAATGGTTCGGCATTCCCTACGAGAACGTCCGCCTCATCTCCCCGTTCATCGGCGGCGGTTTCGGCTCGAAGGGAGCGGTGCTCGCCTATGGTGCGGTCGCTGCCTTCGCGGCGAGAAAGCTCGGCCGGCCGGTGAAGCTCGCGGTTACCCGGCCGCAGAATTTCACGAGTTACGGCGGCCGTGCCGCAACCCGCCAGACCATCAGGCTCGGTGCGACGGAAGACGGCATCCTGCAGGCGATCGTTCATCGCGGCGCCAGCGAGACATCCACCTATGCAGTCTGGCCCGAGCAGACGGGTGCCGCGACGCCGATCCTCTACAAGGTCGAGAACTTCTCGTCGCAACACAGGGTGGTGCCCGTCAATACGGTGACGCCCGGCGCGCTTCGAGGGCCGGGCAAGAACCCGAGCGCCTTCGGCATCGAAAGCGCCATCGAGGAGCTGGCCTACAAGCTCGGCATGGATCCGCTGGAACTGCGGCTGAAGAATTATGCCGACCGCGACTACCAGTCGGGGAAACCCTGGTCGACCCGCCGCCTGCGCGAGGCCCTGACCGAGGGGGCCGAAGCCTTCGGCTGGTCGAAGCGCAGCCACGCGCCGCGTTCCATGCGTGACGGGAAGACGCTCATCGGCTGGGGTATCGGCTGCGGGACGTTCCCGGTCATCCAGGCACCGAGCGAGGCGATGATCCGCATTCTCGGCAACGGCCGCGTGGAAGTCGTCAGCGGTGCCATCGACATGGGGCAGGGCACCTACACGATCCTCGCCCAGACGACGGCGGAAGTGTTCGGCGTGCCGGTCAGCCAGGTCGATGTGAAACTCGGCGATTCCCGCCTGCCGGGTTCGGCGATCGCCGGCGGCTCGATGCTGGCGGGCTCCATCCTCGGTGCCGTTCACAAGGCTGCGACGGCAGCGCGCGACGAGCTGATCGGCCTTGCGCTCAGCGACGCCAATTCGCCGCTGCGCGACACTGGGGCCAACACGCTCACCTTCAGCGACGGGCAGATCGGCGTGCAGCGCGGCGAGGGACCCTCGCTTACCCTGCCGGAACTGATGGCGGCGCTCGGCCGCGACGAGCTCGAGACGCGCCGGAACACGCTGCCGGACGGCGCAACCGCCCAGGAGCACCATCAGGCCTGGACGACCATGGCAAAGGTTCAGGGGCCGACCATGGGCGAGTATTCCATGCACAGCTGGTGCGCCCATTTCGCCGAAGTTCGCGTGGACGAGGATTTCGGTACGGTGCGCGTCTCGCGGATGGTCTCCGCCTTCGATTGCGGCCGGCTCTACAATCCGCGGCTGGTGGAAAGCCAGTGGCGCGGCGGCATCATCATGGGCATCGGCCAGGCGCTGCTGGAGGAGGGGCTTGTCGACCAGCGCAACGGCCGGACGATCAACAACAACATGGGCGACTATCTGGTGCCGACCAATTCGGACATTCCGGATATCCAGGTCATCTCCGTCGGCGTGCCGGACTACAATGCCTCGGCGCTCGGCGGCAAGGGGGTGGGCGAGGTCGGCATCGTCGGCGTCGCGCCCGCGATCGCCAATGCCGTCTTCCACGCGACGGGAAAACGCGTCCGCGACCTGCCGATCACGCTGGAAAAGCTGATCTGAGGGCTGCCATCGGATAACCCCATCTTCTCCCCCTGCGCGGGGGAGAAGATGGGGATCCTGCCGCATGCGCGTCGCATCAAATGCATTAGACGAAGAAATGGGGCGGGCTCTGGGCCTGAATTCAGGCCGCCAAGATCGGGATAAGCAGGCCGCTGGGGAGGAGATGAGCCCTTTAGCCAGGGTCGTCAGGGTTGTCGACCAAGCAGCCCACCCCGTGGCATCCCTGGTAATTTCCGTGGGTGTCGAAATTCGGCTCGCCGTTTTTGTCGAATTGCGGGGTCGTATCAATGCTTGCGTTGGAATCGGGTCGGTCCACCGTGCAACCAATGCCGTGACAGCCATTATAGCCGCCGTCATCATTGAAATTGCTAGTGCTATGGCGGTGCTTGTGTTTGCTGTCCTCGGCTATTCCTTCAATGATCGATCCAAGCACTGCGCCGGCAACAACGCCACCAACGTCATGGCCACGATGATCGTACATGCGCGCTCCCGGATCGAAGCCATCACCACGGCCATAGTGATAGCCGCCCACATCGGCAAACACGCCTGCGCATCCCTGAGCGACCCAGACATATCGACTATGTGGATTGTATCCCCAGGTACGATTCAAAATGCAGGGGGCGCTTGAGGTCTGATGGACAAGTTGCGGTCTGGAAAGCGGCCCCGCATAGCATTCGTCATATTGATAATGCCGCGACCGGCATTCAACGGTCATCTGCGCCCGTGCTTCGAGCGTAAATTGCGGAGCAAACAATGTTCCGGAAAGACCGAGGCTCACCGCCACTATGGTTCTGATCATTTCCCTTCTCCCTTGACTGACGTTCGGTGCTTTATACGTCCGGGCGCCAACTTAATCCGGCGCCATCTGGCAGTTGGGTCCGACCCACTTGCCGGATGAAATATCAAGTTCAGCATCCATGTCGGAGGCGCTGCATACGGGATAGCGATCATCGCCGCGTCGAGCCATGCTGCGGTCTACATACCGGCGGACAAGTGTGTCGTGATCGGGGGGTAACTGACCCTGCTGCCGCATTGAAAGCTTCATCGTGCAATTGGCAAAGGCGTCCGTGCCTTCTTCAAAGCCGAATCCGGCGCACCGGACCTTATTGTCCGAAAGTTGATCTGCGTTTCCATCGGTTGTCGTGCAGCCCATCAGAAAACCGGCAAACATTGAAAATGCAATAGAGGCCGATACGCGCATGCCGTGCTTCCTCGCCAATTTTCCCGCTTTTAGGACTAACAACTATCAAGACAATTGACAATTCATGTCTGAGCGTCTCCGGCTCCAGGCGAATGAAACCTTAATCGTTTGCCTCTTTGGACCAGAGACATTCGACGGGCCTGATCTATTTCGGGGCGCCGCCACGATGGCTGCCGGCAGGATTAGGCCGAGGCAATGACTCCGGAAGCTCGCATCCGGACGAGCATGAGACCGAAGACCCTGCGTACCTCCATCTGTAAACGGAGAAGGTGCCGGGAGGGGGAGGGGCTTCGTCAATTTCCCTCAGTCTTCCGAATAGCGCTCCTCGGTCCAGGGATCGCCCCGCATATGGTAGCCGTTACTCTCCCAGAAGCCGGCCCGGTCCCGGTCGAGGAATTCGATCCGGCGGAGCCATTTGGCGCTCTTCCAGAAATAGAGATGCGGCACCACGAGACGTACCGGCCCGCCGTGCTCTTCCGTCAGCGGCTGGCCCTCCCATTCGTAGACGATGATCGCGTCCGGCGAGGCGAAATCGGACAGCAGGAGGTTGGTGGTATAGCCGTCATAGCTCGTCAGCATCACCGCCACCGCCTCGTCCTTCGGGTCGACGGCATCGAGGAAATCGTGGGTGGAAACGCCCTTCCAGTTGTTGTCGTAACGCGACCAGGTGGTCACGCAGTGGATGTCGGAGCGCATTTCGGTCTGCGGCAGCGCTTGGAAAGCCGCCCAGTCGAAGGTCTTCGGATCGTTGACGAGGCCGCGCACGTCGAGCTTCCACTGCGAGGTCGAAATCCGCGGCTGCTGGCCGAGATCGAGCACCGGCCAGTTCTTCACCAGATGCTGGCCGGGCGGCAGCCGCTCGGTCTGCGGCCTTGAGATGCGTCCCGTCAGGAATTTTCCCTGCTCCGCCCATTTGCGCTTGGTGATGGTGAGCTTCGAATCCTCGGGGGGAATATCGTCGGCCATATGCGGTTCTCCTTGCGTCCCCCGATAATCTGATGAACAAGGGGTTCAAATCAATCGCCTGTCTTTGAAAAGACTGTTCCGGAACAACCATGCCTGCCTTCAACCCCCTTGTCGAAAAGCTTGAGCCGCCGCCCGTTCCCTCCGTCGCCGCCTGGGGGCGTGCCTATGACGGATCGAAAGGGCCGCTGATCGACCTGTCGCAGGCGGTGCCCGGATATCCGGCCCATCCGGACATGCTGAAGCTGCTCGGGGAGGCGGCATCTTCCACGGCCTTCACCGGTTACGGGCCGATCGAGGGTGAGACCGAGCTTCGCCGCGTTTATGCGGAACACCTCTCCGAAATTTACGGCGCATCGCTTGGCGTGGAAAACATCCACATCACGTCCGGCTGCAATCAGGCCTTCGTCTGCGCCGCGATGACGGTCGCCGGTCCCGGCAACACGGTGCTGATGACCGAACCCTTCTATTTCAACCACGAAACCACGCTCGCCATGATGGGCATCGGGACCGCCTTCGTGGCCTGCGCGGCGGAAAGCGGTTTTCTGCCGGATCTGGTCGGGCTGGAAGCGACGATCACGGCGGACGTGCGGGCGCTGGCGCTCGTTTCCCCCAACAATCCAACCGGCGCGATCTATCCGCCGTCGCTTCTGGAAGCCATCTTCAAGCTCTGCCGGTCGAAAGGCATCTGGCTGATCCTCGACGAGACTTACCGGGACTTCATGCCGCAAGCCGGCGCGGCGCCGCATCCCCTCTTCGGCCTCGACGGCTGGCAGGAGACGCTGATCAGCCTTTACAGCTTCTCCAAATCCTTCTGCATTCCAGGACACCGGCTGGGCGCGATCACGGCGGGCGCCAAGGCTGTGGAGCAGATCGCCAAGATCATGGACAACCTGCAGATCTGCGCGCCGCGTGCCGCTCAGGCGGCCGTCGCAAGAGCGCTGCCGCTCTTAGCGGATTGGAGAGAGCAAAACCGGCAGGAGATCGGCCGGCGGGCAGATGCCCTGAAGACGGTGATGCGCTCGGTCAACGACTGGAAGCTCGATGCGATCGGCGCCTATTTTGCTTTCGTGCGTCACCCCTTCCCGGGCAGGAGCTCTGCGGAAGTCGCTGAAAAGCTTGCGAAACAGGCCGGCATAACCTGCATCCCCGGCGCCTATTTCGGCGACGGCCAGCAGAATTATCTCCGCTTCGCCTTCGCCAATGCGGACGTGCCGACGATCCGCCTTCTGGAAGAACGTTTGCAGAACTTTTCCCTGTCCTGATCGGGCTCCTCCGTATATAAGCGGATCATGGTCCAAAGAGCAGGCAGCGCCGATCTCCCGCTTCACGGCGGCCGGGTTCCCCGGTGGCTGGGCGAGCGCATGACGAAACTCGGTGCGATCATCACGCAGGCGATCGTCATCGAATACGGCCGCGACGAGCTGCTCAGGCGGCTCGCGCACCCCTTCTGGTTCCAGTCTTTCGGCTGCGTCATGGGCATGGACTGGCATTCCTCCGGCATCACCACCAGCGTCATCGGTGCGTTGAAGCGTGGGCTGACGCCGCTTGCCGGCGAGCTCGGCATCCATGTCTGCGGCGGACGCGGCCAGAACTCCCGCAAGACGCCGGAGGAATTGATCGCCATCGGCAACCGCGTCGGCATCGACGGCGGTGCCCTTGCACAGACCAGCAAGCTCGTCGCGAAGGTGGATAGCGCCGCAGTGCAGGATGGTTTCGACCTTTATCTGCACGGCTTCATCGTCACCGACGACGGCAAATGGGTCGTCGTGCAGCAGGGCATGAACGGCGACAAGCGGCAGGCGCGGCGCTATCACTGGCTTTCGGAAGGCATTACCAGCTTCGTCGCTTCTCCGCACGCGGCGATCGAGGGGCGCAAGCAGGGCGAGATCGTCAATCTCGCCGACCGCCGGGCGGAAGCTTCCCGGAAAGGCCAGCTCGACCTGCTCGCATCGCTCGGGCCGGACCGGATCGTCCGCGAAGTGATCGCGCTCGATCCTTCGCTGAGACCTAAGGAGACGGCACAGCCCATGCTGCCGCATCTCATCATGCCGGCGCATCACGATGTCCGCGAGGAAGACGTCAACATGAAGCGGCTGCACGGCACGCTTGCGGCGGCGGCCGATCGAGGTCCGGAAGATTTCGAAAACCTGCTGCTGATGCCAGGCGTCGGCGCCCGCACGGTCAGGGCGCTCGCCATGGTGGCGGAAGTGGTGCATGGCGCGCCGTGCCGTTTTTCCGATCCGGCGCGTTTCTCGCTCGCCCATGGCGGCAAGGACCGGCACCCTTTCCCCGTGCCGATCAAGGTCTATGACGAAACGATCAAGGTGATGAAATCGGCGGTCGGCAAGGCGAGGCTCGGCCGCGAGGAGGAGCTGCAGGCACTGAAGCGGCTGGATGACCAGGCGCGCCGGCTCGAGCGCTACGTCACCGGCCCGGACCTCAAGGAGATCGTCGCGGGGGAGTTCCGCCATTCGCATGAATGGGGCGGGCGCAGCGTCTTCGGCTTCGAACCGCCGCCGGAGGACGAGGCTCGGAAGCGGCGAGGGTGAGCCGGGAACGATGAGGCCTCCCACTGGTTTTCCATGAGACCAAAAGGAGGATCACCATGGAACGCAATGACGCCAGCCAGGAAGCGAAACGCTTCGGCAGCAGCCAGCCGAATATCGCCAAAAGCTCCGGCACCGGCGAGAGCACGATCCGCAAGCAACCCGATCCGGCCACGACCGAAATCAACAAGGCGCGGAAGGTCTGGGATGCGGAAGGTTCCGGCAACATGAGCGGCCGCGTCGCCGACGCGGGCGATGCAGGCGGCCAGAACTTGCCCTACGATACCGAGACGCAAGCCGATGTGGTCGGTCGCCAGACCAGGCGCAAGGACGGGCATTGACCCTGACGGCATGCCTCAGGCGGTCGCGCCGACCGTCTTCGTCTGATGGATCTCGACCAACGACGGTCCCTTGTGCTGCCGGAACTTCTGCAATGCCGCCGGCAGCTCGTCCACATGCGCGAGGCGTTGTGCCGGCAGGCCGAAGGCTTCCGCGATCTTCAGGAAGTCCGGCGCCGAAGGTCTGACGCCTTCCGGCTCGATGCCGTTCTCGACCATATAGGTCTCGATCTCCTGGTAGCCGTCGTTGTTCCAGACGAGGAAGATGAGGTCGGCGCCGGCATCCTTGGCGGAGCCGATCTCGGCAAGCGTGAATTGAAGGCCGCCATCGCCGGTGAGGCAGACGACCGGGGCTTCCGGCTCGGCGATCGCGGCGCCCACGGCGGCCGGCGGGCCGTAGCCAAGCGCGCCGTAGCCCGTCGCGGCATTGAACCAGCCATGGGGCCGGCCGGCCTCGTAATAGAGGTTGCCGGCATAAACGGCTTGAGTGCTGTCGCCGACGATGATCGCGCCGGGCAGAGCGTCACGGACCTTGTCCAGAATGCCGATCTCGACACGCATCTTCGGCGTCAGTTCGGCAAGCGCTGCCTCTCTTGTCGCCTCTGCTCGGGAAGCGCCCTCGGCCTGCGGCCGGTTGCCCGCGCCGATTGCGGCAAGCAGATCGGCCACGGCATTTTCCGCCGAAGAGAGGATCGAAATTGCCGCCTGCGGGCCGCGGGCAAGCTGGGCGGCGTCGATATCGACACGAATGAGATTGCGGAGTTCGGGGAAGCCGTTATCCGCATACATGTCGTAATCCGTCTGTCCCATCTGGGTGCCGAAAGCGAGCACGAGGTCGGCATCCGCGACTAGCTTGCGGACGGATTTGAGGCTCGGGCTTGCCGGTACGGAAAGCGGATGGCCGGCAAAGGCGCCGCGGGCGTTGGTGGTCGTCACCAGCGGCGCGTCGAGCCGTTCGGCAAGCGTCCGGACATCTCCGGCGGCCGGCACGGCGCCGCCGCCCACGAGGATGACCGGCCGTTTCGCGGAGAGACAACGGGAGGCCGCTTCCCCGATCGTGCCCATGTCGGCGCGGGGCCGGAGGGGGGCGATGTTTCGAAGGCGAGGGGCCTTGATCCTGGCGGCCATGACGTCAGTGGGGATTTCGATATGCACCGGCCCCGGCCGGCCGGAGCGCAGGATCGCGAAGGCCCGTTCCATCACGTCCGCGAGGTTTTCGGGTTCATGCAGCGTGTGCGACATCAGCGCCAGCGTCGCCATCATGCCGCGCTGGTCGGGCAGCTCGTGCAGCCGGCCGCGGCCATGGCCGAGCGTGGCGCGGGCGTTGACGCCCGATATCACCAGCATGGGTACGGAGTCCTGATAGGCCTGCGCCATGGGGGTGATGATGTTGGTGAGGCCCGGCCCGGTGATGACGAGGCAGACGCCCGGCTTGCCGCTGACCCGGGCGTAACCGTCGGCCATGAAGCCGGCGCCCTGTTCGTGGCGCGGCGTCACGTGGCGGATGTTCGAGGCGGCAAGGCCGCGATAGAGCTCGACGGTGTGGACGCCGGGGATGCCGAAGACGACATCCACGCCGTTGACCTCCAGAAGGTCGATCAGCGTTTCTCCGACCGTCTTCGGCTCATCGGACATGCACAGGCGCCTCCCTGCGCGAGACGACGCGGCCGGCGAGGTCGGCGATGCGGCCCATGGCGGTCGCAACGACATCTTCCGGTACGGTCAGCGAGATGCGCAGGAAACCGGCGGCCTGGTCTCCGAAGGACGTGCCGGGCATGACTGCGACCTTCTCCTCCTGCAGGAGCTCCCACGCGAATTCCTCGCCGTTGAGGCCGGTCGCCGTCACGTCGAGCAGGATGAACATGCCCCCTTCCGGCGGCATGGGCTTCACGAGATTGCTGCCGGCAAAGGCCTTCTCGACGATCGCGGCGCGGCGGCTATAGTTCTCGCGCATCACGTCGGCGGTGTCGAAATGCTGCGACAGCGCCATCGCCGTCATGTCGGAGATGAAGGGCTGGACGCCGAACAGCATGGTCTCGGAGACGGGCAAAAGCTTTTCGCAGAATTCCTCCGGGCCGGCGGCCCAACCGCTGCGGAAGCCGGGTGCGGCATGCGATTTCGAGATGGAAGATACGACGATCGTGCGTTCGGCGAGTTCAGGCATGTCGAAGGGCGAAGCGAAGAGGGTGCCTTCGAAGATCAGCTGTTCGTAGACCTCGTCGCAGACGATCCAAAGGTCGTGGCGGCGGCAGACCTCGCCGATCTTGGCGATCTCGGCGGCTGTGAGAACCGCGCCTGTCGGGTTGTGCGGCGTGTTGAGGAGCAGCACCCGGGCTTCCGGCGTGATCGCCCGTTCCAGGTCGTCGGCCTGCAGGTGGAATTTCTTCTCCGGGCGAAGCGGCACGGGGATCATATGCGCCCCGGTCGAGGCGATGACGCCCTCATAGGTCGCGTAGAGCGGATCGCCGACCAGCACGCCGTCGCCGGCCTCCACCAGGCCGGTCATGACGCCGTAAAGCGCAGTCTGGGTGCCGGGGAAACACAGGAAACTGCGCTCGGTGACGCCCGGGCGGCGTTTCGAATATTTCTCCACCAGCGCATTCAGGATCGACGGTTCGCCGCGGCCGTTCGAATAGCGGGTGCGGCCGGCATGCATGGCGCGGGCAGCCTCGTCGAGCAGCGCCTTGTCGGGAGCCACATCCGGTTCGCCGATCGTCAGCTCGATGATCTCTTCGCCCGCGGCCTTCATGCGGCGGGCGGTCAGATGAAGCGCCCAGCGGCCGGAGCCGAGATGGGCGAGGCGATCGGTGATGGAGGCATAACGCATCGGTATTTCCTTTTCTTATCGTTCTTCGGCCGAGAGTCCGCCCGGCTCCAGGCGCAAAAGCGCCTCCACGGAGTGAAGCGCGTTCTCCGCCAGTTCCCTGTCCGCGAACATGTCCGCGGCGAGCGTTCCTTCAAGCCACAGCCCGTCGACCAGCGCGTTCAGCGCAACGGCGTAACGGCGGCACTCCTCTCGGCTCACTGCCCGGTTTTCTTCCCGGAAGAAAGCGGTAAGCAGCGTTTCCAGCGCTTCGAGGAAGGCCAGGTAGTTCTCGCGGTGAACGGCCGCGAAGCTCGGGTCGATCTGGATATGGCTGATGAAGGCCGCCCAGAGCGACAGGGTGCGCGGATCGGTGACCGGCGGCGTGACGTTGGCGACGATGAAGCGGCGGAGCCGCGCCTTGGCCGTCTCGCCCTCGATCGCTGCCGCTATCGCGGTTTCCGTCATGCCGGTCATCACCTTCCGGTAGGCCGCCTGCAGCATCTGGTCCTTGCCGGCGAAATAATGCCGGATCAACCCGCCGGTCACGCCGGCGCGCGTGGCGATCTGACGGACGGTCGCACCCTGGATGCCGAATTCCGCGATGCAGTCGAGCGTGGCGGCGATCAGGTCCTCGCGCCGTTCGGCCTCGCTGGCACGGTGATAGGTGCGCCGGCTCGCCGTCATCTGCGGACCTTTCCCCGCCGGCCCATCAGGACATGCGGCAGGGGCGTCGGCATGGCTTCTGAGCCGTAGGCGGTCATGGATCATCCCTTCGGGAAGACGAAGCGGGCTGATGCCGCTCTTTTTCGGATTGGGCTTTATTATACGCTTGAATAATTCCGGCACAAGTGCCAGACTTCTCCTCACAGGGCCACGGAACCAGCGCCGCGAGCCTTAAAAATCATAAGCTGGGGGAACAGTGCCAATTGTGCGGACCGGCTTCATCCGAGCCGGCGGTGACGGTGTCCATGACGGATTCGGCGCAAGCCATAGAAGTCTCGAACCTGCATAAACGTTTCGGTCCTCTGGAAGTGCTGAAGGGTGTCTCGCTCACGGCCCGGCAGGGCGACGTGATCGCCATCATCGGCGGCAGCGGCTCCGGCAAATCCACCTTTCTGCGCTGCATCAACATGCTGGAACTGCCGAGCGCCGGCACGATCGCCGTTCATGGTGAAACGATCGCCATGAAGAAGTACGGGCATGGCGGGCTGATGCCCGCCGACCGCAGGCAGGTGCAGCGCATCCGCTCGCAGCTCGGCATGGTGTTCCAGAGCTTCAATCTCTGGCAGCACATGACGGTGCTGCAGAACGTCATCGAAGTGCCGGTGCATGTGCTTAAAACACCGAAGGACAAGGCGGTGGAAATCGCCGAGGCGCTCCTGCGCCGCGTCGGGCTCTACGAGAAGCGCGATGCCTATCCGGCTTTTCTGTCCGGCGGCCAGCAGCAGCGCGCGGCGATCGCCCGGGCGCTTGCCATCCAGCCGCTCGTCATGCTGTTCGACGAACCGACCTCGGCGCTCGATCCGGAGCTGGTGGGCGAGGTGCTTTCCGTCATCGGCGACCTGGCGCGCGAAAAACGCACGATGATCCTCGTCACCCACGAGATGAAGTTCGCCCGCGAGGTCTCCAACCACGTGGTCTTCCTGCACAACGGCATCATCGAGGAACAGGGGCCGCCGGATCGGATTTTCGGCGCTCCGAAGTCCGAGCGGCTCAAAAAATTCATCAGCTCGATCCACTAACCAAAACAACATCGGAAAAAAGGGGAAAAGATCATGAAAAATGTCATCAAGGCCATGGCAATTGCGGTCGTTCTCGCGGCGGCCGCCTTCGGCGCGGCTCAAGCGCAGGAGGTCAAGGTCGGCTTCGCCGCCGAACCCTATCCGCCTTTCACCTCGCCGGATGCGAGCGGCAAATGGGTGGGCTGGGAGATCGAGTTCATGGAAGCGATGTGCGCCGAGGCCAAGCTTCAATGCGTTCCCACGCCGATCGCCTGGGACGGCATCATTCCGGCGCTGACCTCGAAGAAGATCGACATGATCATCGGTTCCATGTCGATCACCGAGGAGCGCCTGAAGACGATCGATTTCTCCGACAAATATTACAACACGCCGACCGGCATCGTCGGTCCGAAGTCGGAAAAATTCGACGCGACGCCGGAAGGCCTCAAGGGCAAGATCATCGGCGTACAGGTGTCCACCGTGCATCAGGAATATGCGATGAAACATTTCGGCCCAGTCGCCGCCGAGATCAAGGAATACCAGACGCAGGATGAGGCGAACCAGGATCTCGCCGCCGGCCGCATCGATGCCGTTCAGGCGGATGCGATCGCGCTCGATGCCTTCCTGGCGTCCGATGCGGGTGCCTGCTGCGACCTCAAGGGCAATGTGGAGGACGATCCGGCGGTTCTCGGCGCCGGCATCGGCGTCGGCCTGCGCAAGGGCGAAACCGAGCTGAAGGACAAGGTCAACGCGGCCATCAAGGCGATCCGCGCCAACGGCACCTACGACACGTTCTCGAAGAAATATTTCGACTTCGACATCTACGGCGGCTGACGGTAGCGCACCGGCATGCCGTCCGGTCTTGAACTCCTCTCGCTCTCGCCGCCCGGCTGGGGCGGCGTGCTGCTCGCGGGGCTTATGGCTTCCCTGCAGCTTGCCGCCGGCGGCTATCTGCTCGGCCTCGTGATCGGGATCGGCGGCGCCTGCGGCAAGCTCTATGGCGGGCCGATCCTGCGCGACCTGCTCGAAGTCTATACGACACTCATCCGCGCCGTGCCGGAACTGGTGCTGATCCTGCTTCTTTATTACGCCGGCACGGATGCCGTGAACCAGATCCTGCTGCTGCTGGGCTTGCCGGTGGTCGATATCAGCGGGCTTGCGGCCGGCATCTTCGTGATCGGGGTGGTGCAGGGCGCCTATTCCACCGAAGTGCTGCGCGGCGCGATCAAGGCGGTGCCGCCGGGGCAGATCGAGGCGGCGCGCGCCTACGGCATGCCGCCCCTCCTCGCTTTGCGCCGCGTGATCCTGCCGGCCATGCTGCCTTATGCCATCCCCGGGCTCTCCAATCTCTGGCTGATCGCCACCAAGGATACGGCGCTGCTCGCCGTCGTCGGCTTCAGCGAACTGACGCTCGTGACACGTCAGGCGGCCGGTTCCACCAAGGCCTATATGACCTTCTATCTGGCGGCGGGCGCTCTCTATCTTCTGGTGACTCTGGTGTCGAACATCGGCATCGGCTTCCTCGAACGGCATGCGCGGCGCGGCATGCCCCGCACGGCGTGACGTCATGGGGGAAGAGATTTCCGCCCTGCCGGCCTATATCCCGCCCAAGGCGCGCAGCCTTTTCGAGCCGCACCGGCTGTTCCTGATGGCGGTCTTCCTCGTCATCGTCGTCTGCGCCGTCTGGTTCATGCGCTGGGACTGGCTGCCGCGCTATGGCGGCCGGCTGGCCTACGGCGTCTGGCAGACGCTCCTCATGCTCTTCTGCACGGCGGCGATCGGCTTCCTGCTCGCCGTGCCGATCGGTCTCGTGCAGGTCACCGGTCCGTGGCCGCTCGCCTGGCTCGCCAGGATCTTCTGCACGATCATCCGGGGCACGCCGCTGCTCCTGCAGCTGTGGCTCCTCTATTATGGCCTTGGTTCGCTCTTCGCCCAATATCCGGAGATCCGCTCCTCCTTCCTCTGGCCTTATCTGCGCCAGGCCTGGCCCTACGGCTTCACCGCGCTGATGATCTCGTTTGCGGCCTATGAGGGCGAGGTGATGCGCGGCGCCTTTGCCGGCGTGCCGCGCGGCGAACTGGAGGCGGCGCGCGCCTTCGGGATGGGCCGCTTCACGATGTTCCGCCGCATCTGGCTGCCGAGAGCCGTGCACCGGGCGCTCCCGACGCTTGCCGGCGAAACCGTGCTGCAATTGAAGTCCACGCCGCTTGTGGCGACCATCACCGTCATCGACCTCTATGCGGTAATCTCGCGCGTGAGGCAGGATACCTTCCTGACCTACGAACCGCTGCTGCTGCTGGCGCTCATCTATTTCTGCCTGACGGGCATTCTGGTGGCCGGCTTCCGCTTCCTGGAAAGCCGCATTCCCGCCCGCGGGGCCTGACGGAAATTCCGACAGCCTATTACTTCTCAGGGCGCCTTATTAAGGGATCTTATACCTTAAGGTTCACAATATGGACGTGGAACGCCCTGCTCGGGGTGCGGATGCGGCGGATTGGGGGCCTTGAATGTCGTCGGCTGAAGAAAAACGTGAATTGCAGAAGCGCCTGGATTTCGTCGGTCTGGACCAGGAAGCGCGTGCCACGCTTCGCCGCCTGGCTCCCGTCATCAACGCCAGCCTCGCGGCGGCGCTCGGCACGCTTTACAAGAAAATTCAATCCACGCCGGACACCGCGGGCTTCTTCTCCAGCCCAGCCCATATGGACAGTGCCAAGAAGCGCCAGATGAGCCATTGGGGTGTTGTCGGCGAAGCCAGTTACGACGAGCGCTATGTCGAGGGCGTCCGGGCCGTGGGCGCTGCGCATGCCCATGCCGGGCTCGATCCGCGTTGGTATATCGGCGGTTATGCGCTGGTCATGGAAAACCTCATCCACGCGGTGATGGCGGCGAACTGGCCGTCCCGCTTCGGCCGCGGCAATTCCGAAAAGCTCGCCAAGGAGATCAGCGCGCTCGTCAAGGCGGCGATGCTCGACATGGACTATTCGATTTCCGCTTATCTGGATATCCAGGCTGAGGAACGCCGCCGTGCCGAGGAGGCCAAGCGGGTCGCGGAACAGGCGCAGGACGTCGCGCTTCAGGCGCTCAGCGACGTGCTGAAGGGGCTTTCCGCCGGCGATCTGGAAAGCCGGCTTTCCGGCGAGTTGCCGGCAAACTTCGCCCGTATGGCGGAAGACTATAACGGCAGCGCCGAAAAGCTGCGCTTGACGCTGGCAACGGTCCGTCATGCCGGCGAGGAGATCCTCACCAGCACGAATGCGATCACCCAGGCGTCCAAGGATCTCGCTCGTCGCACGGAGGAACAGGCGCAGGGGCTGGAAGAAAGCTCGGCGACGCTACACCAGCTCACGCAGAGCGTTTCCGGCACCGCCGAGGGAGCCAGCAAGGCAGCCTCCGCCGTCCACGTGGCTCTCTCGGAAGCGCGGGCGTCCGGCCCGGTCGTCAAGCAGGCAGTGGCGGCCATGGACGAGATCGAACGCTCCTCCGCGGAAATATCCAAGATTATCGGCGTCATCGACGAGATCGCCTTCCAGACCAATCTTCTCGCGCTCAACGCCGGCGTCGAAGCCGCCCGCGCCGGCGAGGCCGGCCGCGGTTTCGCCGTGGTGGCGCAGGAGGTGCGGGCGCTCGCGCAGCGCTGCGCCGATGCCGCCAAGGAGATCAAGGACCTGATTTCGGACAGCTCCCGGCAGGTTCAGGCGGGTGTCGATCTCGTCAACAATGCCGGCGCGGCGCTGAGCCAGATTACCGATCGCATCGACGACATCAACACGATCGTCAATACGATCGCCACCGAGGCAGCCCATCAGTCCACGGGCCTTCACGAGGTCAACGGCGCGTTGAGCCGCATGGATACGCTGACGCAGGAAAATTCCGCAATGGTGCAGGAAACCTCCAAGCGGACGTCGGACCTCCGCGATGCCGTGGAACGGCTGGTGACGGCGCTGCGCGGCTTCAAGACCCGCAGCGCGGAGCGCCTGACCCGCGACCGGCAGGCGCGGGAGGAGGAAAACCGTCGCCTGGTCGCCTGATCAACGGCGCCTGATCAGCGCCGGCCTCCGGCGAGCCGGACGGCATCCGGCCTGCCGCGCAGGATCAGCATGGAAACGGCGCCGAAGATCGGACCGACGGCGAGCAGGACGAAGGTCCAGCGCCAGCCGCCGAGCAATTCCGCCAGATGCGGCATCAGCCAGATCATGAAGATGGTCAGCGCAAAGCCCATGCCCATCTGCAGGGAGAGCGCCGTGCCGATATAGTTGCGGTCGGCGAGTTCGGTGACCGCGGCGGAGAACTGCGCCGAATCCCCGATGATCGAAATGCCCCAGACGATGACCACCAGTATCAGCAGCCAGAAGGGACCGTCGAAGACGAAACCGGTCGTGAGCGCGCAGGCGCCCGAGACGATCATGAGGCCGGCGGTGGTCGCGGTGCGGCCGAAACGGTCCGAGAGAATGCCGCCGGCGAAGCAGCCGACGACGCCGGAGGCGACGGCGACGAAGGTGAGCAGCGAGGCCTCGCCGCCGATGCGGCCTCCGCCGTCGTCCAGCGCGGCGGTCAGATAGGCGAGCAGCCAGGCCCACATGGCATAGAGTTCCCACATGTGGCCGAGATAGCCGCCGTTGACGAGCAGCAGATTGCGGTCTTTCAGCACCCGGCCGATCTGGCGCGGATCGAACAGCGCCTTGCCGAACGGATAAGGGCCTTCGCGGGTGAAGAGCAGGAAAACGACGGCGCCGATCAGCGAGGCGCCGCTCGATAGAGCGACGACAGCGTGCCAGTCGACGGCGGACGACATGCCGCGGAAAAGATGCGGCAGCGAGGAGCCGGCGGTGATGGCGCCGATGACGCCGGCAAGCGCCAGGCCGCGGCCGGAAATGAACCAGGTGGAAACGAGCTTCAGCGCCGGCGGATAGACGCCGGCCAGCGCAAAGCCCGTGACCATGCGGCAGAAGACGGCGCCGGCCGGTCCGGGCTCCAGCAGCATGGCCGCGTTGGAGAGAGCGGCAAGCAATGCGGACGCGGCCATCAGCCGGTTCATGCGGATGAGATCCGGCAGGTTGAAGAGGCTCGCGGACAGCGCCCCGATGACGAAGCCGATCTGCACGCCGTTGGTGAGCCAGGCGGCGCTGCTTTCCGACAGCGACCAGACGCGCTTCAGCTCCGGGGCGATGGCGTTTGCCGAAAACCAGGTGGAGAAGGAGAGCACGACCGCGAGGCACAGGAGCGCCAGCATGCGCCAGCGGCCTTCGGCGCGTGCTTCCGAAGTGGCGGCGGTCGTCATCCCTCACCCCCCTCTGCCCTGCCGGGCATCTCCCCCTCAAGGGGGGAGATCGACAAGAGGCTCCGGCTTCCAGAACCACCAACGCTGTTGAACCTAGCTTGGGCAGTCCAGAACCTGTGGTGGGGGCGAGAGCTTGCTACCATCCGATCTCCCCCCTTGAGGGGGAGATGCCCGGCAGGGCAGAGGGGGGTGAGGAGCGTCGCGTCGTATGGAAGGTTCATCCTGCAGCCCGATATCTTGCGGCGATATGCCGGTCCGGCAGGCGCGGCGATCCGAACAGCTTTTCGCGGAACGTGCCGTCGCGGTAGCCGGTCTTGTAGAGGCCACGTTCCTGTAAAATCGGGATCACCAGTTCGATGATGTCGTCGAAACATTCCGGCACGACGGTCCGCGACAGATTGAAGCCATCGACGCCGGCCTCGTTCATCCACGCGACGAGGTTATCCGCGATCTGTTCGGCGGAGCCTACCATCGGCGCCTGCCGGCTGCCGAGCACCATCTGTTCGAGCAGCTTGCGCTTGGTCCATCGCGGCCCGGCCCCGCGGGTCATCGCCTCGACATTGGAAACGATCGCCGTGCTCTTGCCCGTCTCGATCGGTTCGTCGAGATCGTATTTCGCGAAATCGAGGCCGAGGGAGGCGGCGGCGTGTACGAGCGCACCTTCCGAGCTTGCATAGGCGCGGTAATCCTCGAATTTTTCGCGCGCTTCCTTTTCCGTGCGGCCGGCGACGATCGTCGCGCCGACGAAGACCTTCACATCGTCCGCCCGCCGGCCGTATTTCACGGCACGGGCGCGGATATCGTCCACGATGCCTTTTACGCCCTCGATCTTCTGGCCGTTGACGAAGACGCATTCCGCATGGGTTGCGGCGAACTGCCGGCCGCGGGTCGATGAGCCAGCCTGATAAAGGACAGGCGTACGTTGCGGCGAAGGTTCGCAGAGATGGATGGCGTCGATCCGGTACTGTTTGCCGTAATGCCGGACCTTACGGACCTTGGCGGGATCGGCATAGATGTGGCTTGCCCGGTCGAAGACGACCGCTCCGTCCTCCCAGCTTCCCTCCCATAGCCGGTACATGATTTCCATATACTCGTCCGCCAGATCGTAGCGGTCGTCATGGGCGGCTTGTGTGTCGAGGCCCATCGCCTTTGCGGCGCTGTCGAGATAGCCGGTGACGACGTTCCAGCCGATCCGTCCGCCGGTCAGATGATCGAGGGTCGACATGCGCCGCGCGAAGAGGAAAGGCGGCTCGTATGTGAGGTTTGCCGTGACGCCGAAGGAGAGGTGCTCGGTCACCGCCGCCATGGCGGGCACCAGCATTATGGGATCGTTGACCGGAACCTGCACCGCGCCCCTCAACGCCGCCGCGTTGCTGCCGCCATAGACATCGTTGACGCCGACGATATCGGCAAGGAAGATGCCGTCGAATAGGCCGGCCTCCAGCTTCCTTGCGTAGTCGGTCCAGTAGCGCAGTTCCGCATAGCGGTGCGAGCGGTCGCGCGGATGCGCCCAGAAGCCCTGCTGGATGTGGCCGACGCAGTTCATGTCGAAGGCGTTGAAGCGGATTTCGCGTCTCATGCTCTCCCCTGTTTTTCGTTGCGAACCGCGCTCGTCTCTTATAGGCTACTTTTGTCCACTATAGAAGACGATCGGTGAAAGGCAAGCATCTTGCAGCAGGCGGAGAAGGATCCGGGTCAGGCGATCGCCGTGCGGATCAAGATCGAACGGGAGGCGCGCGGCTGGTCGCTGGCCGAACTTGCGGAGCGTTCCGGCGTCTCGAAGGCGATGATCAGCAAGATCGAGCGCAGCGAGGCGAGCCCGACCGCGACCGTGCTCGGCCGGCTTTCCGGCGCTTTCGGCCTGCCGCTGTCGGTGCTCCTGGCGCTGGCGGAGCGGGCGCAGGAGCGGGTTGCCCTGCATGCGGAGCAGCCGGTCTGGACCGATCCGGAAACCGGCTATACCCGCCGCGCCGTCTCGCCGCCGAATGCCCTGCTGGAACTCCTGGAGGTCTCGCTGCCCCCCGGCGTGCGTGTCCCTTATCCGGCCTCGGCCTTCGCCTTCCAGCACCAGCAGATCTGGGTGCTCTCGGGCCGGCTCGATTTTCTGGAAGGCCCGACCCTGCATCGCCTGACCGAGGGCGACTGCCTTTTGCTCGGCCCGCCGGCGGACTGCGTCTTCTTCAATCCCGGCAAGCAATCAGCCCGATACGTGATCGCGCTGACGCGACGCTGAAGGTCCGTTGCGCGCCTGCGGGGAAAGGACGCTTCCCGCGAAGGGAAGCGCCAGTTGGGGAGGGTACTTGTGACGCTGTCGGCCGCGTGGAGGTTCGGCGTCCGACAGGGCCTGAACACATAGTCGTGAATTTTGTTCCGCCTACCATTCCGATTGCCCGTTTTGCGAACGGAACAATCGTCCGCGGCGCCGGTTCTGCAATCGGACAACAGGGAGAACCAAAGCCATGAGCAAGGCCGTGGAAACGACGGATCACAAGGAAATCCAACAATGGATCGAGGAGCGCGGAGGCCATCCGGCCCGCGTCAAAGGTGCGCGCGAGGGAGGCATCCTGCGGGTCGATTTCGGCAAGCCGGAAGAGGCTCTCGAAGAGATCGCATGGGACGACTTCTTCTCGATCTTCGACGAGAACAAGCTTTCCTTCCTCTATCAGGAAGAGACCGAAGCCGGAAAGACCAGCCGCTTCAACAAGTTCGTGTCCCGCACGAAGCACTGAAGCCCGCGGCCCATTAGGCCGCGGCCGAGCGCATGAAAGGAGGACGATCATGTCCAAACATTTCAGGCCGAAAGAGCCGAGCGATGCCGATTTGAAAAATGATCCCGGCATCGGTCAGTCCAAGGGATTGAACCGCGCCACCGGCAATGAGGACATCGCCGGCGACAACACCGAAGAGGGCGACGTCGCTAACGACACGACGCGTTTCGGCGGCGTCAATCCCAACCAGCGCGGCCGTGTCAACAAGTAACCGGCTCAAGGAGGAAACCATCATGCAGGGCAAGAAGACCCACCAGCAGCAGCGCAACATCATCGAGAAGCGGGAGAACACCGCCAATGCCGGCAAGGATTTCGATGCAAGCGCCGATCTCCACCGCAGCGAGGCGGCCCGCGAAGCCTTCCGGCGCGGCGACGATCTGGACATGCGTGCTGCGGATCGCTCCATGAACGACGATCCGTCGATCGTCCGCGGCCGCAACCAGGAAAGCGAACACCGCAAGGGCCGCGGCACGTAACGGAGGGCGAAGGGGAACCGAACCTACCTCCCCAAGGTTGTCGGATAGGCTGCTGATGGTATGATCCCTTCAGGGCTGGATAAAACGAAAGGCGCGGCCCGCGGTCGCGCCGTCATGTCGTGGGAGGATGACATGTTCGCTTCAGGCCCCACTTTTTCCGATCGCGAAGATGCCGGCAGGCAGCTTGCCGACGCCATGCAGGCAGCGCCGCTGAAGGATCCTGTCGTCGTGGCGCTTCCCCGTGGCGGCGTCCCGGTCGCCTTCGTGGTGGCGCAGCGGCTCGGCGCCCCGCTCGACCTCCTGATCGTGCGCAAGATCGGCGCGCCGGGCCATCCGGAATACGGCATCGGCGCGGTGGTCGACGGCAAGCAGCCGCATGTGATCGTCAACGAGGCGGCGGCGCGTCAATTCCACGTCCCGCCCGGGTATCTCGCGGCCGAACGCGAGCATCAGCTCGCCGAGATCGAGCGCCGTCACCGGATGTATTTCGGCGAGGACGAGCCGAAGGATCATGACCATGCCGGCCGCGACGTCATTCTCGTCGATGACGGCATCGCCAATGGCGGTTCGATCCGCGCCGGCATCCATGCGCTGAAGGAAATGGGGGTGGGATCGATCCGGCTTGCGGTTCCCGTCGCGCCGCGCGATCTCCTGGAAGAGTTGCGGGAGGAAGTCGACGAGATCGTCTGCCTTTCGGCGCCGGAGCGGCTGGACGCCGTCAGCCTGCATTACGGCGATTTCACCGAGACCACGGATCAGGACGTGGTGCGCCTCTTGAAGGAGGCCCGCCGGTTGAACCGGATGATCCATTGAGGGATCAGAATTCGATCGTTGCAAGCAACGGCAGGTGATCGGACGCGCGGCGCGCCAGCGGCGTCGCGATCACCTCGGCGCCGACAGGTGTGATGTCCCGCGAGACGAAGACATGGTCGATCCTGAGAAGCGGATAACGGGAGGGAAAGGTCGGCTTCGGTTTTGCCGGCAAACGGAGTTGAACGTCGGTCATCTGGCGGGAGACGCCCTTGTATGTCGCCGTCGACGGGATGGCGTTGAAATCGCCGATCAGGACCCGCGGCTTGCCGTGGCAGGCCGGACTGCCGAGCCAGGAAGGACCGAGAAGCGCCGCGATCTGGCTGAGCCGGTCCCGGCCGCGCAGGCCGAGATGCGTGTTGAAGACCTGAAGGCGATGCCGGCCGACCTCGATCTCCACCCAGACGGCGCCACGCTGCTCGCCGAGCGAGGGCAGGCCCGCGCCCTTCACCATCCTTGCCGGCAGGGCCGTCAGGATGGCATCGCCATAGCGTTCCTCCGCCACGCTGAGAGCCGCATGGAAGTGGTATTCCATCCGCAGCAGGGAAGCGATGATATGGGCCTGGTCCACGCCGCCGGTGCGGTTGCGGCCGACATCCAGTTCCTGCAACCCGATGATATCGGGCTCGAGGGCCGCGATGACCTCCGCCACCCGGGCGGGATCGAGCTTGCGATCGGTACCGATGCAGCTATGGACGTTGTAACTCAGGATTTTCAGGCGATGCTTGCCGGCGGGAGCTGGAACTGTCGGGTCGTTCATAGCGCTGGGAACACACTTGCCTATGTTTTCGTTCCCGGTATCAGGCAACAGCCCGCGGGGAGGGATCATGATCGCCAGACGCCATCTGCTGAAGTTCCTCATAGGCGCGGCGATCTGCCTGGCAATCTTTCTCGTCTATCGCAGCCTCGGCCGATATACGCTGGATGAGATCGAGGGGTCCGTGCAATCGATCGCCGGCTTCCGGCTGGCCTCGGCCTTCCTGTTCGTCATCCTGTCCTATCTCTGCCTCACCGGCTTCGATACCCTCGCGGTCCGCTATGCGGGCAGGCCGCTTGCCTACCGCCGGACGGCGCTCGCCTCCTTCACCGCGCTTTCGATCGGGCACAATGTGGGGCTTGCCGCCCTCAGCAGCGGCGCGGTGCGCTATCGGTTCTATTCGCGCTGGGGCCTGACGGCCGAGGAGGTCGCCAAGATCATCATCTTCTGCGGCGTGACCGTCGGGCTCGGACTTGTGACATTGGCCGGCCTGGCGCTGTTGCTGCAGGGCCGCGGCGGGCCGGACCTCCTCGGCCTGGATAGCCTGGTGAGAACCGCCCTCGGCCTCGTCTGCCTTTCGGTGGCGGTCCTCTATCTCCTGCTCTGTGCCTTCGTCCGGCGGCCGCTATACCTGCGGTCATGGCGGTTCGATCCTCCGAAGCTCAGCCTCGCCATCGGCCAGATCGTTCTCGGCACGCTCAACTTCGCCTGCGTCGCCGCCTCCATTCATCAGCTCCTCGCGACCTTCACCGATGCGAGTTATCTGGAAGTCGCGGGCGCCTATGTGACGGCGAATATCGCGGCGCTGATCAGCCATGTGCCGGGAGGGATCGGCGTCCTGGAGGCGACCATGCTCGCAATCCTGCCCTCGACCGCCTCGATTGGCGCGCTGGTCGCCTTCCGCGTGCTCTACTATTTCGTGCCCCTGACGATCGGCGTGCCCACTCTGCTCGTCTCCGAGGCATACTACCGCCACCGTGGCGGCAGGTTTTCAGAGCAGACGGTGATGTGACAGGCGGGCGAGGAACCGTCGAAGGCCGCTCTTGATCTCCGGGACCGGCCAGAACGGCTGCTTCGGATCGACGATGGCGGTCCCGATGACCGACTTGGTCTCGCCCTTGTCGGGATTGACGTCGAAAGCCCTCAGCCGCCGCGGCTTCACGTTCAGCCGGTCGATTGCGGCGACCATGGAGCCGGTTTCCTCGATGATCCGCGCCACCTCCGCAGGTTCCGCGTCGAGATGTTCCGCGAGCAGGCCGTTGCGAAGCGAGGCGATCGCCAGCCTGCCGGCCGCGTCGCCGGCCTCGACTGCCAGGTCGCATTCCGTGTCCAACCCTTCCGAACGGTTGTTGAGGTTGGACGAGCCCACCCGGACGAACCGGTCGTCGACGATGATGAGCTTGGAATGCACGATGATCTCCTGCTCGCCGCCCTTGCCGTCCGGTACGACGGCGTAGAAGACGCGCAGCCGGCCATGGCGGTCGGCTCGCTTCAGACGGCGGATCAGACGGTTGCGGTTGTGCCCCATCATCAGCCGTTCCAGGAAACCGTGGGATTCCCGGGTTACGACGACGACGATCTCCGGTCCGTCGGCTTTCCTCAGGCGCGCGGCGAGCGTTCGTCCCACGCCGAAGGAGGCGAGGTACTGCGTTTCCAGATAGAGATGGCGCCTGGCCGATTTCAGCGCGTCATGGGTGAGGCGGATCGCTTCGCGGTGCCCGCGGCGGCCTCTCCATTTCCAGGGCTCGGTCAGCGCAAGGCCGGTTCTGCAATGGGTGAGCGCCGGCTCCAGATCCTCCGGCCACGGCTTCTCGCCGTGAATGTTCAAGGGCTTCAGGATTTCGCCGATGGCCTTCCGCCAGCGGCGTCGGGCGACGTCGCCGATGAGCTTGGCCGTATCGCCGGTGACGATCGTCTGCATGTCGTGGACGGGACCGTGAAGCGTGCCGTCCGGCGCGCGGCGCAACGGGTTTTCGGCGGCGTGGCGGCGGTCGTCCCACCGCTCCGCGGTGAGGTCGATACCGCCCAGGAAGGCCGTCTTGTCGTCGATGACGACGATCTTCTGGTGATGGCTCGCCCGCAGCGGATGTTTGAAATCGAACTGCAGGAAAATCCGCGGATGATCGCTCCAGCCCATCTTTCCGAACATCTTCAGGCTCTTGCCGGAATAGACCGGGCCCATGCCCCAAACCAGGAGCCGGATTTCCAGGGCGGGTTTCTCCTCGACCAGCCTGCGCAGAAGCGCGCCGAGCGTTTCCCCGTCCGGGTCGGCGGGCCGCAGCCGGATATCGGGATTGAAATCCCAGCCGACGATGAAGATCGACCGCTCCGCCTGCCGCAGCACCCGGTTCAGCCGGCGGTAATAATCCTCTCCATCGATCAGGAAGGCCAGTCTTTCCGCCTCGGCGCTGCGCCAGACGTTGCGGCCGGGGCGAATGATCGGTTCGAACTGGAGCGCCGTTTCCCGGAACGGGAGCGATTGCGTCGCGATATCCACCTGCACCACCTCGTCATAAACGACTGGAAAACGTACGAATTTTATCCTTGTTCCCGAAGCTGGCGCCAACTCTCGGGAGGTGCAGGTGCCGGTTGTCATTCATGGCGGGTCTGCTGGGCCGGTTCGGGTGCGTTGAAGGCGCTTTCCGTGTCTTCGAAGATTTCCACGACGACGGCGAGCCCCAGAAGGATCAAGGCCGCCGCGGCCAGAAGTTTCCAAAGGCCGGGCTTTACCGGCTTTTCGCGATGGCCGCCTTGGGTCTCCCGGCGGTCCATGGGGGTGCGGCTATGCATGTTCATGATCATACCTCCCGGCGCTATCGCGCGCCGGCATCTCGTCAATGCCGCATAGGCTGCCGGGCGGCATGTAAACCGGCGGGTCGGGATTTTCGTCCGGATTGGGCAGCGGTATCTCGTCCGGCAGATGATCGGGGTCCGGCTCTTCAACCGGCGGTTCCGGCGTCCAGACGGGCGCCGGCATGGGTGGCTGTTCGCTTGGCTCGCGAGGGTTTGGTATCATGGAATAGGCTCCCTGTTACTCAAATTCACAACCGCCCGGCATGGCGATTGTTCCTCGCAAGTGCCGCCTTACCGGTTGGTGGAACCGGTGTTCGTGGTGTCGGTCCCCGGGGCCGGCGCGGGAGCGGGCGCCTGCGCGGTATTCTGGCTGCCGGTGAAATAATAACCGAGCGCCAGTACCAGGAATACCACAATGATGGCCCCGATGATCGAATTCGCCCTGCCTGTGCGGCTCATGATCCTTGCCTCTATGGCTGTTGAATCTGCAGCAGGACAATTCGCAAACGAGTGCAAATGTTCCGCCGGGACAACGGGAAGAGGAACTTCGCATGCCGTCAGGGGTTGAAATCCGTCGGTCGCGCCCATTCTCCTCCAGAGGGCAGACCAATTTCGAGGAGATGCGAATGACACATGCCCAAGACAATTTCCTGGCCTGGCTTCGCGCCGCACATGCCATGGAGGAGCAGGCGGTCACCATGCTGGCCGCCCAGTCGCGGCGCATCGAAAGCTATCCGGATCTCAAGGCCCGGATCACCGAACACCTCCGCGAGACGGAAGGACATGCGCACGCGCTGAAGGATCTGCTCGACCAATTCTCCGGTTCAGGCAGCGCGCTGGCGCTGAAGGACATGGCGGCGAAGCTCGTGGCCAAGGCGCAAGGTGTCGGCGGGATGCTGACGAACGACGAGGTCGTCAAGGGAGCGATGACAGGCTACGCTTTCGAGCATCTCGAAATCGCCAGCTACCGGGTTCTGATCGCCGCGGCGGACGAACTCGAGGAGATGGGCGCGAAGATCGTCTTCGAGCGTATTCTCGCGGAAGAAATCGCCATGGCGGAGTGGCTGGAAGCCAATCTCGACACGATTACCCGCATATTCCTGATGCGGGACGAGCGCGAACTGATGGCTAAACGATAACTGAGACGGCCAGCCGCTACAGGGCGGCCGGCATGCGCTCAGTTTTTCGGCATCGCTCCGCAGTCCAGCTGGATCTGCAGGTCTCTTTCGTCCCGCACGCCCTGCTGGTAGAGCTGGATGATCTGCGCGGCGAGGTCGTTGGCGGCAAGGCTTCCGCCGGGCAGCCCCCGTTCTGCGCAAAGATGGTCGAAAAAGCGCTGGAGAAACGCCAGTTCGCTGGGTTCGAAGGTATTCGTCAGGATTGCCGGGTTCATCTTTTCGGCCTCCACTCGGGCGGCGAAAGCGCTTTCTGCCTTCCAGTCGCCGACGCCTTACTCGCGATAGGCCAAGACTACTCTTTCTCTCCCCCTTTGCAAGGGAGGAGGAACGACAAATTGCTCCCGTTCGGAGGGCTTTGTACCTCTTCTCACCCAGTCGTGAATGTACGTCTTTTTCAGTCGTCCAGGTGGTTAGCCTCGTGGTTGTGAAATTGCTCGGACTGAACGGATTTGCCGTCCAGTCCGCGTTGCCGCGAGTGTTGCGCCTTGTCGCGGTTGGAGAGCACTCTGTTCTCGGGCAGGACGTTCTTGTCGATATCCGTCATTGCGCCCTTTCCGTTGCTCTTCCCGCGGGTCGCTGCTCCAAGATGCTTCGAGCTGGCATTGGCCATGAGGTTTTCTCCCCGATCTTTTTCACTCAGAGGAGAAACCCGCGAAACGCCGTTTTGATCCGAAGCCGGTTCGATTGGGATCGGGGCCTATCGAAAGTCGGCAAGCAGCCGGCTCCAGCTCTCCGAAGCCAGTCCGCCGATGAAGATGTCGTTGCGGGCCGCCGCCTCGCGGATGTCCCGGTGCCGGGTGATCATGCAGAAATAGCCGCGATGCCGGAAGCTCATCTGCCGCTGGCGCATCAGCGCGTTCATCAGGAATGGCTGGGCCATCCCACGGGCGGCGGCATAACCGGACGCGGCAAGGTCGGCGAACATATGCCCGACGACGTCGAACTCCCGGCCTTCAAGGCAGAGGACGTTGAGCACGTGAGCCATTTCCCCGCGCCTGCCGAAGAAGAGGTAACAGCCGATCGTCACGCCGTCGGCATTGACGACGACCTTGCAGCGGAGCTTGCCGAGAGACGTGTTCAGGGCGGCGGTGTCCATCAGCCAGGTGAATTCCTCGCGCGACCAGTCTGGCCGGATCGCGAAACGCTCCGTCATCTTTCGCGCCGAGGCGAAAAATTCGTCGAACCCCGCCTCGGCGGAGGTTATGCCCAAGGGGCTTTGCGGAACGGAAGCGCCGAAAAGACGCCATGCGACAAGGTCGGCGGGTTTGAGGATCGGGGAGAGCGGCAGATGCCGGAAGGCCGGCAGGGTCTCCTTCAGCCGCTCGAACCTGGCCTGGAAAGGGCGGAAGGCCCGCCGCCATTCGAGGCTCTGGATGGGCAGTATGAAACCGCCGCCCGTTATCCAGTGATCGGCGCTGACAGGAGAGGCATTGTCGGAAAAGCAGAGGTCCGGCTGCGAGAGACGGATCGCCCGCGCCAATTTTGCCGCGCCCGCAAATCCCGCCCTGCCGTCCGCCATGAAGGCGCACAGAAGCCGCGCCGTGATGCGGCGCCCCGAAGCATGAAAGGACATGGGAAGCGAAAGCAGCGCGCTGTCGACGCGCCCCGTGCGGTCCTTGTGCACCATGCTGCCGTGTTCCGGCGCATAGCCCGGATTTTTCAGGAAAACGTGATCGAGATAGTCGAGCAGGTCCTGCTCCGGCTCCTCGTTTTTCCGGCGGAACGCCTTGTTGAACAACCGCCCGACGGAGGGAAGATCGGCGGGCTCCATGGGGCGCGCACAGCGGCTCGCCTCGCGGACGGCCGGGGCGGGAGGAAGCTCTTCGAGATGGACGGGATTCGGCGACAGGCTCATTCGGCGGGCGTCCCTATCGCCATGCTGGTCTGCCGGCTCCCGGCCATGACGCGATGCGCTCCGGCCGCTGCCGCGGCATTCCGTACCTCTGCCGTCTGACGGCTCTCGAAACTCCTCAGCCAAAGCTGGGTGGAAAGAATGCCGACGAAGGCGGCGTTGTCGCGAAAGCCGGAAACGGGCTGGGCGCGGCATTTCTGATGGAGCTTCGCCACGGCCCGGGCGTTGAAGAGGCCGGCGCCGGTGATCGCCTCTTCGCTCAGCAATTCGCTCACGTAAGCCTGCTCGCCGCTGCCGGCAAAGGAGCGGCTGTCCGGAGCGCGATAGGGCTGTTTCGGGCGCTTGGCTATGATATCCGGCAGCACATCCTTCGCGACGCGGCGGAGGACATGCTTTTCCTCCAGTCCTTTGAGCTTCATGCCGGGCGGCAGGCGGCTCGCGAATTCCACCAGCCGGTGGTCGAGGAAGGGGAAGCGCCCTTCGATGCCATGCGCCATGGCCATGCGGTCGCCCTGGCTCGACAGGATGTAACCGGGCAGCAGGAAGCGGGTTTCGAGATATTGCGCCTGATGGAGCGGATGCCAGCGGCCGAAATTTTCCGGCAGGCGGGAGGCGAGTTCCTCCGCCGCGTCATAGGCCCCCAGCGTCGAACGCAGGTCGTCGGAATAGAAGATCTTCGCGGCCGCCGTCGAGCGGAAACGCGGACGGTGCGAGAAGAGAGGGTCATCAGCCGCATCGTTGCCGGCGCCGAAAAAGGCGGCGAGATAGTCCGCCGACTGCTGCTTCAGCCCCGGCAGATAGGGATAGAGCTTGCGGAAGAGATGCGGCCGGATCTTCGAGCCCGGCCGGCGGGCGCAGAAGCGGCGCACGTGCGCCTCGCGAAAGATGTCGTAGCCGGCAAAAACCTCGTCGGCCCCTTCGCCGGTCAGCACCACTTTCATGCCCGCATCACGCACAAGCCCGGAAAGGCGGTAAAGCGGGGCAGGGGCGGTGCGCAGAACGGGCCGTTCGGTGAAGCGGATCACGTCCGGGAAATTCCCTGCGATGTCGCCCGGGCCGCAGGCGACCGCGCGGTGATGGGTGCCGAGCGCCCGCGCCACCGCCATCTGGAAGGCGCTTTCGTCATGTTCGGCATCGTCGAAGGTGACCGAGAAGGTGTTCAGCCCGTTCGGAGCCATCGGCGCGGCGAGTGCTGCGATCAGCGAGGAATCGAGGCCGCCGGAAAGATAGGCGCCGACCGGCACGTCGGCGCGCATCCTGAGCCGTGTGGCGTCCGTCAGCAGCGCCCGGAGCTCTTCTTCCTTCGTGGCCCGGTCCGCTTCGGCGTGATCGTCCGCATCCGGAAAATCGAGCGACCAATAGGGGCGGATCTCGGTCCGGCCGTTCCTGGCGATCATCAGATGACCCGGTTCCAGCTCGAAGATGTTTTTAAACGCGGTGCGCGGCGGGATCGGCGCCCAGAGCGTGAAGATCTGATCGAGCGCCACCGGATCGAGTTCAGCCTCTATGCCCGGCACCTGCAGCAGCGCCTTCACCTCGGAAGCGAAATAGAGTGCGCCCTTGTGCTCGGCGTAGAAGAGCGGCCGGACGCCCATCCGGTCGCGGGCAAGCATCAGGCGGCGCTCGCGGGCATCCCAGATCGCAAAGGCGAAGTCGCCGTTGAGGCGCGACAGGCAGGCCTCGCCATAGGTCGCATAGAGCTGCAGCAGGACTTCCGTATCGCTGCCGGTGCGGAAGACGATGCCGCGCGCCTTGAGCTCGTCGCGCAGTTCCACGTAATTGAAGATCTCGCCGTTGAAGACGATCGTGAAACGACCATCGGCGCTCGTCATCGGCTGCTGACCATCGGCAAGCCCGACGATTGAGAGCCGTACATGCGCAAGGCCGATGCCCGGGGCGGAGAACACGCCCTGTCCGTCCGGTCCGCGATGGGCGATCGCCCGTGCCATGGATGACAGCAGCATCTCCGGATTTCCGGAGCCGCATGCCTCACCGGTGAAGCCAGCCAAACCGCACATCTGTTTCCACCATGAACAAGGACATAACCGGTTCATAGACGGAAATGCTTTAGCTTCCCCTTAAGTGGCCGATAAAATTTTACGGCTGTCCAAAAGAGGTTCAGGTCGGCTGCATGCTGAGGATGACGGTCGGCCAGAGTTCCGAGACCGTCGGATGGATCGGAACCGCCCAGCGCAGCGCATCGAAGGTGGCGCCAGCGTTCATCATGTCGAGCACGCCGTGGATCGATTCATCGCCGCCGGTGCCGAGGATCGCGGCGCCGAGGATCTGTCTGGTCTCGGCATCGGCGACGATCTTCATGAAACCCTGCGTCTCGCCCTTTTCGACCGCGCGGCCGACCTGCGTCATCGGCCGGCGACCGACGAGAACCTTCTTTCCGGCTTTGCGGGCTTCGGTCTCGCTCATGCCGACGCGGCCGAGCGGCGGGTCGATGTAGAGCCCATAACCGACAAGCCGGTCTGAGACCTTGCGGCTCTCGCCGTCGAAGAGGTTCGCCGCGATGATCTCGAAATCGTTATAGGCGGTATGGGTGAAGGCGCCGCGGCCGTTGCAGTCGCCCATCGCCCAGATGCCTTCGACATTGGTCGCGAGATGGTCGTCGACCTTGATATAGCCCCGTGCATCCGTCTCGACGCCCGCCTTGTCGAGGCCGAGATCGTCCGTGTTCGGGCGGCGGCCGACAGCAAGCAGGATGTCCGAGCCGATCACCTCCGGCGCGCCTTCCGTGCAGTTCACGCCGACCGCGACCCTGTCACCATCCTTACGGAAACGGATGCATTCCGCGCCGGTACGGATATTGATCCCCTCCGCCTCCAGGATGCCGCGGATCGCGTCCGAAACCTCTTCGTCCTCGCGGCCGATGAGGCGAGGGCCTTTCTCGACGACCGTAACCTCCGCGCCGAAGCGGCGGTACATCTGTGCGAATTCGAGGCCGATATAGCTGCCGCCGACGATGACCAGATGCTCCGGCACCCGGTCGAGCAGGACGATATCGCTGTTGGTCATATAGGGCACGTCGCCGATGCCGAGGAAATCCGGGATCGCGGCCCGTCCGCCGACATTGAGGAATATCCGCGGCGCGGTCAGCAGCTCGTCGCCGACGCGCACCGTGTTTCTGCTTTCAAAACGCGCATGGCCGCGGATGAGCGTGCAGTTCGGCATGCCCCCCAGCCAGCTTTCGTTGCCGTGGCGGGAATCGAGCGCCACCTGATGCGAGCGGCGCATGACCGCCGGCATGTCGATCTTCACCGGGCTGCCGAGCACCACGCCGTAATCGGCGCCGCGGCGGGCGAGATGGGCCGCATAGGCGCTGGCGACGAGCGTCTTGGTCGGCTTGCAGCCGGTGTTGACGCAGGTGCCGCCGACATGCTTGCGCTCGATGATCGCGACCGTCTTGCCGGCGTCGTTGAACCGTCCGGCGAGCGACGGCCCCGCCTGTCCTGCGCCGATGATGATCGCGTCGAAAGCCTTCATGGAATAACCGGAATGGGTAGGGATGACACAATGAGGTAGGCGCCGACGATTGCGACCGCATCCTCGATGAGGGCGGCGGGCAGATCCTTGCCGAAGCTCTTGGCGAGCCTGGCGCGAACGGCTGCGCCGCCATAGGTGCCGATGACGGCGCCGACGATGCCGGCGATCAATCCTGCGATCCAGCCGCCGTAGGGCGTGCCGATCGCGGCACCCGCCAGCGCGCCCATGATGACGCGGGCGCCGAATTGCTGCGGCACCTTGCGGCTCGGCGTCGAGGGAAGCTGGTCGGTGACGAGCTCGACGATCGCGAGGATCGTGAAGATGCCGACCGCCCAGACCGAACCCATGAAGGCGAGCCAGGACCCGGAAAGATTGAGCCAGCCGAGATAGGCGGCCCAGGCGACGGCGGCGGGCGCCGTCATGGCGCGAAGGCCGGCGACGACGCCAATCAGAAGTGCAAGCACATAAACCACGAGAACCCCCTTTGATGCCGTTCCCGGCGTTGACCTGTCCCGGCGGCAAGACTGTTCCCGACCGGGCATGGGGTCAAGTAAAACTTGTATAAAGTCCCGCCATGCCTGTCTTCCGGTCCCCGATTACTTGCGATACGCGCATGCCTGCCTCAAAGGATTATATGGAATTCGGCCGGACAGTGATTAAAATGAACACTAGTTCCCGCTGGAAGCGCCCGGAAGGACGGAGGAGCCCGCCTGTTGAGATATCGCATTCTTCTGCCTCTGGTCGCGCTTGCGGCGATCGGCCTGGCGCTGGTCTTCAAGGGCAGCGATATCGCAGCGCGCGGCTATATGAACGAGGCCGAGGTGCAGGCCGGCACGACCCTGCGTCTCGCGGTGTCGGCGCTGGACGGCCACCTGAAGCGCTACGAGGCGCTGCCGGCGCTGATAGCCGACCAGAACAATATCGAGGCGCTTATCTTCGACCCGAGGAACGAGGGCCTGCGGGCGCGCACGAATGCCTATCTCAAGGAGATCAACGCGCTTCTGACGTCCTCGGACATCTATGTGATGACCATGGAAGGCGAGACGATCGCCGCCAGCAATTACGATGCCCCGATCAGCTTCGTCGGCGAGAACTTCATCTATCGTCCCTATTTCCAGGAAGCAGCCAAAGGCCGGCAGTCGCGTTTCTATGCGCTCGGCACCACGTCGCTGAAGCGCGGCTACTACTTCGGCTCGCCTATCGAGATCGACGGCGTCATCCGCGGCGTGATCGTCTTCAAGGTGGATATCGATTCCATCGAAGCGTCCTGGAGCGGTGGCGACGACCGCATCTTCGTCTCCGATCCGGAAGGCATCATCTTCATGACCGGCAGTCCGGAATGGCTCTATGCGAGCATCCTGCCGCTGACGCCCGACCGGATCGCCCGCACCGAGGCTTCCCGCCGTTATGCGGATGCGAAGCTGCGCGAACTGCCGGTGAGACAGGGCACCTTCGCCGATCGGAACGTTATGACGATTGCGGATGGCGGGGTCGCCAAGGAATATCTCGTCGTGTCGCAGCCGATGCCGGAGGCCGGCTGGACCGTCAACGTCCTGATGGACACCAGTTCCGTTCACAAGCAGGCCACGACGACGATCGTCGCCGTTCTTCTGATGCTCTGCCTGGCGGGGCTTGCGATCGCCATCCTCATGCAGCGCCGTGCCCGGCTGGACGAGCGCATGCAGTTGCAGGCCGAGGCGCGCAACGAGCTCGAACGGCGCGTTGCCGAACGCACCGCCGATCTCGCCCGGGTCAACAGCCGCATCGAGGAGGAGATCGCCGAGCGGCGCCTGACCGAGCAGCGGTTGAGACAGACCCAGGCGGACCTCATCCAGGCCGGCAAGCTTGCCGGTCTCGGCCAGATGTCGGCCGCGCTCTCCCACGAGCTCAACCAGCCGCTTGCGGCCGCCAAGACCTATGCCGAAACGACCGGCGTCCTGATCGATCTCGGGCGCACCGAGGAGGCGCGGGACAATGTGAAGCGCATCTCCGCGCTCATCGACCGCATGGCGTCGATCAGCCGGCATCTGCGCAACTTCGCCCGCAAGCCGAACGAGAAGCTGGGGGCGGTCGGGCTCGACGATGCGATGCGCGACACGCTGGAAATCGTTGCGGCCCGGCTCAAGACGGCCGACGCCAAGCTCGAAATCGAGATCGATCCGGCAGTGAAGGCCGTGAAAGCGGGCGCGGTTCGGCTTCAACAGGTTCTGGTCAACATCATCACCAATGCCGCCGATGCGGTCGAAGGGCTTGCGGATCGCCGCATCACCGTTTCCGCCCGGCAGGTGGGCGACAAGGTGCTGATCTCGGTGCGCGACCGCGGCCCGGGCGTGGCGGCCGCCATCCGCGAGCGCATCTTCGATCCGTTCTTCACCACCAAGGGCGTCGGCAAGGGCCTGGGATTGGGCCTTTCGATCTCCTACAATATCGTCAAGGATTTCGGCGGCAGCCTCAGCGTCGCCGATCATCCGGAGGGCGGCGCGGTCTTCACGATCGAGCTCGACGTTGCCGACGGCAATCTCCTGGAGGCGGCGGAGTGAACGGGCAAAGGGTTCTGCTGGTCGACGACGAGGAGGAACTGCGCCGCTCGACCGCGCAGGCGCTGGAGCTCTTCGGCCTCACCGTCCAGACCTTTTCGCATGCCGACCACGTGCTGGAACTCACCGGTTTCGGCTTCGACGGCGTGGTCGTCAGCGATATCCGCATGCCCGGCATCGACGGCATGACGCTGCTTCACCGCATCCGCGAGCTCGATGCGGAAATCCCGGTCATCCTGGTGACGGGGCACGGCGACGTGCAGCTTGCCGTGAAGGCGATGCGGGAAGGGGCCTACGATTTCCTCGAAAAGCCCTTCACGCCCCAGCATCTCGCGGGCATCATCCGCCGCGCGCTCGATCGCCGCGGTCTCGTGCTCGAAAACCGGCGCCTGCGGGCCGTGGCCGGCAAGCGCGACGACGTGGAGGCGAGGCTACCCGGCCGCACGCAGGTCATGGTCGACCTGCGCTACCGCATCCGGGCGATCGGCGCGACCGATGCCGATACGCTGATCATCGGCGAGACGGGCGCCGGCAAGGAAGTGGTGGCCCGGGCGCTGCACGACGTCAGCACGCGGGCCAACAAGCCGTTCATCGCCATCAACTGCGCCGCCTTGCCGGAAAACCTGATCGAGAGCGAGCTTTTCGGCCACGAGGCCGGCGCCTTTCCCGGCGCGCTCCGGCCACGCTACGGCAAGTTCGAACACGGGCGGGGTGGCACGATCCTGCTCGACGAGATCGGCTCGATGCCCGTCGACCTGCAGGCGAAATTCCTGCGCGTGCTGCAGGAGCGGGTGATCACCAGGCTCGGCTCCAACGAGACCGTGCCGCTCGACGTGCGCTTCATCGCCACCAGCAAGGTGGATCTCGAAGCGGAAGTGGCGGCAGGCCGTTTCCGCGCCGATCTCTTCTACCGCCTCAATGTCGCGACCATCCATGTCCCGTCGCTCATGCAGCGGCGGGCGGATATCCCGCTCCTCTTCCTGCAGCTCGTCAGGGAAGCGGCGGCGCGATACGGCCGGGAGGATGTGGACGTGCCGGCCGATGTCATCTCGGCGGTCGCCCAGCGCGACTGGCCGGGCAATGTGCGCGAACTGCGCAACGCTGCCGACCGGCTGGTGCTCGGGCTCGATCCGAAGCCCGGCGAAACGGCGGGGAGTGCCAAGGACGGGGCAGGGCGGCTTGCCGACAAGGTCGCGGCCTTCGAGCGCAATCTCATCGCCGGCGAGATCGCCGCGCATGGCGGAGCGCTCAGGCCCGTCTACGAATCCCTCGGCATCTCGCGCAAGACGCTCTACGAGAAAATGCAGAAATACGGTCTGGACAAGAAGCTGCTCGGCCCGGAACACATGCTGCAGGACGACCGGGAGGGCTGATCCGGCCCGGGATGGGTGGAAATCCACCCATGGTTTTCCTTCATTGTTTCCGAATCCACCCATGCTGCGGCGCGGTATTTGCGGAAATGCCCTTTTAAGACCTTCGCAACGATTGCGCGTGGTCCTGCCTTGCAACAAATGGCCCTCGGGCTGGCGCCGGAGGAGTTTTTTGCGCGCCGGCCAAGCCATAGCTTTCATCCTGGAGGACCCCGATGAAAATCATGAACGCCGTCATCGGCGCCACCGCTCTTGCGGCACTTTCGCTCTTCTCCGCCTCCGCCAATGCACAAGGTTATCCGGAACGCCAGATCACCATGGTCGTGCCGTTCGCAGCCGGCGGCCCGACCGACACGGTCGCCCGTCTCGTCGCCGAATCGATGTCGAAGGACCTCGGCCAGCAGATCGTCGTCGAAAACGTCGGCGGTGCAGGCGGCACGCTCGGCGCGGCCCGCGTCGCGAATGCCGAGGCGGATGGCTATACCGTGCTGCTCCACCATATCGGCATGGCGACCAGCGCCACGCTCTACCGCAAGCTGCCCTACGACACGCTGAACGCCTTCGAATATGTCGGCCTCGTCACCGACGTTCCGATGACGCTGCTCGCCCGCAAGGACATGGAAGCGACCGACCTCAAGGGCCTGATCGAATACGCCAAGGCCAATGCGGACAAGGTGACCGTCGCCAATGCCGGCATCGGCGCCGCCTCGCATCTTTGCGGCATGCTCTTCATGAGCGCGATCGAGACCCCGCTCGTCACCGTCCCCTACAAGGGCACCGGCCCGGCCATGACCGACCTGCTCGGCGGCCAGGTGGACATCATGTGCGACCAGACCACCAACACGACGAAGCAGATTCAGGGCGGCACCGTGAAGGCCTATGCGGTCACCTCGCCGGAGCGTCTCGACGTCCTGAAGGACCTTCCCACCGTCAAGGAAGCCGGCCTGCCGCAGATGGAAGTCGGCATCTGGCATGGCCTTTATGCGCCGAAGGGCGCGCCGAAGGAGGCCATCGACAAGCTCGAGCAGGCGCTGAAGGTGGCGCTGAAGGATCCGAACGTCGCGGCCCGCTTCGCCGAGCTCGGCACCAAGCCTTCGCCGGAGCAGGATGCGACGCCGGCAGCGCTCAAGGCCAAGCTCGAAAGCGAAATCGCCCGCTGGAAGCCGGTCATCGAAGCCGCCGGCCAATACGCGGATTAAGGTCAAGCCGGGCGGCTGCCCCTCATCCGGCTGCCGCCACCTTCTCCCCGCTCGCGGGGAGAAGGGCTATGCCGCACCGTTTCGCCATCGTGACACGATGGATCCGGCACGTTCCCTCTCCCCGCAGGCGGGGAGAGGGTTAGGGTGAGGGGCAATCTCCCGACAGTGCCTGCTCCAGTTCATCGGAGACACCATGAATTCCCTGAAATTCGACACGACCAATCTGATCTGCGGGCTGCTGCTGATCGCGACGGGGCTCTTCTTCGCCTATCAGTCGCTGGAACTGGAACTCGGCACGGCGCTGCGCATGGGGCCGGGCTATTTCCCCTTCATCCTCGCCTGCGCTCTCGTCCTGTTCGGCGTGATCATCCTCATCCAGGCAGCGCGTGTGCAGGGCGAACCGATAGGCCCGGTCGCCTGGCGCGGGATACTGCTCATCCTGCCGGCGCCGATCATTTTCGGGCTCACCGTGCGGGGACTGGGTTTCGTGCCGGCGATCTTCGTCGCCGCGCTGGTCGCTTCCTTCGCGTCCAGCCGCATGAAGCCGCTGACGGCGCTCGTTCTCTCCGCAGCCCTGGCGATCTTTTCGGTCCTGGTCTTCAGCTATGGCCTCGGTCTTCCCTTCCGCCGTTTCGGGCCCTGGCTCGGCTTCTAGGATTTGTGAGCCATGGAACTTTTCAGCAATCTGGCGCTCGGCTTTTCGACCGCGTCCTCCTTTGAGAACCTGTTCTTCTGCCTGATCGGCGTGCTGCTCGGAACGCTGATCGGCGTGCTGCCCGGCATCGGCGCGACGGCGACGATCGCCATGCTTCTGCCGATCACCTTCCAGCTCGAACCGGTCTCGTCGCTGATCATGCTCGCCGGCATCTATTACGGGGCGCAATACGGCGGCTCGACCACGGCGATCCTCATCAACATGCCGGGCGAATCCTCGTCCGCCGTCACCGCCATCGACGGCTACCAGATGGCGCGCAAGGGCAAGGCGGGAGCGGCTCTCGCCATCGCGGCGCTCGGCTCCTTCTTCGCCGGTACGGTCTCGACCTTCCTGGTGGCGATCTTCGCGCCGCCGCTCACAGAAATCGCGCTGCAATTCGGCGCGGCCGAATATTTCTCGCTGATGGTCGTCGGCCTGGTGTCCTCGATCGCACTCGCCCACGGTTCGGTCGTCAAGGCGCTTGCCATGGTGGCGCTCGGCCTGCTGCTCGGCCTCGTCGGCACGGACATCTATACCGGCACGCCGCGCTTCACGCTCGGCATCCGCGAATATGCCGACGGGCTGAATTTCGTGGCCGTCGCGGTCGGCGTCTTCGGCATCGCCGAAATCCTGCGCAATCTCGAAAGCGAGAAAACCCGTTCGGTGCTGATGTCCAAGGTGAGCGGACTTCTTCCCTCCAGGGAGGATTTCAAGGCGATGATCGCGCCGGTCCTGCGCGGCACCGTCATCGGTTCGGTGCTCGGCATCCTGCCGGGCGGCGGGGCGATCCTTGCCGCCTTCGCGTCCTATACCGTCGAAAAGAAGGTCTCGAAGAACCCGCAGGAATTCGGGCATGGCGCCGTGGCGGGCGTCGCAGGTCCGGAAGCGGCCAACAATGCCGGCGCCCAGACCTCCTTCATCCCGCTGCTCACGCTCGGCATCCCGGCAAATCCGGTCATGGCGTTGATGATCGGCGCGATGATCATCCAGGGCATCGTGCCCGGTCCTAACGTCGCGACCGAACAGCCGGCGCTCTTCTGGGGCATCATCGCCTCCATGTGGATCGGCAACCTGATGCTCGTCGTGCTCAACCTGCCGCTCATCGGGCTTTGGGTGAAGCTCCTGACGATCCCCTATTACGTGCTGTTTCCGATCATCATGGCCTTCTGCTCGATCGGCGTCTACAGCGTCAACTCTAATGTCTACGACCTCTATTCCGTCGCCTTCTTCGGTCTCATCGGCTACGTGCTGGCCAAGCTCCGCTGCGAACCCGCGCCGCTCCTGCTCGGCTTCGTGCTCGGCCCGCTGCTGGAAGAGAATCTGAGACGGGCGATGATCCTTTCGCGCGGCGACCCGACCACGTTCGTCACGCGTCCGATCAGCGCGGCCCTCCTCTTCATCGCGGCACTCGTCCTCGTCATCGTCTTTTTGCCCAGCGTCAAGGCAAAGCGCGAGGCCGTGTTCCAGGAAGAGGATTGAGAAGCTGCGGACAGCGCCGCGCGAAAAATCCGCGCGGCGCTGAAACTTTTGGTCCGGGCAGGGGATCGCGCATCGGAATGCCCCTCATCCGGCTGCCGCCACCTTCTCCCCGTTCTGACGGGGAGAAGGGATATGCCGCGCTGGTTTCCTCAATTCGCAACGTTGCGTGAGGCGCGCCCCCTCTCCCCGCCAGCGGGGAGAGGGTTAGGGTGAGGGGCAATTATGCGCACCCGATTGCCATCGCTAGGCGGTCAGACCGTCTGGAGCGCCTGCAGTTCGGAAATAGGCGCCGGTCCGGCAATGCGTTTCAGAAGCAGTCGGCCCATCAGCAGGCCGGCTTCGGAGAGATCCTCATAGATCGTCTCGACCCGCGGGCGTATCTGGTCGAAGAGGCCGGAGGTCTGCTTGGCCACCAGCCGCACGTCCTTCCCCACTTCGAGGCCGTGGTCCGAGGCGGCCGCGATCACCGAAAGAGCCGAGACCTCGCCGCCGCAGACGAAGCCGTCCGGACGGTCGGGTTCGGCCATCCGCCGATAGAGATGGTCGCGGATGTCGTCCGACTTGCTGTCGAGCGTCACGCCTTGGGCGATCTCGAAACCGACGCCTTCCTCGCGCACCGCCGTCATGAAGCCGTGCCGCATGTGATGGGCGAAGGTGAAGCGGTCCGGCGGCAGGATGATGAAGAGCTTTCTCGATCCGGCGGCGATCAGCTTGCGGGCAGCCTGGTAGGCGAAGCCGTAATTGTCGTAGTCGACATAGGGGTGGGCGGTCGCAAGCTCGGTGCGGCCATGACAGATGAACGGAAAGTTGTTCTCCATCAAGAGCTTGACGCGCTCGTCCGACGGTTCGGTGCGGGTGAAGATGATGCCGTCGGCCATGCGGTTGCGCACGATGTGGCGCACCGGGTCGATCTGCGGCGTGTCGGAAAAGTGAGGCGCGACGACAAGATGGTAGGCCGTGCCGCGCAAAGCCTCCGTCAGCCCTTTGATGATCGAGGTGGCGTAGCCGAGGATTTCCTCGTGCGGATCGAGAACCAGGCTGATGACGTTCGTACGGCCGGTGCGCAGGCGCTGCGCCGCCCGGTCCGGCAGATAGCCGATCTCACCGGCGACCTGGCGCACACGCATCCTTGTTTCGAGCGCGATCTGCGGCGCGTCGGCCAAGGCGCGCGACACGGTCGTGACGGCAAGTCCCGTCAGTTCGGCGATCGTCTTCAAGGTTGGCTTCGCATCCGGGCCGGATCTTTCCGTCGTCCGATCCGGCATCGCCCGCCGACCCTTGTCCTCCAGGTCATCCAGCGACATGTATCCTCGTCTCCTCCGTCCCCGCCCCGAAACCGGATCAGGTCTCATCTATATCGTTGCAAATTTTCCGGATGTCGCCAGGAATTTTTCTCGATTCCTGAGGAAAATTTGTCCTTTCCAAAATTTGCAAGTTTTTTCATCATCTTAAGCATGGGGCGAAACCATGCAAAAAATCCTCCTGCCGGGTTGACATCGACCGCGTTTATATCGTTATAAATCGCCATATCCGGAGAGGAGCCCGGATGCAAAGGGAGATTCTCAATGAATGTTCGAATGATCAGCAAATTCGCCGCCGGCGCGGCGATCATCGCTCTGACGGCCGGTGCCGCCAAGGCGCAGGAAAGCGTCGAAGTCCTCCACTGGTGGACCTCCGGCGGTGAGGCTGCGGCGCTCAACGTGCTGAAGGAAAACCTGCAGAAGGAAGGCGTCGCCTGGAAGGACATGCCGGTCGCCGGCGGTGCAGGCTCCGCCGCGATGACGGCGCTGCGCGCCCGCGTCACGGCCGGCGATCCGCCGACCGCCGTCCAGCTTCTCGGCTTCGACCTCCGCGACTGGGCGGAAATGGGCGTCGCCGCCAATCTCGACGATCTCGCCGCCAAGGAAGGCTGGGACAAGGTCATCCCGGCTGCTCTCCAGGACTTCTCCAAGTATGACGGCCACTGGATCGCCGCTCCGGTGAACATCCACTCCACCAACTGGCTGTGGATCAACAAGGCGGCTCTCGACAAGGCCGGCGGAAAGGTTCCGACCAATATCGACGAGCTCATCACCCTGCTCGATGCCTTCAAGGCCCAGGGTCTCACGGCTCTCGCTCATGGCGGCGTTCCGTGGCAGGACGGCACGCTGTGGGAAGCCGTCGTCCTCTCGACCGGCGGCCCGGACTTCTACAAGAAGGCCGTCCTCGACCTTGATCCGGCTTCGCTTTCCGGCGATCAGATGAAGAAGGTCTTCGACACGATGTCGAAGCTGCGCACCTATTTCGACCCGAACTTCTCGGGCCGCGAATGGAACCTCTCGACCGCTCTCGTCATCGAAGGCAAGGCCGGCGCTCAGGAAATGGGCGACTGGTCCAAGGGCGAATGGCTGCGCGCCGGCAAGAAGCCGGGCACTGACTTCGTCTGCATCCGCTTCCCCGGCACGCAAGGTTCCGTGCTCTTCAACGCCGACCAGTTCATGATGTTCGACGTGGGTGACGAGCAGCGCGACGCCCAGCTCAAGATGGCGTCCGCCGTCGAAAACCCGGCCTTCCAGATCGCCTTCAACACGGTCAAGGGCTCGGTTCCGGCCCGTACCGACGTTCCCGGCGATCAGTTCGACGATTGCGGCAAGAAGGGCATTGCGGACCTCGCCGAGGCCTCTTCCAAGGGCACGCTGATGGGCTCGCTCGCCCATGGTTACGCCCAGCCGGCCGCCATCAAGGAAGCCATGCTGGACGTCATCACCCAGCATCTCAACGGTCAGCTCACCACCGACGCGGCGCTGAAGCGCCTGCCGGAAGCGGTTGCTGCCGCCAAGTAATGGCATCTGAATGAATGGGTGAGGGGGTTGGTTGAACCGATCCCCTCACTTGCAATTTCTAGCACTTATCTTGCAGCTAAGGTGCTGAAATTGCTTTCTCTCCCACAAGGGGAGAGATACCGGTGCCCGCGAGCTCGACGCCCTACCTCTCCCCCTGTGGGAGAGGTTACGAAATCAAGATCTTAGCGTCAGCTAAGTCTTAGATTTTGTTGGTGAGGGGGCTCGAGTCGCTGTGCCAATCAATATTCTCCTGCTCCCTACCCGGAGGTCATGATGACGACAATCGAACCGGTGCCTGCCGTGGTACCTCAGAGGCAGGGCCGCTCAGTTGCGGATGGATTGCGCAACGCGCTGCCGAAGATCGTGCTGGCGCCCTCGTTCGCGGTGATACTGGTCTTCGTCTACGGCTTCATCCTCTGGACGATCACCCTTTCCTTCACGACCTCGCGCATCCTGCCGGTCTACAAATGGGGCGGGTTCGATGCCTATTTCCGCCTCTGGTCGCAGCCGAACTGGTATGTGGCCATGCAGAACCTGGCGATCTTCGGCATTCTCTATATCGGCATCTGCATCGCGCTCGGCCTCACCATCGCGATCCTGATGGACCAGCGCATCCGCGCCGAAGGCGTGCTCCGGCCGATCTTCCTCTATCCGATGGCGCTCTCCTTCGTCGTCACCGGCACGGCCTGGAAATGGTTCCTCAATCCCGGCCTCGGGCTTGAGAACACCATGCACCATCTCGGCTGGGAGAGTTTCAGGTTCGACTGGCTCGTCAATCCCCAGATGGCGATCTACACGGTCGTCATCGCCGGCGTCTGGCAGGCCTCCGGCTTCGTCATGGCGATGTTCCTCGCCGGCCTGCGCGGCATCGACGGCGAGATCGTCAAGGCCGCCCAGATCGACGGCGCTTCGAACGTGGCGATCTACCGCCGCATCATCATTCCGCTCCTGCGTCCCGTCTTCCTCTCCGCCTTCATCGTGCTCGCGCATATGGCGATCAAGTCCTACGACCTCGTCATCGCGCTTACCGGCGGCGGACCGGGCAACGCGACCGAACTGCCGTCCACCTTCATGTATTCCTACACTTTCACGCGCAACCAGATGAATGTCGGCTCGGCGAGCGCCGTGATGATGCTGATGGGCATCACCGCGATCATCGTGCCCTATCTCTATTCGGAACTGCGGGAGAGGAAGCAATGAGCGCCGCGAACGAAACCGCCAATGGGACGGTGAGCGCCGGTTCGGCCCGCACCGCCCGCTATTTTATCTACGCGGCGCTCATCGTGCTCGCGCTCGTCTACCTGCTGCCGCTCTACGTCATGCTCACGACGTCGTTGAAGTCGCTCGACGAGATCCGCGGCGGCGACATGCTGGCGCTGCCGCGCGATCCCTCGATCGCCGCGTGGGTCCGCGCCTGGGGCGAGGCCTGCATCGGCGTCTCCTGCGTCGGCATCAAGGGCTATTTCTGGAACTCCATCAAGATGGTCGTTCCGGCGGTCATCATCTCGACGCTGCTCGGCGCGCTGAACGGCTACGTGCTCACCAAATGGCGCTTCCCGGGCCACAAGATCGTCTTCGGCATGATGCTGTTCGCCTGCTTCATTCCGTTCCAGGCCGTCCTCATTCCGATGGCGCGGCTCCTCGGCCTGATGGGGCTTTCGAACACCACGACCGGCCTCGTCATGGTCCACGTGATCTACGGCCTCGGTTTCACCACGCTGTTCTTCCGGAACTATTACGAAGCCTTCCCGGACGAACTCGTGAAGGCCGCGATGATCGACGGCGCGGGCTTCTTCCGCATCTTCTGGCGCATCCTGCTGCCGACGTCCGGTCCGATCATCGTCGTCACCGTCATCTACCAGTTCACCAATATCTGGAACGATTTCCTGTTCGGCGTCTCTTTTGCGGGCGGAGAGGCCTCGCCGATGACGGTCGCGCTGAACAACCTCGTGTCCTCTTCCACGGGCGTCAAGGAATACAACGTGGACATGGCGGCCGCCGTCTTCGCGGCATTGCCGACCCTGTTTGTCTATATCGTCGCCGGACGCTATTTCGTGCGCGGTCTGATGGCCGGCGCGGTTAAGGGATAACTGCTCATGAGCTTTCTTGAAATCAAGAACATCCGCAAGAAGATCGGCAACGTCGAGATCCTGAAGGGCATCGATATCGATCTCGAAAAGGGCGGCTTCCTGGTTCTCGTCGGGCCGTCCGGCTGCGGCAAGTCGACCCTGCTCAACGCCATCGCCGGCCTTCTGCCGCCGTCTTCCGGCGACATCGTCATCGACGGTCAGGTGGTCACCGACCTGCACCCGTCGAAGCGCGACATCGCCATGGTCTTCCAGTCCTATGCGCTCTATCCGAACATGACGGTCGAGGAAAACATCGCGTTCGCGCTGGAAATGCGCGGCGTCGACAAGGCGGCGCGCGAGGCGGCGGTCAAGCAGGTGGCGAAAACCCTGCAGATCGAGCACCTCCTGAAGCGCCGCCCGAGCCAACTTTCCGGCGGCCAGCGCCAGCGCGTCGCCATGGGCCGCGCCCTCGTGCGCCAGCCGCGCGTCTTCCTGTTCGACGAGCCGCTCTCCAACCTCGATGCCAAGCTGCGCGTCGAAGTCCGCGCCGAGATCAAGGCGCTGCACCAGAACACCAATGCCACGATCGTCTACGTCACCCATGACCAGATCGAGGCGATGACGCTCGCCACCAAGATCGTCGTGCTCAAGGAAGGCACGGTGCAGCAGGTCGGCGCACCCTCGGAAATCTACAATCGTCCGGCCAACCTCTTCGTCGCCGACTTCATGGGCTCGCCGGCGATGAACATGCTGAAGGGCAAGGTCGTTTCCTCCGGCGGCGCGCAGTCGATCGCGCTCTTCGGCAACGAGGGCGTCAAGGTCTCCATGCCGCCGTCCGTCACGGCGAGCCTTGCCGACGGCAAGGAGGTCATTCTCGGCCTGCGTCCGGAAGCAATTACCGACAGCGGCCTTCTCGATCCGCAGGTACGCTCCGTCGCTCAGATCGAGGCGGATGTGACCATGGTCGAGCCGACGGGCTCCGACACGTTCGTGACCGGCAAGCTGGACGGGGCAAGCTTCACGGCCCGTACCCGTGCGGACGTGCATGTGTCGGTCGGCCAGAAATTCCCCTTCGCCTTCAATCTCGACAAAGCCGTCGTCTTCGACCCGCAGACGACAAGCCGCATCGACTGACGTTTCCCGCGCCGGCCGCAGGTCGGCGCGACCCTCCCAAGGTCTGTCCGTTTCCTCAGCCTTATTGGTCTCAATCCTCGAAAAATCCGGAACAATCCCCCCGAGGCGCGGTTCGGTCGGTGTTCGGTCCGGAACGGGATCAAGATCAGATCGAGGAGACAAACAATGGCTAACGGAAACTATTCCCAGTCGGGTGGGTATCGAAATGACCGCACGCGCGACGAGCGCGATTTCGCCCGGGAGCCTTCCGGCGATTATCGTCCGGGCGACACCGGTTATGTCCGCGGTTTCGGCGACTATCAGCGCAGCGGCGACAATTCCTTCGGAGATAGGGAGTCCGCAGGAGGCGAGGGCGATCGGTCGCGTTTCTCCCGTTACGGCCGGGGCGAGCAATGGGCCACCGACGACTACGGTTACGAGGCCGGCTACGGCGATACGGAGCGTTCACGCGCCTGGGCTCGCGAATCCTATCGGGGCAGGCCCTCCTCCTTCAGCTACGAACCCGGCCGCCGTCGGGTGAACCAGGCCTATGGCGATCGCTACGGCTCCGACTATGGGCGTGGAGCGGAAGGCCGCCAGGGCTATGGAATGGACGATCGGTTCCGTGGCTCGGACGATCGTGACCGCCGGCGCGGCTTCATGGAGCGGGCCGGAGACGAGGTCGCTTCGTGGTTCGGCGACGAAGAGGCCGAACAGCGCCGCATGATGGATGAGCATCGCGGCAAGGGTCCTAAAGGCTATCAGCGGTCCGATTCCCGCATCGAGGAGGACGTCAACGATCGCCTGAGCGACGATCCCGTACTCGACGCGTCGAATATCACGGTCACCGTCCAGAACGCGGAGGTGACGCTGGACGGCTTCGTTTCCAGCCGCTGGGACAAGCGGCGCGCGGAAGATCTGGTGGACGACGTCTCCGGCGTGCGGCATGTGCAGAACAATCTGCGCGTGAACAACGCCCCGACCGATGGGCTCACCGGCTCGACCACGGTCTAGTCTTGCTTTGACCTGCCCAAGGCCGTCGTTGCGGCGGCCTTAGGCTTTTCCAGGGAGTGCCCATGACCAAGACGACGAAAGACCGGAGCGGTCCGGATGCGATTCGCAAGGATGCGGAGGGCCAGTTCGCCAATCCGAAGACAGGCGGGAAAAGCAGCGGCGTGGCGAGCGCCAAGCCGACGGTGATCACCGGGTCGGAGGACGCGACCGCGCACAAGCTTCCGCCCGGTTCCAAGAAGCCGAAAAAGGACTGGCAGGTGAATTTCGACATCACCGAGCGATCGCGGCATACTTAAGCCGTTTGCGCCCTCGGTTCCCTCAGTTTCACCCGCCGTCGCAGGGCGTTTTTGACGTTCCCGGGAAAAGACGCATCGCCAGCAATCAATCCTTGGCCGCGCCTTCAAAACCAGTTAGAAGATACCCGCTAGCTATATTAGCAAAGGGCGGGATATTGAGACGAGTACGGTGGCGGGCGGCGCAGGTGCCTGCATCGTTCCCTAGGTAAATGCGCGGAATGTTACGGGTTTCGCGCTTTTTCCCGACAGCGCCCATCGGCGCTTACCTGGTCGCGCTTGCGGCTGGCGTCGCTTTGCCCTTGCTGATCTTCGTGGCCTATCTGATGCTGGAGCTCGAGGCGAACGAGCGCGAAATCCTCGCCAACGAGACGGCCGAGGACGCCCAGCTCATCGCCCGTTCGGTCGATCGTGAATTGCAGGACATGTCGACGACGCTCAGGCTGCTCGTGACGTCGCGGGAGCTTGAAAACGGCGATCTCAGGGCCTTCCACAACCGCACGCAGAACAGCCTGAGATCGAACTCCCTCTACGTTCTTGTGGTTGATGCGGACGGCCAGCAGCGGCTGAATACCCGCGTGCCCTTCGGAACCTCGCTCGGCAAGATTTCCAACCCGGCCGCGCTCGAATCGATCTTGCGCAGCGGAGTGACGGAAGTCTCCAATGTCTTCTTCGGCACCACGAGCGGCAAGCATGTCTTCAACGTTTCGATGCCCCTGCCGAAGGAGGTTTCCCATTCGGGCGCTGCGATGATCATCACGCAGAACGCCGAGGACCTGCAGAAGCTCATTTCGACGGAAGGGCTTCCCACCGGCTGGACGGTCGCGGTGGTCGACGGCTCCGGGCATGTGGTCACGTCGATCGGGGCAAACGCGCTGGCGTCCGGCTCTGCCTTTCCCGCCGGCACGTTGAAGCTGATGACCGGCTTCAAGGGGACGATCGAGGATGTCGACGGCGATTTGAAGCAGATGTACGGTTATGCGCAGATCACCGGCTGGACCTGGAAAGCCGTCGTATGGGGGCCGATAGACGCGGCGCAGGCGAGCATCCTGACCACCTGGCGACAACTGATCGCCGGCGGGGCGATTTTCCTGGCCGTCGGCATGCTGATCGCCTGGCTCGTCGGCCGCCAGCTCCGCATTCCCATCCGGCAGATCGCCGAGATGGCCGAGCGCATCGGCAGAGGTGAAATCGTGTCGCCTGTGGAGACGAAGATCCGGGAAGCCAACCAGGTGGCCATCGCCCTTTCCAACGCCTCCTTCGACCGCAGCCAGGCGGAAGACCGCATTCACTTGATCCTGCACGAGCTTGTCCATCGAACCAAGAATATCCTCACTCTCGTGCAGGCGATGATGCGCCAGCTGGCGCGCCAGGACACGACGATGGAGGAGTTCCAGAACGCCATCAGCAACCGCCTACAGGGTCTCGGCAAATCGATCGAGGCGCTGGCGAAGGAACAATGGGGCGGCGTCTCCATCCGCCGCGTGATCGAGATCCACATGAGCACCTTTGCGGAAGTGGCCGATCGCGTGGAACTGCGGGGCGCGGATTTCACGCTGAAGGCGGAGGCGGTTCAAAACCTCGGTCTCATCCTCCACGAACTTGCGACGAACTCGGTGAAGTACGGCGCGCTCTCGGTGCCGCAGGGCAAGGTCCGCATCGCCTGGAGAGACGTCGCCGACGAGGACGGAGGCGAGGTCAAGCTCCGGCTGGTCTGGGAGGAAAGGGACGGCCCGCGGGTCCGGGAACCGTCGCGGACGGGTTTCGGCACGACGATCATCAAGCGCCACGCGGCGGCGGCGTTCGGAGGCCAGGTGGAGGTCGACTTCCGCCCGGAGGGGCTTTGCTGGACCCTGGTGGCGCCGCGCGCCGCCTTCGAGCGGGGCGAGGGCGCCGAAAGCCTCAAGGATATCGCGATTTAGCGGCTGGCGCCGGAACGAAGGAGCGCTCCTGCCGTTAAGCGGCCATGGACGCCACTCTGACCACGATCGACATCGATCAGGACTCCCTCGAAACCATCGGCCTCACCTATGTCAGCGATACCGAACCCGGTATCCGGCGGGTCCGGCGCGGCAAAGGCTTCTGTTATCGTCTGCCGGACGGCGCGTTGCTGGACGACGACGAGGAGCGGCGCAGGATCGCCGCGCTCGGCCTGCCGCCCGCCTATGAGGACGTCTGGATCTGCCTCGATCCGCGCGGGCATCTGCAGGCGACGGGCTACGATTCGCGCGGCCGGAAGCAGTACCGTTATCACCCGGACTGGCAGAATTTCCGCAGCGAGCAGAAATACGACCAGCTCACCCGTTTCGGTGAGGTTCTGCCCAGAATCCGCCGCAAGGTGAAGCGCGATCTGACGCTCGGCCCGGGCAATTCCGATACGGTGGTCGCTGCCCTCGTGGCGCTTCTCGACGCCACGCATTTGCGCGTCGGCAACCGCGCCTACGCAAAGGAAAACGGAACCTATGGAGCCACGACGCTCCTGAAGCGGCATATGATGCTTTCGGGCAATGCGATCCGGCTGCGCTTCGTCGCCAAGGGCGGAAAACGGGTCCAGCATACGCTGAAGCATCCGCGCCTGCAGCGCATTCTCGAGGAGATCGCGGATCTGCCCGGCCGCCAGCTCTTCTCCTGGCCGGACGAGCAGGGCGTTCCGCATCCGGTCGATTCGGGAAGATTGAACGCCTATCTCGCCCAGGCGGCCGGGTTCTCCGTCTCGGCGAAGACCTTCCGCACCTGGGGCGGCAGCCTTTCCGCCTTCATGGCCGCGTGGGAATTCGTGGAGGCGGAAGGCAGGCGCCCGAAGATCAAGCTGATGGCGAAGGCCGCCTCGGAAGCATTGAACAACACACCGGCCGTCTGCCGGTCGAGTTACATCCACCCGAGCATATTGGCGCTGTCGGAAGATGTCTCGCCGCTGGAAAAGGTGATGGGGGACAAGACGGTGTTGGACGGCCCGAGAGGCTTGAGGGCCAACGAGCGGCGGCTGCTGGCCTTCCTGCGGGAGGTCTCGACCTGAGGCTCCTTGGGACGGCCGCCCGCGAGGAGCGACGGGCGGCCGGAACCGGGTTGGCGTCGATTACGCTGCCCGGCGATCGTGTGGTCCTTCCCGCACTTCCTCGACGATCTTGTCGACGAATTGCGGCAGATCGTCGGGCGAGCGCGAGGTGATGATGCCGTTGTCGACCACCACCGCCTCATCCTTCCAGGAGGCTCCTGCATTGCGGATGTCCGTCCGGATCGAGTGGTAGGACGTCGCCTTGCGGCCGCGCAGGGCGTCGGCTTCCGCCAGCAGCCATGGACCATGGCAGATCGCTGCGACGGGCTTGCCGCTCTTGACGAAATCGCGCACTACGCGCACCGCGTCTTCGTTGACGCGCAGGAGGTCGGGATTGATCTGGCCGCCGGGCAGGACGAGGGCGTCGAATTCCTCGGCCTTGACGTTCTTGGCTTCGAGGTCGACCGGGACGGTATCGCCCCAATCCTTCTTGTCCCAGCTCTTGATCTCGCCCGTCTTGATCGACGCTATCTTCACGTTGGCCCCGCGCTTCTTGAGCTCCTCCAATGGGACGCGCAGTTCCGATCGTTCGTAGCCGTCCGTCGCAAGGATCAGGATGGATGCGGACTCGATGGCGGTCATTCTGGACTCCTTTTTGTCGAAATGTTTTTCGGTCTCAAAGGCGGCCGGTGGAAAGGTCCCGGCCGTTGATGGAGGCGGGAACGCTGATTTCTTCGCGAGGCGCCTTTGGCAGCGGAAGGACGACGGCTTCGGGTACGACGACCTGCAGCTCTTCCGGATGGGCGACGGCAAACGTCTTCTTCTGGTCGGTGCCGGTCAGCCTGTTTCTCAGCATCTTGAAAAAGTATCTCATGATGATCTCCCGTCGCGAACAAGGGCATGTGCCCTCTCACGAAGGGGCAAACCCCTGCACCGCGAATTCGTTCCATCTTTTTTGCAGCGCGTTACACAACGTTATCGCGCGTTCTGGAACAAAATTCCGGACCGTGCGTTTCCGGCCGGATGTCTGCGCTCTCCCGCCGCTGATGAACTTGTCCGGGTGCCCGCCGAATGAAGGATGACCGCTTGACCGGCTCTCGCCGGTCAATCCGATCAAGACAGATTTTCGGCCCGGGCAGTGCTCCGGGCAGTCACCAACGGGCAATCCGAACCGTTCCTGCCCTCCTTCTATGTCCGCTCGTCGCGTCGTGTTCCGGCATCCAGTCGGCGCTCGATCCGGCCGGCCGGGAAGCGGCGGATGTCGCCACGCTTTTTTTCGTGATGCTGACGGGTGCCGCCGTCATCTGGGCCGGCGTCGTCGCAATGCTCGTCTATGCGGCGCGCAAGCGGCGGGCGCATTCGGAAAAAGGTGCAGGCCAGTTCATTCTCTGGGGCGGGGCGGTCATGCCGACCGTCATCCTTACCGCCCTTCTTTCCTATGCCGTCTGGCTGATGCCGAACGTCCGGCCCTGGTTCCAGGGCGAGGACGGCGGCATGCGCCGCATCGAGGTCACCGGCGAGCAGTTCTGGTGGCGGGTGCGCTATCTCGGCGAAGACGGCGGGGTGCTCTTCGAGACGGCAAACGAAGTGCGCATTCCGGTCGGAGAACGCGTCGTCTTCTCGCTCACATCGCCGGACGTCATCCATTCCTTCTGGATTCCCGTGCTCGGCGGCAAGATGGACATGATCCCCGGCCGCGAGAATCGGCTTGCCCTCACGGCCGAAAAGCCCGGCACCTATCGCGGCGTCTGCGCGGAATTCTGCGGGACGTCGCACGCGCTGATGGCTTTCACGGTGCTCGCCATGGAGTCGCAGGCGTTCGAGGATTGGATGTCGGCGCGGCAGAACGCGTCCGGAGCCGCGGATGCGGAAGGGCTGGCGCTGTTTCTGAGACATGGATGCGCCGCCTGTCATGCGATCTCCGGCACCGAGGCGCGCGGCGCGATCGGCCCGGATCTCACCGCTTTCGGCGAGCGGGGCTCGGTCGCCGCGGGCACGCTTCCCAATGAGCGGGAACATATCGCCCGCTTCATCCGCTATCCCGGGCAAGTGAAACCCGGTGCGCTCATGCCGCATTTCGGCATGCTGCCCGACACCGATATCGACCGGATCGCGGCCTATCTGAAGGGGCTCAGATGACAAAGAGGCTCATGTAATGGGGGAGCTCGGCAATTTCTCACCGGAAGAGCGGGCGGCGCAGGAGGAGCGGCTGCGCAAGGTATGGGAGACGCCCAAGGGCATCCGCTACTGGACCTCCGTCAACAACAGCCAGATCGGCCTCTGGTATGGAGCGACCGCCTTCCTCTTCATGCTGTTCGCCGGGCTGCTGGCGCTCCTGATGCGCCTGCAACTCGCCGCGCCGGAGAACGACCTCATCTCCGCCGACCTTTTCAACCAGGCCTTCACGCTGCACGGCACGGTGATGATGTTCCTGTTCGCCGTGCCGATCTTCGAAGCCTGGGCGATCTTCCTGCTGCCGTCGATGCTCGGTGCCCGCGAGCTGCCGTTTCCGCGGCTTTCCGCCTTCGGCTTCTGGAGCTTTCTGCTCGGCGGCATCTTCGTCTGCGGCTCGATCTTCTTCAACGCGGCACCCAATGCCGGCTGGTTCATGTATCCGCCGCTCGCGACCGACAAGGAATATTCCGGCATCGGCGCGGATATCTGGCTGCTCGGCCTTTCCTTCATCGAGGTGGCATCGATCGCGGCCGCGGTCGAGATCATCGTCGGGATCATGAAATGCCGGGCTCCGGGCATGCGCATCAACCTGATGCCGATGTTCGCCTGGTACCTCCTGATCGTCGCGGGCATGATCCTTTTCGCCTTCCCGCCGCTGATCGCCGGCGACATCCTGTTCGAGATGGAGCGGATGTTCGACTGGCCCTTCTTCGATGCGGAGCGCGGCGGCGATCCGCTGCTGTGGCAGCACCTCTTCTGGATCTTCGGCCATCCGGAGGTCTACATCATCTTCCTGCCCGCGATTGCGCTGATGGCGATGATCGTTCCGACCTTCTCGCAGCGGCCGATCGTCGGTTATTCGTGGATCGTGCTCGCGGCGGTCGGCACGGGGTTCCTGAGCTTCGGGCTCTGGGTGCATCACATGTTCACGACCGGCCTGCCGCAGATTTCGCTCGCCTTCTTCTCCGCGGCCTCCGAGGCCGTGGCGATCCCGACCGGCGTGCAGATCTTCGTCTTCATCGCCACCATGCTGGCGGGCCGCGTGATCTTCTCCGTGCCGATGCTCTTCGGCGCCGGCGGGCTGATCATCTTCGTCATCGGCGGGCTGACGGGCGTCATGGTGGCGCTGGTGCCGTTCGACTGGCAGGCCCACGACACCTATTTCGTCGTCGCCCATCTGCACTATGTGCTGATCGGCGGCATGCTGTTTCCCGTCGTCGCCGGCCTCTACTATTACTTCCCCTTCTTCACCGGAAAGAGGCTGAGCGACGCCTGGGGCAAGGCCGCCTTCTGGCTGATGTTCGCGGGCTTCAACATCGCCTTCTTTCCGATGCACTTCTCCGGCCTGCGCGGCATGCCGCGCCGCGTCTTCACCTATCCGGAAGGCATCGGCTGGGATTGGTTCAACCTGATCTCGACCGTCGGCGCCTTCATCTTCGCGTCCGGCGTGGCGACTTTCGTCATCGACATCCTGCGGCCGAAGCCGAAGCCCGAGGCGCGCAATCTCAACCCCTGGAATTCCGGCACGCTGGAATGGACGAACGATCCGGCGGAAAGCTGGGGCATGCGCTCCGTGCCGATCATCACCAGCCGCTATCCGCTTTGGGACCAGCCGGACCTGCAGGCCGATATCGAGGCCGGGCGCTTCTACCTGCCGGATGCGAAATCGGGTTATCGCGAAACGCTGGTGACGTCGGTGCTCGATGCCGAGCCGATCCAGTGCCTGCGCGTCGGCGGCGTGTCCTATGTGACGATCATTGCGGCGATGGCGCTCGGGGGTGTCTTCATCGCGCTCACCTTCCACTGGTGGATCGCCACGATCGTCTCGGCCATCATCACCTTCGCCGCCATCATCTACTGGCTGTGGACCGGCACCGCGCCCATTCCGGAAGAGCCGGAAATGGATGTCGGGCTCGGTAAAAAGCTGCCGATCTACGTCTCCGGACCTGCCTCGGTCGGCTGGTGGGCGATGTTCATCACCATGGTGGGGGATGGTACCGCCTTCGCGAGCCTCGTCTTCGGCTATTTCTTCTACTGGACGATCCATGACGATTTCACCGCGGCGGCCGCAGGGCCGGGCGTGTTCTGGCCGATGACGGCACTGGCGCTTTTCGTGATCGCCTGGGGCCTGACGCTCCTGGCGCGTGAGCTCAATGAGAAGGGGCCGGCGGGGGCGCGGCTGTCGCTGGTCGGGGCCTGCGCTATCACGGTCGCGGGGTCGCTCGCCGGCCTGGCCGGGCCCTATCTCCACGGCATGGAGCCGACCGCCAACGTCTATCCCGCCACCGTCTGGATCCTGGCGATCTGGACGGTGGCCCACGGGGCGGTCGGCGCGATCATGCAACTCTATTGCCTGGCGCGCAGTTTCGCCGGCAGGATGACCGCCGAATACGACCAGGATATCCGCAATGTCGCGCTCTATTGGCATTTCATGGCCGTCACCGCAGTGGTGACCTTCGGGGTGATCGGCCTCTTTCCGCTGGTGGCATCATGAAAAGCTTCATCCCCCGCGAGATCGAAACGCTCTGGACGCTCTTCACCGCGCCGACGGTCTGGGCACTGCATTTCATCGTCTGTTACGCCACCGTGGCGGTCTTCTGCGCCAAGGGGCTTTCCCTTCATCTTTCGTTCGAGACAGTCCGCATCGGCCTCGGCGTCTTCACCCTGCTCGCTCTCGCGATGATCGTGCTCTCGGCCTTTCTCGCCTGGCGGCAATGGGGTTTCGGATCGGGAGACCCCCCGCATGACGCGCCGACCCGTCAGGATCGCAGGTTCTTCCAGGGTTTTGCAACGCTGCTGCTTTCGGGCCTCAGCTTCGTGGCCGTCGCCTATCTGGCCATCCCGCTGATCTTCATCGCCGAGTGCCAGTCATGAGAAAGGCTGCGCTCGTCTTCGGCCTTGGCTTGCTGTTCCTGCTGTGGGCAGTTCTTCTCCCCTTGGCGGACCGAAGCTCGTTTTCCGTCCATATGGTCGCGCATATGGGCGTGGTGGCGGGCGCCGCGCCGCTGATCGCCATCGGGCTTTCCGGAACGCGCTTCGATTTCGCGGTGGGCAGGGGCTGGCTGACGCCGCTCATCGCCTCCCTCATCGAACTCGTTGCGGTGTGGGCCTGGCATGTTCCCGCCATGCGGGCCCTTTCGGAATCCTCCGTCTTCTTCGCGGCCGCGGAACAGGTCGTCTTCCTCGGCGCCGGCCTTGCGCTCTGGCTTTCCTGCCTCGGCGGAGCGGCGACCGGGCGGGAGGAGCGGCGGCTTTCCGGCACGGTCGGCCTGCTCTTCACCTCCATGCATATGACGCTGCTCGGCGCCCTGCTTTCATTGTCGCCGCGGCCGCTTTACGGTGAAGGGGAGGTGACATGTTTCGGCGTCACCCTCACCGCTGCGGCGGATCAGCAGGCGGGCGGCGTGGTCATGCTGCTGGTGGGAGCGGCGGTCTATCTGGCCGGCGGCGTGGCGCTGCTTGCCCAAACGCTCAATAGCGGCACACCGGGATCTTTGGAGAGGAGCGGCCGATGAGGATCCGCCGGAAGCATCTCATCGCGCTGGTGGTGGCATTGCCCCTCTCCGGCATGCTGTTCGCCTGGTCGGGGCTGATGGGCATCCAGGCCAGCACCGGCCATTGGGCCGTGACCGACTGGTTCCTCCACTGGGTGATGCGGAATTCGGTGCGCACCGCGGCGCTTTCCGTCGACGTTCCGCCGCTCGGCGATCCGGCGCTTCTTCCGCCGGCGGCGGGACATTACGAAACCGGCTGCGCCATCTGTCACGGATCGCCGGCGCAGCCCCGCTCGGCTGCGGTGCTTGCCATGCTGCCGTCGCCGCCGGACCTGAAAACGGTCGTGCCCGAGTGGAGCGAGGCGCAGCTCTTCGAGATCGTCAAGCACGGCGTGCGCTTCACCGGCATGCCCGCCTGGCCGACGCAGGCGCGCGACGACGAAGTCTGGGCCATGGTCGCCTTCCTCCGCAAGCTGCCGGAAATGGACACGAACGCCTATCTGCAGGCATCCGGCCTGCACGGCATCGGCACTGCCGGCGAGGTCTCGCCGCTGCCGATCACCTGCGAGAGCTGCCATGCGGAGAAGAAGCTCAACAACGGCAGCCTCATCCCGCGGCTTGCCGGTCAGTCGGAGGCCTATCTGCTCAACAGCCTGCGCGCCTATGCGGAAGGAAAGCGGCCGAGCGGCATCATGCAGGTAGCGGTCGGCACATTGTCCGATGAAAGCCTGCCGGAGCTTGCCGGCTATTATGCCAAACAGGCCCGGCCGCAACGCGCCGCGACAGCGGCCGATCCGCAGTTGATCGAAAAGGGAAGGGAGCTTGCCGAAAGGGGAAGGGCGGCGGACAGGATACCCGCCTGCTTCAGCTGCCACGAAAAGCCCGGCGGCAATCCCGCCTATCCGCACATTTCGGGCCAGAACGCCGCTTATCTCAAGCAGCAGCTTCGGCTGTTCCGTGAAGGCGTCCGGGGCGGTTCGTCCTTCAGCCACCTGATGACGGAAGCCGCCAAAAACCTGGACGACGAAGATTTCGCCGCTCTCGCGGCCTTCTTTGCCGGCCGCGAGAGCAAGGGGCCATAAGGCCTCTCTCCTCCCTAGGAGCTTAAACCGGAATGACCATCATGTAGCAGGCTGCTATCACCAGTATGAAGCCTGCAGCTTCTACCCATTCCCTGACCATAGACGCCTCCGTCGCTTTGGTGGTGAATGAACGAGTCAATGGTATTTTAGTTCCACGAAATAGCCATAAACGTGGCAGGATCGCCGCAAATATGAATTGCTATGGTTAACGGCCCTCCGCATCGGCCCTGGCGCGGGCCGCTTCGAGGATGGCGCGCACCTCGCGGGCGGCGGAGTTCTCGATCGCAAACGCGTCTTCCGGCATGACGCCGGGGTCCTCTTCATTGTCCTTGAAGGTCGCATCGTCCCTCAGACGCCGCAGGAACGCGGTGATGGTGACTTCGCCGCCGATCATCGCGGCCAGAAGCTCGATCAGCAGTTCGCGGTGGGCATTCAGCCGCCCTTCCAGTTCTTCCGGTGCCAGCGCAGCCATGGCTCGCCTCCTCGTCGTGTTTTCCCTTTCAGGGAGATAGGGGAGGCTTGGACGGAGGGAACAATCGCCCCGACGGAAAGTTGACCTTTCGAGCAGGGACACGGAGGAAACCATGGCAGAGTTCGCCGGAACCGGGGGCGGGAATGGGAAACATGATGTCCGCGATCGGCTGATCCTGGCTCTTTACGCCCAGCTGAAGGCGGAGCGCCAGACGCGCGAGGCGCTGGAATACGTCATCCGCAAGGGGGCGCTTGCCCCGGAAGTCCTGGAGGCGATCGCTAGCGATCCGGTCCCCGCCGCAGCGGCCGAAGACATCGTCGCGGTCGAGAAGGTTATCGCGCTCGACGAACGCCGCCGGCAGGGTGACGCCGGCAAAGCTGGCATCGGAAAATCCAACGGAGAAGATGGAAAATGAAGCGTTTGATCATCGCCCTTTCGACCGTCCTGCTCTTGAGTGCCTGCGGCGACAGCGGCGAAAACCAGAACGACCCGGTGAACAACACGCCGCCGCCCCAGCCCGAGAACACCGCTCCTGCGGACCGGAGCAGCACGCCCCAGAGCAGTACGGGCGGGCAGAGCCCTGCCAATCCGCCCGCCGGCAATACCAACACGCCTCCCGCCGGATCCGGCAACCCATAGTTACGCGATCAGGGAACGAAATGCTGTGCTGCACCATTACTAGAGGAATTTTGTGAAAGGTGCGGCATGGATACCAAGGCGAACCACTTCGTCGTCGAGCCCGGCTCATGGCTCCAGCTCGGGGCCAATTCCGACGGCAAAGGCGTCAATTTCGCGATCTTCTCGGCGCATGCCGAGCGCGTCGAACTCTGCCTCTACGACAGCACCGGAAAGGTCGAGATCGCCCGGCTCGAACTTCCGGAATATACGCACGAGATCTGGCACGGCTACGTTCCGGGCCTGAAGCCCGGCGCACTCTACGGCTACCGCGTCCACGGTCCCTACGATCCGGAAAACGGCCACCGTTTCAATCCGAACAAGCTGCTGATCGATCCCTATGCCCGCGAGCTCGTCGGCGACGTGCAGTGGAACGAGGCACATTTCGCCTACGACCTGCTGCATGAGGACAAGGACCTGACTTTCGACGAGGGCGACAGCGCACCCTTCATGCCGAAATGCCGGGTGATCGACCCGAACGAATTCGACTGGCAGGACCGGAACCGGCCCGACATTCCCTGGCCCGCGGCGGTCGTCTACGAGACCCATGTGAAAGGCTTCACCGAGCTCAACCCGGGCATCCCGCAGGATCTGCGCGGCACGTTCGAGGGCATGGGCCACCAGGCATCGGTCGATTACATCAAGAGCCTCGGCATCACCTCGGTCGAACTGATGCCGGTGCATTATTTCCCGGACGACCAGCATCTGCTCGACAAGGGCCTCAAGAATTTCTGGGGCTACAACACGCTCGGATTTTTCGCGCCGGCCTCCCGCTATTACGGGCCGAAAGGCATCCAGGGGTTCCGCGACATGGTGCGGAGCTTCCACGATGCCGGCATCGAGGTCATCCTCGACGTGGTCTACAACCACACGGCCGAAGGCAACGAGCTCGGCCCCACGCTTTCCTTCAAGGGCATCGACAACTTCTCCTACTACCGTACGATGCCCGACCAGCACCGCTACTACATCAACGACACGGGCACGGGAAACACGGTCAACACCTCCCATCCGCGCGTGCTGCAGCTCATCATGGATTCCCTGCGCTACTGGACGGAATTCATGCATGTCGACGGTTTCCGCTTCGATCTCGGCACCATCCTCGGCCGTGAGCCCCAGGGTTTCGACCAGCGCGGCGGCTTCTTCGACGCGATGACGCAGGATCCGGTGCTTTCCAAGGTCAAGCTGATCGGCGAGCCGTGGGATATCGGCCCGGGCGGCTATCAGGTGGGAGGCTTCCCGCCCGGCTGGGCCGAATGGAACGACAAGTATCGCGATACGGTGCGGGAATACTGGAAGGGCACCAACGTCTCGACGGATTTCGCCGCCCGCCTGCTCGGCTCCGGCGATCTCTACGACCAGCGCGGCCGCCGGCCCTGGGCGAGCGTCAACTTCATCGCCGCCCATGACGGCTTCACCCTCAACGACCTCGTCTCCTACAACGACAAGCACAACGAGGCGAACGGCGAAGACAATAACGACGGCCACAACGACAACCACAGCTTCAACTACGGTGCCGAAGGTCCGACCGACGACGAGGGCATCAATGCCGTCCGCGACCGGCAGAAGCGCAATTTCCTGGCGACGCTCTTCTTCTCGCACGGCACCCCGATGCTGCTTGCCGGCGACGAGTTCGGCCGCAGCCAGATGGGCAACAACAACGGCTACTGCCAGGACAGCGAGATTTCGTGGGTGCACTGGGAAGACCTGCCGGAGACCTGCGAGGAGCTGCGCGAATTCACCCGCCAGATCATCAAGCTGAGGCGCGAGCAGCCCCTGTTGCGGCGTGAGAACTGGCGCGACGGCATGGACATCAAATGGTTCAATGCCGGAGGCGGCTTCCAGCAGCCGGAGCATTGGGACGACGGTTCGACGCTCGGTCTCTATATCGGGCGCCCGGACCTCCAGCAGGAGGAGGGCATCTGGCACGACGTCCTGCTGCTCTTCAATCCGTTCGAAGGCAACGTGCCCTTCCGCATTCCGCAATTCGGCGAGGGCGGGTGGGTGTTGGAGCTGACGACATCCGACCTTGCGAAACGCGGACTGCGGATCACCAAGGAGAAGGATTTCGAGCTCGAAGGCCGAAGCCTGGCGCTGTTCCGCAGGCCGTAAGCGTCGAGCTCCCGTAAAAAACCGGACTGGTGGGCCAACCACCAACGTAATGTGGAACCGTTAAATTTTACGGTTCCACATTACTTAGCCATGACCGCTGACGACCCAATGCGGCCATTGGAACTGCGTTTTGACCAAATCGACAGAATTAGAATAGACGGTTGACGAGTTGCTCAGTTTGCCACGTCTTGAGGAAGTTCGCTTCCCGCGCGATCCAACCGACTGCGTTGCTTCCCCATTCGTTGGCGCGCGTTGCGTACTCTCCCATAAGCCAAAAATGGCGGACGATGACGAAGCATATGGCGGCTTCGAAGTCGTCTGATGCTATTGGCCGGACTGCCCGATAACCCTCAATGAACGCCTCCCACCTGCGTATCGATTTCCTGCCGAAAGATACGTTCGCCCACAGAAAAACGGACAGGTCGTAAGCAAGGTATCCTGGGCCGCTGTCATCAAAGTCAAAGAATACTGCTTCGCCAAGATGATTGATGCGCGAATTGAAGCCATGACAGTCGCCGTGACAATGCGCCCAAGTCAGATTGCCGAACGCTTCAATTGCCTTCCCAGTCTCTTCAGCAATTTTTTCGAGATCGTTATACGCATTGACATCTTCGATAATTCCACTCTCCCGCAATCGGGTGAGAGGTCGCCACAGCAACTGCTCAAGATCAAGACGATACACCGCCCCATCGGAGGAGAATGCCTCCGCCGCGTTGTGCAGCATGGCAAGGGTCTTTCCGTTTGCCTGCGCATCGCCAAGGTCTGTAGCGTGAGGTTCGCGTCCATCCAGCGCCTGAAAGAGGACACCGGAGCGCCAACCTTCCGGAGCATGGGCTTGAACGAAGAAGGTGCCTTCTCGCGTTGGAATGGGTGCGGCGACCGGGACGCCGGATTGCGAGAGGTGTATCAGAAACGCAGTTTCGGTTTTGACATCGGCCGGACCACGTGCCCTATGCTGAGAGAGACGAAACACGTAACGCTCGCCATTTTTCCCAGCAACGAGGTAAACGTCATTCAAACCGCGTTGGAGCATTTGGCAGGAGACTGGCCCCTCGACCGCATAGTGTTCACCAATAAACTGTGTGATCGCCTCAATATGCAGGGTCGAATATAACGGACGAAGGTCGAACATGGCCGATGTCCCCAATAGCCTCGTAAGTCTCCGGGCTCAAGGGTCGTGAAGGCTCCATCAAAGTCAAGGGTTCGATCCCTGCGTCCGCTCGCGGCGCATAGTTGCCATCGCGCTTACGGCCGATGGCAGTTCTGATCCCGTTGAACGGCAGAAGCAGCCGAAGCCGCTTTGGGGCTTCCGAAAAAATCCAGCATACGCATGTCACGATAGCCGGCGCTATAGGGAGTATTTGTGAAGGTTAACCTAAAGATTCCGCATTCAAGTGAGTGGCTGGGGCTGGTGGGCCCGGTTTTCATTTGCCGATATCGTTCCCGGATCAGATCGTCGCCCGGCGCAGGTCGGCGGGGGCGGCGGCCGAGATCGGCCCCGACTTGCGCACCAGGTTGGCGTAGACGGCGGCGTATTGCTGGGCGCTGCGCTCCCACGAAAACTTCGCCTTCATGCCCTGGTTCTGCAGCCGCGCCCACATTTTCGGGTCGGCATAGGCATGCAGCGCGCGGCGAAGCGCCAGCCGCAGGCCGTCGGTCGTGACCGGGTGGAACTGGAAGCCGGTCGCCACCCGCGCGGACATGGCCGCGTCGTTGGCGTCGATGATCGTCTCCGAAAGCCCGCCGGTGCGGGAGACGACCGGCACGCAGCCGTAGCGAAGCGCATAGAGCTGCGTCAGCCCGCAGGGCTCGAAGCGGGAGGGCTGCACGATCGCATCCGATCCGCCATGGATCAGATGCGCCGTCGGTTCGTCGTAGCCGATATGCACGGCCATGTGGCCCGGGAAGCGCGATGCGGTGTTCAGCAGCGCCTGTTCGATCTCGTGGTCGCCCTTTCCGAAGACGATCACTTTTCCGCCGTGCCGGATGACCTCGTCCGCCGTCTCGGCGAACATGTCGAGACCCTTTTGCCACGTCAGGCGGCTGACCGCCGAAAAGACCGGACCTTGATGCGACGGGTCCAGGCCGAATTCCTTCAGCAGGACCGCCCGGTTCTCGCGCTTGCGGCGCAGGCTGTTGACGTCGTAGCTGCGGGGCAGATGCGGGTCCGCGGACGGATCCCAGACGTCGAGATCGATGCCGTTGACGATGCCGCGCAGAACGGAGACGCGCGCGTTCAGCACGCCATCCATGCCCATGCCGAAACGGGGCGTCAGGATTTCCCGCGCGTAGGTCGGGCTGACGGTGGTGATCGCATCCGCCGTCTGCAGGCCTCCCTTGAGGAAGCTGATGTCCCCGAAATATTCCATGCGGTTCATGGAATAGGTCTCGGGGGGCAGGCCGAGGTTTCCAAGCAGCCTTGCGGAATATTGTCCCTGGAATGCGAGGTTGTGGATCGTCAGCACGACGGGGGTTATGCAGCCGCGTTCGCGCATGTAGACCGAGGTCAGCGCCGATTGCCAGTCATGGGTATGGACGAGGTCGGGCACCCATCCGGGCAGCACCCCGTCGGCGATTTCCGCCGCAGCCAGGGAAAGGGCGGCGAACCGTTTCCAGTTGTCCGGATGATCGCGGCCGTTTTCATCGACATAAGGGCCGCCCGGACGATTGTAGAGGGCCGGCGCGTCGAGAACGAACAGGCTCAGGTCTTCGATGCGGGTATGGAGCAGTGAGGCGCGCTCGCCCAGAAGGCTGTCGAACGTGACCAGCGGCATGGCGCTTGTCAGTTGCCGCATCACGGCGGGATAGCCGGGGATCAGCGACGTGGTTTCGATGCCGAGGGGAGCGAGCGCCTTGGGCAGGGAGCCGGTCACATCCGCAAGGCCGCCGGTCTTCACGAGAGGGAAGACCTCTGAGGTGACCGAAAGGACCTTCATCTGCGGCAGCCCCGGCTTTCCGGCAGTCGGGCCGACCTCACGATCCCGGATGTTTCGTTGATCGCGATGCGCGTCACCGATCGGGACGTGAACGTTCATCATGCCTGCCTCCGCCATAGGTCGTTTTCACCTTTCAGAACATTTCGGTGACGACCGAGGTTCCCTGTCGGGCTCGGGTTCAGGCGGAGTTCAGACGCAAAAAACATCCCGATTTTCCAAGGTAAAGAAAGCCACTGCGCGGCGACACGCATCGCCGCGCCTATTGAAACCGTTCTTGGTGTGTACGGACGGACGGCGCTATTCGCCGGCCGGAACTTTTCTGGAGCGCTTCTTGGCCGGTTCCGCCGAGGCGGGGATGGCCGCAGGGGTCTTCGGAGCAGTCTTCGCCGGAGCGGCGGCAGTCCCGGATGCTGCCGTCTTCGTGGCCGCCTTGGGGGAAGCGGCCTTCGCCTTGGGGGCTGCTTTCGGCGGGGTTGCCGCTGCAGCAGCCTTCCGTCGCGGAGCCGCCGGCGCCGCGTTCGAAGCTACGGGCTTGAGCGTTGCATATTCCAGCTTCGCCCTTTCCCAGTGTTCCCTATCCTTGCCGGCAGGATAGCCTTCTTCCTCCCACAATGCGTAGGCCCGTTTCTTGATCCAGTCTTCTTCGGAGTCCGCCATTATTGTCTCCATTCACCCGAGCGCCCCAACGTGCGCGGCACGGAAAAGTTCCTCTGCAAAAGCGAAAATCACCATTCGGCCAATCGGACGCGGCCATTACTCGAAAATCTGCCCCGGGGCCGAATTTTTGGCTGTCGAAGGAGATGTTTTTGTTGCCGCCGGGAAGGAGACGCATCCAGGCGGAAAAGGTACTGCGATATCGTTCCCTGCGCAACCGGCCGGGACCATATTATGGACGGGGTTTCCATCTGCGTCCTATTACCACACCCGCGACTTTCGCCCCGGATGCCGTGAGGCGCATACCGACACGGCGAAACGCCTCCCGGCAGGTCCGAGACCGCCGGCGATGGAGCGAAAGCCCGGTCTTCTGTCATGCGGAAAGGGGAAGGGCGTTGGGAACCAGTCCACGCCCTTCCTTCAAAGGCGATCAGGCAGCCTTCTGGGCCGCCCTGTTGACTGCGGATTCGGCGAGACCGGTCAGCGTCTCGTCGGTCTTGGTTTCCTCCGCCAGCGTCTGCTGGAGAAGGGTGACGGCGTCCTTCAAGCCGAGTTGCTGCGCCCAGGCACGCAACGTGCCGTAGCGGCTGATCTCGTAGTGCTCGACAGCCTGGGCGGCGGCGAGCAGGCCAGCATCGAGCGCGGGATTGCCCTTGAATTCGTCGAGGATTTCCTCGCCTTCCTCGATGATGCCGTCGATCGCCGGGCAGGTCTTGCCCTGGGCGCGCTTGCCGATGATCTCGAAGACCTGCTTCAGGCGCTCGATATGGCCTTCGGTTTCCTCGCGGTGTTTCTCGAAAGCCGCCTTGAGCTTTTCATCCCGGGCGCCGCGGGCCATCTTCGGAAGGGCCTTCACGATCTGGCGCTCGGCATAGTAGATGTCCTTGAGGGTCTCATGGAAAAGGTCGTCGAGGGTCTTGCTGGCCATTGCTCTCTCCTTGGGTTTTTATGGGATGTTGTTCGGGTCTTGCGAGGCACCTAACGTCGGGATGCCTCGGAAGGTTCCTGCCGTCTCAGCGGCTGTGCGAATGGGGTTCGCGGCCACCGGAAGGTTTGTCGTAGAGATCTTCGATAGCCTCTTCCTGCTGCCTCTTTTCGCCCGGGGACAGGCGGCGGCGGTGCAGCAGCGCGTAGGCGATCGCACCGCCGAGAAGGATCGGCCCGAGCGCTACGACTATGAACCAGAAATTATCGGCCATCGCTTTCTCCTTGTCGCTACGGATCAATGCCGTTCAGGGGCGATCCGCAGATTGTTGCGGCAGGCCGTGACGCCTGCGACGTTCAGAACGGCCTCCTCGGCGCGAACCTTGTCGGCGAGCTGTGCGACATAGCCGTCGAGGACGACCTCGCCATTCTCCACCGATACGGACACGTTGGTGGGGTCCAGGAAGGCGTCCTGGGTGAGCTGTTCGTTGACGTCCTGGGCGATCAGATCGTCGGGGCGCTCGTAATCGCGCGGTGCCTTGCCGACCTGCTTTTCCTGTTCCGGTCCCTCGGCGAAAATGTTCGCTTCGCCCTGAAGATAACCGCTCGGGCGGCTTTCCGCCGGGCCCTCCCAGCGCGGCCATTGCGAGGTCTCGCCGGGCCGGCCCGCTTTCGGCTGCTCATTTTTCATCGGCTTTCTCCTTGTCACAGGGCGCCATCGCCCATTCGGAAAACCGATTGCGTGCCGCAAGGTTCCGCCGGGCCGGCCTCATTCGCCCCACCAGCGCAGAATGCCTTCCGTGTCCAGGAGCCGGAGCTGATTGGAAAACCTGTTACCGTAAAGCGCCAGGGATGCATCATGCGTTTCGTCGGAAGCGCTGCAGATCGCGTCGGTGGCGAGGATGATCGCATAGCCGAGATCGACCGCGCCGAGCACCGCCGCAAGCACGCAGACGTCGGTTTCCCCACCCGAAATGACGAGCGTGGTGACGCCCTGATCCCGCAGCACATGGTGCAGGCGGCCGTCCAGCCAGGGCGAATAGACCATCTTGTCGAAAACGCGCGCCGGCGGCACCATCGCCTTCAGCTCGGGAAGAAGGTCGATCATGTGGTCGCCGAGCTCGCCGCGCGTCATCTGCGCCCATTTCTCGTAATAGCCACGCCAGCTCCCTTGCGCCTCGGCGGGCGTCTTCGGGGTCACGAAGCGGGTGAAGATCGTCTCCGCCGGATAAGCTGCGGCGATCGCTGCAACGGGTTCGCGCACCCGCTGCATCCAGGGAATATGCCAGGGCGTATCTTCCGCGAACATGCGCTGCATGTCGACGCAAAGGTGCCGGCAACGACGCGGGTCTTCCATCTTTCCCTCCAGCTTGTCGCGGTCAGGAACAGAACGGCGGCGGGAAAAGTTCCCGTGCAGCGTCCCGGGAACCGGCGATGCCCGAATGGCGTTGCCGCACAGGATCGACGCGACCTCAAGGGAGAGAGAGATGCAGGATGATTTGAAGATCTACCGGCTGGTGCCGATCGCCGCGCCCGACGATCCGAACTGGCAGAATTCGCCTCCGCATGGCGAAGTGGTCGTCCGGGCGAGGACCGCTGGCGACGCCCGTCTCGTGGCAAGCGGCGCGGAGCTCGATTTCACGGAGATCGACGCCTCGCCTTCCGAGGGCAGTTCGACCGAGATGGCGAGCGCGTTCCGGAACGAGAAGCTTTACACGGTGGTCGAGGACGAAAGCGGGCGTTACGAGACGGACGGGCCGCGCGGCGTCGTGGATGGGCGGGTGCGCACCGACAACCTCATCTCGACGCAGCTTTGACGCATGCTATCGGTCGGAGCGGCTCGCGATCTTTTCGCTGAGCGCCTTCTGCAGTTCACGCGCCAATTCGAGCAGACGATCGGGAACTTCTTCCTTCTCGATTTCGGTCAGCAGGACCGAGACCTGACGGCTGACGCGTCGTCCCATCCTGATTTCCTGGTCCGCAACCGGATTGTTCTGCTTCGCCATCCCGACCTCTGAAGTAACGAATCCCGGCAAAATCAACGCCGAAACCATGTCCGCGCCCCGTGAAAACCCTGGAGCAGTCTCCTTACAGCAATATGGTTATCTTCGAATATCCCGAAAAAGTCACATACGACAAATGAATTCAGGCGACCTCCTATCCAGGAAGCCGCCCGAATTGTTCCATATCGATTTCGCGATTGCCAGTGCTTCTAACGCTTCGGCGGTCTGGGCGTGCCGCTGGGGATGGACGTCACCGTCGCCGAGACCGGATCGCTTGCCGGAAAGGTGTCCTCCAGGCCTTCATCGAGCTGTTCTTCCAATTCTTTCGTCTCGTGCCTTTCGCGCGCGGAGCGTTCGGCGGTCTTCTTGTCCCCGTCCTTCTGTGGAGCGCTGGGGGTGCTGCTCATAGGATGCCCTCCTGTGCTGGTGTCGGGAGGAAACGGTTTGTCGCGGGACTTGTTCCGGAACCAAGCCGCGCCGGCGCGGGTTATCGGGCAAAACGAAGGAGTTCTGCCGTGGCGCCGCGCGTCTTCTGGAAAGGCTATCTCAAACTCTCGCTCGTCACCTGCCGGGTGACGATGACGCCGGCGGTCTCGGAAGGAGCCAAGGTCCGGTTCCACAACATCAACCGCAAGACCCGGAACCGGGTGCTGAGCCATTACGTGGATGCCGAGACGGGTGAGACGGTCGAGGACGACGATCAGGTCAAGGGCTATCCGAAGGGCGAGGAAGACTACGTGCTTTTCGAGGACGAGGAGATCGAGGACGTCGGGCTCGAAAGCACCCGCACCATCGACATCGAGACCTTCGTGCCGGCGGAATCGATCGGCTGGATCTGGTACGACCGGCCGCATTATCTGGCGCCCGACGACGAGGTGGGCGCGGAGGCCTTCGCGGTGATCCGCGAGGCGATGGCGAAGACGAAGACCGCGGGCATCGCCCGGCTCGTCATGTATCGCCGGGAGCGCGCCGTGCTGCTTCTCCCGGAGAACAAGGGCATCGTCGTCTGGACGCTGCGCTACGGCGACGAGGTGCGCGATCCGGACGAATACGCCCCCGAAAAGCCGAAGGAAAAACCGGAGACGAAGCACCTGACGATGATGAAGAAGATCATCGACGAGCGGACCGAAGCCTGGAAGCCGTCGATGGCCGACGATCCGGTTCAGGACCGGCTGCTCGACATCATCGCGGAGCGGAAGAAGGGCCGGAAAACAAAAAGGCGCGCCGAGGAGAAGGCGCCGGAACGGCCGAGCAACGTCATCGACATCACCAGCGCACTCAAAAAAAGCCTGGAGGCGGAGCGGAAGTCGCCAAGGAAGTGATGGCTGAGGTTTGCCCTTACCCTCTGCCCGTTCTGACGGCAGGGCAATCGCATGTGGGCTTGCCCTTCATCCGGCTGCCGCCACCTTCTCCCCCTCAAACGGGGAGAAGGACGCGAGACGCAGGCTTCCGGTCCCCTCTCCCCGCCTGCGGGGAGAGGGCTAGGGTGAGGGGCAGCGCTTACTCAAGAGGAGATGTCCCTGGGACACCTTCTTAACTACCGCTTTCCCTTTCCCTCAAACTCGATCGGCACTTCCGCCTTGCGGAAATCGCCCCAGGGGTCGCTCGCCTGCTGGGCGATGCGGGCCGGCGTGTTGTTGACGGTGAAATAGTTGGGGCCGATCGCGCCGCCGAGCTCGTCCCAGGCAAGCGGCATGGAGACCGGGGCGCCGGGCCGGGCGCGGGTGGAATAAGGGGCGACTGCGGTGTTTCCCCGGCCGTTGCGCAGGTAGTCGATCAGGATCTTGCCCTTGCGCTTCGATTTGGTGATGGTCGAGACGTACCGGTCGGGATCGTCGCCGGCCATGCCGTCGGCGAGCGCCTTCATCGCCGCCTTCACCTCCGGCCATTCCGCCTTCGGCCTGACCGGAGCGACGACATGCAATCCCTTGCCGCCTGAGGTTTTGACGAAGGGAACCAGCCCCATGTCCTCGAAACGCCGCTTCACCTCGTGGGCCGCGGCGATGATGTCGGTCCAGGAGACGCCTTCGCCGGGGTCGAGGTCGATATTGACCATGTCCGGCTTCTCCCAGTCGTCGAGATTCGAGCCCCAGGGATGGATTTCCAGCGCCGCGCTCTGGACGAGGCCGAGCAGGCCGTCGAGGTCGCGGATGGTGATGTCCTCCTCGCTCGGGTCGGCGGGGTCCTTGATCAGGACCGCGTTCTTCGTCATGCCCTTCCAGCCGTGCTTCTGGAAGAAGAGCTGTTTGGTGATGCCGTCCGGCCCGCGGATCAGCGCCAGCGGCCGGTTGACGACGAAGGGCGCCATCAGCCGCCAGACCTCGGTGTAATAATCCGCGAGCCCGGCCTTGGTCACGCCGGCGTCCGGCCAGTAGATCCGGTCCGGATGGGTGAGGTTGACCGTCCGTTTCGGCGGTTTCGGTTCTTCCGCTGCGTTCACAGGCCCGCCCTCCCGGACGATATCCTTCGGGTCCTTGTCTTCCCTCAGACCCCGGAAGGCGGCATGGCGGATATGCGCATCCGCCGTCCAGCCGCGGAATTCCACCTCCGCCACCAGTTCGGGCTTCAGGAAAACGACGTCCTTCTTTTCCACCCCCGTGAGCTTTTCGTCAAACGGGCTCCTGTCGATGCGGATTTCGTTGAGCTTCCTGAAGAGCGATTGGGCCATCGCGCCCGTATAGCCGGTGCCGACGCGGCCGGCATGGCGCAGCCTGCCTTCCTCGTAATAGCCCATGACCAGCGAGCCGATCGCCTTGTTGGAGACGGAGGAGGGGACGTAGCCGGCGATCACGAATTCCTGCCGGGCCGAGCATTTCGACTTCACCCAGTCGCGGCCGCGCCCGGGGCGATAGGCGGCTTCCGCGATTTTGGAGACGATGCCTTCGAGGCTCAGCCGGCAGGCATGTTTCAGCACCAGGCCGCCTTCGTCGCCGAAATGTTCGTTGTAGCGCAGGACGGGGCCGCTGCCGGTCAGCAGCTTTTCGAGCGCCTCCTTGCGCCGCAGCAGCGTGGCGCCGGTGAGGTCGTAGCCGTCGAGATGAAGGAGGTCGAAGGCGAAGAAGGTGAAACGATCGTCGCGGCCTTCGCTCAGGTCCTGCTGGAGCAGCGAAAAGTCCGTCGCGCCGGAGCCGGCCTCGACCGCCACCTCGCCATCGATGATCGCGTCCTGAACGGGAAGTTTTTCGAATGCCGCGACGACGTCCCCGCCGAACTTGTGCGTCCAGTCGAGCCCGGTTCGGGTGAGCAGTCTCACCTTGCCGGCGTCGACATGCGCCTGAAGGCGATAGCCGTCCAGCTTGATCTCGTGCACCCAGCGTTTTCCGGAGGGCGCGCTTTTCACCAGCGTCGCGAGCTGCGGCTCGATGAAGTCAGGGGGCCCGGCCTTTTTGGCGCCCCTGATCTTGGATACGGTGATGTCGGAGCTTTCAGGCGCGGGAGCGGCTTTCGTCTTCGCCTTGGCTTTTGCAGATCGTTTCCGCCTGGAAACCTGCCGGCCCCAGACTTCCTCGATCGTCTTTCCGGTTTTGACCGAAAGCGGCATTTCCTCCAGGATATCGGGATCGCCCTCGGCGCGGGCGAATTCGTCCTCGCCCTTGATCAGAAGCCAGTTCTCGCGTTTTTCGCCTTCCTTGTGGCCCATGCGGACCAGGTGCCAGCGGCCTTCCAGCTTCTCGCCCTTGAGCTCGAATTCCATATGGCCTTTCCTGTAGGCCCTGTGGGGGTCGCCGATCGGTTCCCAACTGCCGCGATCCCAGAGCATCACCGCGCCGGCGCCGTAATTGCCTTCCGGGATCATGCCCTCGAAGCCGCCGTAGTCGAGCGGATGGTCCTCCACATGCACCGCAAGCCGCTTCTCGCCGGGCACGAGGCTCGGGCCGCGGGTCACGGCCCAGCTTTTCAGCACGCCGTCCATCTCCAGGCGGAAGTCGTAATGCAGGCGTGTGGCGTCGTGTTTCTGGATCACGAAGCTGTTACCCGTCGCCTTGCGTCCGCGCGGCACTTTCCCCTGCGGCTCGGGCGAGGCCTTGAAGTTCCGCTTCCGGTTATAGGTTTCGAGCGCCATGATCAGCCGGCCTTTCTCTCTGGAGCCGCGGTCTTGCGCGATCCCGTGCTCTTCTTCTTTGCCGCCGTCTTTTTAGGGGGTGTCGGAGCGCCGGCGCTCTGGCGAAGGGCGTCGAGCAGGTTCGAAACCTTCTTCGGCTCGGGTCTCGGCTTCTTCTTGAGCTTGCGGCCTTCGATCTTTGCCCGGATCAGCTCGGCCAGCGCAGCCTCGTAACGGTCGTCGAATTCCGTCGGGTCGAACTCGCCGCGCTTGGTGTCGATGATGTGCCTCGCCAGGTCGAGCATCTCGCCTTCGATCTTGAAGTCCTTGATGTCGGAAAAGATTTCCTTCGACGGCCGCACCTCGTAATCGTAGTTCAGGGTGCTCGCCACCATGCCGGTTTCGCTCGGGCGGATGAGCAGCGTGCGGAGCCGCCGGAACAGGACCGTGCGGGCAAGGGCTGCGACATTCTTCTCCTTCAGGCCCATGCGGATGAGGCCGAAGATCTCGGCGGACGGCTTGTCCACCGGCGCAAGGTAATAGGGCCGATCGAGATAGATCGTATCGACCCCGTTGCAGGGGATGAAGGTCTCGAGCTCCAGCGTCTTGTCGCTCTCCGGCACCGCCGCCTTGATCTCGTCCGGTTCCAGGATGACGTATTCGCCGCTGGAGACTTCATATCCTTTGACGATATCCTCGTTGTCCACCGGTTTGCCGGTGTCGGCGTCCACCATCTGGCGGTGGACCCGGTGACCCGTCTCGCGGTTGATGATGTGGAAGCTGACGCGATCGGATGTGGAGGCGGCAGTATAGAGCCCCACCTGACAGCTCAGCTCTCCGACCTTGAGGTAACCTTTCCAGTTCGCACGCGGCGCCACGATCATAACTCCGTGAAAGTCCTATCAACCGGGCTGCAAGCCCTTTGTTCCGTCATGAAGATGAACGGGCCGTTCATCTCGGCGGAACCAAATATGCGAGGCGTGCGTTTGCCACCGAAATTCCCGCCCATCGAAGATTTCGGAGAGGTAGGCAACGGTGTCTGAATCACAGTTGAATAGTGATCCTGCACGTGCAGACATAGTGAGGCTCATTCCGGCTCTCCGCGCATTTGCCCGTACATTCTGCCGCAACCCGGTCGACGCGGACGATCTGGTGCAGGAAACGCTGATGAAGGCGCTGGCCAATCTCGACAAGTTCGAGCCGGGTACCAAGCTGAAGAGCTGGCTCTTCACGATCATGCGCAACACGTTCTACACGCGCGCCAAGGTGCTCGGCCGCGAGGCGCCGGGGATCGAGGAGAACGTCTCCGGCGATACGCCCGTGGCCGCCGCGCAGGAGACCGCGGCCAGGGCCCGCGAGGTGCAGCGCGCGCTTCAGAAACTGCCGCCGCATTACCGCGAGGTGCTGACGCTCGTGGCGATCCTTGGCGAGAGCTACGAGACGACGGCCGAAATCTGCGATTGCGCGGTCGGCACGGTGAAAAGCCGGCTCAACCGGGCACGGCATCAGATCCTGCAGGAACTGGGAGAAGACGTGAACTGAGCCGTCGAGCAGGGGCGCTCGTGCTCACATTGGTGGAGGTCACATGAAGTTCGCATTGATCGCGGCGGCCATCGTTCTGGTGACCATCGCGCCCGTATTCGCGTTCATCTAGGCCGGTTCATGCCGGATCCTGGTCCAGTTCCGGGTAATGCCGGAATATGCCCGACTCGTTGAAGGCGAGCCGGCGCTTCGACGTGAGATAGGCTTCGATATTCGGCCGCTGGCGGACCATGTCGCGGACCTTGGCGACCTGCGGGTAATCCTTTTCGAAATTCCCCATCGCGCGCGGAAAGGCGTAGGCCAGGCCTTCGGCGAGCTGGAAGAGCGAAAGGTCCACATAGCTCAGGCTGTCGCCGACCGCATGGCCGATTCTCTTCGGGTTGGCCTCGATGATGCGGTTGAAATAGCCCATGAACTTCGGCACCCGGTGCTTCAAAAAGGTCTTTGAACGCGCCTTCGCCTCGTCCTTCTGATCCTCGTAGTAATCGTCCGTGCTGATCGGATGATGCGTGTCGTGTGCTTCCGCGACGAAATCGGTGATGGTGAGCTGCAGCCCATGGGCGAAGACGCGGGACTTCTCGTCCCTCGGCACGAGGTCCAGCTTCGGTCCGAGGTAATGCAGGATGTTTGCGACGTGCGAGACGACGATATCGCCGTCCCTCAGGAAGGGCGGGGCGAACGGCATGTGGTCGTGACCATGCCTGCCGCGCATGTAATCCAGCATCTTCTGCATGCCGTGGCCGCTGCGGGCCACGTCGATATAGTCGGCGCGGGCTTCTTCCAGTGCCAGCCGCACGAACTCGCCGCGCCCCTGGATGCCGTCCCAATAATAGAGTTCGTAGGCCATGTTCACTCCAGAAATTCCGCGATCTTCCTCAAGTCATCCACAAAACGGGCACGATTGAGTTCCGCATCGGGTTGGTTCAGCGTCCTCAGCAGCGCCGAGGGATGGATCGTCACCAGCACCGGCAGCCCGTCCGGCGATTGCAGGATCGTGCCGCGATCACGCGTCACCTTCGCCTGCCGGCCGAGCAGAGAATAGAGGCCGGTCGCGCCGAGCGCCACCGCGAGCTTCGGCCTGACGAGGCGCAGCTCCGCCGCAAGCCACCAGGCGCAGGCCTGCACTTCGCCGGTATTGGGCTTGGAATGGATGCGGCGCTTGCCGCGCGGCGTGAACTTGAAATGCTTCACCGCGTTGGTGACGTAGCAGAGATCGCGGTCGACGCCGGCCTCCTCCAGGCAGCGGTCGAGCAGCCTGCCGGCCGGACCGACGAAAGGCTTGCCGGCAAGGTCTTCCTTGTCGCCCGGCTGTTCGCCGACGAAAAGCACCTCCGCTTTGGCAGGCCCCTCGCCGAAAACGAGATGCGTGGCGTTCCTGTAAAGATCGCAGCGGGTGCAGCCTTCCGCCAGTTCCCTGACCTCCGGCAACTTCCCGCCCTCGGCGCCCGGTGTCTCGAAGGCCGGGCCTTTGCGCGACGTCAGCATGATCGGAACTCCTTGTAGAAACATCAGAACCGGCTTGACCACGGGACGGTTCCGCTAAATTTTGCGGGGCGGGAACATGCGTTGGAACTTTTGTGCGAAGCTCGTGTTGAAGGCGCGGGGGACGCGGGTTCGCGCGGGCCTGAAATTCCGAGCCGAAACGGGGGCATCCTTATGGCCATAAAGATTACGGCAATCCTTTTCACGCTGATCGGACTTGCGTTGGCGGTTGGCGGCGGCCAATTGCTGATGCTCGGGGGCAGCGCCTATTATCTCATCTGCGGTCTGGGCTTCATCCTCACCGCTATCCTGCTTTTCCTCGGAAGGGCCATGGCCCTCAGGGTCTATGCGGTCCTCGTGCTCGCATCGCTCGTCTGGGCGATCTGGGAAGTCGGCTTCGACTGGTGGCAGCTCGGTCCGCGCGGGGGCCTGATCATCATTCTCGGCCTCTGGCTGCTGACGCCCTGGATAAGGAGACCGCTCGGCTTTTCGAGCCCGACGGGCGCGCGCTACGGTGCGGCCGCCACGCCGCTCGCGCTCTCCGTGGTCATCGCCATCGCGGTCGCGATCTTTTCCATGTTCATGGATCCCTACAACAAGAGCGGTGCGCTGCCGGAACAGTCGGTCGCCGCCGCGCCGGCCCTGGGCGGCGACGTGCCTCCGGGCGAATGGCATCAATACGGCCGCACGCCCTATGGCCAGCGCTACTCGCCGCTCGACCAGATCAATGTCGAGAACGTCGCAAACCTCACGGAGGTCTGGCGCTATCAGACCGGCGACGTGAAGCGCCCGGACGATGTCGGCGAAACCACCTATCAGGTGACGCCGCTCAAGGTCGGCAATTCGCTCTATCTCTGCACGCCGCACAATCTCGCCATCGCGCTCGATGCGACCACCGGCCAGGAGAAGTGGAAATACGATCCGAATTCCGGCATGAACCCGGACCGGCAGCACCAGACCTGCCGCGGCGTCAGCTATTACAAGGATCCGGCGGCGGCTGCCGGCGCGCCCTGCGCGGAGCGGGTCTATCTGCCGACCTCGGATGCGCGGCTGATCGCGCTCGACGCGGCGAACGGCGAGGTGTGCACCTCCTTTGCCGATCAGGGCACGCTGCATCTCGAAACCGGCATGAAGTACAATCCGGCCGGCTATTATTACTCGACCTCGCCGCCGGCCATCGCCGGCAACAAGATCGTCATCGGTGGGGCCGTGAACGACAACTATTCGACGCAGGAACAGTCGGGCGTCATCCGCGCCTATGACGTGAATACCGGGCAGCTCATCTGGAACTGGGATTCCGGCAATCCAACGCAAACCCAGCCGCTCCAGCCCGGCCAGACCTATACGACGAACTCGCCGAACAGCTGGTCGGTCTTCAGCGTCGACGAAGAACTGGGGCTCGTCTACATCCCGCTCGGCAACCAGGTGCCGGACCAGCTCGGCATGGGCCGCAGCGAGAGCGTCGAGAAATATTCCTCGTCGATCGTGGCGCTCGACCTCAACACGGGCGCCGACCGCTGGGTGCGCCAGACCGTGCATCACGACCTGTGGGACATGGACGTGCCGGCGCAGCCCGTGCTCCTCGATATCACCAGGCCGGACAACACGGTCGTGCCCGCGCTGGTCGGGCCGACCAAGCAGGGCGATATCTACGTGCTCGACCGGCGCACCGGCGAACCGATCATCCCGGTGACCGAGGAACCGGCGCCGGGAGGCGCGATCCCCGAGGATTTCACCGCCCCCACGCAGCCGACCTCGGCGCTCACCTTCAAGCCGAAGCCGCTGGAAGAAAAGGACATGTGGGGCATCACCATGTTCGACCAGATGGTCTGCCGCATCTGGTTCCACCAGTACAACTACCAGGGCCGCTATACGCCGCCGTCGCTCAAGGGCACGATCGTCTATCCCGGCAATTTCGGCACCTTCAACTGGGGCAGCGTGGCGGTCGATCCGGAACGGCAGGTGATGTTCGGCATGCCCACCTATCTCGCCTTCACCTCACGCCTGGTGCCGCGTTCGGAAATTCCGCCGAAGGGCCAGGACGAGAAGGGCAGCGAACAGGGCCTCAACCGCAACGAGGGCGCCCCCTACGGCGTCTATATGGGGCCGTTCCTGGGACCGCTGCAGATCCCCTGCCAGGCGCCGCCATGGGGTTATGTCGCGGGCGCCGATCTCAGGACCGGCGAGATCGCCTACATGCACCGCAACGGCACGGTCTACGACATGACGCCGCTGCCGCTGCCCTTCAAGGTGGGCGTGCCCGGCATCGGCGGGCCGATGATCACCAAGGGCGGCGTGGCTTTCCTCGGGGCCGCGGTCGACGATTATCTGCGCGCCTACAACCTCACCAACGGTCAGATACTGTGGACGGCGCGGCTTCCGGCCGGCGGCCAGGCGACGCCGATGACCTATGCGGTCGACGACGGGCGGCAATTCGTGGTGATGGTGGCGGGCGGCCACGGCTCCGTCGGCACCAAGCCTGGGGACTACGTGATCGCCTACGCCCTGCCGCGGTGACGGATGCGCATTCAAAAAGCCTGGGAGCAGACCGCTCCCAGGCTTATTCCATTTCACTCGGCGTAGAAACCATGTCAGAGCGGTCTTGGCCCGCCGTTGAAGAAAGACGGCGCGATGTGATGGATTTCATTGCGGACCGCCGTGACGCCGGGCACGCCCAAGGCCACCTCCTCGGCCCGTCCGATTTCCTCAGGCACCTGGACCGTGCCCATCAGCGTGACCTCGCCATCTTTTACGGTCACCGTCACATCGCTGGCATCGACGCCGCCCGCGGAGGCGAGCGCATCGGAAACGGCGCTTTCCAGCGCCGCCCGGGGCGGGAATTCCGCCTCCACCTCGGCAGGCGTCTCATGAAAATGCTGGTGCTTGAAGACCATTGATCGTTCTCCCGTTTTCATACGGGAGACAACGCCCGGTCACCGATATTGGTTCAGGCGCCGCCAAGCGCCGAGACGACGATGTCCTGAAGCTGGCTCTGCGAGAAGGGTTTCGGCAGCCGCGGCAGGTGGTTGTCGCCGCCGGAGGGCAGTTCCGCGTAACCGGTGGCAAGCACCACGGGAAGGTCCGGCCATTCCGCGCGGATGGCGGCCGCCAGTTCGGAGCCCGTCATGCGGGGCATGGAATGGTCGGTGATGACGAGATCGATCCGGTGCCTGCCGCTTTTGAGTTCCTTCAAGGCATCGGCACCGCTATAGGCTTCGATCACGGTATGGCCGAGATCCTCGAGCATCAGCGTCGTATTCATCAGCACCAGCGCATCGTCGTCGACCGCGAGGATCGAGAGATGTTCGTTCGGCGCTTCCGCGGATGAGGGCTCAGCCCGCTCCGAAGGCTGCAGGCAGTCGCCTGCGTCCGCGGCGGGCAGAAAGAGCGAAACCGTCGTGCCCTTGCCCTTTTCGCTCTCGATCTCCAGCTTGCCGCCCGATTGTTCCGTCAGGCCCTGGACCATGGAAAGGCCGAGCCCTGTTCCCTTGCCGACGCCCTTCGTGGTGAAGAAGGGGGCCGTTGCGCGGGCAAGCGTCTCCTCGTCCATGCCTTCGCCGGTATCGGAGACCGAAAGCCGCACATAGCGTCCGGGCTTCAATCTTTCCGTCCGTTCGTCCGCCGCATATTCCTCCGCGCCGACCGTGATCAGGCCGCCCTTCGTCATCGCGTCGCGGGCATTGACGACGAGGTTGAGGAGCGCCGTTTCGAGCTGCACCGGATCGGTCACCACCGACGGGAGATCGTTGGGGAAACGGGTCTCGATACGGGTATCGCCGCCGAGCGAGCGCTGCACGAAATCCATCATGCCGCTCACAAGCGTCATCGTGTCGACCGCCTGCATATTGAGCTCCTGCCGGCGGGAGAAGGCAAGCATGCGCTGGGTCAAGGCCGCGCCGCGCTCGGCGCCCTGGATGGCGTTGTCGAGCAGCGGGATCAGCGCCGGATCCTTCGGGAGGCGTTTCTTCAAAATTTCCAGGCTGCCGAGGATCGCCATCAGCAGATTGTTGAAGTCGTGCGCGATGCCGCCGGTAAGCTGTCCGATCGCTTCCATCTTCTGGGCCTGGAAAAGCTCCTCGCGGGCCTGGGTGAGGGCTTTCTGGGCCTCGACCTTTTCCGTGATGTCGCGGGTGATCTTGGCAAAGCCCAGGATCTCGCCGTCATCGTTCAGGATGGCGTCGACGATCACATGCGCCCAGAACCGGGTGCCGTCCTTGCGCTGGCGCCAGCCCTCCCGCTCGAAGCGTCCCTCGCGTCTGGCGGTATCGAGGCTCCGCTGCGGTTCGCCGCGCTCGCGATCCTCTTCCGTGTAGAACTCTGAAAAGTGCTTCCCGACGATCTCGTCGGCGCGGTAGCCCTTGATGCGCTCGGCGCCGATGTTCCAGTTGCTGACGTAACCTTCCGGATCGAGCATGTAGAGGGCGTAGTCGGTGACGCCCTGCACCAGGAGCTGGAATTTCTGTTCGCTTCGCTGGAGGTCCGCTTCCGCCCGCTTCCGCTCGGTCAGGTCGCGGGTCACCTTGGCGAAACCGAGAAGCTCCCCCGACCGGCCCCAGATCGGATCGATGACGACATGCGCCAGAAAGCGGCTGCCATCCTTGCGGATGTGCCAGCCTTCACTTTCGAAACGGCCTTCGGTCGCGGCGGTCTGCAGCGCGCGCTCCGGCAGCCGGGCCAACCGGTCCTCGTCCGTGTAGAAGCGGGAAAAATGCTCGCCCAGGATTTCCCGCGCTTCATAGCCTTTGAAACGCTGAGCTCCGGGGTTCCAGCTCGCAACCCTGCCGTCGGGATCGAGCATGTAAATGGCATAGTCGGTGATGGCGTCGACCAGAAGGCGGTAGCGCTCCTCATCCAGTAACGAAACGTCGTAACTTTGCGGCATGCTCATCGAATGTCCCCAGGCCCCGCAGCCTGCGCGGCTCAAGGCGCACAAACGTTTCGTTTTGGGCTTTGGTTCCTTTTTATCAGCCGATTTTATCACCTGTGAGGGAATTCAGCGCGCTCAGGTTGACATGCGGCGGTTTTTTGTTTACGACTGACGAAAGATGAAAATCGTCACACGTAAAATGAAAGCCGTCAGCCACATGGACGCAAGCGATCACACTTTGGAGACGACGAAGCAGGAGAATGTCAACCGCATTCTCGACGCGGCCGAGCGCCTCTTCAAGCACTATGGCTATACCAAGACGAATGTCGCCGACATCGCCCGCGACCTCGGCATGTCGCCGGCCAATATCTACCGCTTCTTCTCGTCCAAGGCGGATATCCACCAGGCGCTGGCGAACCGCATGCTCGAAGGAAGCTATCAGGTGGCGCTCGCCAATGCGAAGCGGCCGGTGAGTGCGACCGAACGGCTGCGCGACCACGTGCTGCAGCAGCACCGCATCACGCTCGAAACCATGCTGGACGAGAAGAAGGTCCATGAGATGGTCATCATTGCCATCGAGCAGCAATGGCCGGTGGTAGAGCAGTTTCTGGACCGCATCCGGCTGCTGGTGGCCGATATCATCCGGGAAGGCATCGAGGCGGGGGAATTCCGCGATCAGGATCCGCAATTGGCGGCGGAAAACTTCATGTCGTGCATGGCGAAGCTGTGCCATCCGGTGCTGGTCGCCGACTGTCTCACCGAAAATCGCATCGGCACCTCCGAGGATCTCGTGGAATTCGGCCTGCGTGCCTTGAAATAACCTTGGAAATACCTTTGGGCGCGGCCAGCGCCTTGATCGGAACCCCGCCATCAGGAGTGCGGTACCATGTTTTTCGTGAAGACCAGACGTAATGTCTCGTTTCTCATCAAGGGGCTTGCCGTCGCGGCCGCGCTCGGCGCGCTGACGGCCTGCTCTGAGGAGAAGACGGCCGAAGCTCCGGAAGCCGTCCGCCCGGTCAAGGTGACGGAGGTCGCCGCAGCCGACCAGGGGCGCAGGCTCGAATACTCCGGCTCCGTCCGCGCCCGCACCGAAATGAATCTCGGTTTCCGCGTCAGCGGCAAGATCACGGAGCGCCTGGTGGATATCGGCGAACGGGTCGCCCCGGGTGACGTGCTGGCGCGGCTCGATGCCGTCGATTACCAGCTCGCCGTCCGCCGCGCCGAGGCCGATCTCGCCGCAGCGCAGAAGCAGGCGGAAATGACCGAGCTTGCCAAGCGCCGCGCCCAATCCCTCAATGCCAAGAACGTCGCCTCCCAATCCGAACTGGAACAGGCGACGCTCGCCTACGACCAGGCCGTTTCCTCCCGTCAGTCGGCCGTCTCCGCGCTGGAACAGGCCCGCAACCAGGTCGCCTATGCGGAACTGAAGTCGGATCAGAACGGCATCGTCACCGCCGTCAGCGCCGATATCGGCCAGGTGGTGAGCGCCGGAACGCCGGTCCTTTCCGTCGCCGTCGACGGGGAGAAGGAAGTGCAGATCGCCGTTCCGGAAATGGACGTCGCCGGCTTCAAGCCCGGCAAGACGGTGAAGGCGCGCTTTTGGTCCGCGACCGGTCTCACGCTCGACGGCAAGGTCCGCGAAGTCGCGGGCAGCGCCGATCCGCAGTCTCGCACCTTTGCCGTCCGCGTCAGCCTGCCCGAAGACGGCCGTGTGCTTCTCGGCATGACCGCCACGATCGAAGCCGTGGAGGACAACGCCGTGCCGACCTGGTCCATTCCGCTTGCCGCACTGAGCAAGAAGGGCGATCAGCCGGTCGTCTGGATCGTCGACCGCGGGAAGGGCACGGTCAGTTCGCGCGCCGTCAAGGTCGCCGATTTTTCCGATGACGGCGTGCGCATCGCCGAAGGCCTGGCCCAGGGCGACCTCGTCGTCTCGGCCGGTACGCAGTTCATGAAGGAAGAGATGAAGGTGAAGCTGCCGGAAACGGTCGCCTCACGCTTCGGCAGCGTCAGCAGCATGAGCACTGCTTCCGTTACGCCCTGATCCCCGGCTTTAAAGGACACGACCATGAGTTCCTCCCATCAGGCCAATCCTTTGGACAAGGCCCGGTTCAACCTGTCCCGCTGGGCGATCGGCCATCCGAGCATCGCGCGCTTCCTCTTCGGCCTCATCATCGTCATGGGCGTGCTCGGCGTCATGAACATGGGCCAGAAGGAGGATCCGGATTTCACCTTCCGCGTCATGGTCGTGCAGACCGTCTGGCCCGGCGCCTCGATCGCGGAGATGCAGGACCAGGTGGTCAACAAGATCGAGCGCAAGCTGCAGGAGACGCCGCATCTCGACTGGGTCAAGTCCTACACCCGCGCCGGCTTTGCGATCACGCAGGTCCAGATCAAGGGCGACACCAATGCCGATGAGGTCGCCGACGCCTTCTACCAGGTGCGCAAGAAGATCGGAGACATCAGTCAGGACCTGCCTTCCGGCCTGCTCGGCCCCTATTTCAACGACGAGTTCGGCGACACCTATATCACGCTTCATTCGATCAGCGGCGAAGGCTACAGCTATCCCGAGCTCAAGCAGTTCGCGATCCAGGCGCGCGACATGCTGCTTGCCACGCCCGGCGTCGAAAAGGCCGTCATCCTCGGCGACCAGCCGCAGAAGATCTTCATCGACGTTTCCTCCAAGTCGCTTTCCGAGCGCGGCCTGACCGTCCTCGACATCCGCGATGCGCTTTCCGGCCAGAACAATGTCGATCCCGCGGGCAGCGTCGAGACCTCCGACCGCTCTGTCCGCATCTCCGTCGAAGGCGGCGTCACCACGCCGGAGGATATCCGCGAGCTGCGTCTGCGCGCCGGCAACCAGGTGATCCGGCTCGGCGACATCGCCACCGTGAAGGAAGGTCTCGAAGACCCGTTCCAGCGCAAGTTCCGCTTCAACGGCCACGACAGCGTCCAAGTCGGCGTCGTCATGGCGAAGGGTTTCAAGGTCACCGATGTCGGCCACGATATCGAGGACACCTATCACCGTTTCGAAGAGACGCTGCCGGTCGGCGTCTCCGTCGAGCAGATATCGAACCAGCCGGAAGTCGTCACCGAGGCGGTCGGCGAATTCACGAAGGCGCTCCTGGAGGCGCTGGTCATCGTGCTGATCGTTTCGCTGATCTCGATCGGCTGGCGTTCGGGCATCGTGATCGCGGTCGCCATCCCGCTCGTGCTCGCCGCGACGCTGGCGATCATGTACTATATCGGCATCGAACTGCAGCGCATCTCGCTCGGCGCGCTGATCATCGCGCTCGGGCTCCTCGTCGACGACGCGATGATCGTGGTCGAGATGATGGAGCGCAAGCTGGAGGAGGGCCTGCACCGCATCGACGCGGCAAGCTTCGCCTATTCCTCGACGGCTTTCCCGATGCTCACCGGCACGCTCATCACCACCGCCGGCTTCATTCCGGTCGGCTTTGCCGAATCCACCGCCGGCGAATATGTCCGCTCGCTCTTCTTCGTGGTCGGCATCGCGCTCGTCACCTCATGGTTCGTGGCGGTCTATTTCACGCCCTGGCTCGGCTACATGATCCTGAAGCAGCGGGCGCATGCCGGAACGCACCACGACGCCTACGACACCCGCTTCTACAACCGCCTGCGCAGCACGGTCGGCTGGGCGGTCAAGCATCGGATCATCGTGCTATTGATGACGCTTGCGGTTTTCGTCGGCAGCCTCTGGTCCTTCCAGTTCATCCCGCAGAGCTTCTTCCCGCAGTCGACGCGTCCGGAAATCCTGGTCGACATGTGGCTGCCGGAGGGGACCGCGATCGAAGAGGTCGAACGCCAGGCCCACGCTCTCGAGCAAAAGATCCTGCCCGACGAGGACAAGACCTACGTCGCCACCTATATCGGCGAGGGCGCGCCGCGCTTCTTCCTGCCGCTCGACCAGCAGCTCCGCAATCCGAACTATGCGCAGCTCCTCATCATGTCGAAGGGCGTCGAGGCCCGCGAGCGGCTGATCGTCAAGCTCAGGGACATTCTCGCGAAGGATTTCCCGACCGTGCGCGGCAAGGTCGACCGCCTCTTCCTCGGCCCGCCGACCGGCTGGCCGGTGCAGATGCGCGTGATCGGCCCCGACAAGGCGGAAGTCCGCCGCATCGCGGACCAGGTCAAGGAACGCTACTACCGGGAGCCGCTGTTCGGTTCGATCCACGACGACTGGATGGAGCCGGTGCCGGCCATGCAACTGGTCATCGACCAGGACCGCGCCCGGGCGCTCGGCGTTTCCTCTCAGCGCGTCCGCCAGATGCTGCAGGCTGCGGTTTCCGGAGCGCCGATCAACGACTTCCGTGACGGCGAGGAGACGGTCTCGATCGTCGTCCGCGAGCCGGATGCCACCCGCAGCCTGCTTTCGGCCGTGCAGTCGGTCTATGTGCCCACCGATTTCGGCGGCTTCGTGCCGGTCTCGCAGATCGCCAAGGTCGTGCCGGTGCTCGAACAGGGCATCGAATGGCGCCGCGACCGCCTGCCGACCATCACCGTCAAGGCGACGCTGCCGGACGGGATCGAGCCGACGCAGATGGCGCTCAACTTCTACAACTCGATCGCCGACCTGCGCGCCAGCCTGCCGGCCGGCTACAAGATCGAGATCCAGGGCGGCGCCGAGGATTCGGCCGAAAGCCAGGCCTCGATCGCCGCGAAAGTGCCGATCATGCTGCTGATCATCCTGGCCCTGCTGATGGTCCAGCTGCAGCACTTCGGCAAGGCCATGCTGGTGCTCGCGACCGGTCCGCTCGGGATCATCGGCGCAGCCATGGCGCTCCTCATCACCGGGGCTCCCTTCGGCTTCGTGGCGATCCTCGGCGTCATCGCGCTGCTCGGCATCATCATCCGCAACTCGATCATCCTCATCGACCAGATCGACCAGGATATCGCGGCCGGCATGGCGCGTTCGGAAGCGATCGTCGGAGCGGCCGTGCGGCGCTTCCGCCCGATCGTGCTGACCGCGGTCACCGCCGTGCTGGCGCTGATCCCGATCTCGCGGGAAGGTTTCTGGGGGCCGCTCGCCTACGCCATGATGGGCGGCATCCTGGTCGCGACGGTGCTTACCATCCTCGTGCTGCCGGCCGGCTATGCGCTCTTCTTCGGCCGCGAGCGCAAGAAGAAGGACGAGGACGACGGCCAGTCCGCCAATCAGGGCGACTTGTTCGAAAGCCGTGAAACACCCCTACCCATGGCTGCCGAATGACGTCGCGTGCCTTCCTCCGGGGCCTGAAATCCCCGGAGGAAGGCATTCTGATTCTTGCGGATCGCCTCGAAGATGTAATCCGTCACCATGCGGACCCGCGGGATCTGGACGAGGTCGCGGTGGCGGACCAGCCAGTAGTTCCGCCTGAGCTCGACCTCGTCCGGCAGGACGATCTGCAGGTCGGGATAGGAGCGGGCGATGAAATGCGGCAGCACGCAAAGGCCGAGCCCGTTCAGCGTCGCGGTGAGCTGCGCGAAGATGCTCGAGCTCTGGAAGCGGGCCTTGATGCCCGGATGGACGTCGCCGAGATAATCCAGCCCCGGCACGAAGATCATGTCCTCGATATAGCCGATGAAGGGATGGTCGAGCAGGTCCTGCCGGTTGCGGATCGAGGCCGCCTGGGAAAGATAGGATTTCGCGCCGTAGACGTTGAGGCTGTAGTCGGTCAGCTTTTCCGTGAGATACGGCCCGTCCTTCGGCGGGTCGAGGGAGACGGCGATATCCGCCTCCTTGCGCGACAGCGACATGATCTGCTGGATCGTCACCAGTTCCAGCGTGATGTTCGGGTGGCTGTCGCAGAAACCCCTGATCTTGTCGGCGAAGAAGAAGTTCGCGAAACCCTCCGGCGTGCTGAGCCTCACGACGCCCTTTTGGGCGGTCGTACCCGACGTGAGGTCCGCCTGCAGCCGGTCCGCTTCCGCCTCGATCCTCTCCGCCGCCTCGATGAAGCGCTGGCCCATGGCCGTCAAAACGTAGCCGCGCGGGTTGCGCTCGAAGAGTTTCACCTTCAAGGCGAATTCCAGCCGGTCGATGCGGCGCGAGACCGTCGCATGGCTGGTGCGCAACTGCCGGGCCGCCGTCGATAGCTGTCCGGTGCGGGCGACGGCCAGGAAATATTGCAGATCGTCCCAAGTGAAATTCGGATTGCCGCTCAAGATATTCCCGTCTGTTCAAAAACGCACAGATGCTGTTTGCAATTAATTGCGCATCCCTGCTTGCGTCAACGGCGGATTTAAAGAACCATGCGTTTCGGATCGGCCGCTTTGAGGAGGGCGGCTCACCAATTTTGAACAGAAACTTCGGGAAAATCTCCGAGCACTTTCTCTGGGCACATTCTCTGGGAGGAGAAATCATGCGCAAGACACTTCTGACATCGCTGGCGGTTCTCTTTGCAACCACCGGGCTTGCAGGCGGCACGGCGTTCGCGCAAAGCGCATCCGACGGCAAGGTCAAGATCGGCATCCTGAACGACCAGTCCGGCGTTTACGCGGACTTCGGCGGCAAGTCGTCGGTGGAGGCCGCCAAGATGGCGATCGAGGATTTCGGCGGCAAGGTTCTCGGCGTTCCGGTCGAGATCGTCGATGCCGACCACCAGAACAAGCCGGATATCGCCTCCAACATCGCCCGCCAGTGGTACGATACCGAGCAGGTCGATGCGATCATGGAGCTGACGACCTCTTCCGTGGCCCTCGCCGTGCAGGCGATCACGAAAGAGAAGAAGAGGATCGACATCGTCACCGGGGCGGCGACCACCGACCTCACCGGCAAGCAGTGCTCTCCCTATGGCTTCCACTGGGCTTACGACACCCATGCGCTCGCGGTCGGCACCGGCGGCGCCCTCGTCAAGCAGGGCGGCGACAGCTGGTTCTTCCTGACCGCCGATTACGCCTTCGGCTATTCGCTGGAGCAGCAGACGAGCGATTTCGTCAAGGCGAGCGGCGGCCAGGTCGTCGGGGCGGTCCGCCATCCGCTCGCTACCACCGACTTCTCGTCCTTCCTGCTGCAGGCGCAGTCTTCCGGGGCCAAGGTGATCGGCCTTGCGAATGCCGGTCTCGATACGTCGAACGCCATCAAGCAGGCGGCGGAATTCGGCATCACCGCCGGCGGGCAGAACCTCGCCGCTCTCCTCTTCACGCTCGCCGAAGTGCATGGCCTCGGGCTTGAGGCGGCGCAGGGCCTGACGCTGACGGAAGGCTATTACTGGAACCTCGACGACCAGAGCCGCGAATTCGCCAAGAAGTTCTTCGCCCGTACGAACAGGATGCCGAACATGATCCATACCGGCACCTACTCGGCGGTCACCCAATATCTGAAGGCGATCCAGAAGGCCGGCACCGACGATGCGGACGCCGTTTCCAAGGCGCTGCATGAGATGCCGGTGGACGATTTCTTCGCCCGCGGCGGCACCGTCGCTCCGAACGGCCGCATGATCCACGACATGTATCTGCTCCAGGTCAAGAAGCCGGCCGACAGCAAGGAGCCGTGGGATTATTTCAACGTGCTCGCCACGATCCCCGGCAAGGAAGCCTATATGGATCCCGCCAAGAGCGGCTGCGATCTGGTGAAGTGATGGCGGTCGCCGCAACATCCATCCATGAAGAGCCGCGGGTGGTGCTTTCCGCCCGCGGCCTCACCAAGCATTTCGGCGCTTTCGCGGCGGTGAAGAACGTCGATCTCGACGTCCACCACGCGCGCGTCCACGCGCTGATCGGCCCGAACGGAGCCGGCAAGACGACGGTCTTCAACCTGCTTACCAAGTTCCTGCAGCCGACGGCGGGGTCGATCACGCTTTTGGGCACGGACATCACGAAAACGCCGCCGGACAAGGTGGCGCGCATGGGGCTGGTGCGTTCCTTCCAGATCTCGGCCGTCTTCCCGCATCTTTCAGTGCTCGACAACGTGCGCGTCGCGCTGCAGCGCCCGAACGGGCTTTCGACGCAGTTCTGGCTGCCGCTCTCCTCGCTCGACCGGCTGAATGCGCGCGCCGACGAGCTGATCGAAGCGGTCGGTCTGAAGCGCGAGCGCAATGCGCTTGCCGCCGACCTCTCCTACGGCCGCAAGCGCGTGCTGGAGATCGCCACGACGCTGGCGCTCGATCCGAAGGTGCTGCTGCTCGACGAGCCGATGGCCGGCATGGGGCAGGAGGATATCGGCACCGTCTCCAACATCATCCGCGAGGTCGCCAAGACCCGCGCCGTCCTGATGGTGGAGCACAACCTTTCCGTCGTCGCCAACATCTGCCACCAGGTGACGGTGCTCCAGCGCGGCGAGATCCTCGCAGAGGGCGATTATGCCGCCGTCAGCCAGGACGAGCGCGTGCGGCTCGCCTATATGGGTTCGGAGGAAGCGTGATGGCGCCGTTGCTTCAGGTTTCCAATCTCAATGCCTGGTATGGCGAAAGCCACGTGCTGCACGGCGTCGACATGACGGTGGGCGAGGGCGAGACGATCACCATTCTCGGCCGCAACGGCGTCGGCAAGACGACGACGCTCCGCACCATCGTCGGCATCATCCGCGAGCGGAAGGGCGAAATCCGCTTTGCGGGCAGGGATATGCTCGGCGTGCCGCTGCACAGGACGGCGCATTCGGGGATCGGCTTCGTGCCGGAGGAGCGCGGCATCTTCTCGACACTCTCCGTCGAGGAGAACCTGACGCTGCCGCCGGTGGTCGCCGAAGGCGGCATGTCGCTCGACGAAATCTACGAGCTCTTTCCGAACCTCAAGGAGCGGCGCGCGAGCCCCGGCACGAAACTTTCCGGCGGCGAGCAGCAGATGCTGGCGATCGCCCGCATCCTGCGCACCGGCGTCAAACTGCTGATCCTCGACGAGCCGACCGAGGGCCTCGCCCCGGTCATCGTGCAGCGCATCGGCGAGGTTTTGAGGAAATTGAAGGAGCGCGGCATGACGGTGCTCTTGGTGGAACAGAATTTCCGCTTCGCAAGCCGCATCGCCGATCGTTTCTACCTGATGGAGCATGGTAAGATGGTTGCGGATTTCCCGGTCGCGGAACTGCCGGCCCGCATGGACGAGCTCCACAAGGTTCTGGGGGTGTAGGGGATGGCTGTGATCTTGAGAAAACAGACCCCTCCCCAACCCCTCCCCACAAGGGGGAGGGGCTTAACCTGCCGCACCGTTGGGGCTCGATTTGCCGGTGAGCGTGCCGCGAGTCTTCTCCCCCCTTGTGGGGGAGATGGCCGGCAGGCCAGAGGGGGACTTTCTTTTGCACGTCCTTCGCCAAGGAGCCTCACGCCATGACCATGATCTTCGGCATACCGCTCCAGGCTTTTCTCGGGCAGCTGCTGATCGGCCTGATCAACGGTTCCTTCTACGCGCTCTTGAGCCTCGGCCTTGCGGTCATCTTCGGGCTGTTGCGCGTCATCAACTTCGCCCACGGCGCGCAATATATGCTCGGCGCCTTCGCGGCGATGCTGATGCTGCAGTATTTCGGCATCAACTACTGGTTCGCGCTGGTGCTCGCGCCGGTCATTGTCGGCCTGTTCGGGGCGCTGATCGAGCGCACCATGCTGTCGCGCCTCTACAAGCTCGATCCGCTCTATGGCCTGCTCTTCACCTTCGGTCTGGCGCTGACGATCGAGGGCACGTTCCGCTATCTCTACGGCGCGGCTGGCCAGCCCTATTCCGTGCCCTCCCAACTCGCGGGTGGCACCAATCTCGGCTTCATGTTCCTGCCGATCTATCGCGGCTGGGTGGTGGTCGTCTCGCTCGTCGCCTGTATCGGCACGTGGCTGCTGATCGAGAAGACCAAGCTCGGCTCCTACCTGCGCGCGGCGACCGAAAACCCCGTGCTGGTGCAGGCCTTCGGCGTCAACGTGCCGATGCTGCTCACGCTGACCTACGGCATCGGCGCGGGGCTGGCCGCCTTTGCCGGGGTCCTCGCCGCGCCGATCTACCAGGTCTCGCCGCTGATGGGCTCGAACATCATCATCGTCGTCTTCGCGGTGGTCGTGGTCGGCGGCATGGGCTCGATCATGGGCGCAATCCTGACCGGCTACATGCTCGGCATCGCCGAGGGCCTCACCAAGGTGTTTTATCCGGAAGCCTCGAACATCGTGATCTTCGTCATCATGGCGATCGTGCTTCTCATCCGGCCGGCCGGCCTCTTCGGACGGGATGCGTGACATGACCGATGTGAGCCATTCCGCCGTAAAGCCCCGCCCGGAACGGTCCTCGACCGCTTCGATGACCTATGCGGCCTTCCTGATCGCCGGCCTCGTCTTCCTTGTCGTGGCGCCGGCCTTCTTCTACCCGATCTTCCTGATGAAGCTGCTGTGCTTCGCGCTCTTCGCCTGCGCCTTCAACCTGCTGCTCGGCTATACGGGGCTGTTGTCCTTCGGCCATGCGACCTTCTTCGGCGGCGCGGCCTATTTCACCGCCCATGCGGTGAAGGAATGGGGCTTTTCGCCGGAGCTCGGCGTCTTGACCGGCGTCGTCGGCGCGGCACTGCTCGGGCTCGTCATGGGCTATGTGGCGATCCGCCGGCAGGGCATCTATTTCGCGATGATCACGCTCGCTCTGTCGCAGATGTTCTTCTTCTTCTGCCTGCAGGCGGAGTTCACGCAAGGGGAGGACGGCATCCAGCAGGTGCCGCGCGGCCATCTCTTCGGCTTCATCGATCTGAACAGTTCGACCAACATGTACTACTTCGTGCTGGCCGTGTTCGTGATCGGCATGGTGATCATCTGGCGGTTCATCAACTCGCCCTTCGGGATGATCCTGAAATCGATCCGCGAGAACGAGGCGCGCGCCATTTCGCTCGGTTATTCCGTCGCCCGCTACAAGCTCGGGGCCTTCGTCATGTCGGCGGCGCTCGCGGGGCTTGCGGGCGGGCTGAAGGCGCTGGTCTTCCAGTTCGCGACGCTGACGGACGTCGCATGGCAGATGTCGGGCGAGGTGATCCTGATGACGCTGCTCGGCGGCATCGGCACGCTGATCGGCCCGATCTTCGGCGCCGGCCTGGTTGTGACGCTGCAGAACTATCTGGCGACCTCGGATTTTCCGGTGACGATCATCACCGGCGTCGTGTTCATGGTCTGCGTCCTGGTCTTCCGGCGGGGCATCATAGGAGAATTCTATGCCTCCCGGCTCGGCCGGAAGCTCGGTTTCGAGCATAGGCGGTGAGTATCATTTTGCCCCTCACCCTAACCCTCTCCCCGCCAGCGGGGAGAGGGGACGTGCCCCAAGCGACGCTTCGCTGGAAGCAAGACGGCGCGGCATAACTCCTTCTCCCCGCCAGCGGGGAGAAGGTGCCGGCAGGCGGATGAGGGGCGATCGAGGAAGCGGGCCGTTGCGTTAGATAAATGGATGACATGGAAAACTACGATTACATCATCATCGGCGCCGGCAGCGCCGGGTGCGTGCTCGCCAACCGGCTTTCGAAGGATCCGAGCAACCGCGTCCTGATCCTCGAAGCGGGCGGCAACGACAATTACCACTGGGTGCATATCCCCGTCGGCTATCTCTACTGCATCAACAACCCGCGCACGGACTGGTGCTTCACGACGGAAAAGGAGGAGGGGCTGAACGGCCGCGCGCTCTCCTATCCGCGCGGAAAGATCCTCGGCGGCTGCTCGTCGATCAACGGCATGATCTACATGCGCGGCCAGGCGCGCGACTACGACCTCTGGCGGCAGATGGGCTGCACCGGCTGGGGCTGGGACGACGTGCTGCCGATCTTCAAGACGAGCCAGGATTTCTACCGGGGCGCCGACGACATGCATGGAGTGGGCGGCGAATGGCGCATCGAAAAACAGCGTCTCCGCTGGGCCGTGCTCGAGAGTTTCCAGAAAGCGGCCGAACAGGCGGGCATCCCGATCGTCGAGGATTTCAACCGTGGCAATAACGAGGGCTCCAGCTATTTCGACGTCAACCAGCGCTCGGGCATCCGCTGGAATGCGTCCAAAGCTTTCCTCCGCCCGGCGATGAAGCGGCCGAACCTCACGGTGCTCACCAAGGCGCATGTCCGCCGGCTCATCATCGAGAACGGCGAGGTGAAGGGCGTCGAATTCCAGCACGACGGCGTGACGAAGAAAGCTTATGCGCGGCGGGAAACCGTGCTCAGCGCCGGCGCGATCGGCACACCGCATATCCTCGAGCTCTCCGGCGTGGGGCGCGGCGACGTTCTCCAGAATGCCGGCGTCGAGGTGGTCAGGGAAGTGAAGGGCGTCGGCGAGAACCTGCAGGATCATCTGCAGCTCCGCATGGTCTACAAGGTGACCGGTGTGCCGACGCTCAATGAAAAGGCGTCGAGCCTGATCGGCAAGGCGGCGATCGGGCTGGAATATGCCTTCCGTCGCTCCGGGCCGATGTCCATGGCGCCGAGCCAGCTCGGCATCTTCACCAGGTCCGGGCCGGACAAGGAAACGCCGGACCTCGAATATCACGTCCAGCCCGTTTCGCTCGACAAGTTCGGCGATCCGGTGCACGCGTTTCCGGCGATGACGGCGAGCGTGTGCAACCTCAGGCCGGAAAGCCGCGGCTCGGTGCATCTCAAAAGCCCGGATTTCGCGGCGGCGCCCGGCATTCATCCGAACTATCTCTCGACCCCCGGCGACCGCGACGTGGCGGTCAGATCCATCCGCATCACCCGCGAGATCGTCAGGAAACCGGCGTTCGCGCGCTACCGTCCCGAGGAATACAAGCCCGGCCCGTCGTTCGAGACCGACGAGGATCTGGAGAAGGCGGCCGGCGATATCGGCACGACGATCTTCCATCCGGTCGGCACGGCCCGCATGGGCGCCGATCCGGAGAGCGTCGTCGATCCTCGGCTGAAAATGCGGGCGCTCGGGCGGCTGCGTATCGCCGATGCGTCGATCATGCCCAATATAACCTCCGGCAACACCAATTCGCCGACGATCATGATCGCCGAAAAGGCGGCGGAGATGATCCTGGCGGATAACAGGTAGGATGGGAAATTACATATGCGTGCCCGGCGGTGCGGCACCCCTTAACCCTCCCCCTTGTGGGGGTCCGGAGGACGGGACGGGGCAAGCGACCCGTCCCCGGTTGGTGGCCGGCAGGCGGGAGGGGTTTCATTCTGAATGAAGTCCCCTCCCCAACCCCTCCCCACAAGGGGGAGGGGCTCCACGCATCGCCGAAAGCCTGAATAGGAAGGAAGCAGCATGCCGGAAGCGGCAACCCAGAGCGACGAAATCCTCACCAACCGCATCGGCTCGGCGGCGATCATCCGGCTCAACCGGCCGAAGGCGCTGAACAGCCTCAACCTTGCCATGGTGCGGGCGATGAAGGCGGCGATGGAGCGTTTTGCCGAAGACCCGGAGGTCTCCTGCGTCGTCCTGAAAGGCGAGGGGGAGCGCGGACTTTGCGCCGGCGGCGACATCCGCGTCATCCACGAAATGGGAAAGGCGGGCGATCCGGACGTGACGCGCTTCTGGCGGGAGGAATTTCCGCTGAACTACATGATCGCCCATTATGGCAAGCCCTATGTGGCGCTGATGGACGGGATCGTCATGGGCGGCGGCGTCGGGGTTTCCTCGCATGGCGGGCACCGCATCGTGACCGAGCGCACGCGGCTCGCCATGCCGGAAACCGGCATCGGCTACGTGCCGGATGTCGGGGCGACCTGGTTGCTGCCGCACGCTCCGGGAGAAACGGGGACGTGGATGGCGCTGACGGGCGAGGCGATCGGCGCGGCGGACGCCATCTATGCCGGTCTCGCCGATACCCATGTGCCGTCGGAACGGCTCGGTGCGCTTGTCGATGCCCTCGGCGAGTTGAAGGGCGGCGCTTCCGACGAGCAGGTGCGGGCGGTGATCGACCGTTTCGCCGTCGTGCCGGGCGAAAGCCAACTCGAAGCCAACCGCAAACTGATCGACCGCGCCTTCGGCTTCGAGACCGTCGAAGAGATCGTTGCCGCTCTTGGGAAAGAGGAGGGCGAGTTCGCCGTCAGGACCCGCGAGATCATTTCGAAGCGCTCGCCGACCAGCCTCAAGCTGGCGCTGCGGCTGCTGCGGCTCGGGCGGCAGAGTTCGAGCCTCGTCGAATGTCTGGAACGGGAATTCACCGCCGGCACGGAAATCCTCCGCAATCGCGATTTCTACGAGGGCGTCCGCGCCGCGATCATCGACAAGGACCGCAATCCAAAATGGTCGCCTGCCGGGCTTGAGGAGGTGAGGGGGGCCGATCTCGACCGCTATTTCGCCGCGCGGCATCCGGTATTGTTTCCGGACCACCGGCTCTGAAAACAACATGAACGGGAGGAAGACATGACCAGGATCGCATTCGTAGGCCTCGGCAACATGGGCGGGCCGATGGCCGCCAATCTCGTGAAGGCGGGCCACGAGGTGCGCGGCTTCGACCTTTCGGAGGCATCCCTGAAGGCCGCCGCGGCAGCCGGCGTCAACGGTTCCGCATCGCTGGCCGAGGCCGTGCGCGATGCGGAATGCGTGATCACCATGCTGCCGAAGGGGCAGCATGTGCTGGCCGTCTGGACCGATCTTGCCACCCTCATCGCCGAAGGGACGCTGGTCGTCGACTGCTCCACGATCGACGTGGAAAGCGCCCGGCGCGCCCACAAGCTGGCCGAGGTGATGAACAGCGTCTCGCTCGACGCGCCGGTTTCCGGCGGCACGGGCGGCGCGGCCGCGGGCACGCTGACCTTCATGGTCGGCGGTTCGGAAACCGCGTTCGCCCGCGGCAAGCCCATTCTCGAAGCCATGGGCAGGAAGATCGTCCATTGCGGCGGCGCCGGTGCGGGGCAGGCGGCAAAAATCTGCAACAACATGATATTGGGCATTTCGATGATCGGCGTCTGCGAGGCGTTCGGGCTCGCGGAAAAACTCGGGCTGGCGCATCAGGCCCTGTTCGACGTCGCCTCCACCTCGTCCGGCCAGTGCTGGTCGCTCACCACCTATTGCCCGGTGCCGGGGCCGGTGCCGACCTCACCGGCGAACAACGATTACAGGCCGGGTTTCGCCGCGGCGCTTATGCTCAAGGATCTGACGCTGTCGCAGGAGGCGGCGAAACAGACGGGGGCGGCGACGCCGCTTGGAGCCCATGCGGAGGAGCTTTATGCCGAGTTCGAGAAGGCGGGCCATGGCGGGGACGATTTTTCCGCCATCATTCACATGCTGCGGGAAAAGGCTGGCGGGTAGGGTTTTGGCGGCAATGCCTTTATCCACGTCCGGCCGGGCCGGCGTGGTTGGGAACGGGGCAGGCAGCGGTATGCAAGTGAGAGGTAGGATTTTCTGCCTGCCCCGGCCGCTTCGGCGATCTTCCGAGAGTTGTCAGTTCTCGTCCGACCGCTTTCATCGACCATCACCGGAAACCGAGGCCCGAAACGAACCCTGAGGAGGAGGCCGGTTCGCGTTCCCGGTTTCCCATCCGATGACGTGAAGATTATCGCCCGGTGCCCGAGGGCGGGGAAAAACCGCCTGGTTCTCCCGGCCTAAGCTTTTGAAAAGAGGGCGAAGAATTTTTTCGGCCGGCCGAAATCATCCCCGCAGGCGGCCTGCAAGAGGGCTTAATCGGGTTTGTTTCACCTCGGCAAAGGGAGTAAAATCTTTGCCCCCTGGCCGGCCGGCCAGGCTTGCGATGGAGGAGAAGATGGGACGCAAATTCATCGACTGCCGCGAATTTCCGAGCGAGACGAAATGCACCGTAGCCATCTCGGCCGACAGCACGGACGAGCTCGTCAATGCCGCGGTACAGCATGCCGTTTCGGTGCACGGCCATCATGATACGCCGGAATTCCGCGAAGAGATCAAGAAAGCCATCCACGATCTCGAAGCTCCGCGCACCGTTGCGTGACAGTTTCCTGATGGAGTTCCCGGAGCATTCATAACGCTGCTCTCGTGCCGGAGAGGCAGTGGTGAACCCGGCATTGCGCGAAAAGCTCCGCTAAACACGAGAGAAAATGGACAAAATTTCTAAGGCGGCCTGCAACCGAAGTGGCCGGTTCCTCGCGATTTCATGCGCGTCCCGGTAGTTTTGCCGGCAACATCCAACACCGGAGACTTGCATGAACCGCCTCCTGATCCTCGGCACCGCTCTTGCCGCGCTTTTCGTGACGCCGGCAATGGCGCAGCAGCCGACGAAACTCCTGAACGCTTCCTATGACGTGGCCCGCGAACTCTTCGTTTCGGTCAACGAGGCCTTCGTCAAGCAACATCCCGGCGTCACCGTCGACCAGTCGCATGCCGGCACCTCCAAGCAGGCGCGTTCGATCGTCGAGGGCCTCGAAGCCGACGTGGTGACCTTCAACCAGTCCACGGACATCGATTTCCTCGCCAAGAACGGCTTCGTCTCGAAGGACTGGACCAAGGCCTTCCCGAACAACGCCTCGCCCTTCTATTCCTTCCCGTCCTTCCTGGTGCGCGCCGGCAATCCGAAGAACATCAAGGACTGGAGCGATCTCGCCCGTGACGACGTGCATGCCGTCTTCCCGAACCCGAAGACGTCAGGCAATGCCCGCTACACCTATCTCGCGGCTTACGCCTGGGCCAACGAAGCCTATAAGGGCGACCAGGAAAAGATCGAGGCCTATATCACCAAGATCTTCGACAACGTGCCGGTCTTCGATACCGGCGGCCGCGCGGCGACCACGACCTTCGTCGAGCGCGAGACCGGCGACGTGCTGATCACCTTCGAGGCGGAGACCCGCGGCATCGTCAAGCAGTACGGTGCCGACAAGGTCGAGGGCGTCATCCCCTCGGTCAGCCTGCTCGCCGAATTCCCGGTCGCGGTCGTCGACAAGGTGGCGCAGAAGCACGGCACCGAAGCACTCGCGAAGTCCTATCTCGACTTCCTCTATACGGAAGAAGGCCAGCGCATCGCCGCCGAGTTCGGCCATCGCGTCAGCAACGAGAAGGTCGCCGCCGAGTTCAAGGATCAGTTCCCGGCGATCCGCCTCGTCAATGTCGATGACGTGTTCGGCGGCTGGAATAAGATCCAGTCCGAGCATTTTGCTTCCGGCGGCACTCTCGACAAGCTCTACGGCAGCCGTTAAGTCGTCCCGGGTTTGACCGGCATCGCCAAAATGCTCTTCCGTCATGCTCGGCCTTGTGCCGAGCATCTGCATCGGCCAGATCGCGAGCGCGGCAGATCCTCGGCACAAGGCCGAGGATGACGTCGCGTATGAGGCGAGGTTTGTCATCTCTACACCCGGTGGATTTTCATCCGCCGGGTTTTGCCGTGAGAAGAGGAAATGACCGCTTGAGACGCAATGTCCTGCCCGGATTGCCGCTATCCCTGGGCGTGACCCTGTTCTATGTCGGCCTGATCGTGGTCCTGCCGCTGGCCGCGCTCGTCTTCAAGGCCGCGAGCCTCGGGCCGGAGGATTACTGGCACATCGTCTCGTCGGCGCGGGCGCTGGCGAGCTACCGCGTCACCGTGCTCTCGGCGCTCGGCGCCACGTTCTTCAACCTTTTCTTCGGCCTGGCGCTTGCCTGGGTGCTCACGCGCTACCGCTTTCCCGGCCGGCGTATCGTCGATGCCATGGTGGACCTGCCCTTCGCGCTGCCGACGGCGGTCGCCGGCATTTCGCTGACGGCGCTCTTCTCAACCAACGGCTGGTTCGGTTCCATCCTCGACGATTTCGGCATCAAGGTCGCCTATACGCCGCTCGGCATCATGATCGCCATGTGCTTCACCTCGCTGCCCTTCATCGTCCGCACCGTGCAGCCGGTGCTGGAGGATATCGATCCGGCTCTGGAAGAGGCGGCGCAATCGCTCGGCGGCTCCGACTGGGAAATCTTTCGCAAGGTCATCCTGCCGCTCCTGACGCCGGCTCTCCTGGCGGGTCTTTCGCTCTCCTTCGCGCGCTGCCTCGGCGAGTTCGGCGCGATCATCTTCATCGCCGGCAACCAGCCGATGTCGACCGAGATCACCGCGCTTCTGATCTTCATCCGGCTGGAGGAATACGATTATCCGGCAGCGGCCGCGATAGCCTCCGTGCTGCTCATCGCCGCCTTCGCGATGCTGGCGCTCACCAACTGGATGCAATCGCGCGCCTTGCGCTACACGGTGAGGGGCTGAGCATGAGCGCTATCCGCACAGGCCGAAAGCCGCCGCGCGTCGGCGACCAGCCGCTCTTTCGCCGGGCCCTGATCGGCATCGTGCTCGTCCTGGTCGCTCTCATCATTCTCGCGCCGCTCGTCATCATCGGCGTCGAGGCCTTCGCCAAGGGGTGGGCCGTCTATCGCGACACGATTGTCCATCCCGACACGCAGCATGCGATCGGGCTCACCGTTCTCGCGGCGCTGATCGCCGTGCCGGTCAACACGGCCTTCGGCATCGCGGCCGCCTGGGCGATCACCAAGTTCGATTTTTGGGGCAAGCGTTTCCTGCTCGTGGTCATCGAAATCCCGTTCTCGGTTTCGCCGATCGTCGCCGGCGTCGCCTATCTCTTCGTCTACGGCCTGCAGGGCATTTTCGGGCCGGTGCTGGATGCCTACGGGATAAAAATCCTGTTCGCGATCCCCGGCATCATTCTCGCCTCGATGTTCGTGACAGCCCCCTTCGTCGCCCGCGAGCTGATCCCGCTCATGCAGGCGCAGGGCCGCGATCTGGAAGAGGCCGCCACCTCGCTCGGCGCCTCCGGCTGGCGCACCTTCCTTTCGGTGACGCTGCCGAACGTCAAATGGGCGCTGCTCTACGGCGTGGTGCTCTGCAACGCCCGCGTCATGGGGGAGTTCGGCGCGGTCTCGGTCGTCTCGGGCAATATCCGCGGCCAGACCAACACGCTGCCGCTGCATATCGAGCTGCTCTACCACGACTACCAGGCGACGGGCGCCTTCGCGTCTGCCTCCATCCTGGCGCTCATCGCCGTCTTCACCATCATCGCCAAGGTGGCGCTGGAGCGCCAAGGGGCAGGCAGGCGCGCGGGCCGCGTCAGACCGGCCGCCAATTCCGCGGAGAAAGCCTCATGAAGATCCGCCTCGATCATGTCGTCAAAACCTTCGAGACCTTCCGCGCCGTGCGCGACGTCTCGCTCACCATCGAAAGCGGCGAGCTCGTCGCCCTGCTCGGGCCGTCCGGCTCCGGCAAGACGACCATCCTGCGTATGGTCGCCGGTCTCGAATATGCCGATGGCGGCCAGATCTATTTCGGCGATCAGGACGCGACCGACATTCCCGTGCGCGACCGCGGCGTCGGCTTCGTCTTCCAGCATTACGCGCTCTTTCCGCATATGTCGGTCGCAGAAAACATCGCCTTCGGCATGAAGGTCTCCAAGGTGAAGCGAGAGAAGGCGGCGATCGATGCGCGCGTGACCGAACTACTGCGGCTGGTGCGTCTCGAAGGCCTGGGGGACCGGTTCCCGGCGCAGATTTCCGGCGGCCAGCGGCAGCGCGTGGCGCTCGCCCGGGCGCTTGCCGTCGATCCCAAGGTGCTGCTGCTCGACGAGCCCTTCGGCGCGCTCGACGCCAATGTCCGGCGCGACCTGCGCCGGTGGCTGCGCGAAATCCATTCCGAACTCGGCATCACGACGCTGTTCGTCACCCACGACCAGGAAGAGGCGCTCGACCTCGCCGACCGCGTCGTCATCCTGAAGGACGGGCATATCGTCCAGCAGGGCACGCCGGAGGAGGTCTGCCGCGATCCGCAATCGGCCTTCGTCATGAAATTCCTCGGCGATGCCAACGTGATCGCGGCGGAAGTGCGCGACGGCAAGGCCTATGCCAGCGGCGCGGCGATCGAGGTGTCCGGGCTGGCCGACGGCAAGGCGGAGCTCTACGCCCGGCCCGCCGATCTCGACTGGTCGCTGCAGGGACCGGGAATCCCCGCGAGCATTACCCGCGTGCTGGACCGGCCGGAGGGGAGGCGCGTGCTGGCGACGGCCGAGACGGGCGAACATCTGGAATTCGACGTGGAGCCGGAGCGCACCGTGAAGGCCGGCGACGGCGGCTTCGTGACGCTCAGGCGGGCGAAGGTGTTTGCGATCGGCTGAGCGTTGAGCTCGGGCACCCGGGTATCGCGGGCGACGAATTAAAAAAGGCAGCGACGCGAACCGCTGCCCTTTCCATTTCAAGCAGTCAATTCGAGCATCAGCTCATCTGGCTGACGAAGCGGGTTTCCAGATAGGCTTCGGTCGCTTCCGAGCCGCCTTCCGTGCCGTAGCCGCTGTCCTTGATGCCGCCGAATGGGACTTCCGGCAGCGCCAAACCGTTGTGGTTGATGGTCAGCATGCCGGCTTCCACCTGGCGGCCGAGCGCGTGCGCGGTCTTCACCGAACTCGTGAAGGCGTAGGATGCGAGGCCGAAGGGCAGGCGGTTGGCTTCGGCAATCGCGTCGTCGAAATGCGAGAAACGGTTGATGATGGCAAGCGGGCCGAAGGGCTCGTCGTTCATCACCTTGGCCGAGGTCGGCACGTCGGAGAGCACGGTTGGCTCGAAGAAGTAGCCCTTGTTGCCGATGCGCTTGCCACCGGTCTTCAGCTCGGCGCCGTTGCCCACGGCATCGTGGATCATGTCTTCCATGGCCGGAATGCGGCGGTCGTTGGCGAGCGGACCCATGCCGACGCCCTCTTCGAGGCCGTTGCCGACCTTGATCGCCTGCGCGGCCTTGACGAAGCCGGCGGTGAACTTGTCGGCAATGCCGTCCTGCACGAGGAAGCGGGTCGGGGCGACGCAGACCTGGCCGGCATTGCGGAACTTCGCGGCAGCGGTCACCTCGATCGCCTTTTCCAGATCGGCGTCGTCGAAGATCATCACCGGCGCATGGCCGCCGAGCTCCATCGTGGCGCGCTTCATGTGCTTGCCGGCAAGTGCTGCCAGATGCTTGCCGACCGGGGTGGAGCCGGTGAACGAGATCTTGCGGATGACCGGATGCGGGATGAGATATTCGGACACTTCGGCCGGAATGCCGTAGACGAGGTTGACGACGCCGGCCGGGACGCCCGCATCGGCGAACGCGCGGATCAATTCCGCCGGCGAGGCCGGGGTTTCCTCGGGCGCCTTGACGATGATCGAGCAGCCGGTGGCAAGTGCTGCCGAAAGCTTGCGGACGATCTGGTTGATCGGAAAGTTCCAGGGCGTGAAGGCGGCAACCGGGCCGACCGGCATCTTGATCGCCATCTGCTGCACGCCGCCGAAGCGGGCCGGGATGATCTGGCCGTAGGTGCGGCGGGCCTCTTCGGCGAACCAGTCGATCGTGTCGGCCGCGCCCATGACCTCCATCTTCGACTGGGCGAGCGGCTTGCCCTGTTCGCGGGTCATCATGTAGGCGATCGCATCCGCGCGGGAGCGCATGAGGTCGGCGGCCTTGCGCATCACTTTCGAACGCTCGAAGGCGGCCGTGTCGCGCCAGATCCTGAAGCCCTTGTCGGCCGCCTCCAGCGCCAGGTCGAGATCCGCCTTGCGGGCATGGGCGATCTTGCCGATCACCTCTTCGGTCGCCGGATCGACCACGGGCAAGGTCTCGCCGCCGAGGGCATCGCGCCACTCGCCGTTGATGAAAAGCTTGACGTCGGGATAGGTCTGCATGATGTCCACTTTCGTTCTAAAAGTGCAGGGAAGCGGGGCCTGAGCCGCCCGCAAAGGTGCGGAGAATTCCGGTAGCTGAGTTAGGATAATTGCCGCCGACAATCAACGGCGCAGCCGCTATTAAAGCAATTTCTGTGCATTAAAGATCATCAAAGATAAGGCGGAGTGCAGGCGCTGACCACTTCGCAGCGCTCGGTGCCGATATTGCGGTAGCGGTGCGGCAGGCGGCTGTCGAACAGGAAAGCGTCGCCGCGCCTGAGGATGCGCGTCTGGCCGCCGACGGTGAGTTCCAGCTCGCCGGCGACGACCACGCCGCCTTCCTCCGCCTCGTGGCTCAGCATGGTCTCGCCGGTATCGGCGCCGGGTTCGTAGAATTCATGGAAGATCTGGACGTTGTGGGATTTGGCGTCGCCCACCTGAAGAAGCGTCAGCGCGCCGGTCGAAAGCGGCGTCAGCTCGTCGGCGCGGTAGAATATCTGGTCGACCGGCGGCAGCGTCAGGGCGAAGAAATCGGTCATCGGATAGGAGATCGCCTCGAGGATCTTTTTCAGCGAGGCGACCGAGGGGCTCACCTTGTTCTTCTCGATCAGCGAAACGAGCGAGTGGGTCACTCCCGCCTTCATCGCCAGCGCCCGCTGCGAAAGACCGTGCTGGTGCCGCACCAGGCGAAGCCGTTCACCGACGTTGAAACCGCCATCGGCGTCATCCGCCGTCTTCTCCATGGCGTGCATTCTTCGAATCGACCTTTTCCTATCCTCACCGCCCGATGGAGCGGTTCCACTCAGTGATACACCGAAGGCGGAAATTTGGCCAATGACGAAAAACGGCGTGGAAGGTGAGCGGAGCTTGCTCCGCTCACCTTCCACGCCGTCTAAACGACAATAAACCTCAGAAAAACGCCTGGATGCCGGTCTGGGCGCGGCCGAGGATCAGCGCGTGGACGTCATGCGTGCCCTCGTAGGTGTTGACCGTTTCCAGGTTCTGCGCGTGGCGCATGACATGGAACTCGATCTGGATGCCGTTGCCGCCGTGCATGTCGCGGGCCTGGCGGGCGATATCCAGCGCCTTGCCGCAGTTGTTGCGCTTGACGATGGAGATCATTTCCGGCGCCATCCGGTGCTCGTCCATCAGCCGGCCGACGCGCAAGGAGCCCTGCAGGCCGAGCGTGATCTCGGTCATCATGTCGGCGAGCTTCTTCTGGTAGAGCTGCATGCCGGCGAGCGGCTTGCCGAACTGTTTTCTGTCAAGACCGTATTGACGGGCGCGGAACCAGCAGTCTTCCGCCGCACCCATGACGCCCCAGGAAATGCCGTAGCGGGCGCGGTTCAGGCAGCCGAACGGACCTTTGAGGCCCGAGACGCCCGGCAGCAGCGCATCCTCGGAGACTTCGACGCCGTCGAGCACGATCTCGCCGGTGATCGAGGCGCGCAGCGACAGCTTGCCGCCGATCTTCGGCGCGGAAAGACCCTTCATGCCCTTTTCCAGCACGAAACCGCGGATCTCGTTGTTATGGGCCTCCGACTTCGCCCAGACGACGAAGACGTCGGCGATCGGCGCGTTGGAAATCCACATCTTGGAGCCGCGCAGGCGATAACCGCCCTCGATCTTCTCGGCGCGGGTCTTCATGCCGCCCGGGTCGGAGCCCGCATCCGGCTCCGTAAGGCCGAAGCAGCCGATGAGCTCGCCGGAGACGAGGCCGGGCAGGTATTTTTGTCTCTGCTCGTCGGAGCCATAGGCATAGATCGGATAGATGACCAGCGAGGACTGCACGCTCATCATCGAACGGTAACCCGAGTCGATGCGCTCGATCTCGCGGGCGACGAGGCCGTATGCGACGTAGGAAGCGTTGGCGGCGCCGTATTCCTCCGGCAGCGTCACGCCGAGGAGACCGGTCTGGCCCATCAAGCGGAAGAGTTCCGGCTCGGTCGTTTCGTCGAGATAGGCTTCCTGGACGCGCGGCAGGAGTTCGGACTTGGCGAAGGCGGCGGCGGCATCGCGGATCATCCGCTCGTCTTCGGTCAGCTGATCGTCGAGCAGGAAGGGGTCGTTCCAGGAAAAAGCCAAGGTCATTCCTCCGATGAGAGTTTTGGCGGTTGAAGTTCGGCAATTTGAAGTCTGAAGGATTATCGCCAGCCGATGCGCAGGAGCAAGCACCGTTTACTCATCCCGCCATGATCTATAGTAATAGCGCATGGTCAGCCTCTCGCGAAAATTTCTCCCTTCCACCTCGGCGCTCGCGGCCTTCGATTCCGTTGCCAGGCTCGGAAGTTTTTCCGCTGCCGCCGAAGAGCTGTCGCTGACGCAAGGGGCGATCAGCCGGCAGGTTTCCGGCCTCGAAGAGCAGTTGGGCATTCCGCTTTTCGACCGCACCAGCCGCGGCGTCGTGCTGACGGCCGCCGGTGCGGATTATGCCAAGGCGGTCGCTGCCGCGCTTGCGCAGATCCGTTCGGCCTCGCTCGCCGCCATGACCAAACGGCATAACGATCAGCTGAACCTCGCGATCCTGCCGACCTTCGGCACGCGCTGGCTGATGCCGCGCATCCCGAAATTCGTCGTCCGGCATCCGGAGATCACGCTGAATTTCGCGACCCGCATCGGCATCTTCGATTTCGACCGCGACGGCCTCGACATGGCGATCCATGTCGGCCAACCGGACTGGCCGGGCGCGGAATGCACTTTCCTGATGGAGGAAATGGTGGCGCCGGTCTCGTCGCCGGCCTTTTTGAAGTCGCATCCGATCGGGAAGGGCGAGGACCTGCTGCGGCTGCCGCTCCTGCACATGGCGTCGCGGCCCGGCGCCTGGGCGCACTGGTTCGAAAGCCTCGGGATCACCGGCACGCCGTCGCAGGGCATGCGCTTCGAGCAGTTCGGCAGCGTGGCGCAGGCCTGCATCGCCGGTTTGGGCGTCGCGCTGATGCCGCTCTTCCTGATCGACTCGGAACTGGCGAGCGGCCAGCTGGTGGAGGCCTTTCCGCATCAGGTCAGGAGCCCAAGCTCTTATTATGCGGTGGCGCCGATGAGCAAGACGGGCTTCCGGCCGGTGGCGGCCTTCCGGGCCTGGCTGCTGGAGGAGGTCGGACGGTACCGGGAAGAGGTTGTCGGGTGGTAGCCACACGCTCCCTTCTTCCCCCTTGCGGGGGAGATGTCGCCGGAGGCGACAGAGGGGGTGGTTCTACACTCTCCAGCATTGGGTTTGGGTAGCACCCCCTCTGTCAGCTCTGCTGACATCTCCCCCGCAAGGGGGGAGAAGGGAGTTTGCCGCATCGGCTAGAGCTTCGGCCTCTTATCCAGCCAGTCCGTCGCCGCCTCATAGGCCAGCGCCAGTTCCAGCACCGCCTTGTCGGCCTGCGGCCGGCCGATGATCTGGATGCCGTTCGGCAGGCCCCGGTCGTTGAAGCCGGCCGGCATGGCGGCGACCGGCAGGCCGGCCATCGAGGGGCCGATCACCACTTCCATCCAGCGGTGGTAGGTGTCCATCCTGCGGCCGGCGATTTCCTTCGGCCAATGCGTCGTCGCGTCGAAGGGGAAGACCTGGGCCGACGGCAGGATCAGGTAATCGTAGCGCTCGAACAGCGTCAGCACATGTTGATACCAGGCGCTGCGGCGCTTCGAGGCGAAGTGCACCTCACGGGCCGTCATGTCGAGACCCCGCTCGATCTCCCAGATGATGTCCGGCTTCACCTGCGCCCGCTTTGCCGGATCGTCATAGGCGTCGCGCATGGCGTTGGCGGTGAGCCAGCTTCTGAGCGTCGTCCAGGCGCGCCAGACGTCCGCCATGTCGAATTCCGGCACCGTCTCTTCGACCTTGCAGCCGATCCGCTCGAAGACGGGCAGTGCCGAACGGCAAAGCTCCAGCACGCCGGGTTCGAAGGGCAGATAGCCGCCGAGATCGCCGAGCCAGGCGATGCGGGCGCCGGAAAAATCACGGCCTTCCCGTGGCGTCAGGTCCTCGGTCGGCAGGGACATCGGGTCGCGGGGGTCGTGGCCGGCCTGCGTGGCAAACAGCGCGGCGGCATCGCGGACCGTGCGGCCCATCGGTCCGAGCACGGAAAGGCGGCTGACGAAGAGTTCGGGCTTCAGAGCCGTCGGAACGCGGCCCGGGCTCGGCCGGAAGCCGACGACGTTGTTGAAGGCGGCGGGGTTGCGCAGCGATCCCATCATGTCGCTGCCGTCGGCGATCGGCAAAAGATGCGCCGCCAGCGCCGCGGCCGCGCCGCCGCTCGATCCGCCGGCGGTCTTCGAAAGATCATAAGGGTTTTTTGTCGTGCCGTGGACCGGGTTGTAGCTCTGGGAGCCGAGCCCTTGTTCCGGCGTGTTGGTCTTGCCGATGACGATCGCGCCCGCCGCGCGGACGCGAGCGACCATGACCTCGTCCTTGTCGGGCACGAAATCGGCAAAGAGCGGCGAGCCGTAGGTGCAGCGGATGCCCTTCACCTCGCAGAGGTCCTTGATGGCGATCGGAAGCCCATGCATCCAGCCGCGGGATTTGCCGGATGCGAGTTCGGCGTCGCAGACGGCCGCTTCCGCCAGAAGCTCGTCCGCATCACGCAGGCTGACGATGGCGTTGACCGTCGGGTTGAAGCTTTCGATCCGCGCCAGATAGGCTTGCATGACGCCGGTGCAGGAGATCCGCTTCTCGTGGATCGCCGCCGAAAGGGCGATGGCGGAAAGTCCGGTGATCTCGTCGTCCTGCATTGCTCTGTTTCTCCCTGTCCGCCGGGGATTTCGACTGGCGGCGCGGCGAGAGTCAAGGCAGGATGTGGGGATATCTGTCACCTGGCGGTTACAAAATACTCGACAAAGCGTTTTGATCAAAGTATGCGTGCTTAAACGTTTAATCAGAGCATGCCATGGCCATACTCCGTTCCGGACCGAACATGAGCGCGATCGCCGCCGCCCTCGGCGTGTCGGCTGCGACCGTATCCAATGCGCTGTCCGGAAAAGGGCGGGTGTCGCCGGAGCTGATCGAGAGGGTGCGGGCGAAGGCGGCGGAACTCGGTTACGTGCCGAGCCTCACGGCCCGGGCACTGCGCACCGGCCGCACCGGCGTGCTCGGCCTCGTATTGCCGGATATCGCCAACCCGCTCTTTCCGCAGATCGCCCAGGCGATCGAGAATGCCGCGTCGAATGCCGGCTACGGCGTGCTGATCGCCGACTCCCGCGGTGATGTCGCCAGGCAGACGGAAGCGATCGGGCGGCTTCTGGAACGCGGCGTCGACGGCATGGTCATCGTGCCCCGGCGCGGCACGCGGATCGCCGACGTCGGCTGTCCCGTCGCCGTCATCGATACGCCGTCCACGCCCGGCAATACCGTTTCCGCCGACCATTGGGACGGCGGGGCGCAGATGGGACGGCATCTCGCAGTACTCGGCCACCGCAAGGTTCTGCTGATCGGCACCAGCCCTTCTTCCAACGTGCAGAACGACCGCATCGGCGGGCTGAAAGTCGGTCTCGGCGCCGGCGTCGAGTGCGACACGCTGTGGATCGAGAAGGTCGAGGCCGCCCGCGGCGAAGGTTGTCCGCTCGGCCTTGCGGAAAAGGCCGAAGCGGGGTTCACCGCCTTTGCGGCGGTTTCCGATCTTTCCGCACTGCGGGCGCTGACCGAATTGCAGCGCGCCGGGATCGGCGTGCCGGAAAAAGTCAGCGTCAGCGGGTTCGACGATCTCATCTGGTCGCCGGTCGTCACGCCGGCACTCACCACCGTGCGCATGGACATGGCGGCCATCGCCGATCTTGCCATCGCGGCGCTGATCCGCGCGATCGAACCCGAGGACGAGGCGGAGGAGGCTTCGGCCGGCAAGGCCACGTCCGAGACGGACCGGGTGCCGATGCAGCTCGTCATCCGCCAGTCAACGGGTGCCCCTTGCTCTGGCGGCGCTCCCAGTTCGCATGCCCAACCCTCAATCAAGCCGACAGCAGGAGAGCACAAAACATGAAGAAGGTCATTCTCGCATCGGGCGCCGCCCTGATGCTCAGCATGGGCGCAGCGTATGCGCAGGAAAAGACGCTGACGATTTCCGTCTATGCGCTCGCCCAGGACGAATACAAGGAGATCGTCTATTCTCCCTTCGAGAAGATCTGCGGCTGCAAGCTTGTGGTCGAGACCGGCAACAGCGTCGAGCGCCTGGCCAAGATGGAGGCCAACAAGGCCAATCCGGTGGTCGACATGGCCGTCGTCTCCATGGCCGATGCGCTGGCAGCCTCCCGCGCCGGCCTGATCGACAAGCTCGACACCTCGAAGCTCTCCAATTTCGACAAGCTCTACGACGTGGCGAAGGACCCGAACGGCGACGGCATGAGCGTCGGCTACACCTTCTACGCCACCTCGATCGCCTACCGTTCCGACAAGATGAAGATCGAGTCCTGGGCCGATCTTTTGAAGCCGGAATATGCCAGCCACATCGCCTGGCCGAACGTTACCACCAACCAGGGCCCGCCGGCGCTCTACATGCTCGGCCAGGCGCTCGGCAAGGACACGCCGGACCTGAAGGCGGCGATCGAAGCGGTCGGCGAAAAGAAGGACGAGATCGTCACCTTCTACGAAAAATCCTCGCAGCTCGTGCAGCTCATGCAGCAGGAGGAAATCTGGGCGGCGCCGATCGGCCGCTTCACCTGGGCGCCCTTCACCAAGCTCGGCCTGCCGGTCGCCTGGGCGACTCCGAAGGAAGGCCAGACGGGCGGCATGAACGTCATGATCGTCACCAAGGGTTCGAAGAACCAGGACCTGGCGCTGCAGTTCATGGATTTCTGGCTCTCGACCGAAGTGCAGACCAAGCTTGCCGAAAAGCTGGTGGACAGCCCGGCCAACAGGGAGGTCAAGCTCTCCGACGAGATCGCCAACAACCTCACCTATGGCGAGGAAACGGCGAAGAGCCTCAAGCTCATCCCGTCCGCGGTCTCGCTCGACAACCGCGCCGGCTGGGTGAAGAGCTGGAACGAGGCGGTGGGGCAGTAAGCTCGAACTGAAACTGTAGCCCCCTCATCCGCCTGCCGGCACCTTCTCCCCGCTGGGGAGAAGGGAAGTTGCCGCAGCGTCGCCGATCCTCCTCTCCCCTCGGGGAGAGGGTGGCCGAGCAAAGCGGAGGCCGGGTGAGGGGGCCACACGGCACCACACTATCGGAGACAACCACCAATGTTCCAAAACAGGGCCGAAGCGCTTGCACTTGCGTTGCCCGCCGCGCTGTTTGCCGCGGCGGTCTTCCTCGTGCCGGTGGTGATCCTGCTCTCCGACGGTTTCCGCGGGTCCGCCGGGGGCTGGACGATCTCCGCCTATACGGATTTCTTCTCCAATTCGCTGAACCGCACCGTCTTCCTGCGCACGCTGAAGCTCGGGGCGCTGGTGACGGTCGCCTCGGCCGTCATCGGGTATGCGGCGGCGTTTGCGATCGTCAGCCTGGAGCCCGGCATGAAGGGCAAGATGACCGGCCTCGTCGTGCTGCCGCTGATGATCTCGCCGGTGGCCCGCACCTATGCCTGGATCGTCATCCTCGGGCGGACCGGCATCGTCAACGAGGCGTTTCAGTTCCTCGGCATCACCGAGGCGCCGCTACGGATTCTGTTTTCCGAAACGGCGATCTTCATCGGCCTGTTGCAGCTCTTCCTGCCGCTGATGATCATTTCGCTGATCTCGGCGCTCGAAAACATGCCGAAGGACGCCATTTCCGCCGCCCGGGTGCTCGGCGCCAACTGGTTCCAGGTGTTCTGGAAGGTCATCCTGCCGCTTACCAAGGAAGGCCTCGTGATCGGCGGGACGCTGGTCTTCACCGGCTCGCTGACGGCCTATATCACGCCCGCCATCCTCGGCGGCTCCAAGGTGCTGATGCTGGAAACGCTGCTCTACCAGCAGGTTTCCGTCTCCAACAATTTCGTCTCGGCGAGCGTCATCGCCTTCATCCTGATCGTCATGAGCTTTGCCGCGAACATTCTCCTGAAACGCGTCGCCACCGCGCGGAACAAGGCGAGGAGCCCGAAATGAGCGCCCGCAGCCTCTTCATCCCCGTCACGCTCTTTCTGGTGCTCGCCTTCCTGATCGGGCCGTTCCTGATCATCGTCGCGGCCTCGTTCTCGGCCGGCGAGACGCTCAATTTCCCGCCGCAGGGCTTTTCGCTGCGCTGGATATTGAAGGTCTTCACGGTCGAGAGCTTCCGCGCCTCGTTCGGCATGTCGCTGTTTCTCGCGATTGGCGGCACGGCGGCGGCGCTGGTGCTCGGCATTCCGGCCTCCTACGCGCTCTCCCGCTACAAGCTGCCGGGTGCGGAAATCGTCCGCACCGTCGTGTCGGCGCCGATCATCGTGCCGGGTATCATCGTCGGCCTGGCGCTGCTGCGTTACATCGTCGTGCCCTTCCAGGTCGGCATCACGGCGGCGCTGTTCCTCGCGCATACGGCGCTGGTGCTGCCCTATGCCGTGCGCGTCGTCTCCGCGAGCCTGGACAACCTGCGTTCCGACATCGAGGAGGCGGCGGTGCTGCTCGGTTCCACGCGGCTCGGCGCCTTCTTCCGGGTGGTGATGCCCAACATCCGCGGCGGCATTCTCTCCGCCTTCATCCTCGGCTTCGTCACCAGCTTCAACCAGGTGCCGGTGTCGCTCTTCCTCTCGGGGCCCGGCGTGCGCACGCTGCCGATCGACATGATCGCCTATATGGAGATCGTCTTCGATCCGTCGGTCGCCGCACTTTCCTCGCTGCTCGCCTTCCTGTCCGTCGGCAGCGTCTTTGCCGCCGAACGTTTCCTCGGATTCTCCCGCTATGTCTGATGCGCCCTACCTCTCGCTCGAAAAGCTGACGCTCGCCTATGGCGACACGGTCGCCGTCGCCGACCTCGACCTCGGCATCCGAAAGGGCGAGCTCATCGCGCTGCTCGGCCCCTCCGGCTGCGGCAAGACCACGACGATGCGCGCCATCGCCGGCCTGCTGCCGGTGAAGAGCGGCCATGTGCGGCTCGACGGCGCCGACATCACCCGCGTGCCGGCCAACAAGCGCGCCGTCGGCCTGGTCTTCCAGTCCTATGCGCTCTTCCCGCATCTTTCCGTCTACGAGAACGTCGCCTTCGGCCTGAAGCTCAAGGGCATGCGGGGCACGGAGCTGGACGCCAGGGTGCAGTCGGGCATCAAGTCGGTGGGGCTTTCCAGCTTTGCCAACCGCAAGCCGGCCGAGCTTTCCGGCGGCCAGCAGCAGCGCGTGGCGCTTGCCCGTTCCATGGTGATGGAGCCGAAGGTGCTGCTGCTCGACGAGCCGCTTTCCAACCTGGATGCCCGCCTGCGGCTGGAAATGCGCACCGAACTGCAGCGCGTCCAGAAGGAGACCGGCGTGACGATGATCTTCGTCACCCACGACCAGGCGGAAGCCCTGGCGCTCGCCGACCGCATTGTCGTCATGAAGAACGGCAAGATAGAGCAGATCGGCTCGCCGGAAGACATTTACAACCGGCCGCAATCGTCCTTCGTCGCCGATTTCGTCGGCTTCGAGAACATCTTTCCGCTCGAACAGGGGAAGATGAAGACCGGTAATGGTTTGATCGACCTGTCGGGCGATCTTTCCAGGCTGGCCCCTTCAGCGGCGGGCCTGGCCTGGCGGCCGCGTATGGTGACCCTGGGGGCAGGTCCTTTCAGGGGCACCGTGCGCGGCGCATCCTTTGCCGGTGATAGCAGGGAATACCTGCTCGACACGCCCTTCGGCCCGATCAAGGCCGAGGTGGAGGCAAGTCAGCCGGCGCATGCGCTGGGTACCGACCTTTCCTTCGACCTGCCGGCCGAAAGGGCCGCGCCGCTTGCGAGGTTCGCCTGAGCCATGGGCATCTGGATCGATACCGACATGGGCTTCGACGACATCGCGGCGATCATGGTCGCGGCGCATGCGGGGCTTGCGATCGACGGCGTTTCGCTGGTGTTCGGCAACGCGCCGCTGGACAACGTCCGGCGCAATGCGGCCGGGGCGGCGGCGGCTTTCGTCTGGCCGTTCCCGATCCATGCGGGGCGTGACGCGCCGGTGCTGGGCCGGCTGGAGACGGCGACCGACGTGCTCGGCCAGACCGGCATTCCGACCGCGGGCGTGAGCCTGCCGGAGGCCGCCGACACTTTCCAGGACGACGCTTTCGACGCGCTCTGCGCCTGGCTCGAAAAGGGCGAGGGGGAGCGGCGCATTCTGGCGCTCGGGCCTCTCACCAATATCGCGGCCGTCGCTCTTGCGCGGCCCGACCTTGCCGCGAAGATCACCGACCTCACCTGGATGGGCGGCGGAGTGACGGCCGGCAACCATACGGCATCGGCCGAGTTCAACGCCTTCGCCGATCCGGAGGCGCTGGCGATCGTGCTTGCCCACAAGATCCCGTTCCGGATGGTCGATCTCGACCTCTGCCGCAAGGTTCTCTGCGGACCCGACGACATCGCGCCGGTCCGGGCGGCCGGCGGGCGCAACGCCGAACTCGTGGCCGATCTGCTCGCCGGTTTCGTGGCGATCGCCACCAGCCGCGGCCGGCCGGCTATGGCCCTCTACGATGCGGTCGCGGCCGTCGCCTTCGCCTATCCGGAGCATGTGACCTGGCGCGATGCGCGTCTCGATGTCGAGCTTTCCGGGACGATCACCCGCGGCCGCACCGTGGTCGAGGCGCGCGCCGGCCGTGCCGAGTTCAACGCCGCCTATGGCGTTGAGATCGACGCCGAAAAGGCAAAGGCCGTCATTCTCGAAACATTGCGGGCGGAGGCGAGCTGGTGAAAAGCATCATCGCAAGCGTACAGGAATTCACCGAACCCGCCTTCCGCGACCGGGCCGTCACGGTCGCGCGCGGCGGCGCCCCCTTCGACATCCTGATTGCCGGCGGCACGCTGGTGGACATGGTGACGGGGGAGTTCAGGCCGGCCGATATCGGCATCGTGGGACCGATGATCGCCAGCGTCCACGAGACCGGCAGCCGTTCCGATGCCTCGCAAGTCATCGATGCGAGGGGCGCCTTCATCTCGCCCGGGCTCATCGACACGCATATGCATATCGAAAGCTCCATGGTGACGCCCGCAACCTACGCAGGCGCGGTCCTGCCGCGCGGCGTGACCACCGTGGTCTGGGATCCGCACGAGTTCGGCAACGTGCACGGCATCGACGGGGTGGGCTGGGCGGTCGAGGCGGTCAAGCCCCTGCCGCTGCGCGCCGTCGTGCTGGCGCCGTCCTGCGTGCCTTCCGCGCCGGGCCTGGAAACAGCAGGCGCGGATTTCGATGCCGCGGCGATCGAGGAAATGCTGTTCTGGCCGAAGATCGGTGGGCTCGCCGAGGTCATGAACATGCGCGGCGTCATCGATCGCGATCCGCGCATGAGCGCGATCGTGCAGGTGGCGCTGACATCCGAAAAGCTGGTCTGCGGCCATGCGCGCGGCCTTGCAGGCCCCGATCTCGCCGCCTTCATGGCGGCCGGCGTCACCTCCGATCACGAGCTGGTTTCCGCCGCCGACTTCCTCTCCAAGCTGCGCGCCGGCCTGACGATCGAGATGCGCGGCTCGCACGACCACCTGCTGCCTGAATTCGTCGAGGCGCTCAACACGCTCGGCCATCTGCCGCAGACCGTCACGCTCTGCACCGACGACGTCTTCCCGGACGATCTCGTCGAGGGCGGCGGGCTCGACGACGTGGTGCGCCGTCTGGTGCGCTACGGCATGAAGCCGGAATGGGCGCTGCAGGCGGCCACGCTGAATGCCGCCGTCCGGATCGGCCGGGCCGATCTCGGCCTGATCTCCGCCGGACGCCGGGCGGATATCGTCCTCTTCGAGGACCTCAGGGATTTTCGCGCACGCCATGTGCTCGCGAGCGGCACGCCGGTTGCTCGCGACGGCGGCATGATCGTCGGGGCGGGTTCCATCGATCCTTCGCCGCTCCGGGGCTCGGTCAAGCTCGAGCCTTTGCGGGCCGAGGATTTCAAGCTCCCCGCGACGGCGAAAAAGGTCCGGCTCGCAACGATCGATCGCCCGCGTTTCACCAACTGGGGGCAGACGGATGCGGATGTCGTCGACGGCTATGTGGTACCCCCGGAGGGAACGACCCTGATTGCGGTCGCCCACCGCCACGGCCGCGTCGACAGCCGCACCCGTCTTGGGTTCCTTACCGGCTGGGGCAAGTGGAAAGGCGCCTTCGCCACCACGCTCGCCCATGACAGCCACAACCTCACCGTCTTCGGTGCCGATCCCGCCGATATGACGGCTGCAGCCAATGCGGTGATCGAAGCCGGCGGCGGCATGGCGGTGGCGATCGGCGGCAAGCTCGAAGCGCTCCTGCCGCTGCCGCTCTCCGGCCTCGTCTCCGACGCGCCGATGGAGGAGGTGGCCGAGGGCTTCCGCAACATCCGTGCCGCCATGGACCGCGTCGTCGACTGGCAGCCGCCCTATCTCGTCTTCAAGGCCTGTTTCGGTGCGACGCTCGCCTGCAATCCCGGCCCGCACCAGACCGATCGCGGCATTGCCGATGTCACGACCGGCAGGCTATTGGAATCTCCGATTCTCGAAATTCTCGAATAGGTGAGACCGATGCAGCCGCATGATTTCTGGCAGGACGTGCATCCACCCGGAAGCTTCGACCCGGCCGGGCCGTTTTCCGGTTTCTTCCCCGCGACTTTGGAGGACGGGAGCCAGATCAGACTGCCGATCCGGCCGCTTGCCGACGGCGAGCATGCGCTCGCCTCGCTGATCGTCAACCAGGCGAGTTTCGACGTGCAGGACGCGCTTGCCGCCGATCTTGCGCCGAAGCTCGCGGGCCACCGGCCCGAGGTGATCGTCGGCCTGCCGACGCTGGGGCTGACGCTTGCCGCCGCCGTTGCCCGTTCGCTCGGCTTCACGCGCTACGTGCCGCTCGGGATCTCCCGCAAATTCTGGTACGACGAAACGCTCTCGGTGCCGCTTTCCTCCATCACCACACCCGAACAGCAGAAGCGGCTCTATGTCGACCCGCGCATGCTGCCGCTCATTCAGGGCAGGCGCGTCGCGCTGGTGGACGACGTGATCTCCAGCGGCACGTCGATCGTCTCGGGCCTCTCCCTGATGGCCTCGCTCGGCATCGAGCCTGTCGTCATCGGCGCGGCGATGCTGCAGTCGGAGCGCTGGCACGAGAGGCTCGACGCCTTCGGGCCGCAATGGCGGCCGCGCGTCGTCGGCTCTTTCCGCACGCCGATCCTGAAAAGGGCCGGGGAGGGGAGCTGGACCGTATGAGACGAATTGCGCCTTGCGAAAGAAAGGCGGCTGGCTAGGATCGCTCATCCGGACTTCAAAATACTCGGGACGGCTTCATGGAATTGGTTTTCGACGGCCACAACGATGTGCTCCTGCGGCTCTGGCGGAGCATGAAAGGGGGCGGCGATCCGATCGCCGATTTCATCAAGGGCACGCCGAGCGGCCATATCGACGGCCCGCGCGCCAAGGCAGGCGGGCTGGCCGGTGGTCTGTGCGCCATCTATATCCCCTCCGGCGATCTGGTCCTCAAGGAGCCCGATCCGAGCGGTCATTACGTGACGCCGATGTCCGCGCCCCTCGACCATCTGCCGTCGCTGACGGTGGCGCTCGAAAAGGCATCGATCGCGCTCAGGCTCGACCGTGCCGGCGGCTGGCGGCTCTGCCGCTCCACCGCCGATATCCGCAAGGCCATGGAAGAGAGCGTCTTCGCCGCCGTCCTGCACATGGAAGGCTGCGAGCCGATCGATCCCGATCTCGACAATCTCGAAGTCCTTTATGCCGCGGGCCTGCGCTCGCTCGGTCCCGTCTGGAGCCGCCACAACATTTTCGGCCACGGCGTGCCCTTCGCCTATCCCATGTCGCCGGATACGGGCCCCGGTCTTACCGATCTCGGCTTCGAACTCGTCAAGGCCTGCAACCGGCTCGGAATTCTCATCGATCTTGCGCACATCACCGAGAAGGGGTTCTGGGACGTGGCGAAGACCACGGACCAGCCGCTGATCGCCAGCCATTCGAACGCGCATGCGCTGACCCCCGTCGCCCGCAACCTCACCGACAGGCAGCTCGACGCGATCAAGGAAAGCGGCGGCCTCGTCGGGCTCAACTATGCCGTGACCATGCTGAGGCCCGACGGCCGCGACAATGTGGCGACGCCGATTTCCGACATGGTGCGCCATGTCGACCACATGGTCGGCCGCATGGGAATCGATCACGTGGCGCTCGGCTCGGATTTCGACGGCGCCTCGATTCCCGAAGAGATTCATGATGCTGCGGGCAATCAAAATCTGGTTGCGGCCCTTAAGGGAGCGGGCTACGCTGATAAAGAGCTAATAAAGCTATGCCGGGAAAACTGGCTCAGAGTTTTGGGGAAGGCCTGGCACGAATAGGTCGGTTCTCCCCAAAGGTCCAAGATTCAAAGGGGAAAATCGACCATGATTCAGGAATTCAAGGGACGAATCCGTCTTCTGACCACGGGCGTCGCGCTGGCGGTTATGCTGACGGCCGCGCCGCAGGCATTCGCCGCCACGCCGAAGGATACCCTGGTGCTCGCCTGGGCGATCGATGACATCATCACGCTCGATCCCGGCGAAGCTTTCGAAATCTCCGCCGGTGAGATCATGGGCAATGCCTATGACAATCTGGTGAACCTCGACATCAACGACACGTCCAAGGTGACGCCGGGCGTTGCGGCGAGCTGGACAGTGTCCGACGACGCGCTGACCTATACGTTCAAGATCAAGCCGGACCTCAAGTTCGCCTCGGGAAACCCGATCACCGCCGCCGATGTGGCCTACACGTTCGAACGCGCCGTAAAGCTCGACAAGTCGCCTGCCTTCATCCTCACGCAGTTCGGGCTCACCAAGGACAACGTCGCCGAAAAGGCCAAGGCGACGGACGATTCCACCTTCGTTCTGACGGTCGACAAGGCCTATGCACCAAGCTTCGTGCTGAACTGCCTGACGGCCAACGTCGCCTCCATCGTCGACAAGGCGCTCTTGGAAGAGCATGCGGCGGACGGCGATTTCGGCAACGGCTGGTTGAAGACCAACTATGCCGGTTCCGGACCGTTCAAGATGATGCAGTGGCGCGCCAACGAGATTCTGGTGCTTGAGCGCAACGACAACTATTACGGCGAGAAGGCGAAGGTGAAACGCGCCATCTACCGCCATATGAAGGAAAGCTCGGGCCAGCGACTGGCGCTCGAGGCCGGCGACATCGACGTTGCCCGCAACCTGGAGCCGGGCGATCTGGACGCGATCGCCAAGAACAAGGAAATCATCACGGATGCGGCGCCGAAAGGCACCGTCTATTATTTCAGCCTCAACCAGAAGAATGCGAACCTTGCCAAGCCCGAAGTACGCGAGGCGCTCAAATACCTGGTCGATTACGACGCGATCGGCGCGACGCTGATCAAGGGCATAGGCGAAATCCACCAGACCTTCCTGCCGAAGGGCATGCTCGGCTCGCTCGACGACAACCCCTACAAGCTGGATGTTGCGAAGGCCAAGGAGTTGCTGGCCAAGGCCGGTCTTGCGGACGGGTTCGAAGTGACCATGGACGTGCGCAACACGCAGCCGGTGACGGGGATCGCCGAAAGCGTGCAGCAGACCTTCGCACAGGCGGGCGTCAAGCTCAGCATCATCCCCGGCGACGGCAAGCAGACGCTCACCAAATACCGAGCCCGCAATCACGACATCTATATCGGCCAGTGGGGCACGGATTACTGGGACCCGCATTCGAACGCCGATACGTTCGCTGCGAACCCGGACAATGCGGACGACGCGGCCGCCAAGCCGCTGTCATGGCGCAATGCCTGGGATATTCCTGAACTGACGAAGGAAACCGCCGCGGCGCTTCTGGAACGCGAAGCGACGAAGCGCGGCGCCATGTACGAGGACTTGCAGAAGAAGGTGCTCGAAACGGGCCCGTTCGTGATCGTCTTTCAGCAGACCGAGGTAGCGGCCGTCCGCGCGGAGGTGAAGGGCTACAAGCTGGGTCCGAGTTTCGACACCAACCTGCTTTCGCCGGTATCGAAGGAATAACCTTACGGAGAAAGGTCCTTGGCCCTTTCCCACACATCCGCGGTGACGCGGCGAAACCGTCGCCGCGCTTCCTCCGCGGCGATGGGTTTGCTGCGTTTCGCCGTCACGACGCTGACGACGATTTTCGGCCTGCTGGTCGTGACCTTCTTCATCGGCAGGGTGATTCCGATCGACCCCGTGCTGGCGATTGTCGGCGACCGGGCGCCGGCGCATGTGGTGGAGCGGACACGGATCGAGCTCGGCCTCAACCTGCCGCTTTATCAGCAATTTTTCATCTATGTTGAACAGGCGCTCTCCGGCAATTTCGGCACATCCGTGCTGACCACCAATCCGGTGTTCGAGGATATCAAGCGGGTGTTTCCCGCGACCATCGAACTTGCGACGATCGGCACGCTGATCGGGGCGGTCCTCGGCGTGCCGCTCGGCGTGCTGGCCGCCGTCAAGCGCGGCAGCATTGCGGACCAGGTCGTGCGCGTCATCGGGCTGATCGGCTATTCGGTGCCGATCTTCTGGCTCGGGCTGCTGTCGCTCGTGCTCTTCTATGCGCGTCTGCGCTGGGTCGCCTATCCCGGCCGCATAGACGTCGTCTACGAATATACATTCACGCCGGTCACCGGCTTTTTCCTGTTCGATGCCGCATGGCAGAGGCAGTGGGACGTCTTCCGCGACGTGTTCCGCCATCTCATCCTGCCCGCTTCGCTGCTCGGCTATTTTTCGCTCGCCTATATCAGCCGCATGACCCGTTCCTTCATGCTCAACGAGCTTTCTCAGGAATATATCGTGGCGGCGCGGGCGAAGGGGCTGTCGGAGACCCGCATCATCTGGTTCCATGCGCTGCGCAACGCCGCCGTGCCGCTGGTGACAGTGATCGCGCTCTCCTATGCCGGCCTCCTGGAGGGGTCGGTCCTGACGGAAACCATCTTCTCCTGGCCGGGGCTCGGCCTTTACATCACCAATTCGCTGCAGAATGCGGACATGAACGCCGTTCTCGGCGGCACGCTGGTGATCGGGGCGGTCTTCGTCGGTATCAACATCTTCTCCGATCTCCTCTATCGGACGCTGGACCCGAGGACGCGCAGCCGATGAGCCCAAACCCGACAAGCGCGGCGGAAGCCCAGCCCAGACAATATAGCCGCGAATGGCTGCTTTCCGACCGGCCGGCCTCGCGCAGGCAGGCCCGTCTCGGCCGTGCCTATATCGTCTGGCGGCGTTTTGCGGAAAACCGGCTGGCGCTGGTGGGGCTTGCCATTCTCATCCTGCTTCTCCTCGTCGCCGCCCTTGCGGATGTGCTCGCTCCCTACGATCCCGTCGTGGGGGACCTGCGCAACGCCCGCCTGCTGCCGCCGGGCTCGGAGGGCTACCTGCTCGGCACGGACGACCAGGGCCGCGACATCCTCTCGCGCCTCGTCTACGGTTCTCGGCTGACGCTTCTCGTCGTGGTGCTTGTGGCGATTATCGCCGCTCCGATCGGCCTCATCGTCGGCACGGTCTCCGGTTATGTCGGCGGCTGGGTGGATGCCGTCCTGATGCGTATCACCGACATCTTTCTCGCCTTCCCGAAGCTCGTGCTGGCGCTGGCGCTGGTGGCGGCCCTGGGGCCCGGCATCGAAAACGCGATCCTGGCGATCGCCGTCACCTCCTGGCCGCCCTATGCGCGCATCGCCCGCGCCGAGACGATGACCTTCCGCAATTCGGAATTCATCGCCGCGGTGAAGCTGATGGGCGCCTCGCCGCTCCGGATCATCCTCAGGCACGTGATGCCGCTCTGCGTCTCGTCGCTGATCGTGCGCGTCACGCTCGACATGGCGGGCATCATCCTCACCGCCGCAGGCCTTGGCTTCCTCGGCCTCGGCGCGCAGCCGCCGCTGCCGGAATGGGGCGCCATGATCGCCTCGGGCCGCCGCTTCATCCTCGACCAGTGGTGGGTGGCCGCCATGCCGGGCTTCGCGATCCTGATCGTCAGCCTCGGCTTCAACCTGCTGGGCGACGGCCTGCGCGACGCGCTCGACCCGAAGGAGGCCGGCCAATGACGACCTCCGGGACGCCACTGCTCACGGTCGAAGACCTGCACGTCACCTTTCCGACCCGCACCGGCGAGGTGCAGGCGGTGCGGGGCGTCTCCTTCACGCTCGGCAGGGAGCGGCTCGGCATCGTCGGCGAGAGCGGTTCCGGCAAGTCGCAGACCGGCCGCGCCATCATGGGGCTCACGCCGCCGCATGCGAAGATCACCGCCCGGAAGCTCGCCTTCGGCGACCGCGACCTGCTGAGAATGCCGAAATCGGAGCGCCGTGACCTGCGCGGCAAAAAAGTCGCGATGATCCTGCAGGACCCGAAATATTCGCTGAACCCGGTCATGACCATCGGCCGGCAGATCGTGGAGACGCTGAAGACGCACGAGAAGGTTTCGACCGCTGAAGCGAAGGCGAGGGCGCTTTCGATGCTGGAGGCAGTGCAGATCCGTGATCCGGAACGCGTCTTCGATCTTTATCCGCATGAGGTTTCCGGTGGCATGGGGCAGCGCGCGATGATCGCCATGATGCTCGTCTGCGGGCCGGAACTGCTGATCGCCGACGAACCCACTTCGGCGCTGGACGTCACCGTGCAGCTCGAAGTTCTCTCCATCCTGGACAAGCTGGTCGCCGAGCGCGGCATGGGCCTGATCTTCATCTCCCACGATCTCAGGCTCGTCTCGTCCTTCTGCGATCGCGTCATCGTCATGTATGCCGGAAAGATCGTCGAGGAACTGCCCTCCGCGAACCTCGCCGGTGCCAAGCATCCCTATACGCGCGGGCTGCTGAACTGCCTGCCGACCATCGGAGCCGACCGGCATCCGCTGCCGGTCCTCGACCGGAAACGGGAGTGGGCGCTATGAGCTCGGCCGTTTCCATCCGCGACATGGTGGTCATCTATAACGATTTCGCGGCGCTGAACCATGTCAGCCTCGATGTCGGCGCGGGCGAATCCTTCGGCATCGTCGGGGAATCCGGCTCCGGCAAATCGACGCTGCTGCGCGCCATTTCCGGGCTCGCGTCGTTCGATCAGGGCACGCTGGCGGTCAATGGCCGTTCCTATTCCGGCCGCCATCGGGACAAGACGTTCTACCGCACCGTCCAGATGGTCTTCCAGGACCCTTACGGCTCGCTCCATCCGCGCCAGACGGTCGATCGCCTGCTGCTGGAACCGCTTCTCATCCACGGCTTCAACGATATCGAGGCCCGCATCACCCGGGCGCTGGACGAGGTGGGGCTCGGCTCCGGTTTCCGCTTCCGCTATTCGCACCAGCTTTCCGGCGGCCAGCGGCAGCGCGTCGCGATCGCACGCGCGCTGATCCTGGAGCCGAAGATCCTGCTTCTCGACGAGCCGACCTCGGCGCTCGACGCCTCGATCCAGGCGGAGATCCTGAACCTGCTCGAACAGGCGCGGCGCGACCGCAACCTCACCTTCGTCATGGTCAGCCACGATCTCGGCGTCATCAGCCACATGTGCGAGCGGCTGGCGGTGATGAGGCAAGGCGAGGTGGTCGAGACGGTGCCTGCGAAGGCACTGGAAAAACGCGAATTTTCCGCCGATTATACGCGCCGACTGCTCGTCGCCAGCGAAGGTTTTCGCCGGGGCTGAGACGAGCCTCACTTTCTAGCCGGCAGGACCTCATGCAGCTTCGCGCGCTTATGTATTTCGATGAACTGGTGCGCACGAACTCCATGCGGGCGGCGGCGGAGAACCTCAATGTCGCGGCCACGGCCGTCTCACGGCAGATCGAGAACCTGGAGCATTATTTCGGCACGCCGCTCGTCGAGCGCAGCAACCGCGGCATCAAGCTCACCGCCGCCGGCGAGCTCCTGGCGGCGAGGGCGGGGCGGACGCTGCGAGAGCTCGAACATGTTCACCAGCTCATCGACGACCTGCAGGGCCTGCAGCGGGGCAGGGTGGTGATCTATGCCAACGGCGCGACGGTGGCGAACCTGATCGCCCCGGTGCTGGCGGAATTCAGCCTGCGCTATCCGAAGCTCAGGTTCGAAGTGGCGATCACCAGCGCGCGGGAGGCGGTCGAGGCGCTTGCCGCCGCGGAGGCCGATCTGGTCGTCACGCTCTTCGCGCCGAAGATTTCCGGCGTGCAGGTGCGGCTGCGCTCCGAGATCACCTATGACGTCATCATGGCCGCGGACCATCCCTCGGCGGGCGCCAAGGAACTCGCGCTTCGCGACCTGATGCAGATGCCGCTTGCGCTGCCGGACAAGAGCTTTGGCGCGCGGCAGGCCTTCGAGGATGTCTTCACGAGGGAAGGACTGACGCTCGACCCGGTCTTCGTCACCGGGGCGCTGGAAATGCTGAAGGAACTGGTGCTGCGCCGCGCGGCGGTGACGCTGCTGCCGGCGCTTGCCGTGCAGAGGGAGATCGATGCGGGCCAGCTCGCCGCCGTACCGATCGCTGCCGGCAAAGCAGTGCGCACGCCGATCGATCTCTGCGTCGCGCCCGACCGCCAGCTTTCCTTCGCCGCCGGCAAGCTCGTCGATTTCATCGAGCGCTTCATGCGCGGCACCGACAACCGGAAACCGGCGCCCACAAAAGCGAGGCTTTAAAAGTGTTTCGTGTAGCGTTTTCGGCTACACAGGGAACACAAAATTCTGCATTGTGTGTGCACCTGCGAAATGACACAGTTTGCGCAATCGCGATCCCGCAGGTGCCGATCAGGCTGGATCGCCTACCAAAAAGGGGACGATGGATGGGCAGAATGACGTTTCTGGGCTCCGCCACGATGTTGAGAGGCGCGGCCTTCGGCTTCGCGATGGCGGCGGGTCTTTTCCTGGCGCAGGCAGGCGCGGAGGCCGCCCCGAAGACGGCGATCACCGTCGGCATGTCGGTCGAGCCGACCGGTCTCGACCCGACGATCGCCGCGCCGGTGGCGATCGGCCAGGTGACCTGGCAGAACATTTTCGAAGGCCTCACGACGATCGACAAAGGCGGCAAGGTGCAGCCGCAGCTCGCCGAGAGCTGGGAGATTTCGCCGGACGGGCTCACCTACACGTTCAAGCTGCGCCAGGGCGTGACGTTCCACAACGGCGTCGCCTTCGACAGCTCCGTCGCGAAATTCTCGCTCGACCGCGCCCGCGGCGCCGATTCCGTCAATCCGCAGAAACGCTATTTCGCTTCGATCGACACGATCGAGACGCCGGATGCCTCGACGCTCGTGCTGAAGCTCAAGCAGCCGGCCGGCAGCCTGCTCTACTGGCTCGGCTGGCCGGCCTCGGTCATGGTCGAGCCGAAATCCGCAGCCGACAACAAGACGGTCCCGATCGGCACCGGTCCGTTCAAGTTCGCGAGCTGGGCCAAGGGCTCCAAGGTCGATCTCGCCAGGAACCCGGATTACTGGAACAAGGACGTATCGGTGAAGCTCGATACCGCTTCCTTCCGCTTCATGGCCGATCCGCAGGCGCAGGCCGCGGCGCTGAAGGCCGGCGACGTCGACGCCTTCCCGGAATTCGCAGCTCCCGAACTCATCAAGTCCTTCGAGGGCGACAAGCGGCTGGTGACGGTGATCGGCAACACGGAGCTCAAGGTGGTCGCAGGCATGAACAATGCCCGCAAGCCCTTCGACGACAAGAGGGTGCGCCAGGCGCTGATGATGGCGGTCGATCGCGCCACCGTCGTGGAAGGCGCCTGGTCCGGCCTCGGCACGCCGATCGGCAGCCACTACACGCCGAACGACCCCGGCTACAAGGACCTCACGGGCGTCTATCCTTACGATCCGGAAAAGGCGAAGGCGCTGCTTGCCGAAGCCGGGTATCCGAGCGGTTTCACCTTCACCATCAAGGCGCCGCAGATGGCCTATGCGCAGCGCACCTCGCAGGTACTGCAGGCGATGTTTGCGGAAATCGGCGTGACGATGAACATCGAGACGACCGAGTTTCCGGCGAAATGGGTGGCCGACGTAATGAAGGCGACCGACTACGACATGACCATCGTCGCCCACGCGGAGCCGATGGACATCGACATCTATGCCCGCGATCCCTACTACTTCAACTACAAGAACCCGGCTTTCAACGACGTCCTGAAAAAGGTGGAGGCGACCGCCGATCCGGCCGAGCAGGAAGCGTTCTACGGCGAGGCACAGACCATTCTCGCCGACGACGTGCCGGCGCTCTACCTTTTCGTCATGCCGAAGCTCGGCGTCTGGGACGGCAAGGTGAAGGGGCTCTGGGAAAACGAGCCGATCCCCTCGAACGTCCTGACGGATGTTCATTGGGAAGAGTAAGGGCGGTTCATGAATTGGAATGGGGTAGCAGCGGCAGTCTCCTTTCATCCGGTGGGTGAAATCGCACCAACGATACCCTCTCTGTCATCTCCCCCGCAGGCAGGGCCACCACATATGGAATGTCAGACGGTGCGGCAGCATAAACCCTCCCCCTCGTGGGGAGGGTGGCCGGCAGGCGGGAGGGGTTTCGATGCGGAGTGAAGTCCCCTCCCCAACCCCTCCCCACAGGGGGGAGGGGCTCCCCGCACCGCCGAACACCCCGTATGCATTATCTTTGCCCACAAGGGAGAAATCAGTAGGGGGGAGAATGGGAGGGTTGGGCTCATGATCTCCATCCTCATCCGCCGCATTCTCAGCCTCGTCGTCACGCTGCTCGTCGTATCGCTGGTCATCTTCACGGTGATGGACCTGCTTCCGGGCGATCCGGCGGCGATCATGCTCGGCACCTCGGCGAGCCCGGAAACGCTCGCCGCGCTCCGCACACAGCTCGGCCTCGATGAACCGCTGCCGGTGCGTTACCTCGCCTGGCTCGCCGGCGTCTTCCGGGGCGATCTCGGACAGTCCTATACCTACGGCGTTCCGGTCGCCGGCCTCATCGCCGAACGGCTTGCCGTCACCCTGCCGCTGGCGCTGATGGCGGTTTTCCTCTCGGTGGCGATCGCCATACCGCTCGGGGTGCAGGCGGCGCGCAGGCATAACGGCGTCTTCGATTTCATCGCCGGACTGTTTTCCTATGTCAGCATCGCGGTGCCTGCCTTCTGGGGCGGGCTGCTGCTCATCATCCTGTTCTCCACCATGCTCGGCTGGATGCCGGCCGGCGGCTTTCCGGGCTGGGATGCCGGGCTGCTTGCCGGGCTGCAGGCGCTTCTGATGCCGGCAGTGGCGCTTGCTCTGCCGCAGGCGGGCGTGCTCACCCGCGTGGCGCGGGCGGCGGTGCTCGAAGTGATGAACGAGGATTTCGTCCGCACCGCCCGCGCCAAGGGGCTCAGCGACGGCGTCGCCGTCTGGCGGCATGCGGTGCCGAACGCGCTGGTGCCGGTCTTCACCATGCTCGGCCTGCAATTCACCTTCCTGATCGCCGGCGCGGTGCTGGTGGAGAACGTCTTCAACCTGCCGGGGCTCGGCAGGCTTGCCTATCAGGCGCTTTCCCAGCGCGACATCGTCGTCATGCAGGATGTCGTGCTGTTCTTCTCCGGCCTCGTCATCCTGATGAACTTTCTCGTCGATCTCGCCTATCTGGTGATCGATCCGCGTCTCAGAGCCAATGCGCAATGAGGAGGGCCCAATGACACGCGCTCTCCGCCGCCCCGTCTTCCTCATCGGGCTCGTCATCACGCTCGCGCTTTTCGCAGTGGCATTGCTGTCGCTCGTCTGGACGCCGTTTCCGCCGACCCGCATGCAGATCGTCCAGCGGCTCAAGGCGCCGCTGGAATTCGGCCTTCTGGGCACCGACCAGTTCGGCCGCGACGTCGCCTCGATGCTGATGGTCGGCGCCTGGAACTCGCTGTCGACGTCGATCCTCGCCGTGGCGCTCGGCGCGACCGTCGGCACCGCGCTCGGCGTTTTCGTCGCCATGCGGCGCGGCTGGCTGGAACTGGTCATCATGCGCGGCTGCGACATCGTCTTCGCCGTGCCGCCGATCCTCTCGGCGATGATGCTCGGCGCCTTCATCGGCTCCGGCCGGTTCACGGCGATCATCGCCATCGCCGTCTTCATGGTGCCGGTCTTCGCGCGGCTGAGCCTCGGTGCCGCCCTGCAGATATGGACCCGCGACTACGTCACCGCCGCGACCGGCATGGGCCGGCCGAAAGGGCGGATCACGCTCGTCCATGTCTTGCCGAACATCTCCAACCAGATCATCGTGCAGGTGACGATCCAGCTCGGCCTGGCGATCCTCACGGAAGCGGGCCTGAGTTTTCTCGGCCTCGGCATGCCGCCGCCGACGCCGACCTGGGGCCGGATGCTCGCCGATGCCCAAACCTTCCTCGGCCAGGCGCCGTGGCTGGCGCTGCTGCCGGGGCTGGCGATCGCGCTTGCGGTGCTCGGCCTCAACATGCTGGGCGACGGCCTGCGCGACCTTCTCGATCCGCGCGACAATTCCTGACCTCAAAAAAATGAAGACATTCCGATGAACGACCTCCTGAAACTGACTATCCGCGAGATTTTGTCCCTTTACGCGGCGAAGAAACTCTCGCCGTCGGAATACTGGCTGGCGGTCGAGGAGCGTGTCGCGGCCTTCGAGCCGCATGTTCAGGCGCTTTATCTCTACGATCCGGAAAGCGCGCGTACGCAGGCTGCGGCTTCCACCGAACGCTGGATGAAGGATGAGACGCTGGGCGTGCTCGAAGGCATTCCGGTGACGCTGAAGGAGCTGATCGCCACCAGGGGGCAGCCGGTGCCGCTCGGCACGGCGGCGGTGGAGCTCGCCCCCGCGGCCGAGGATGCGCCGATCGCCGCCCGCCTCAGGGAAGACGGCGCGGTGATCTTCGCCAAGACGACCTGCCCCGACTACGGCATGCTCTCCTCCGGCCTGTCGAGCTTCCATCATCTGAGCCGTAACCCCTGGGACCTGACGCAGAACCCGGGCGGATCGAGCGCCGGCGCTTCCGCCGCCGGCGCCGCGAGCTTCGGCCCGCTGCATGTCGGCACGGATATCGGCGGCTCGGTGCGCCTTCCTGCCGGCTGGACCGGGCTTTTCGGCTTCAAGCCGAGCCAGGGCCGCATCCCGATCGATCCCTATTATGTCGGCCGCTGCGCCGGCCCAATGGCCCGTACGGTGGAAGACGCCGCTTTCTCGATGGCGACGCTTTCGCGGCCCGACTGGCGCGACGGCACCGCGCTGCCGCCCAACGATTTCGACTGGCTCGATTTCGACTTCGACGTGAAGGGCATGAGGATCGGCCTGATGCTCGATGCCGGCATCGGCCTGCCGGCCGAGAAGGAGGTTCGTGAAGCGGTGGTCGCTGCCGCAAGGCGTTTCGAAGAGGCGGGGGCGGAGATCGTGCCGGTCGGGCCGGTGCTCAACCGTGTCATGCTCGACGGCCTCGACAATTTCTGGCGCGCCCGCTTCTGGGGCGATATCGAGAAGATGCCGGAGGAGCGCCGGGCGCTGATCCTGCCTTACATCTATCAATGGGCGGAGGGCGGCACCTATATTTCCGGCGTGGAGGCGGTGCGCGGCTTCAACCAGACGATCGAGATGCGCAAGGCCTGCGGAAAACTCTTCACCGCCGTCGATGCGGTCCTGTCTCCGACCAATCCGATCGTCTCCTATCCGGCGGAATGGGCCTCGCCCACCAACGATCCGGCGAGGCCCTTCGAGCATATCGGCTTCACCGTGCCCTGGAACATGTCGGAACAGCCGGCGGCTTCGATCAACTGCGGCTTCTCGAAGTCCGGCATGCCGATCGGGCTGCAGATCGTCGGCCCGCGCTTCGGCGACCTCGCCGTGCTGAAACTCTCCCGCGCTTTCGAGCGATGGACCGGCGGCGTCACCGCCTGGCCGGAGCCGCCGGAGGCCTGATCCCCGCGCACCCGCCATTCTCCTCTCCCGGCCTTTCCGTGGAACAATCGCGCTTTTGCCGCGTTCACCGCGCGCAGCCAGAAACGCGATGTCAGTTGACTTTCCGCAGCGCGGAACCGTGGCCCGCATGTTTCAAAAGAAGAGAAAAACCGAGGAGATCGATATGCCTACAGCTAACCCGTCCAGTGATTTCGCCCGCAGCGGCAACGGCCAGAGCTCGGCCGCCTCGAAGGAGATCGAAGCGCAGATCCAGCAGCTTCGGGAGGATATCTCATCGCTTGCCAAGACCGTCGCGGCGGTCGGAAGCGACAAGGCCAGCGAAGTGAGGGGCAAGGCGCGCCGCGTCGCGCATGACGCAGCCGATGCATCCATGCAGATGGTCGAGGCCGCCCGCGAGCAGGCCGTGTCCCTCGAGCGCGACCTGGAACGGCAGATCCGCACGAACCCCATCCAGGCGGTCGCCATCGCCGCAGGCATCGGCTTTCTGTTCGCGCTGATGACGCGTCGCTGATGATGGCGGGACTGGGACCTCTTTTGGCCTCGCTCGCCGCGATGGATGTCGCGGCGTTCACGCGCAGGCTGAAAAGAAACGCGATCCTCTATGCGCTTGCGCTGGTCTTCCTGCTGACGGCCTATGCGCTGGCGGTTGCCGCCCTTGCGATCCAACTCGGCAGCCTGTGGGGCATGCCGATCGCCTTGCTCGTCGTCGCAGGCGGCGCGCTCGTCCTGGCGCTCGTCATGTATCTCTGGATCGTGATGGAAAACCGGGCCGAGGCGCGGCGCAAGCAGGCGGCGGCCGCGTCCAGCAGCAGCAAGGCGCTGATGGTGACCGCCGCGATCTCGGCACTGCCGCTCGTCATGAAATCGCGGCCGCTCCTGCTGGCGTCGGTGGCCGCCGGCCTCGGCTTCCTGCTGACGAGGAGCAGGGGCCCGGCCGATCGCCGCCATGCCGGCGAGCCGGCCGAATGACGGATTCAGCGGCCGCCTTCCTTCTTCGGATGGCGGCCGTTTCTCCGTCAGTGTCTTTTGTAAATGACGCCGCCTTCCGCGGATGATCTAGGGGCTGTTGCACCCGAAATCAGAGTCCTGGCCCTTGCGCATTCTCATCGTCGATCCGGAATATCTCGTTGCGATGGACGCCGAGCGCATCGTGGGCGCCGCTTTCGAGTGCGAGATCGAGATCGCCATGCCGCGCGACTATCAGGCCAGCCTGGAGAAGCGGAATTTCGATGTCGTGCTGATCGATCCAAGCCTCGTAAAGAGCTCCGAGGATATGCAAAGGCTGCGCGAATGCGGCGCGGGCATGGTGTTCACCCGCTCCCTCCCCGAGGAGGCGGCCGGCATTCTGGACCGCCCGGATGTCGCCTTCACGCCGAAACCTTTCGACGACCGGCAACTGATCGAGGCCATCAGGAATGCCGCGGGAATGAAGCGGCATTCCGTCATCTGAAGATCGTCAGCTTCCGAAGGCGCGGGCCGTGATGGCCGCATCGCCCGGATCGGGGCCGAAATCGCCCTCGCCGGAAACGCCGAGCAGTTCCTGCAGACGGGTGCGCGCGCGGCTGACGCGGCTCTTGATGGTGCCCACGGCGCAGCCGCAGATCGCGGCGGCTTCCTCATAGGCGAAACCGGCAGCCCCCACGAGCACGATCGCTTCGCGCTGGTCGTCGGGCAGCTTGTCGAGCGCCTTGCGGAAGTCCTGCAGGTCCAGCCGGCCGTATTGTTCCGGGTGCACGGAGAAGCGTTCGCTGAACAGGCCGTCGCTGTCCTGCACCTCGCGGCCACGCTTCCTCATCTGGCTGTAGAATTCGTTGCGCAGGATGGTGAAGAGCCAGGCGCGCATGTTCGTGCCCGCCGTGAAGCTCGATTGATTGGCCCAGGCCTTCATGATCGTGTCCTGCACCAGGTCGTCGGCCTTGTCGTGCCGGCCGGTCAGGGACACCGCGAAGGCGCGCAGGTTGGGCAGCGACGCGAGAAGGTCGCGTTTGAAGCCGCGATCGTCAGTCTCGTCTTCCCTGCTCATTTTGCGTTCACCGACTTCGCGTTCTTCTCGGCTTGCTCGAGGCGTTCGAGAAGCTCGAGAAAACGATCCGGGATCCCTTCCTCCTGAACGGCATTATAAAATTCCCGCAGCTTGCGGGAAATGGACGCGTTGGGCGGCATCGCTCCGGGTCTGAGTTCTTGATGTGAAATTGTGGTCATCTCGTCTTTTTTTCTATTGTCGTCGTCACTCATACGCGGGCAGCCTGTTACGATATCGTCGGGCAGGAGAATTCATGGCGGCAAAAAAAGTTCCCTGCTTGCGGAACTTTTTTTACCTCCCCACGTTCATACCAGGTCAATTGCCCACGGGCATCAGGGGAGATTTTGTATGTCACTCACCACACGCGTTGCGTCTCATCTTCCGTACCTGCGTCGATATGCGCGCGCCGTTACCGGGTCGCAGACCTCGGGAGACGCGTATGTTGCCGCGGTCCTGGAAGCTCTGATCGCAGACGTTTCGATATTCCCGGAAACGTCGAAGGACCGTGTTTCGCTTTATAAACTCTTTGTCGCGATTTTTGGTTCCACGAACATCGAGATCCGGCAGATAGAATCGCCGTTTGCCTGGGAGCAGCGCGCGGCCGCCAATCTTGCGACGCTTCCTTCGCAGGCCCGGCATGCCTTCCTGCTGATTTCCGTCGAGGGCTTCACCATCGAAGAGACCGCCGAAGTCCTGGATGTCAACGTCGCCGACGTGCACCGGCTGCTCGAAGAGGCGACCCGCGAGATTTCCCGCCAGGTCGCCACCGAAATCATGATCATCGAAGACGAACCGCTGATCGCGCTCGACATCGAGCAGATGGTGCAGGATCTCGGCCATCGCGTCACCGGCATCGCCCGCACGCACAAGGAAGCGGTCTCGCTGTTCAATTCCTCTCATCCGAAGATGGTTCTGGCCGATATCCAGCTCGCCGACGGCAGCTCGGGCATCGATGCCGTGAACGAGATCCTGAAATCCTCCAGCGTACCGGTGATCTTCATCACCGCCTTCCCGGAACGGCTCCTGACCGGCGAACGTCCGGAACCGGCCTTCCTGGTCACCAAGCCGTTCAATCCGGACATGGTGAAGGCGCTGATCAGCCAGGCGCTGTTCTTCAACGAAGCGGTGAAGGCGGCCGCCTGACTGCCGCCGGCGGCGTAAATCGGGCAGGCCAGGAACAAGTGCAACAGGGGCAGCGTTTTGAGCGCATCCGAGAAGGAGAAAAGCCATGTTGTATTATGCTCTTGTGTTTCTGCTCGTGGCGATCGTCGCCGGTGCGCTCGGCTTCGGCGGCGTCGCGGGTACGGCGGCCACTATCGCGCAAGTCCTGTTCTTCCTGTTCCTCGCGCTGTTGCTGATATCCCTTGTGGTCGGATTGTTCCGGCGCGTATGACGCCCTATAAAGTGCGAATGCTCAGATATCCGGGGGTCTCCTCAGCGGGCGCCCGGGTTCATCCGGAAAGCCCGCAAACGGAGTGAGGAAATTGGTGCATCCCCTGACATGGCAGCAAGCTGGTCAGAGCGATGACGAGTTACGCGAATTTTTCATGCCCGCCCTGGTCGATCTGGGGGCAAGCATCATCATTCAGGATTCGCGCCGCAACTATCTCTTCGTCACCAATCTTCCCGAGGTCTGGGCGACCGAACATGCGGCGGTCCCGACCGACATAAGCCTGTTCGGCGACGAGGTCGGCGCCAAGCTTGCGACGCTGAAGGACGGCATCACGCAGTCCGGCAACAAGGGCCATATCGAGATCACCGTCGGCACAGAACAGGTCTATGAATTCCGCGTCCAGGCGGTGGAGTTCGCCAAGGGCGGCGTCTATCTCGTCACCACGATCGTCGACCGGTCCGAGGAGCGGCATCGCGAGCGCCTCCTTCGCGCGCTGCTGCGCGAGGTCAGCCACCGTTCCAAGAACCTGCTTGCCATCATCCAGAGCATCGCGCTGCAGACGGCCCGATATTCCGGCTCTCTCGAACTCTTCCTCCACAAATTCCGGGGACGGCTCTATTCGCTCTCACAGTCGCAGGATCTGATCACCGATTCCAGCTGGCGCGGCGCCTATTTCTTCGAGCTCGTGCAGCAGCAGACCGAAAAGTACCTGCCGGAAAACAAGCATCTCGTGCGCGTCCACGGCGACAACGTTCTCCTGTCGCCGAATGCCTCGCTGCACCTGGGGCTCGCGCTGCACGAGTTGATCGTCAACGCGGTAAGCCATGGATCGCTTCTGCGCAGCGGCCGGGTGATCAACGTCACCTGCACCCGCAAGCACGCCAACGGCCACGACGCGCTCGAAGTGGTGTGGGACGAGGCCCTGGTCGACCGGAAACCGGAGGGGGGCGAGGAGGCGCTCAAGGCCCATTTCGGCAGCACGGTGCTGGAGCGTGTCGTGCCGGTCTCCGTCAACGGCAAGGCCCACTACGTCATATCGAGCGACCGCATCAGCTATCAACTGGTTTTCCCGCTGGAAAGCGGCGGCGATTGATGCCCGCGCCACATTTTTCGCCACTTCGCCGCCCAGAACTAAACTGGCTCGGTTCCGATTTACGGGACCGAGCCAGCTCGTCTCTTCGAGGGGGATTGAAGAGTATGTCCGAAGGCTTTGTAGGGCGGGGGACGGGGGGTCGCCTTCGAACAGGGATATAACGGGCGTCCACAAAATAGGTTCCATCGGTTCTAAAAAAATTTTTAGGGCCTGCGGAGCCAGTCCTCATCCCTACGGCAAGCCGGACGAAAATGGCGGACGGGCCGCCATTTTCAGGTATCGTGCCGCGATCGGAATGCCGATCCTCAGTGCTTCAGCGCCCGGGGATCGAGCGCGTCGCGGATCGCGTCGCCCATGTAGTTGACGCTGAGCACGGTGAGCGAGATCGCCAGCCCCGGCCAGAGGACGCGCGACGGCGTGAGCTGCAGGAAGTTCGCGCCGTCGAACAGAAGCCTGCCCCAGGTCGGGAAGTCCGACGGGAAACCCAGCCCCAGGAAGCTCAGCGCCGATTCCGTGATGATCGCGGAGGCGATGCCGAGCGTCGCCGAGACCATGATCGAACTCAAGACATTCGGCAGGATATGCTTCAAGACGATGCGGTATTCCCGCATGCCGCTCGATTTCGCCGCCAGGATGAATTCCTGGCTCTTGACCGCCAGAACGTCGCCGCGGACGATGCGGGCGGTGTGCATCCAGCTCGTAATCCCGATCACGAAGACGATCAGGATGAAGATGCCGGTTTCCGGTCCGAAGGTCGCGCGCAGCGTGTCGCGGAAGAGCATGAGGATGACGAGCAGCAACGGCAGGAGCGGCAGCGCCAGGAAAAGGTCGGTGAGCCGCATCAGCGGCCCGTCGAGCCTGCGGAAATAGCCGGAGAGCACGCCCACCAGCGTTCCGAGGAAGAGCGCCAGCAGCATGGCCGTGACGCCGACGGCAAGCGAGATGCGCCCGCCGGCGAGCACCTGGGCCAGCATGTCCTTGCCGAGATTGTCCGTGCCGAACGGGTGGGCGAGCGACGGCCACTGGTTCTTGTCGCGTATGTTGATGGCGTTCGGCGCCACCCGGTGGATATACGGGCCGATATAGACCGCCAACAGGATGAAGACGAAGACTACCAGCCCAGCGAGGCCACCCCTGTGGGCCCGGAACTGGCGCCATATGTCGCCGAGAGCCGATCGGGCGGGCGTCGCCGCCTTGACGGGGGGCGCGGTTGCGATGGTCGCATCAGTCATAACGGATCCTCGGGTCAAGAATGCCGTAGAGCACGTCGGCGATGAGATTGAAGAACACGATCAGCACCGCGAAGATGAAGGTCAGCGTCTGGACGAGCGGGATATCCGCCCCCTGGACGGCGGTGATCAGCAACTGGCCGAGGCCGTTCACGCGGAAGATCTGCTCGGTGATGATGGCGCCCGAGAAGATCGTCGGCACGCCGAGCGCGATCACGGTGACCACGGGGATCAGGCTGTTGCGCAGCACGTGGACGAGCAGCACCGCCTTTTCCTTGACGCCCTTGGCGCGCGCGGTGCGCACATAGTCCTGATGCAGGTTGTCCAGCATCGAGGCGCGCACGAAGCGGGTGATCTGCGAGGCGTTGAAGAGCGCCAGCACGGTCACCGGCAGCGCCATCTGCCTCACCTGCGCGACGAAGCTCGATAAGTCCGTGACCCTCAAATTGGTGTCGTAGACGGACGGGAACCATTGCAGATAGGAGGAGAAGATGACGATCAGCAGCACGCCGGTGAAGAAGGTCGGAACGGAATAGCCGACCATGGCCAGGAAAGTGCCGATCTGGTCGAAGATCGAATACTGCTTGTAGGCCGAGATCACGCCGATCGGAATGGCAATCAGGACGCCGAACAGGTAGGCGAGGCCGACCACCCAGAGCGTCTGGGGCAGGCGCTGGACGATCAGATCGACCACCGGACTTCTTGTTGCCCAGGAGAGCACCCGCATGCGGTCGCCGTCGCCGATCTGCCAGCCCGTCAGGCTTTCGAAGATGTTGAGCGGTTCGTTGACGAAGAATTGCTGCAGCCATCTGAGATAGCGGATGAGGAAGGGCTGATCCAGGCCGAGCGATGCCCGGATCTGTTCGCGGACCTCCGGCGGGATCGTCAGCGGCAGGTCGCCGGTGGGATCGTTGGGCGCAAGGTCGAGAAGCGCGAAGATGACGAAGCTGATGACCAGCAGCGTCGGGATTGCAAAAAGCAACCGCCGCAAGGTGTATGTGAACATGAATGCGTCTCCGGACTGGAGCAGAGAAAATGCGGACGCCGGGCCTGCCGCTTATTCAGGCAGGCCCGGCGATCGTCATCACTTCTTGCGCGACCAGTCGGCGACGTTCCACAGTTCGCTGTCCCACGCATTCATCTTCACGCCTTCGAGCGTGACCGAGTGCGAGGAAATCTGACCGCGATAGATGAGCGGGATATGCGCACCTTCTTCGGTCAGCATATCGTTGAGCTGCTTGGCAAGCTCTTCGCGCTTGGAAAGATCTGCGGTCTTGGAAAGCTCGTTGACGAGTTTGTCATAGGCCGGGTTGCAGTAGCGGGGGATGTTTTGGCCCTGCCAGCCGTTTTCCGGACCCGGAACCTTGTCGCACAGCCATTCCGCCAGATACTTTTCCGGGTCGGAGCCGTCGAAGTTGTTGGTGTACATTTCGACGTCGGCATAGAACTTCTGGAACGTGTCCGGGCTTGCCGGGTCGCCGCCGAAGAAGACGGAAGCGCTGGCATTGCGCAGTTCCGCATCGACGCCGATCTCCGCCCACATGGCCTTCACCAGTTCCTGGGTCGCCTGGCGAACCGAATTGGTGGAGGTCGAGTAGAGGAAGGAAAGGCGCACGCCGTTCTTGGCGCGGATGCCGTCCGGTCCCTTTGCCCAGCCGGCATCGTCGAGCAGCTTGTTGGCCGCCGCGATGTCCTGCTTCAGGCACCAGCTGTCGTTCTTGGTGGAAGCGTAAGCCGGCGGGCCGGGGACGATGTTACAGGTGGGCCTGCCGGCTTCGCCGTAACCGGCTTCGTCGATGACGTCACGGTCGATCGCGAGCGACAGGGCGCGGCGAACGGCGGGATCGGAAAGCGACGGATGCGGACCGGCTTCCTTCGTGGAACGTTTGGCGCCGAGCGAAGGATCGGCATTGTAATGGTTGAGGTTGATACGCTCGACCTGGGTGCCGAACGCGGTGACGAGCTGGCCCTTGCCAGCCTTCATCATGGTCGCCAGGACTTCCGGCTCGACCTGCATGTTCCAGCCGTAGTCGTATTCGCCGGTCTCCAGCACGGCGCGGGCGGCCGAAGCGGCGTCGCCGCCGCCCTTGAGCGTCACGGTCGCGAAGGCGGGCTTGGCCGGATCGCGATAGTTCTTATTGGCTTCGAACGTGATGACGTCGTTCGGCTTGAAATCCTTCACGACGAACGGGCCGGTGCCGACCGGGCCGAAATTGGCGGACGTGCAGCCCGGAGCCTTGGCGCCGACGCAGTTCTCGAACTGCTTCTTCTGGATGACCGGCGACTGGGCGCCGACGAAGGCGCTGTAGGGATAGGGCTTCGGCTCCTCGAAGGTGATCTTGACCGTGTGGGGATCAGGAGCCTCGACGGTCTTGACGCCTTCATACTGAGCGGCCTGGGCGCAACCGCCGTCCGGCGCGATGCAATATTTCCAGGTGAAGATGACGTCTTCCGCCGTGAACGGCGTGCCGTCCGACCACTTGACGTCCGGCTTCAGCTTCCAGGTCATGCTGAGCAGGTCCTTGGCGACGCCGCCGTTTTCCACCGTCGGGATCTCGGTGACCAGCATCGGCACGAGTTCGCCCTTCTCGTCGTAGCGGGCGAGCGGCTCGATGACCATGGAGGAGGCGTAGACTTCCTTGGTGCCGCCGGAAAGGTAGGGGTTCATGGTGGAAACCGCCTGCCAGAAGAGGATCTTGAGATCCCCGTCGGTGCCCCGCTCGGCATGGGCGGCCGAGCCGCCAAGGGCAAGCGCCGCGACGGTGCCGGCCAGAAGGAGTTTGAGATTTTTCATGCTGCTATTCCCCTTATCGTTCTCTTACGAGTTGTTTTTTGTGGCTTGCCGGTCAAGCCGGCTTTGATGCCATGGGATCGCGAAGCCATGTTACAACTGGCTGACTTCGCAGGGTTTTTCTCTCTGCGTCCTCCTCAATATGCTGGCTTAAGAACAAGTTGCATCGTGTCGCCTCAGGCGAGCATGATCAAATTTTGAGCCATCTAAGCATAGGCCTATTTTCCGTTCAAGCCGGAAAATTGAAGCTTGCAAAAGCTGCTTCCTGCATCGCAATATCCACCCCGACCAGTGTGGTGGATTTGACGTTCGCATCACTTCACGGCAGGCGCCGAGGCGAACCTTGAAACCGAAACCGCAATGAAACCACAGAGTTACTGATGTCCTTCGGAATCCGGACACCAGAGTGGGAAACAACAACGTAAACGGGGTCTCCGTAATGCCAGTCATCAACCGCGTCGCCGAAATGCAGGATCAGGTCGCCGAGTGGAGGCGCCACCTGCACCAGAATCCGGAACTGCTCTACGACGTCCACGAGACCTCGAAATTCGTCGCCGAGAAGCTCCGATCCTTCGGCTGCGACGTCGTTGAGACCGGCATCGGGAAGACCGGCGTCGTCGGCATCATCAAGGGCAGCCATGGCGACGGCCCGGTGATCGGCTTCCGTGCCGACATGGACGCGCTGCCGATCTTCGAGACGAGCGGCAAGGCCTGGGCTTCCCGGACGCCGGGCAAGGCGCATTCCTGCGGCCACGACGGGCACACCGCCATGCTGCTCGGCGCGGCCCAGTATCTCGCCGAGACCCGCAATTTCAAAGGCTCCGTGGCGGTGATCTTCCAGCCGGCGGAGGAGGGCGGCGCGGGAGCGCTCGCGATGATCAACGACGGCCTGATGGAGACGTTCGGCATCAGGCAGGTCTACGGCATGCATAACGAGCCGCGCCTGCCGGTCGGCAATTTCGCCATCCGCAAGGGCGGCATCATGGCCGCCGCCGATACGTTCGAGATCACCGTCCATGGCCGCGGCAGCCATGCCGCCCAGCCGCACAATTCCATCGATCCGATCCTCGTCTCCTCGCATATCGTTCTGGCGCTGCAGTCGCTCGTCTCGCGCGAGACCGACCCCCTGAAATCGCTCGTCGTCACCGTCGCCTCCATCCATGGCGGCGAGGCGAGCAACGTCATTCCGGCCTTCGTCAAGATGACCGGCACGGTGCGCACGCTCCTGCCGGAAACCCGCGACTTCGCCGAGAAGCGGCTCACGGAAGTGGCGCAATCGACGGCGATCGCCCATGGCGCGACGGCGGAGGTCACGTATCGCCGCGGCTATCCGGTCACCTTCAACCACGACGACGAGACCGACTTCGCCGTCGAGATCGCCGGCAAGGTCGCCGGGCCGAAGGCGGTCCAGACCGGCATGGCGCCGCATATGGGCGCGGAGGACTTCTCCTACATGCTGGAGAAGCGGCCGGGCGCCTTCATCTTCATCGGCAACGGCGATAGCGCGAGCCTCCACAACGCCGCTTACGATTTCAACGACGAGGCGATCCCATACGGCGTCAGCTACTGGGTGACGCTCGCTGAAACCGCGCTTTCCGCGCAAGAACTGGCCGCCTGACGCCGAGGGAGAGATTTCCATGCTGCTTTCGGGAAATTCGATGGAGCAGGGCGGCGGTTCGGTGACGCCCGTGCTTTCCGTCCGCAATCTCTCCACCTCGTTCCGCGTGAACGACGAATGGCGGACTGTGGTGCGCAACATCTCCTTCGACGTGGCGCCGCGCGAGACGGTGGCGATCGTGGGCGAGTCCGGTTCGGGCAAGAGCGTCACGTCGCTCTCCATCATGCGGCTCCTGCCGAAGAATTCGAGCCGCGTCGAAGGCCAGGTTTTCCTGGGCGGCAGGGAACTCCTGTCGCTGCCGGAGGAGCAGATGCGCCGGGTGCGCGGCAACGACATCTCGATGATCTTCCAGGAGCCGATGACCTCGCTCAATCCGATTTTTCCGATTGGAAAGCAGATCGCCGAGGCGCTCACCGTTCATAAGGACATTTCCAAGGCGGACGCCAAGGCGGAGGTGATCCGGCTCCTGGAGAAAGTGCGCATCCCGAACGCCAAGAACCGTTTCGACGAATATCCCCACCAGTTTTCCGGCGGCATGCGCCAGCGCGTGATGATCGCCATGGCGCTTGCATCCAAGCCGAAGCTCCTGATCGCAGACGAGCCGACGACGGCGCTCGACGTGACGATCCAGGGCCAGATCCTCGATCTGATCAAGGCGCTGCAGGACGAGGAGGGCATGTCCGTTCTCTTTATCACCCACGACATGGGCGTGGTGGCGGAGGTGGCCGACCGGACGATCGTCATGTATCGCGGTGATGCGGTGGAGACGGGCGAGACCGGCGACATTTTCCACCGCGGCCGGCATCCCTATACGCGAGCGCTTCTCTCCGCCGTGCCGCGGCTCGGCTCGATGGGCGAGCGGAAGCTCCCCTTGCGGTTCCCGATCATCGACGTGAAGACGGGCGAACAGCAGCCGCTTGCCGACGTCACCGACACGGTCGCCAAGGGCAAGACGCCGATCCTCGACGTAAAGGACCTGACGACGCGTTTCGACATCCATTCCGGACTGTTCGGCCGCAAGACCGGCGCCGTGCATGCGGTGGAAAAGGTCTCGTTCGATCTCTTCGAGGGGGAGACGCTGTCGCTGGTGGGCGAATCCGGCTGCGGCAAGTCGACCACCGGCCGTTCGGTGACGCGGCTGATCACGCCGACCAGCGGCGAGGTGACGCTCGACGGCTACGAGGTGATGAAGCTCGACGCATCGACGCTCAGGCAGATGCGCCGGTCGATCCAGATGGTGTTCCAGGATCCGTTCGCCTCCTTGAACCCGCGCATGAGCGTCGGGGCGGCGGTGATGGAGCCGTTCGTCGAACACAGTCTCGGCACCAAGCAGCAGGCGCGGGACAAAGCGGCGGGCCTGATGGAGAAGGTGGGCTTGTCCGCCGACATGATGAAGCGGTTTCCGCACGAATTTTCCGGCGGCCAGCGACAGCGCATCGCCATCGCAAGGGCGCTGATGCTCGATCCGAAGGTGATCGTCGCCGACGAGGCGGTCTCGGCGCTCGACGTGTCGATCAAGGCGCAGGTCTGCAACCTTCTGCTCGACCTGCAGCAGAGCCTCAACCTCGCTTACCTCTTCATCTCTCACGACATGGCGGTGGTGGAGCGCGTCAGCCACCGGGTGGCGGTGATGTATCTCGGCGAGATCGTCGAGATCGGCCCGCGGGCGGCGGTGTTCGAAAACCCGCAGCATCCCTATACCAGGAAGCTGATGTCGGCGGTGCCGGTGCCGGACCCGTCGCGCCGCAGAATCACGCGCAACATGTCGACCGACGAGATCAAGAGCCCCATCCGCCCCGTCAACTACGTGCCGCCGAAGCGGGAATACCACGAGGTGAGTGCGGGACATCTGGTACAGGTGGCGTGAGGTTTTCGACGCCGTCGAATTTGCCGAATGTCCCGATTTCTGGTATCTTCCAATGCATATGAAATTCGGACTGATCGATCCGCTTGGCACGAAGAAAGTTCTCACATGAGCGACAAGGACACGATCCGGCAGCGCACGCTTGAAGCCGCTCATCTTCAGATGATCGAGGGGAATCCCCTTGATGCGGAACAGATTGCGATGTTCGAGATGTTCGACCGCGAAGGCTGGTCGCCAGAGCGGCAGAGGGCTTATGTACTTGAGCGGGTTCGTACCGCTGTCGCGTCTCGCACGACGGAATAAGTGATGGTCTCCGAGGCTCAGATCGAGCAGGAGCTGCTTTCGCTTGACCGGTCAAACAAGCCTGTTAGTCTTCGAATCAGGCTTGTGCGGCCTGCCGCTCGCTCCCTCGTGGAATGGTGAACGCATAACCGAATTCATGGTCTGATCCGCCTCGGCGATTCATCAGCAATGCGAGCACTGACCTCTTTCACGAGTCGCCCGGGTGAGGATTGACCGATGAAGAGCTTCCTCGAATCGAAAGCCATGGCGAAGGCGTTGCGCCAGTCTTTGGCGGAGCGGAATATCAATATTTCCCACAGCGAGTGCCTGGAACTGGTCGCGCGGCAATTCGGACTTGCAGACTGGAACGTTCTCTCTGCCCAGATCGAATCGGCCAGGGCGAAACTGGAACCGCTGCCGATGCCGTCAGGTTGGTTTCCGACAGGTTTTACCGACACGAAGCGATATCGGATCGGTCTCGATCCGTCTTCGTCCGGCTGCGCTCTGATCGAATGCGTGGTCGGCCGGGAAATCGATTTGGGCAACGAGCGCTTCGCCTGCATGATGCAGAGCATCGAAGCGGACAATTATCGCGGCACGACACTGCGCTTGACAGCCAGTATCAGGGCTGAGGCCGCGAATGTCGGAACCATCTGGATGCGTATTGATGGTACGGCGGGGCCAAGCCTGCGTTTCGACAACATGCTTCAACGTGAGACTGATGGGGCGATTTACGGCACGTCCGGGTGGATCGAGCGCTCGATCGTTCTGGATGTGCCCGAAGAGGCATCCAGCATCCACTACGGCTTTTTCCTGAAGGGATACGGAAAAGTGTGGGCACGTAACTTTCGTCTTCAGCCAGCTGTCGATGGGACCGCGATCACGGAAATGCGTCCACCCTCGCCTGAAAGGAAGATTTTGCCGAGGCAGCCAGTCAATCTCGATTTCATGGCGCTCTCCACCTGATCTGCTTCCCGCCGCCCACCGTTTGACAGCGACTCGAAAAACATGGCAGCAAACACGCCGAGGAGATTTTCTGCCATGGCAAAACGGTCTGACACGCAAGGGCGGCTCGACGATGCGGCGCGGGCGGGCTGGCTTTACTACGTTGCGGGAAGAACCCAGGACGAGATTGCCGCGGCCATGAGCATTTCGAGGCAGTCGGCGCAGCGGCTCGTGTCGCTCGCCGTCGCCGAACGCCTCATCAAGGTGCGTCTCGACCATCCGATCGCGGCCTGCCTCGAGCTCGCCGAGGCCCTGCGCCAGGAATACGATCTCAGGCATGTGGAAGTGGTGCCGAGCGATCCCGCCGGCGTGTCGACGACGGTCGGCATTGCCGAGGCGGGAGCAGCGGAGATCGAGCGCTGGCTGAAGCGGCCGGATCCGATCGTGATCGCCGTCGGCACCGGCCGCACCCTGAAGGCCGCCGTCGACCAGTTGCCGCCGATGGAATGCCCGCAGCACCGCATCGTGTCGCTCACCGGCAATATCGGGCCGGACGGTTCGGCCGCCTTCTACAACGTCATCTTCTCGATGGCCGATGCCATCAAGGCCCGGCATTTCCCCATGCCGCTGCCGGTCCTCTGTTCGTCGGCGGAAGAGCGCGAGACCCTGCACGACCAAGCGCTGGTGCGCTCCACGATCGCGCTCGGCGCCCAGGCGGACGTCACCTTCGTCGGCATCGGCGAACTCGGCGTCGACGGTCCGCTCTGCGTCGACGGCTTCCTCGGGAGGGACGAAATGCTCAAGCTGGTCGAAAGCGGCGCGGCCGGCGAGATCTGCGGCTGGGTCTATGATCATCGGGGCCGGCTCCTCGACAACTCCATCAACGACCGCGTCGCCAGCGTTCCGATCCCCTCGCGCGAAACTTCGGCGGTCATCGGGATAGCCCAGGGCAGGAAAAAATTCGCAGCGATTTCCGCCGCCCTGAAGGGCAAAATCATCAATGGCATCATCACCGATGAAGCCACTGCGGAGCAATTGCTCATCGACTGAGCAAAAATTATACCTAGCCAAATCAACGGCATGACCTATGTCCGTTGCATCGCAGCGACGAATGCCGATTGACTTTTCACGCCGTTTTGTGGGTAATTGCCCATGAGCAAAGCGAATGCTCGCATTTAATCTTCTCGGGAGGAAGATATGACACTGAAGACGGTTTTGCTGGGCGCCTGCTCAGCGCTGGTGTTTGCCGGGGTTCTTTCCACCGCGGCTTCGGCCGAAACTCTCACGATCGCGACGGTCAACAACGGCGACATGGTCCGCATGCAGGGCCTGACGTCGGAATTCACCAAGGCCAATCCGGATATCGAGATCAACTGGGTCACGCTGGAAGAGAACGTGCTGCGCGAGCGCGTCACCACGGATATCGCCACCAGGGGCGGCCAGTACGACATCCTGACGATCGGCAATTACGAAGTGCCGATTTGGGCGAAGCAGGGCTGGCTGCTGGAGCTCGACAAGCTCGGCGACGCCTATGACGTCAACGACCTTCTGCCGGCGATCCGCGGCGGCCTGACCGTCGAGGGCAAGCTCTATGCCGCGCCGTTTTACGGCGAGTCGGCGATGATCATGTACCGCAAGGACCTGTTCGAGAAGGCCGGCCTCCAGATGCCGGAAAGCCCGACCTGGCAGTTCATCGGCGATGCGGCCCGCAAGATCACCGACCGTTCCGCCGACATCAACGGCATCTGCCTGCGCGGCAAGGCCGGCTGGGGCGAGAACATGGCCTTCGTCACGGCGCTGACCAATTCCTTCGGCGGCCGCTGGTTCGACGAGAACTGGAAGCCGCAGTTCGACCAGCCGGAATGGAAAGAGGCGCTGCAGTTCTATGTCGATCTGATGAAGGATGCCGGCCCGTCCGGCGCTTCCTCGAACGGCTTCAACGAGAACCTGACGCTCTTCCAGCAGGGCAAGTGCGGCATGTGGATGGACGCCACCGTTGCGGCCTCCTTCGTCTCCGACCCGAAGAACTCGACGGTTGCCGACAAGGTCGGCTATGCGATCTTCCCGACCAAGGAAGGCGTGAACAACCACGGCAACTGGCTGTGGTCGTGGAACCTTGCCGTGCCGGCGAGCTCGACCAAGGCCGAGGCCGCTCAGAAGTTCATCTCCTGGGCGACCAGCAAGGAATATACCCAGCTCGTCGCCTCCAAGGAGGGCTGGTCGAACGTTCCTCCGGGCACGCGCACCTCGCTCTACGAGAATGAGGAATACAAGAAGGCGGCGTCATTCGCGGAGCCTACGCTTGCAGCGATGCAGGCGGCCGACATCACCAAGCCGACCGTCAAGCCGGTGCCCTATACGGGCGGCCAGTTCGTGGCGATCCCGGAATTCCAGGCGATCGGCACGAATGTCGGCCAGCTCTTCTCGGCCGTCGTCGCCGGCCAGTCCACCGTCGACGACGCGCTTGCCCAGGCGCAGTCCGCCACCACGCGCGAAATGACCCGCGCCGGGTATATCAAGTAAGCCTCCCGAGCACTCGGCCGCCCGGTCAAGTCTCCGCCGGGCGGCCGGATTTCGAAAGCATCACCGGGATAATAAGAAGAAGCTGCATCCCTGCGCCGTCTCCTTCCCAAAGAAAAGGCGCAGCGATTTAGGGAGGGCGTCGATATGGCAACGCAAAACACGAAGACGTTGGCGCGGCTGATGATGGCGCCCTCCGTTCTGCTTCTCTTGGTCTGGATGATCGTTCCCTTGGCGATGACATTGTGGTTCTCGTTCCAGAACTACAATCTGCTCAATCCCGCCAATGTGAGCTTCGCCGGTTTCTTCAACTATCAATATTTCTACACCGACCCGGCCTTCTTCCAGTCGATCTGGAACACGCTGGTGATCGTCGTCGGCGTGCTCGCCATCACCGTCGTCGGCGGCATCGCGATCGCGCTGCTGCTCGACCAGCCGATCTTCGGGCAGGGGATCGTGCGCATCCTCGTCATCTCGCCGTTCTTCGTCATGCCGCCGGTCGCGGCGCTGGTGTGGAAGAACATGATCATGCATCCGGGCTATGGGGTGCTCGCGGATATCGCCAGGTTCTTCGGCCTTCGCCCGGTCGACTGGTTCGCGCAATACCCGCTCTTCTCGATCGTCGTCATCGTCGCCTGGCAATGGCTGCCGTTCGCCACCCTCATCCTCTTGACCGCGCTGCAGTCGCTCGACGGCGAGCAGAAGGAGGCGGCCGAGATGGACGGCGCCAACTTCCTCAACCGCTTCATCTATCTGACGCTGCCGCATCTCGCCCGCGCCATCACGGTCGTCATCCTCATCCAGACGATCTTCCTGCTCGGCGTCTATGCGGAAATCCTCGTCACCACCAATGGCGGTCCCGGCTACGCCTCCACAAACCTGCCGTTCCTCATCTACCGCACCGCGCTGCTCGGCTACGATGTCGGCGGAGCCTCGGCGGGCGGCATCATCGCCATCATCCTCGCCAATGTCGTCGCCATCTTCCTGATGCGCGCCGTCGGCAGGAACCTGGACCGGTAGGAGATCACGTCATGGCCCGCTCCGTCACCACAAGGCACAAGATCACCGCCACGGCCGCTGCCTGGATCGTCGCGCTCGTCATCTTCTTCCCGATCCTCTACACGCTGATCACCAGCATCAAGACCGAGCCGGAGGCGATCGCCGGCTTCAACCTCATCCCGTCCGGCACGTTCGAGAACTACGTCACGGTCCAGACCCAGCGGGACTACCTGAAGCCGTTCATGAACTCCGTGATCCTGTCGGTCGGCTCGACGATCCTCGCCCTGATCATCGCGATCCCCGCCGCCTGGGCCATGGCGTTCTCGCCGACGAAGCGCACCAAGGACATCCTGATGTGGATGCTCTCCACCAAGATGATGCCGGCGGTCGCCGTCCTCGTGCCGATCTACCTGATGTTCCGCGATTTCGGGCTGCTCGACACGCGCATCGGGCTGACCGTCATGCTGACCCTGATCAACCTGCCGATCGTGGTGTGGATGCTCTACACCTATTTCCGCGAGATCCCCGGCGAGATCCTGGAGGCGGCGCGGATGGACGGGGCGGGGCTGTGGCAGGAGATCGTCTACGTGCTCACCCCGATGGCGGTGCCGGGGATCGCCTCGACGCTGCTTTTGAACATCATCCTCGCCTGGAACGAGGCGTTCTGGACGATCCGGCTGACGACCACCAACGCGGCGCCGCTGACGGCCTTCATCGCCTCCTTCTCGAGCCCCCAGGGGCTGTTCTGGGCGAAGCTTTCGGCCGCCTCCACCATGGCGATCGCGCCGATCCTCATCCTCGGCTGGTTCAGCCAGAAACAACTCGTTCGCGGCCTCACCTTCGGTGCGGTCAAGTAGGCGGCGCGATTAAGCAAGGACCCCCGGCTATGGGCAGCATCACCCTCAAAAACGTGTCGAAGACCTTCGGCGAGGCCAAGGTCATCCCCTCGATCGACCTGGAAATCCACGACGGCGAGTTCGTCGTCTTCGTCGGCCCCTCCGGCTGCGGCAAGTCCACGCTTCTGCGCCTGATCGCCGGCCTCGAGGATGTCAGCGGCGGCCAGATCCTCATCGACGGCAAGGACGTCACCGCCGCCGCCCCTGCCCAGCGCGGGCTTGCGATGGTCTTCCAGTCATATGCACTCTATCCGCATATGAGCGTCAGGAACAACATCGCCTTCCCGCTGAAGATGGCGAAGATGGACAAAGCCGCGATCGACAGGAAGGTGACGGACGCCGCGCGCATCCTCAACCTCACCGACTACCTGGAGCGCCGGCCCTCGCAGCTTTCCGGCGGCCAGCGCCAGCGGGTGGCGATCGGCCGGGCGATCGTGCGCGAACCGTCGGCCTTCCTGTTCGATGAGCCGCTCTCCAATCTCGACGCGGCGCTGCGCGGTACTATGCGGCTGGAGATTTCCGAGCTCCACCACCAGCTGAAGACGACGATGGTCTACGTCACCCACGACCAGATCGAGGCGATGACCATGGCCGACAAGATCGTCGTGCTGAACCGCGGCAATATCGAGCAGGTCGGCTCGCCGCTGGAGCTCTACCGCAGTCCGAAGAACCTCTTCGTCGCCGGCTTCATCGGCTCGCCCCGCATGAACTTCATTGACGGCGCCTATGCGCAGTCGAAGAATGCCAGGACCGCCGGCATCCGGCCGGAGCATATCGGCCTGTCGAGGGACAGCGGCCTGTGGACCGGCAGGGTGACGGTCGCCGAACATCTCGGCGCCGACACCTTCCTGCATCTCGACGTCGAAGGCATCGGCCAAGTCACCGCGCGCTGCGACGGCGAATTCGGCGCCCGTCACGGCGACAAGGTCTATATGACCCCCGACGAGACCAAGCTGCATCGTTTCGATGACAGGGGCATTGCAATCAAGGCCTGAGGTTGTGACGGGAGTGCAAGCGCTTGGTCGTCATGCTCGGGCCTGTCCCGAGCATCTGCAAACGGTTCGATAATCTCGACGTGGATAGATCCTCGGGACAAGCCCGAGGATGACGGCGGGAGGAGTGCCGCATGCCATCAAACCAATACCCTGCGATCAAGGCGGAGGTGTTGGTCTGCCTTATTGGCCTGATATTTCGCAGGCCACACTGGAGTATGAGACAATGACTGTGAAGCTTTCGCTGGCGAGCTTGAAGGACGCCGCGGCCACCGCCGCCGTGCCGGCCTATGATCCCAGGAGCCTGACCCCCGGCATCGTGCATTTCGGGGTCGGCAATTTCCACCGGGCCCATCAGGCAGTCTATCTGGACGACCTGTTCAACATCGGCAGCGGACACGACTGGGCGATCGTCGGCGCGGGCGTTCTGCCGTCGGACGCCGCCATGCGCGACAAGCTGAAGGCCCAGGATTATCTCACCACCGTCGTCGAGCAGGACAACAACAAGACAGCCGCGCGGGTCACCGCGCCGATGATCGACATCATCGCGCCGGACCAGAAAGAGGCGCTGATCGAAAAGCTCGCCGATCCGGCGATCCGCATCGTGTCGATGACGATCACCGAAGGCGGTTATTTCATCGATGCTTCCGGGCAGTTCAATCCGGCCCATCCGGCAATCGCCGAGGACGGCAGGCACCCGGAGGACCCGAAGACCGTCTTCGGCCTCATCCTCGCGGGCCTCAGGCTGCGCAAGGAAAAGGGTATACCGCCCTTCACCATCATGTCCTGCGACAACATTCCCGGAAACGGTGAGGTGACGGAAAACACCGTCATCGGCCTCGCCAGGCTTTCCGATCCCGGTTTCGCCCGCTGGGTCCATGAGAACGTCGCCTTCCCGAACTCGATGGTGGACCGCATCACTCCGGCCACCGGGCAGCGCGAGATCGGCATTCTCAGAGAGGATTTCGACATCGACGACAACTGGCCGGTCTTCTGCGAGGAATTCAAGCAGTGGGTGATGGAGGACAAGTTCCCCGCCGGGCGTCCGCGGCTGGAAGAGGTCGGCGTGCAGTTCGTGCCGGATGTGGCCCCCTACGAGTTGATGAAGATCCGCATCCTGAATGGCGGCCATGCGGCGATCGCCTATCCGGCGGCGCTGCTCGACATCCATTTCGTCCATGAGGCGATGGAGCATCCGCTGATCCGCGCCTTCCTCGCGAAGCTCGAAAAGGACGAGATCATCCCGATCGTGCCGCCGGTGCCGGGCACCGATCTCAACGACTATTTCGCGCTGATCGAGCGCCGCTTCCTGAACCCGAAGATCGGCGACACCATTCCGCGGCTGGCGCAGGACGGTTCCAACCGGCAGCCGAAATTCATCCTGCCTTCGACCCGCGACCGGCTCGCCAAGGGGCTCGACATCGTTGGTCTTTCGCTCGTCTCGGCGCTCTGGTGCCGCTATTTCGCTGGCACGTCCGACAGCGGCAAGGAGATCGTCTTCAACGACACGAGCGCCGACAAGCTGCACGCGGCGGCGCTGAAAGCCAAGGATAACCCCGAGGCCTTCCTTGTCTTCGATGAAATCTTCGGCGAGGTTTCGAAATCCGAGCTGTTCCGCAAGCGCTTCGCCCATGCGCTTGCGACGCTCTGGAAAGAGGGGACGGCGAAGACGCTCGAGCTGTATCTGGCAGGCGATCTCGTCAAATAGCGGGTGGGAGACGTGGTGCAGACGGCGGGACCATTGGTGATCTTCGATTGCGACGGGGTACTCGTCGACAGCGAAACCGTCTCGATCCGCGTGCTGCTCGACGGGCTTGGCCGCAAGGGGCTGGTCCTGGACGAGGCGGAGGCCTGCCGCCATTTCCTCGGCCGCAGCCTCGCCACGGTGACGAAGACCATACGCGAGGAATTCGGCATCGAGGCGGACGACGCCTTCCTGGAAGACATGCGCCGTGATCTCTACGCCCGCTTCCGCGCCGAGCTCAAGCCCATGCCCGGCATCGCCGAGACGCTGGATGCGCTGACCTTGCGCCGCTGCGTCGCCTCCTCCAGCCAGCCGGAGCGCATCCGCCTGTCGCTTTCGCTCACCGGTCTCATCGACAGGCTCGAACCGAACATCTTTTCCGCCGCCATGGTGGCGCGCGGCAAGCCGGCGCCCGACCTCTTCCTGCATGCGGCGAGCCAGATGGGGGCCGACCCCGGAAACTGCATCGTCATCGAGGACAGCCCCGCCGGCATCGAGGCCGCGCATCGCGCCGGCATGGTCGCGTTCGCCTTCGTCGGCGGCTCTCATGCCTCAGCCCCCGGTTACCGCGAACGGATCGATGCGCTTTCTCCGGAAGTCGTGTTTGACGCCATGCCGGATTTGATACACCTTGTCCGAAAACATATGGAGGACCGCAACGGACCCGTTTCCCGGGCCGCACCTTAGGGCGGCTCGCGAAATTCCGAAGCGAACACAGGGACAGGAAACAGATCGGGATGCGTGATCACCTCGTTGCGGTCGATATCGGCACCGGCAGCGCGCGCGCCGGAGTGTTCGACCGCAACGGACGCCTGCTGGCGAAGGCCAAGCACCCGATCCTGATGTTCCGCCCGAAGGAAAACCACGCCGAGCACGATTCCGAGGATATCTGGGCGGCCACCTGCCGGGCGGTGCGGGAGGCGGTTGCCGAGGCGGGTATCGCGGCATCGCAGGTCGCCGCCATCGGTTTCGACGCCACCTGCTCGCTCGTCGCCCGCGACCGCGAGGGACGCCAGCTCACCGTCTCCACGACGGGGGAAAGCAGCCACGACACGATCGTCTGGCTCGATCACCGGGCAATCAAGGAGGCCGATCTTCTCTCCGCCACCGGCCACAGGGTGCTGGAGTTTTCCGGCGGCTCGCTGTCGCCCGAGATGGAAATGCCGAAGCTCATGTGGCTGAAGAAGAACCTGCCGCAAAGCTGGGCGAGGGCGGGGTATTTCTTCGACCTTGCCGATTTCCTCACCTGGAAGGCGACCGACTCGCCCGCCCGTTCCCGCTGCACGCTGACGGCCAAGTGGAACTATCTCGCCCATGAGAACCCCGGCTGGAGCGCCGATTACCTGGTGCTCGCCGGGCTCGACGATCTTCTGGAAAAGGGCGGCCTGCCGGACGAGACGGCCGGGGCGGGCGCAAGCATGGGGCGCCTCAGCCCGAAGGCCGCCGATGAACTCGGCCTCGATACAGACGTCGAGGTGGCGCCGGGCATGATCGATGCCTATGCGGGCGCCTTCGGGGTTCTTGGCGGGGTGTCGGGCGGCTCGCCGGGAGGCTCGAAGCTGGAGAACAGCGTGGCGCTGATCGGCGGCACGTCGAGCTGCATCGTCGCCTTCGCCCGCGAGGCCAAGCCGGGCCGCAGCCTCTGGGGACCCTATTACGAAGCGATCCTGCCGGGCCATTGGCTGGTCGAGGGCGGTCAGTCGGCGACCGGCGCGCTGCTCGACCATATCGTCCACATGCATGCCGCGGGCGGCGAACCGACCACCGAGCTGCACGGCCGTATCATCGCCCGCGTAGAGCAATTGCGCGCCGCGGAAGAGGGCGATATCGCCCCGAACCTGCATGTCCTGCCGGATTTTCACGGCAACCGCTCGCCGCTCGCCGATCCGCATGCGACCGGCGTCATCAGCGGCCTCACCCTCGACACCTCATTCGACGGGCTCTGCCGGCTCTACTGGCGATCTTGCGTCGCCGTCGCGCTCGGCATCCGCCATATCCTCGAAACGCTCGCCGGCTACGGCTACCGGTTCGAGACGCTGCATGTCACCGGCGGACACGTGAACAATCCGCTGCTCGTCGAGCTTTATGCCGACGTCACCGGCCGCAGGGTGGTGATCCCGGAAACGCGCGATGCGGTGCTGCTCGGCACGGCCATGGCGGCCGCGGTCGCCGGCGGCGTGCATGGCTCACTCTTCGAAGCGGGCCGGTCGATGGATGCGGGCGGCACGGAACGGCTTCCCAATCCTGGGCGCGCGGGGCAATACGACCGCGACTACCGCCGGTTCCTTACGATGGTAAGGCACCGGGAGGAGTTGCGGGGGATGGAGTGATGAACAGTTCGGAGCTCTCCGGCATCTATCGCGCATACATCGCCTGTCTGAACAGTCAGGACTGGCAAGGTCTCGGCCGCTTCGTAGGCGATGACGTTGTCCACAATGGCCGGCGGATCGGCATTTCCGGTTATCGGGATATGCTGACAAGGGACTTCGAGCAAATTCCGGATCTGCATTTCGACATCGAGTTGCTCGTCTGCGATCCGCCCCATGTGGCAAGCAGGCTCGCGTTCGACTGCACGCCCAAAGGGACGTTCCTCGGCCTCGACATCAATGGGAAGAGGGTCGCGTTTGCCGAAAACGTCTTCTACCGGTTTCAGGCGGGAAAGATTGCGGAAGTCTGGTCGGTCATCGACAAGGCGGCCATCGAGGCTCAGCTCTAGCCGCCCTACCGCAGAATTCGGTTCGTCATCAGCCATTTCACGGAACGTGGCCAGGCATAGTTCGCGCCCATGCGGAGGTCGGTAAAGCCCACCGAAACAGGTTTTCCGGTTTCAGCGTCAAGGATGCGGATGAACATCGTATGTTCCGTCCGGTTGACGCGCGTTACAACGCCCAGCAAGGCAAGAGACGCGCCGTGCTCCCTGGCTATCCTGCCTTCACAGCCCCCGCAGTTGCGCAATCCGTGCGGCGCCGCCGCCTCATCTCTCGCCGCCCCGTCGATGATCGTGAAACGCCCCGATTGGGAGAGCATCTCCCTGGCAACCTGCGCCGATTCCGACAGATAGCGTCTATCGTGTTCATCCGGCGGAATTATTCCTGCTCCGGCGCTTTTGTCCTCCAGTTCGAAGGGAAACACTTCGATCGACATCGGCTTTGTCTGCTGAGCCTGTGCAAACACGCAGGTGCCCGCAAGCAGCGTCATCAGGACAGTCAATCTGCGAACGCGCATGATCGGTCCTCCCGTCCATATCATCGTCATTATACACGGCCTGCCGGCCCAAATCACGATCAAAGGGGGGAGGGCCGCTAATGCAGATGCCTCAGCTTGTCGGGGTTCCTCACCACATAGATGGCAGCGATCTTGCCGTCCTCGATGTCGAGCGCGGTCGTCTGGAACTCGCCATCCGCTTCCAGCGTGACAAAGCCCGGCAGGCCGTTGACGAAGCCGGCACGAACCAGTTGCGAGCCGTGTTTCTTGAACAGGGCCGCCAGATTTTCGTGCACCTTCATCACGGCATCGAAGCCGAAGATCGGTTCCAGGATCGCAGGGCGTTTGCCGCCGCCGTCTGCATGAACGCTCACGTCCGCCGCCAGCATCGCGCCAAGCGCCTTCATGTCGCCGCTACGCGATGCCGCATAGAAGGCCTCGGCAAGCTCGACGCCCCGTTGCTTGTCCACCTGGAAGCGGGTTCTCGCCTCGCGGACATGGATGCGCGCACGGGCGGCAAGCTGGCGGCAGGCGGCCGGGTCGCGTTCGACGGCCGCCCCGACTTCCTCGAAGCCCAGTCCGAACACGTCGTGCAGCAGGAAGGCCGCCCGTTCGAGCGGCGAAAGACGTTCCAGGGCAAGCATCAACGGCAGTGTCACGTCTTCCTGTGCTTCCTCTTCCACCACGGGATCGGGAAGCCATGGGCCGACGTAGGTCTCGCGCTGGCGCCGCGCCGACTTGAGCTGGTCCAGGCAGAGGCGCGTGACCGTCCGGCGCAGGAATGCTTCCGGCTCTCGCACGGCGTTGCGGTCGGCCTTCATCCAGCGGATGAAGGCCTCCTGCACCATATCCTCGGCGTCGGCCACGGATCCGAGCATGCGATAGGCGACGCGCATGAGCTTCGGACGCAGCGGATCGAAGCTCGCCGCTGCGTCCTCATGGTCGAGCCCCGCCATCAGGCGGCCGCCACCACGGCCTGGGCAGCCTTTGCTGCCGCGGGGTCGGTCCACAGACCGAAGCCGACCGCGAGGCGATTCCAGCCGTTGATGACATTGATCATCAAAGTGAGCTTCACCTGTTCCTCCGCCGTGAAATGGGCCCACAGGACTTCATAGGCGCTTTCCTGCGCATGGCCTTCCGAAAGCCGGGTGAGCGCCTCGGTCCAGCCTAGTGCAGCGCGTTCGCGATCGGAATAGCATGGAGCTTCACGCCAGGCCGACAAGAGGTAGATGCGCTGCTCGGTTTCGCCCTTCGCGCGGGCTTCCGCCGTGTGCATGTTGATGCAGTTGGCGCAGCCGTTGATCTGCGAGGCGCGGATCTTGACGAGTTCGATGAGGCTCGGCTCAAGGCTCGACGCAACTTCGACGGAGACGCCCATCCACTTCTTCATCAGCGCGGGAGCGGCGGAGAAAATATCAAACTTGGCACTCATGGTCCGTTTCCTTCTGTTGGTTACGACACCATGACGAGCCAGGATCCGCGGGTGTGACATGCCCGCAAAATTTTCTTGTCCGGCACCCATCCGGTTGGCGCTTGCTCCCGCGCTTCCTCAAACCTACATCTCTGCGGCATAACTGGAGACGCCGATGATCCTCGACGCCGCACGCCTTTCGCTCCTCAACCTCTTCGCGCCGGAGACCCGTTCCGTCTTCTGGAAGACGCTCGGCCTAACCATTCTCGTGCTGGTCGGTCTCTGGTTCGCGCTTCGCGAATTATTCGCCTTTTATGCCTGGCCTTGGTTCGCCGCCTTCTTTCCCGACCTGCCGGACTGGACCGGCTGGCTCACCCTGGTCGCGGCGATCGTCGCCAGCATCGGGCTGGCGCTCGCGCTCGCCCTGCTGATCGCGCCGATCACCGCTCTGATCGCCGGCCTTTTCCTCGACGACGTGGCGGAAGTGGTCGAGAAACGCGACTATCCGGACGATCCGCCCGGCAAGGCCATGCCGATCGGGGAGGCGATCGCCAGCTCGATCAAATTCCTCGGCGTGGTGATCGCCGGCAACATCGTCGCGCTTTTTCTCTTGTTCATCCCGGGCATCAACCTGATCGCCTTCTTCCTGGTGAACGGCTATCTGCTCGGCCGGGAATTCTTCGAATTCGCCGCGATGCGGTTCCGGACGCCTGCGGACGCGCGTGCCTTCCGCTCCAAACATTCCTCGACCGTCTTCATGGCGGGCCTTCTGATCGCCTGCTTCCTGGCGATCCCGATCGTCAACCTCTTGACGCCGCTCTTCGCGGCGGGCCTCATGGTGCATCTCCACAAGGCGATCTCCCGCCGCGACCCGGTCTTCAAAACCTAGCCCGGCAGGACCGAAGCATCGTACATCGCCGCGAATTCGGCACTCGGCGGGATCGGCGTGATCACGTCGATCAGCACGCCGTTCGGGTCCGAGGTGATGAAATGCCGCTGGCCGAAATCCTCGTCGCGGAGATCGAGCCGGATCGGCAGCCCGGCGGCCTTGAGGCGATCGTAGACGGCATCGACATCCTCCACCTCGAAGTTCAGGAGAAGCCCTGAGATCTTGCCGCGACCGCCTTCTGGGATGGTCTCGTGGCTGCCTTCGAGGATCGCCAGCGTCACGTGCTCGCTGTCCTTCGATTGCAGGTGGACGTACCAATCCGCGGAGAATAGCGCCTCAAAGCCGAAATGCCCGGCATAGAAGGCCGCCGTGCCGGGGACGTCGTCGGTCATGATGACGGGATAGTAGCTCAACGCCTTCATGGCTTTTCCTTCCTCTCTCTTTAAGATACATTCAGTCTGTATGTTTCTTTATAGATACATTCTGTCTGTATGTAAATGGAAAAAGAAGATGCCGCGCAGCAATCGCGAACGCACCGATGCCACCCGAACCGCTCTTCTGGATGCCGCCCGGGCGCTTTTCGTGGAGAAGGGCTATGCGGAGACCGCGACGCCGGAGATCGTCGCGGCTGCGAATGTCACGCGCGGGGCGCTCTATCATCATTTCGAGGACAAGAAGGCGCTGTTTTCCGCCGTCGTGGAGCGCGAGGCGGCGGAGGTCGGCACGACGATAGAGGCGAAATCCGCCGATGCGACGTCGGCGCGGGAGGCGCTGCTGCGGGGCGCCTCGGCCTATTTCGACGCCATGGCGGTGCCCGGCCGCACCAGGCTTCTCCTGCGCGAGGCGCCAGCGCTGCTTGCCGACGATCCGGCGGAGGCGAGCCTGAAGGCCGGGCTTGCCGAATTCATCGCGGGTTCGGGGCTGGAGCCGCTTCTCGACCCGCTGACGGTGCTGATCTCCGCCGCCTTCGATCGCGCGGCCATCGCCGTCGAGGCCGGCGGCAGCCGCGAGGACTACGAGACGGCGATCGCGGCGCTACTCGACGGCCTCGGCCACGCCGATCTGTTGCGGCGGTAGCTCGACCAGCGGCGCCGGGACGTCGCAGGTCTTTTCCGGCGAGCGACAGAGGTCGGCGATGACGCAGCGCTCGCATTCGGGCCGTCGCGCCTTGCAGGTATAGCGGCCGTGCAGGATCAGCCAGTGATGCGCGTGGTAGAGATAATGGTCGGGGATCACCTTCAGCATGTGCTGCTCCACCTCGTCCGGCGTCTTGCCGGGGGCGAGCAGCAGCCGGTTGGCGATCCGGAAGATATGCGTGTCGACCGCAAGCGTCGGAATGCCGAAGGCCATCGACATGACCACGTTCGCCGTCTTGCGGCCGACGCCCGGAAGCCGCATCAGCTCCTCGCGCGTCTTCGGCACTTCCGAGCCGAACTCGTCGATCAGCATGCGACAGAGGGCGATGACGTTCTTCGCCTTGTTGCGGTAGAGCCCGATCGTCTTGATATATCCGATGACGCCTTCCTCTCCGAGCGCCAGCATCTTTTCCGGCGTGTCGGCCACCTTGAAAAGCGCCCGCGTCGCCTTGTTGACGCCGGCATCGGTCGCCTGTGCCGAGAGCGCCACGGCCACCACCAGCGTGAACGGGTTCACGTGCTCCAGCTCGCCCTTCGGCTCGGGCCGCTGCACGGAGAAGCGGCGGAAAATCTCCTCCAGCTCCGCTTTCGAATAGGCGGATTTGAAGCGCTTGGGCTTGCGCCCCGACGCGTGATTTGACTTTTGCGAAGTGCTGGTGCTGGATTTGGTTTTCGGAGTCGCCATATGCCTGTATAGGCATTCCCTGTGAAGGAAAGCAACGTGGACGCTTCCCGCGATCAGCCTGTTTTCGCAGCCGAACTCACGCCGCACCGCTCGCTCGGCCGGCGCGGCTTCCAGATCGTGCTCATGCTGTCCGGCGCGGTCTGCCTCGTCTATGGCGGCTTCTTCCTGGTGACCGGCGCCTATCCCATCGGCTTCTTCTTCGGGCTCGATTTCCTTGCCCTCTATTTCGCTCTGAAGATGAGCTACCGCTCCGGCAGGGCGCGCGAGGAGGTCACCGTGTCGCGCAGCAATCTCTCGATCCGGAAATTCTCGCCGGCCGGGCGGATGGTGGAGCACCGCTTCAACCCGTTCTGGGCGCGCTTCCGCGTCCACCGCCATGAGGAGTTCGGCATCACCTCCATGTATGTGACGGGCGAGGGGCGCGGAACGGATGTCGGCTCCTTCCTCAATCCGGACGACCGTGAAAGCTTTGCCAAGGCGTTCAAGGGTGCGCTGGCTGCCGTGAAACAAAAGATGTAGGTCCGCAAGAAACGGGTGGTTTCGGCGAAGCCGAAGGGGCATTTATACGGCATGTCAATTGCACAACGCCCTTGCGCGCCGTTCCGGCGTGCGGCGCTGTGGAGGAGTAAGATCATGAATGCTCTCGCAAAGATCACCGAACCCGCCGTCAACGTGACGCCGGACGGCTCCGACTACGAGACCGTCCGCCGCGTCATCGAGATGATCACGCTCGATTACCGCGACCAGCCATCGCTCGAAACCATCGCGGCCGAGCTCGGCCAGTCGCCGACCCAGCTCCAGAAGGTGTTCACCCGCTGGGCGGGGCTTTCGCCGAAGGCCTTCCTGCAGGCCGTCACGCTCGATCATGCCAAGCGCCTGCTCGGCAAGGAGGAACTGCCGCTGCTCGAAGCGTCCTACGAGCTGGGCTTGTCCGGCCCCGGCCGGCTGCATGACCTTTTCGTCACCCACGAGGCCATGTCGCCCGGCGAGTGGAAGGCGCGCGGCGGCGGCCTGACGATCCGTTACGGCTTCCATCCGTCGCCCTTCGGCGTGGCGCTGGTCATGGCGACGGACCGCGGCCTTTCGGGCCTCGCCTTCGCCGATGCCGGCGGAGAAAAGGCCGCTTTCGAGGACATGGCGCGCCGTTGGCCGAATGCCGAATATGTCGAGGACCGGGAAGCCACCGCGCCCTATATCAAGCGTATCTTCGACCGTTCGCAATGGTCGTCCGACCAACCGCTGAAGGTCGTGCTGATCGGCTCGGACTTCCAGGTGCGCGTGTGGCAGAGCCTGTTGAAGATCCCGTTCGGCAAGGCGATTACCTATTCCGACGTCGCCTGCGATATCGGCCAGCCGACGGCGAGCCGTGCCGTGGGTGCTGCGATCGGCGCAAATCCGATCTCCTTCGTCGTGCCCTGTCACCGGGCGCTGGGGAAAAGCGGCGCACTCACCGGCTATCACTGGGGCCTCACCCGCAAGCGGGCCATCCTCGGCTGGGAAGCGGGAAACGCCTGAAGGGTCCTAGTTGTCGTTGGCCGCGGAAGCCTTGCTGTTGAAGGCCAGGTCCATGACATAATCTTCGGCGAGGTCCGCAATCTGCAGGGCGACTTCCTTCTCGCGCCAGCCGGCCGCCACGGCACGCGAAATCACCAGTTCCAGCACCCGCCTGAACTCTGCTTCACATTCTTTTGCGCGTTCTTCGTCAAAGACGCTATGTCTCGGAGAGTGAATGTTTGGCATGGCCCGACGTTATCCAAAGGGGCATCACAGTTCAACCATAATTAGATAACGCTTTCTCCTACACGGAAGTATCAGGCGTGTGATCGTCCGATAGTTTCAGCAGCTCCTTCGCCGCCGTCTCGTCGGTGATCAGCGTGTTGCAGCCGATCCTGCGGATCGTGGCGCGGATCGCCACGGCCCGGTGGGCGCCGCCCGAGGAAAGCACGATGTGCTTGGCTTGCCTCAGCGTATCGAGATCGACCGACATCACCCGCTCGTTCAGCTTGTGGTCGACGGAGCGGCCCTCCTCGTTGAGAAAGTTGAACATGGTGTCGCAGACGCATCCCGCCGCGATCAGCCGGTCGAGCTCCGCCTTCGAGATGAAGCCTTCCGAGAGCGAGGTCGAGTGCGGGCCGATATCGCCGCAGCTCACCACCGCGAGATCGAGGTTCTCGGCAAGGTCGTAGATCGTCTTCAACCCGCATTGCTCGATCAGCGCCCGCTTGGTGGTGACCGAGTCCACCAGCAGCGGCGCCAGGAACATGTAGCATTCGGCGCCGAGCTGGCCCGCAAACCGCCAGGTGTAGTCGATCGGGTTGGTCTGGTGCACGGCGACGATGCCGCCGAGCAGCGAGACGACCTTGCAGTTCTCCCGCCGCGGCGGACGGAAACTCGACAGCGAGGCCGTCATGGTGCGGCCCCAGCCGACGCCGATCGTCATATCGTTCTGCACCACTTCGGAAAGGAACTGCCCGAGCGCGAGACCGACGGCGCCCGCCATTGCCGAGGCGCTGCCGTCGCGCGGGGCCGGCACCACCACGGCCTCGTCCAGACCATAGGCCTTCTCCAGCCGGGTCGCGAGCTCGACGCAGGTGTCGACGCCCTCGCTGATCCAGATCTGCACCTCGGAGCGCTTCATCGCCTCGTCAAGCAGGCGGATCACGGTCGAGCGGCTGATGCCGAGCCGTTCGGCGACATCTTTCTGCGTCAATCCCTGATTATAATAGAGCCAGGCCGCGCGCAGCCGGAGCGATGCCGCTTCGGAATAGGCGGTGTGGGTCTCGCGTCTGAGCTTCGCCAACGGGCCTCCGGAGGAATGGTGAAACCGAGCCGGATATTCGTCCGCCATGAAACATATGTCAATTCTGAAGGACAAATGTCTTGACTTCTTCACCATGCCCGGACGATAGTCTGGCGAGGGCGCGGGGGAGCAAAATCGCGCGACAGGCGTTTAATCTCCATATCGAGGACTATTCGGATGACGTCGAAACTAGAGCAACTTCGTTCCATGACCACGGTCGTCGCCGATACCGGTGACATCGAAGCGGTGGCCCGCCTCAAGCCCGTGGATTGCACCACCAACCCGACCATCGTGCTGAAGGCGCTCGGCACGCCGGCCTTCGCCGACAAGGTGAAGGAAGCGATCGCCTGGGGCCGCAAGCAGGGCGGCCAGGATGATGCGGTTGCCGCGGCGGTCGCAGACCGGCTGGCGATCGATGTCGGCGCGGCGCTGGCGGGGATCGTGCCCGGCCGCGTCTCGACCGAAGTCGATGCCGACCTCTCCTTCGATACGGAGGCCTCGATCGCCAAGGCCCGGTCGATCATCGCCGCCTACAAGGAGCGCGGCATCGAGCGCGACCGCATCCTGATCAAGCTTGCCTCCACCTGGGAAGGCATTCGCGCCGCCGAAGTGCTGCAGACGGAAGGTATCGACTGCAACCTGACGCTTCTCTTCTCCCAGGCCCAGGCGATCGCCTGCGCCGAAGCCAAGGTCTTCCTGATCTCGCCCTTCGTCGGCCGCATCCTCGACTGGTACAAGAAGTCGACCGGGCAGGATTACACGGCCGAGACCGATCCGGGCGTCGTCTCCGTCCGGCAGATCTACAATTACTACAAGGCGAACGGCATCAAGACGATCGTTATGGGCGCTTCCTTCCGCAATGTCGGAGAGATCGAGGCGCTGGCGGGTTGCGACCGCCTGACGATCAGCCCGGCGCTGCTCGAAGAGCTCGACAAGGCCGAAGGCACGCTCACGCGCAAGCTCTCGCCCGAGACCTTCAAGGCCGAGCCGCTGCAGTCGCTCGACGAGAAGACGTTCCGCTGGATGCTCAACGAAGACCAGATGGCGACCGAAAAGCTGTCGGACGGCATCCGCCTCTTCGCCAAGGACCTCGTCGCGCTGCGCACCATGATCCAGAAGGAACTGGCGCTCGCCGCTGCGTGAATTCCAGCTCTATCGGGAATGCAAAAGGCCCGTCCTCGGCGGGCCTTTTGCGATCTTGCAGATTATCGAATGATAAGCTTTCGCTTGTTCTTCAGTCTGCTGCGGCTGGCTCTGAACATTGACCCGTCGAAAAGGCCGTAAGATTCCCAGCCGCCTTCCGTCAATTTGCCGTACCAGACACGCAGTTCGAGCGTGTCTTTTCCCAGCTCGCGGGCTATGGATACCGTGAAAACGCCACCAATTCCGGAATCGACATCGTAAACCTCTATGCCGTCGCCAGGCATAGGTGTGATGGTTCGCATGTTATGCTCCAATTGCTCGACAAAGATCGGGCTTGGCGCACAAGCGAACGTTGAACTCCGCTTATGCGCTAGAGTTCGAACTGCCTCATGATCGTTCCTCCTGAACGGGAGTAGTTACCCGGAAATGGGCCGGGCATTCATGCCCGGTTTTCTGTTTCATGACAAGATAAGCTCCTGCAGTTGGCCGCACGCGGTTTTCAAGCCGCCTGCGGTACCGCCGTGGCCGAACCGGGCTTCCTGAGCAGCAGGACCGAGATCGCGGCGATCATGCACATCACGCCGGCGATCTGCAGCGCGGGCATATAGGTGTTGAAGTCGCTCTTGAGGAAGCCGGCGCCGAAGGCGGCGGTCGCCGCGCCGAGCTGGTGGCCCGCGAAGACCCAGCCGAAGACGAGGCCCGCCTTTTCACGGCCGAAGTTTTCCGCCGCGAGCTTCACCGTCGGCGGTACGGTCGCCACCCAGTCGAGGCCGTAGAAGATCGCGAAGACCGACAGTTCCACGAAGCTGAAGCCCGAGAAGGACAGGTAGATCAGCGACAGGCCGCGCAGTCCGTAGAACCAGAAGAGCAGGAAGCGGTTGTCGAAGCGGTCGGAAAGCCAGCCGGCGAAGATGGTGCCGAAGAAATCGAAGATGCCGATGACGGCAAGCGTGCTGGCGGCGGTCACCGCAGCCATGCCGAAATCGCCGCAGATCGAGATCCAGTGGGTCTGGATAAGCCCGTTGGTGGAAAGGCCGCAGACGAAGAACGTGCCGAACAGAACCCAGAAGACCGGGTTGCCGGAGACGCTGTAGAGGGTGACGAGCGGGGAGGCGAGCGTCGCCAAGAGCTTGTGGTCCTGCTTCGGCGGCTTCGAAACCGTCGTTTCGCCATACGCCGGCAGGCCGACATCGGCAGGATGATCGCGCATCAGCAAGAGGACCAGCACCATCGCGGTGGCGATGACCGCGACGGTCAGCGTCAGCGCGGTGCGCCAGCCATAGGCTTCGGTGAGCGCTGCAAGCAGCGGCAGGAAGACGAGCTGGCCGGTGGCGTTGCTCGCCGTCATCAGACCGACGACCAGGCCGCGGCGCTTGGAGAACCAGCGGGTCGCCACGGTCGCGCCGAGCACCAGCGCCGTCATGCCGGTGCCGACGCCGATCACCACGCCCCAGAGGAGCACGAGCTGCCAGACTTCGGTCATGAACAGCGAGACGACGATGCCGCCCATGATGAGCGCCAGCGCCGTTGCCACCACCTGGCGGATGCCGAAATGGTTCATGAAGGCGGCGGCGAAGGGGCCGAGCAGGCCGAAGAGCACGAGACGGACCGCCATGGCAAAGGAGATGTCGGCGATATCCCAGCCGAATTCCTGGTGCAGCGGCTGGATCATCACGCCGGCCGAGCCCATGGCGCCGGCGGTCGCCAGCATGGTCAGGAAGGTGGTCGCGGCGACGACCCATCCGTAATGGAGGTTTCTGCCGGCCATCCATCGGGCGGCGCTGGTGGAAATCATATGGCTATCCCTTTCCTGATCGTCGCCGCATCCGCAGCGTGTTATTTCGGGTATATACCCGTTTCTGGGCACAAAAAATCAGAGTGCTGCGAGCAGTTCCTGCAGTTGTTTGGTCTTCTCCAGCCCAAGGCGCTGCTCGATGTCCTCCTGCACGCCGTCCCAGAGCGGCGCGCCTTCTTCAAGAAGATTGCGCCCCTTGTCCGTCAGCATCAGCATGGCCTCGCGCTGGTCCTCCCCATGGCCGATCGTCACCAGCCCCATGCGTTCCAGCACCTTGGCGTTGCGGCCGACCGTCGAGCGGTCGAGATCCACCTGGGGGGCTAGGTCCGTCAGAGAGATCGGCGCCAGCCGGTTGATGTTCCGGAGCAGGCTGAACTGGCCGATGTTGACGCCAAGCGGCGCCAGCGCCTCGTCATAATAGGACGAGACCTTCCGGGAGGCTTTTCTCAGCAGGATGCAGTGGCACGTATCGTCCGGCATGGCGCGGGTATATACCCGCAGTCCGGCTTGCGCAAGAGGCGCAGCAAAGATTTCAGGCGGCCGCGCGGGCCTTGATCGTCGTGCGCACGAAGGCGAGGACGAACAGGGCGGTCATCAGCAGCACGATGGTCGGGGCCGGGGCGCTGTCCAAAAAGAAGCTCACATAGATGCCGAGAAGCGAGCAGCCCGCCGCGATCGCCATCGCCGTCAGCAGCATCGGCGTGAAACGGCGGGTGACGAGGAACGCGATCGCGCCGGGTGCGACGAGCATGGCGACCGACAGGATGATGCCGACTGCCTTCAGCGCGCCGACCACCGTCAGCGAGAGCACGGCGAGCAGCCCGTAATGGAGCAGGCGCACCGGCAGGCCGATCGCCTTGGCATGCTGCTCGTCGAAGGAATGCACCAGCAGGTCCTTGCGCAGGATGACGAGGAAGAGGGTGGCGGCGAGCGCGATCAGGCCGGTTTCGATCAGGTCGGAGGGAAGGATGCCGAGCATGTCGCCGAACAGGATATGGTCGAGATGCACGTCGCTCTGCACCTTGACGAAAAGCACCAGACCAAGCCCGAACATGCCGGAAAAGACGATGCCGAGCACCGTATCCTCCTTGATGCGGCTGTTCTCCTTCAAGAAGCCGGTTGCGAGCGCGCAGATCATGCCGGCCGCGAAGGCCCCGACCGAGAGCGGGATCGACAGCATGTAGGCGATCACCACGCCGGGCAGCACGGCATGCGAGACCGCGTCGCCCATCAGCGACCAGCCTTTCAGCACAAGGAAGCAGGAGAGGATCGCCATCGGCAGCGCGATCATCAGCGTCACGATGAAGGCACGCTGCATGAAGTCGATCTGGAACGGGAAGGTGGCGAGGTCGAGGAAGTCGCTCACGGCTTTTCCTCCAGCGTCTTGTGCAGCCGGCGGCGGGCTGCGAGCATGCCGTGTTTCGGCGCGAAGACGAAGGCGGCGAGGAACAATGCGGTCTGCAGCACGACGATGATGCCGCCTGTCGCGCCGTTCAGGAAATAGCTCAGATAAGCGCCGACGAAGCTCGTCGCGGCGCCGATGACGAGGCCCATCAGGATCAGCCTCTCGAACCGGTCGGTGAGCAGGTAAGCGGTCGCTCCCGGCGTCACGACCATGGCGACGACCAGGAAGGCGCCGACCGTCTGCAGCGCCGCGACGGTCGAGGCGGCGAGCAGCGCGAAGAACAGCACTTTCAGGAGGTCCGGTTTCAGGCCGATCGTGCGCGCATGGTTCTCGTCGAAGAAGGTCACCATCAGGTCCTTCCACTTGAGCGCCAGGATCGCCAGGCTCACGCCGCCGATGATGACGAGCTGCAGCGTGTCCTCCGGCGTGATGGCGAGGATGTTGCCGAGCACGATGGTCTGGATGTTCACCGATGTCGGCGAAAGCGACACCATGAAGAGGCCGAGGCCGAAGAAGGAGGTGAAGATGAGCCCGATGATGGCGTCTTCCTTGAGCCTTGTCCGCTGGTTGAGGAAGAGCATGGCGCCGGCGGCAAGCCCGCCGGACAGGAAGGCGCCGATGGAGAAGGGGAGGCCGAGCATATAGGCGCCGGCGACGCCCGGAACGATGGAATGGGAAAGCGCGTCGCCAATCAGCGACCAGCCCTTCAGCATCAGATAGGCGGAGAGGAAGCCGCAGACGCCGCCGACCAGCGCGCTCACCCAGATGGCGTTCGTCATATAGCCGTAGGTGAAGGGCTCAAGGAGCGTCTGGAGCATCCGCCTTCTCCTTCGGCTTCTGTTCGCCCGTCTTCTGCTTGCCGTTGCCGTAGGTGACGAAAGGCCGCTCGTCGTCGCTGATCACACGCACATGCCGCGGGTCGGCGTCGTCGTGCAGTTCGGCGCCGCCGAGGATGAAATGGCGCAGCACGCCGCCGAAGGCCTTTTCGAGATTGGCCTCGTTGAAGGTGTCCTCCGTCCTGCCATAGGCGAGCACCGTCCCCTTGACGAAGACGGTGCGGTCGCAGAATTCCGGCACGCTGCCGAGATTGTGGGTGGAGACCAGCATGACGCGGCCTTCGTCGCGCAGTGCCTTCAGAAGCGTGATGATCTGCTCCTCGGTCGTCACGTCGACGCCGGTGAAGGGTTCGTCGAGCAGGATCACTCGACCCTCCTGCGCCAGGGCACGCGCCAGAAAGACGCGCTTGCGCTGCCCGCCGGAAAGCTCGCCGATCTGGCGCCTGCGGTATTCCTCCATGTTCACCCGCCTCAGCGCCTGGGTGACCATCTCATGGTCGCGGCGCGACGGGATGCGCAGGAAATTCATGTGGCCGTAGCGGCCCATCATCACCACGTCCTCGACGAGGACCGGGAAATCCCAGTCCACCTCCTCGGCCTGCGGCACATAGGCGACGAGGTTTTTCCTCAGCGCTTCGCGGGCAGGCATGCCGAAGATCTCGACGGAGCCCTGAGCGAGCGGCACGAAACCCATGATCGCCTTGAAGAGCGTGGACTTGCCGGCGCCGTTGACGCCCACCAGCGCGGTGATCGTCCCCTTCGGCACCGTGAAGGTCGCGTGCCTCAGCGCCGTCAGTCCGTTGCGGTAGGCAACCGTGACATCCTTGACGTCGAGGCCGGCGGCCGCGGGTTTCGTCTTGCCCATCATCACTGCGAAAGGCCTTTCGCTATGGTTTCACTCGTCACGCGGAGGAGATCGAGATAGGTCGGGACCGGGCCGCCTTCCTCGCTCAGGGAGTCGACATAGAGGACGCCGCCGTATTTCGCGCCGGTCTCGCGGGCGACCTGCTGGGCCGGTTCGGCGGAAACCGTGCTCTCGCTGAAAATCACTCCGATCTTGTGCTCGCGCATGGCGTCGATGACGGCGCGCACCTGTTGCGGGGTGCCCTGGCTGTCGGCATTGACCGGCCAGAGGTAGAGCTCCTTGAGGCCGAAATCGCGGGCGAGATAGGAAAAGGCGCCTTCGCTCGTCACCAGCCAGCGGTGGTCCTCGGGAAGGGCGGCGAGCTCGTCGCGGATCGGCTGGACGGCGGCGCGGATCTTGTCCGTATAGGCCTTGGCGTTGGCGGCATAGACATCCGCATGGGCCGGATCGATCTCGGTCAGCCCCTTGCGGATATTCTCGACATAGATCACCGCATTGTCCGGCGACATCCAGGCATGTGGGTTCGGCCGGCCCTGATAGGCGCCGCCGGCGATCGCCATGGGTTCCACGCCGTCGGAAACGGTGACGCTCGGCACGTCGCCGAGATTCGCCAGGAATTTTTCGAACCAGAGTTCGAGGTTCAGCCCGTTGCGCAGCACCAGATCGGCGTCGCGGGCGCGCAGCAGATCGCGCGGCGTCGGCTGGTAGTTATGGATCTCGGCCCCCGGCTTGGTGATGCTTTCCACGTCCGCCGCATCGCCCGCGACATTTCTCGCCATGTCGGCGATCACGGTGAAGGTGGTTACCACCTTCGGCTTTTCCTGTGCGTTCGCCGCCCAGGGGAGGGAGAGCAGGGCGGCGGCCAGAGCCAGTCGGAACGTGCGGCGGAAATGTCTCATGAGCAGATCAAACCTTTTTTGCGATTAAGTCGCAATACCAAGTAGCAAAAATTTTCCGACTGTCAATTGCTATTGCAACTCATTCGCAAGAAGGATGTTGGTTGCGGCAGACCGCCTGCCTTTGGCGCGGAACCGACGAGATCGCAGACTGTTCCAAATTGCGCCGGCAGCGGCGGCCGCGGGTTAAAGCTTCTTCAAGAAGAATGGGCGAATATCCGGCCAATATTCCATGGGTGTTTTGCGTAGATGGAGTTGATCATGCCGGAGCTCGGCAAGTGAAGGGTCCCAGGTTCCGGTTTTCCAGGACGCTCGTCCTGATCATGGGCGGCATCGTCGTGTTCGGCGGCGGCAGCGGTGCTGCTGCGGTCATCATCGGCACGGACAAGATCCTCGGCCCCTCCTATCGCGAACTCAACGGGCTCGAATGCACCACGCTGGAAACGATCAGGATCAGGCGCGACCAGCGCTACTGGGTCCGCAAATACGTGACGAGCGACAAGGCCGGCGACGGTCCGGCACGCTTGAAGACGGCGCTGCGGGTCGCCCAGGCCGTACAGAAAAAGGAAAAGGCCGATCTCGTCCAGGTGGCTATGGTCGACAAGGCAGGCCCCACGGATCGCGCCCGGATGCGCGGCCGGATGGTCGGCGCCCAGGTCGTCTATATTCCCGATCCGGAGAAAGTGCCGGAAGGGATCGCCGCCCAGACCTATTCCGCCTATTATCTCGACGGCTCGGCTAATGCGAACGGCGAATATTACGGCATGCGGATCGACCTGCCGCTCGAGGATGTCGAGACGCTTTCCGCCAGGCTGACCGACAATGCCGATTGCTTCGACCCGAAGGCTGCGGTTTCCAATGGCGAGCATGCCGCGCCTGCCGCAGGGCATGGCGAGGCGCCCGGCCATGGTGAAAGCGCCGGGCAGGAGAAAACACCCGGCCATGCGGAGGAGCCCACCGCCGGCGGCCATGGCGTACCCGCGGAAGATCATGGCGACGAAGTTGCCGCGAAGGAAAGCAGCGGCTTGCTCAGTTCCGTCACGAGCATGATCTTTGGCTCCAGGCAAGAGACGCCGGCGGAACCTCATGCGCCGAAAGGTAAAGGGCATGCAGCGGCTTCTGCGGAAGGTCATTCCGTGCCCGCGGACGGACATGGCGAAGCGACCGCGACGGAAGACCATGGCGACCAGGCCGTCACCGCCGAACAGGCCATCGAGCCGGAAAAGGAGGAGGGCGGTTTCCTCGCTTCGGTGAAGAGCATGATCTTCGGCAATGGGGAAGACGCCAAGCCTGCGCCGTCTCATGACGAAGCGTCGGCCGATAGGCATGCGCCGGAAGCGCCGTCACCCGCGCCCGAGCCCCGGACTGCCGCGGAAGGCGGCAAGCGGTGGTCCAATGCAAGCGAGGCGGACGAGATACGCTCGGATCATGCCTCTCCCGAGGCATCGTACGCGGAAGCGGCACCGCCGCCGGCCGACGGGAGCACCGAAGCGGATGCCGCGGGTGCGGCCTGGCTCGCCAAGTTCAGGGGGCAGCCGGCTGCGGTTCCGGCGAATGCCGACGGCGATGCCTCAGCGACCGGACAGAAGACGGATGGCGAGCATTAGCCGGCAGTCGAAGCCCCCTCACCAACAAAATCTAAGACTTAGATAAAGCTAAGATCTTGATTTTGTAACCTCTCCCACCAGGGGAGAGGTAGGGCCGCGGGGGCGCGGCATCCTTATCTCTCCCCTTGTGGGAGAGAAAGCGATTTCAACATCTTAGCGTAGCTAAGTGTTAGAAATCGCAAGTGAGGGGATTTGGAATCCCCGTCGACATATCAATCCGCCTTGGCGCGCCGTGCCGGGAACAGGATGACGTCGCGGATCGAGGGAGAGTCGGTCAGCAGCATCACCAGACGGTCGACGCCGATGCCCAAGCCCCCGGCGGGGGGCATGCCCTGATCCATGGCGTCAAGGAATTCCTCGTCGAGCTGCTTTTCCTTCTCGCCGCGGGCATGCGCCTGTTCGAGCTGCTCCACCATGCGGCGGCGCTGTTCTTCCGGGTCGTTGAGTTCCGAAAACGCGTTGCCGAGTTCCCAGGTGTTGCAATAGGTCTCGAAGCGCTCCACGAGGCGCGGCTCGCCTGGGACTTCCTTGGCGAAGGGCGAGATGTCCTTCGGGAAATGGATGACGTGGCACGGCTGGATCAGCGTCGGCTCCACCTTCTCCTCGAAGATGAAGGCGAGGCATTCGCCCCAGGTCCAGTCCTTCTCGACCTCGAAGCCGGCGGCCTTGGCGGCGGCGCGGGCTTCCTCGTCCGTCTTGATCGACAGGAAATCGATGCCGGTCGCTTCCTTGACCGCATCGGGCATCGGCACGCGCTTGAACGGCCCCTTGAAGGAGAGCTCCTTGTCCTGGAACTTGAACTCGGTCGAGCCGTGGACGGTCATGGCGAGCTGGGCGAACATCCGCTCCACGAGGTCCATGATGTCCTCGTAGTCGGCATAGGCCCAGTAGCACTCCATCATCGTGAATTCGGGATTGTGCCGGGTCGAGACGCCCTCGTTCCTGAAGTTGCGGTTGATCTCGAAGACCTTGTCGGTGAGGCCCGAGACCAGCGTGCGCTTCAAAAACAGCTCCGGCGCGATGCGCAGGTACATGTCGAGCTTCAGCGTGTTGTGATGCGTCTTGAAGGGCTCGGCGGTGGCACCGCCATAGACCGAATGCAGCATCGGCGTCTCGACCTCCATGAAGCCGTCGTTCTCCATGAACCGGCGGATGCCTGAGACGATCTTCGAGCGCTGCTGGAAGCGCAGCTTCGATTCCTCGTTGGTCATGATGTCGAGATGGCGCTTGCGGTAGCGCAGCTCGATGTCGGAGAGGCCGTGCCACTTTTCCGGCATGGGCAGAAGCGACTTGGTGAGCATGATGATCGACTGGGCGTTGATCGTCAGCTCCCCACGCTTGGTGCGGCGCACGATGCCGGTCACGCCGATGATGTCGCCGATATCGATCAGCGGCAGCAGGTCGCGCGCTTCCTCGCCGGTCACATCCTTGTGGGAGAAGATCTGGATCTTGCCCGAGGCGTCATGGATGTCCATGAACATGCCGGAATTGCGCGAGGAATAGACGCGGCCGGCAACCGTCACGACGTCCTGCGTTTCGACATCCGCTTCCAGGTTCTTGTATTTCTCGGCCAGTTCCGCGTTGGTCATGGTGCGGTGGAAATGCGCCGGATAGACGTCGCCGATCTTGTCGCGCAGCAGGGCGAGCTTCTGGGCGCGCACCTGCGTGGCGTCGGAGGAGAGGGCGGTTTCGTTGGTCGTGTCGGTCATCGTGTTTCGCCTTTAGGCAAGTGTGTCTTGTTTCGCCGGTGCGGCTGGCTCGACTTAACCCTCCCCCTTGTGGGGAGGGTCGGAGCGAAGCGACGGGGAGGGGTTTCATTGCCGGGAAGCAAAGGCCCCTCCCTAACCCTCCCCACAGGGGGAGGGGACGCGTCGCGCAAGTTGTTACGTTCCGCTTCCCACCATCGAGGCCACCACCGTTGCGGCAACCTTCAGCCGCTGGCGCACGACCGAACGGCCGAGCAGCGCCATCGAGTCGAACAGAGGCAGCGAGCGGGAAGAACCGGACATGGCGATGAAGAGCGGCGGAGTGACGACGCGCAGCTTCTTGCCGAGCTTGTCGGCGACGGCACGCAATTCCTGGTCGATCGATTCCACGTTCCAGTCGGGCATCTTCTCGAAATCGGCCTGGACCGTGTTGATGATCTCCAGCGTCTCGGCGGGGGTCGTCTTGAGGCCCGCGAACGAGGCCGGCGTCAGGCCGACATCGGCTGCCAGCAGGAAGCCCGCGAGGTTCGGCAGTTCGCCGAGCCTGGAAACGCGGCTCTGCGACAGCTTGAGGCCCTCCGTCAGGCGCTCGTTCTCCATCGCCCATTCCAGGGTTCGGGAGATGAACTCTTCCGGCGAAAGCTTCTCGCGCAGCCAGCGGCCATTCAGCCAGTCGAGCTTCTGCAGATCGAAGATCGCACCGGCCTTGGACAGCGCTTCCGGATCGAACTTTTCGATCAGCTCGTCCATGGTCAGCAGTTCCTCGCCCTCGGCGATCTGGACGAAGAACAGGCCCAGGAAGTTCATCAGCGCTTCCGGCAGGTAGCCGAGCGCGGAATAATAGGAGATCGAGGTCGGGTTCTTGCGTTTCGACAGCTTCGACTTGTCGGCATTCCTCATGAGGGAGAGGTGCATGAAGACCGGCTCGTCCCAGCCGAAATAGCGGTAGAGCAGGATGTGCTTCGGCACCGACGCCAGCCATTCCTCGCCGCGCGCCACATGGGTGATCTTCATCAGATGGTCGTCGATGACGTTCGCCATGTGATAGGTCGGCATGCCGTCGGCCTTGATCAGCACCTGCATGTCGACGGAATCCCACGGGATCGACACGTCGCCATAGACGCCGTCATGGAATTCGCAATTGCCCTCGGCCGGGATTTTCATGCGGATGACGGAGGCCTCGCCGGCGGCCAGGCGCGCGGTGACTTCCTCGGCCTTGAGGTTCAGGCAGAGCCCGTCGTATTTCGGCGGCTTGCCGGCGGCGCGCTGGGCTTCCCGCATCTGTTCCAGCCGCTCGGGCGTGCAGAAGCAGCGGAAGGCATGGCCCTTGTCCAAGAGTTCCTGCGCGAAGGGCTGGTACATGTCCTTGCGGTCGGACTGGCGGTAGGGGCCGTAGGGGCCGCCGACATCCGGGCCTTCCGCCCAGGTCAGCCCCGTCCATTTCAGCGCGTCCAGCACCTTCTCCTCGAATTCCCGCGTCGAGCGGGTGGCGTCGGTATCCTCGATGCGCAGGATGAATTCGCCGCCATGCTTCTTGGCGAAGAGATAGTTGAAGAGCGCGATATAGGCGGTGCCGACATGCGGTTCGCCGGTGGGCGAGGGGGCAATGCGGACGCGGGGCTTCGTGGCGGTCATGAACGATGCTCTGTCTCAAGGCGCTTCGATGGGCGCCAAGCTTGGCTTGGAAATGCGGATTGGCGCAGGCTTAGGCCATATTCAGCCGGAAGCGTCAAGGTTTTTGCCCGCAGCCCTATCTTACCGGCCAGACATAGAGCAGGGCGGGCACGCTGACGAGCACGATAAGGAAGGAAAGCGGCAGGCCGAGGCGCGGATAGTCGGAGAACCTGTAGCCGCCGGGGCCGAAGACCAGCGTGTTGCACTGGTGGCCGACGGGGGTGAGGAAATCGCAGCCGGCGCCGATCGCCACCGCCATCAGGAAGGCCTCCGGCTTGAAGCCGAGATTCGTCGCAAAGCTCGCGGCGATCGGCCCCATGACGAGCACGGTCGCGGCATTGTTGAGAAAGGGCGTCACCGCCATCGCGGTTACCAGGATCAGGCCGAGCGCCCCCCAGGCGGGAAGGCTCGCCGCGGCATCGCCCAGCCAGCCGGCGATCAGTTCGCTGCCGCCGGTGGTGCGCAGCGAATCCGACACGGGAATGAGTGCCGCCAGCATGACGAGGATCGGTCCGTCGACCGATTTATAGATGTCGGCGAGCGGAATCGCCCGGAAGACGACCATGCCGAGTGCGGCCGCGAAGAAGGCCACCGGCACCGGCGCTATGCCGACCGCCGTCGCGGCCATGGCAAGGGCCAGGATGACCAGCGGAATGAAGGCGCGCCGGCGCGTTCCGAGCAGCACCTCGCGCTGGGCAAGCGGCAGGAGCGCGAAATCCTGCAACACCGCCGGCAGGTTCTTGCGGCTTCCTTGCAGCACCAGCACGTCGCCTGCGGCGAGCGTCAGGCTGCCAAGCCGCTCCTTCACCCGTTCGCCATGCCGGCTGATCGCCAGAAGATTGACGCCACGCGTATAGGAGAGGGCCAGTTCCTTGGCGGAAAGTCCGCGCAACGGGGATTCCTGGCTCACGATCGCCTCGACGGAGATCACGTCCGCCTGAACCTGGCCGTTCTCCCTGATCGGTTTGCCGGAGAGCTTCAGCTTTCCGCCGGAAGCGACCCGGTCGAGAGCCTTGGAAGGGCCTTCCAGCAAGAGCACATCGCCGTCGCGCAGCATGAGATCCGGGAAGGGCGACATGCGCGCCGTGTCGCGCAGCACGGCAGTGGCGATCACTTCGCCGTCGCCGAGCTTCAGGAGTTCGCTGATCGGCTTGCCGCGCATCGTGGACTGGTCGGTCACCGAGACTTCCGATGTGTAATTGGTGATCTCGACCGCCTCCTCGATCGAGTTGTTCTGTTTCGTGCGGCTCGGCACCAGCCAGTGGAAGAAGAGCAGGAAAGTGATGCCGACGACGGTCAGGACGGCGCCCATCGGCGTGAAATCGAACATGGTGAAGGACGCGCCGGTCAGCTCTTCCCTCAGCCGCGAGACGACGATGTTGGGCGAGGTGCCGATCTGCGTCATCAGTCCGCCGAGCAGGGCGGAAAAGGCCATCGGCATCAGGTATTTCGACGGCGAGGCGCCGGATTTCCTGGCAAACTGGAAGGCGACCGGCATCATGATCGCCAGCGCACCGATGTTCTTGATGAAGGCCGAAAGCACCGCCACGACGATCATCAGCAGCGCGAGCTGGGTGTGCAGCGTGTTGAGGTTCGGAAAGAACTTCTTGATCGCCGTGTCGACGACGCCGGACCGCGCCACGCCGGCACTCACGACGAGCGCGCTGCCGACGATGATGACGATGTCGTCCGAAAAGCCGGAAAAGGCCTTGTCGACCGGCACGACGCCGAGCGCCACGGCCAGCACCAGCGCGCAGCAGGCGACCACGTCGTAGCGGAACCGATCCCAGATGAAGACCGCCATCATGACGGCGATGACGGAGAAGGCGAGGATCTGCTGCGTGGTCATGGGACTCCGACGGGTACGAGGCGGATCGGTGGACGGAGGACATCCGCCCGGGCGCAATTAGTTGCCGCTCTCGCGTGGCGTATCAATCCCGGGGGCTCGGCAAAGTTCCGCGGAGGGGACACTTGTCCACTGGACAATCCGGTCCGCGGGAATAGTTTGTTGCGGCCTAACGATTTCACATTCTTGGAGATTGCCGATGAGCGGTGTTCTGAACATTCCAGTCAAGCTGGCCGACGGGCGCGAGACTTCCCTCAACGAATACAAGGGCAAGGTGATGCTGGTCGTCAACGTCGCCTCCAAATGCGGCCTGACGAAACAGTACGAGGGTCTCGAAAAGCTCTACGAGGACAAGCGCGACCAGGGCTTCGTCGTCACCGCCTTCCCCGCGAACAATTTCAAGGGACAGGAGCCGGGCACCGATGCCGAGATCGTCGAGTTCTGCACGCTCACCTATGACGTGAAATTCCCGATCTTCTCGAAGATCTCCGTCAAGGGCGAGGACAAGCACCCGCTCTACCGGGAGCTTACCGGATCCGGCGTGCCGGTGACCGGCGACGGCCCGATGAAGGAACGCCTGCGCGGCTTCGGCATGGAAGTCGCCGACGACAGCGAGATCCTCTGGAACTTCGAGAAATTCGTGATCGGCCGCGACGGCGAGATCAAGGCCCGCTTCGCGCCGGATGTGACGGCGGAGGACAGCCGGCTCGTCTCGGCGATCGACCAGGAGCTGGCGAAAGGTTGAAGCGGCATCGTGGCTCGCGGCTTCGACCGCGGGTCATCTCTGCCGGAGAGGGGAAGTCAGGAAGGGAATTGTGGACCTGGAGCATCGCCAGAGACACCAGAGACAATAGCGTGCCGCTGAACCAGCCAGTTATTTCGTTCTGCCAAACAACACGTCCTTCGGATAGGGAAGTGCCAGCGGCGGCATCTCGTCTTCTGCGAAATACCGGATGCTCTTCGTCTCACTGTCGAGCGGCGCGGAGGAGCGGCCGGTAGTTTCGCACAGAAACAGCGTCACGACATATTCGACGCGGTCGCCGCTCGGATAGGTATAGCGGAAATCCTTGCCGCCGAAGACCCCGAGGATCGCCGATACCCGCGCTTCGAAGCCGGTCTCTTCCAGCACCTCCCGCAACACAGCATCTTGCGGGGTCTCGCCCGGTTCGATCCCTCCGGCAGGCAGGCTCCAGCCTTCGCCTGAGCGCTTTTCCTGCAGAAGCAACCTGCCGTCCGCATCACGGATCACGGCTGCAACGCTTGGATATAGGAGAAGCTCGGCGCCGATCAGCAGCCGCAGGCGATGGATATAGGACATGATCCACCTATCCGCCGCCTTCGCGGTATGTGTCAATGTACCGCCGTCTGGCCGGCCTTTTTCTTCCGTTCACGGGCGTTGCGCGCCCACATGTTCAAGACCTCGACCAGCGCCGAGAAGGCCATGGCGGCGTAGACGTAGCCCTTCGGCACGTGGAAGCCCATGCCTTCGGCGATCAGCGTCGTGCCGATCATTAGCAGGAAGGCGAGCGCCAGCATGACGATGGTCGGGTTGCGCTCGATGAAGTTCGCAAGCGGCGTCGCGGCAAGCAGCATCACGGTGACGGCGGCGATCACGGCGATGAACATGATCGGCACATGGGGTGTCATGCCGACCGCGGTGATGATGCTGTCGATCGAGAAAACGAGGTCGAGGATCAGGATCTGGATGATCGCGGAGCCGAAGGTGATGGCCGCCGTGCCGCCGACCATGTCCTCCTTGTGGTCGACCGGATCGACGCTGTGATGGATTTCCTTGGTCGCCTTCCAGACGAGGAAGAGACCGCCGGCGATCAGGATCATGTCCTTCCAGGAGAAGGGATGATCGAAGAGTGTGAAGACCGGCTGGGTAAGCTGGACGATCCAGGCGATGGTGCCGAGAAGCCCAAGCCGCATGATGAGCGCAAGCCCGATGCCGATCTTGCGGGCCCTGTCACGATGTTCGGGCGGAAGCTTGTTGGTGAGGATGGAGATGAAGATCAGGTTGTCGATGCCGAGCACGACCTCCATGACCACGAGTGTAACGAGCGCTACCCAGGCCGCCGGGTCTGCTACGAGCGCTGCAATGTCCATCCATCTCTCCTGTTCTCAATCGCAAGGCGTAATTGCCCCGTCCGATTTAAGAGCTGGAGACGCAAAGACAAGAGGAGGTTGCGTTGCAACTTCCTGAAATCAGGCGGTTTCCGCCGTTTTCCTCATCGCGGGTGCGTCATGCGTGCCATACGCGGCCATAAACACGCGGATGGCGCCCCTGACCGCACGCTCGAGTTCGTACTTCGGCGGCACGCCGTCGAGATCGCCGAACAGCCGGAGCTTGAAGAACGTGCCGCTCGTCATGTCGATGAACTGGCGGGCCGCCAGATCGGTATCCTCAACCTTGAGGTTGCCGAGTTCGATGTGGCGCCTGATGAAGTCCTCCAGCACCGTGCGGACGTTCATCGAGGGCGAATTGAAGAAATGCCGACAGAGGCTCGGCATGCGGTCGACGACGCCGATCACGGTGCGCATCGCATCGATCACCGAGGGCGAGGTGATATGGGTGGCAAAACCGATGCCGAAACGGTAGAGCCCGTCCTCGACCTCTTCGCTGCCTGCGAGAATATCGCGCATCCGGGCCGTGATGCGCTCCTTCTCACGGGCCACGATCGCGCCGAAGAGATCTTCCTTGTTCTGGAAATAGACGTAGATCGTGCCCTTCGAGACGCCCGCCTCGCGGGTGATGTCGTTCATGCTGGCCGCATCGAAGCCGAGTTTCATGAAGACGGCCTTGGCGCCGTCGATGATCTGTTCGCGCTTCGCAGGATCCTCGCCCGCTGCGAAACGTCCGGCTGGACCCGGATCGGATTTTTCCAGCTTCCCTGTCTGCCTGACCATCTCAATGCCTTTTTTTAACCTTTTCGAACCGAGTGGTTCGATTGCTCTTGATATGTGTCATCGAAAGGTCTATGTCAAGCGCACAGAACCGATCGGTTCGATAGAATAGCCAACTCCCAAGACGGTACATGAAGATGACGGCCTCTCAGAATGCGGGCGCACTGCGCGCCGTGACGACGGATAATGCTCGCCTGGTGGAAGCCGAAGCGCGCGAGAACACGCCTGCCGCAGAACAGCCCGCCGCAGCGGAAGCGATCGCGGCGCCGGCAGCCGAGAAGGCGCCCGAAAAGAAGAAAAGACGCAGCCTGCTGCTGCCGATCATCGCACTTGCCCTCCTCGGTGGCGCGGCCTGGTACGGTTACAACTGGTGGACCGACGGACGGTTCCTGGTTTCGACCGACGACGCCTATCTGGAAGGCGATATCGCCGTCATCTCGCCCAAGGTATCAGGTTACGTCGCCAAGGTGAACGTCATCGAGAACCAGTCCGTCAAGGCCGGCGATCCGCTCGTCACGCTCGACGACGGCGATTACAGGCTGGCGCTCGAAAAGGCAGACGCCGCGGTCGAATCCGCCAATCTTGCCGTGGCGCGCATAGACGCGCAGATCGTCGGCGGCAAGGCGGCGCTCGACCAGTCCAAGGCCCAGCAGGGGGCGCTCGAAGCCGCCGTCCGCGGCGCCGAGATCACCTACAAGCGGGCGAGCGAACTGGCGGCGAAGTCCGCCGGCACGACGGCCGATCTCGACAACGCCCAGATCGCGCTCGAACAGGCGCGTGCCAATCTCGTCGCCGGCCAGGCTGCCGTCGCTTCCGCGGAGGCGAATATCGGTCTCCTGCAGGCGCAGCGCAAGGAAGAGGTCAATACCGTCCGCACCCAGGAACTTGCCCGCGACCAGGCCCAGCGCGACCTCAACTTCACGGTCCTGAAGGCGCCGTATGACGGCGTCATCGGCAATCTCGCCGTCCAGACGGGCGACCTCGTCTCCGTCGGCAAGCGGCTTGCCTCGCTGGTGCCGCTTACCGAGCTTTATATCGAGGCGAATTTCAAGGAGACCCAGATCGGCCATCTGCAGCCGGGCTCGAAGGTGCGCGTGCATGTGGACGCCTATGACGACCACACGGTCGAGGGCACCATCGTGTCGATCGCGCCGGCGTCGGGCGCCGTCTTCTCGATGCTGCCGCCGGAAAACGCCACGGGCAATTTCACCAAGGTCGTGCAGCGCGTGCCGGTCCGCATCTCGATCCCGGAGGACGTGCTGGAACGCGAGCACCTGCGGGCGGGGCTCAGCGTCGTCGTCGACGTCGACACCCGCACGGCTCCGGAACCCACCGCGACCGCTGCCGTCAAGTAAAGCTTCAAGGAGAACGGCCATGGCAGACGCAACGGCCGTGGCGGGCACCCCATCTATGGCAATGCCCGCCGACCAACCCATGGACCGGCGCAAGCTCATCGCCTTCTTCGCGATGGTCTTCGGCATGTTCATGTCGATCCTGGATATCCAGATCGTCTCCGCATCGCTCGCGGAGATCCAGGCCGGCCTCTCCGCCGGCTCGGACGAGATCGCCTGGGTGCAGACCTCCTATCTGATCGCCGAAGTGATCATGATCCCGCTGTCGGGCACGCTGGCGCGCATCATTTCCACGCGTTACCTCTTTTCCATATGCGCGGCGGGCTTCACCATAGCCAGCGCGCTCTGCGCCACAGCGACCAACATCGAACAGATGATCGTCTACCGGGCGCTGCAGGGCTTCATCGGCGGCGGCATGATCCCGTCCGTCTTCGCGGCCGCCTTCACCATCTTCCCGCCGTCGAAGCGCAGCATCGTCTCGCCGATCATCGGCCTCGTCGCGACGCTCGCGCCGACCATCGGCCCGACCGTCGGCGGCTATCTCAGCAATTCCTTCTCCTGGCACTGGCTGTTCCTGGTCAACATCATTCCGGGCATCCTCGTCACCGCCGTCACCTTCACGATGATCGATTTCGACAAACCGCAGCTGCAGCTCATGAAGAGGTTCGACTGGTGGGGGCTCATCTCGATGGCCGTCTTCCTGGGCTCGCTGGAATACGTGCTGGAAGAGGGCAACAACAAGGACTGGTTCAGCGACGAGAGGATCGTCGTCGGCGCCGTCTTCATCGCCATCGGCGCCGTGGTCTTCTTCTGGCGGGCCTTCAAGGTCGAGTTCCCGATCGTGGATCTGAGAGCCTTTACCAATGCGAACTTCGCCTTCGGCTCTCTGTTCTCCTTCATCATGGGCGTCGGCCTCTACGGGCTCACCTATCTCTATCCGCTCTATCTCGGCCGCATCCGCGGTTACGATTCGCTGATGATCGGCGAGACGATGTTCGTCTCCGGCATTGCCATGTTCGTCTCCGCGCCGATCGTCGGGCGGCTCTCGAACATCGTGGACCTGCGCATCATGATGGCGATCGGCTTCGGCTCCTTTGCGGCCGGAACCTGGCTGATGACCGGCATCACCGCCGACTGGGATTTCTGGGAACTGTTCCTGCCGCAGATCCTGCGCGGCTTCGGCATGATGATGTGCATGGTGCCGATCAGCAACATCGCGCTCGGCACGCTGGCGCCGCAGCGCATCCAGGGCGCGTCGGGCCTTTTCAACCTGACCCGCAACCTCGGCGGCGCCGTCGGCCTTGCGATCATCAACACCATGCTGACCCAGCGCTCGGACGAGCACTACGCGCGGCTCGCCGAACACGTGAACTACGGCAATCCCGCTGCGCTCGAGTGGCTGAACAGCGTTGCCGGCAATTTCAACTCCTATGGCATGGACGGGGATTCGGCGGCATTGAAGAGGATTTCGGAGATGATCACCCAGCAGGCCTGGCTCTTGTCCTTCATGGATGTCTTCTTCATCCTGACGGCGCTGTTCGGCAGCCTGATCTTCTTCGTCTTCCTGATCGCCAAACCCGCACGGCCGGCAGGCGCCGGCGGCGGCGGTCATTGATCCCGCTCTGCCGCCCGGAAGCGGGAGCCGGTTTCGGGGCAACGGCATGCGAAATTAAAGAGTTCACAGGTTCCACCGCCGGAAAGGGGTCGCTGCGCAAGCAGCGGCCCTTTTTCCTTGAACGGCGGGATTCCCGCGAGCCTCCGCAAATTCTGATTTACGTACCTCAAAAATTGGGCTACGACCTCTTGCGGAGGAGTCCATGAAGCCCACTGTCCACGACATCGCGAAGATCGCAGGCGTCAGCCTGGCGACCGTCGACCGGGTTCTCAACGACCGGCCGGGCGTGCGGGCGGTCACCCGCTCGAAGGTCGAGGAGGTGATCGCGTCCCTCGGCTACGTGCGCGATCTCGCCGCCGCCAACCTCGCCAAGGGCCGCACCTATTCCTTCGTCTTCGTCCTGCCGGCCAACGACAATTCCTTCATGATCGGCCTGCATGAGGAGGTACGCGGCGCCATCGCCCGATCGAGCGCCGAGCGCACAGACATCCGCATCCTCGACGTGCCTCCCTTCGATCCCGGGGCGCTGGTCGCAGCACTCGACAAGATGCTTGCGGAAAAGCCGGCCGGCGTCGCCTTCGTCGCCATCGACGCGCCGGACGTCCGCGCCGCGGCGGGTCGGCTCAGGGAAGCGGGCATCCCGATGGTGACGCTCGTTTCCGACCTGCCGGACTCTCCGCGCGACCATTATGCGGGCATCGACAATATCGCCGCCGGCCGCACGGCGGGCAGCCTGATGGGCCGTTTTCTGACCGGCCACTTCCCGGGTGAACGAGGGGCAACCGTCGCCGTGCTCGCCGGCTCCATGCTGGTGCGCGACCACCGGGAGCGGCTGGAAGGCTTTTCCGCCGTCATCAAGGACAACTATCCGGGTGTCCTTATCCTGCCGGTGCTCGAAGGCCGCGACGACCCGGCGCTTGCCGAAAGGATGATATCGGATGCGCTCCGCCGTCATCCGGACATGGCCGGCATCTACAGTCTCGGCGCGGGAAACCGCGGCCTCATCCGCGCGGTGCAGGAGGCCGGGATGCCGAAGCGGCCCGTCGTCATCGCCCATGAGCTCACGGCCTCGACGCGCGCGGCGCTGATGGACGGCGCCGTCGACGCGGTGCTGAACCAGGATGCGGGCCATGAGGTTCGCAGCGCCATCCGCGTCTTGAAGGCCAAGGCGGACGGACTGCCGGTGATCGCCGCGCAGGAACGCATCCGCATCGACATATTCCTGAAGGACAATCTGCCCTGAGAGGCAGAGGCATAAAGGAGAAACACCATGTATCTGGGTCTCGATCTCGGCACTTCCGGCGTCAAGGCGATGCTGATCGACGGCGATCAGAAGATCGTCGGCTCGGCGAGCGGCGCGCTCGATGTCTCGCGCCCGCATTCCGGCTGGTCGGAGCAGGACCCGGCCCACTGGATCCGTGCAACGCAAGAAGCCGTCGCCGGCCTCAAGGCGAAATTCCCGAAGGAGCTTGCCGCCGTGAAGGGCATCGGCCTTTCCGGCCAGATGCACGGCGCGACGCTCGTCGATGCCGAGGACAGGGTGCTGCGCCCCTGCATCCTCTGGAACGACACCCGTTCCCACGAGGAGGCCGCCGCGCTCGATGCCGATCCGCGTTTCCGCAGGATCACCGGCAATATCGTCTTTCCGGGCTTCACCGCGCCGAAGCTCGTCTGGGTGAAGAAGCACGAACCTGAGATCTTCGCAAAAGTCGCCAAAGTCCTGTTGCCGAAGGATTTCTTGCGCTTTTGGCTCACCGGCGAGCACATTTCCGAAATGTCGGATTCGGCGGGCACCTCATGGCTCGACACGGGTGCCAGAAAATGGTCGCCCGAGCTTCTCGCCGCCACCGACCTTTCCGAGGAGCAGATGCCGTCGCTGGTGGAAGGCACCGGGCAGGCCGGCAAGCTGCGCGCTGAGCTCGCCTCTGCCTGGGGCATTTCCGGGGATGTCGTCGTTGCCGGCGGGGCGGGCGACAATGCGGCATCCGCCTGCGGCATGGGCACGGTGGGCGAGGGCCATGCCTTCGTCTCGCTCGGCACGTCCGGCGTGCTTTTTGCCGCCAACGCTTCCTATCTGCCGAAGCCGGAAAGCGCCGTGCACGCCTTCTGCCACGCCCTGCCGAAGACCTGGCACCAGATGGGCGTCATTCTTTCGGCCACCGATGCGCTCAACTGGTATTCTCACATCGCCGGCAAATCCGCGGCCGAGCTTAGCCAGGAGCTTGGCGAGGAGCTCAAGGCGCCGACCGGCGTCACTTTCCTGCCCTATCTTTCCGGCGAGCGCACGCCGCACAACGATGCCGCCATCCGCGGTGCCTTCATCGGCCTCGGACACGAGTCGAGCCGCGCGGTGCTGACCCAGGCGGTGCTCGAAGGCGTGACGTTTGCGATCCGCGACAATCTGGAGGCGCTGAAATCCGCCGGCACCTCGATTTCCCGCGTCACCGCGATCGGCGGCGGCTCGCGCTCGCGCTATTGGCTGCAATCCATCGCGACGTCGCTCGGCGTGCCGGTGGATATCCCGGCGGACGGCGATTTCGGGGCGGCCTTCGGCGCGGCACGGCTCGGCCTCATCGCTGCGACCGGCGCCGATCCGCTTGCGGTCTGCACGGCACCGAAGACGGAGGAGACGGTCGAACCGGTTGCGGCTCTCTCCGAGGCTTACGAGACTGCTTACGGGCGATACCGGGCTGCTTATCCGGCGATCCGGTCGCTGGTGCATTGAGAATTTGAAAGGTCCCCTCATCCGGCCCTTCGGGCCACCTTCTCCCCGAGGGGAGAAGGGGACGGAGGCGCCGCTGCAAATCCCTTCTCCCCAGCGGGGAGAAGGTGCCGGCAGGCGGATGAGGGGGGCCTGCTCACCAACCGACAACCCAATCCCAAGGAGGAACCAACCATGACCACAGGCTTTTTCGGAGACATCCAGAAGATCAGATATGAAGGGCCGGAGAGCACCAATCCGCTCGCCTTCCGCCATTACAACCCGGAGGAGATCGTCGCCGGCAAGCGCATGGAGGATCACCTGCGCTTCGCGGTGGCCTACTGGCACACCTTCACCTGGCCGGGCGGCGATCCGTTCGGAGGCCAGACTTTTCTACGTCCGTGGTTTTCCGACACGATGGAAGCGGCGAAGATGAAGGCCGACGTCGCCTTCGAATTCTTCCAGTTGCTCGGCGCGCCTTTCTACTGCTTTCACGACGCCGACGTTCGCCCGGAGGGCAACAACTTCGCGGAAAACACGAAGAACCTCAACGAGATCGTCGATTACTTCGAGAAGAAGCAGGCGGAAACCGGCGTGAAGCTGCTCTGGGGCACGGCGAACCTCTTCTCCAATCGCCGCTACATGGCGGGTGCCGCCACCAATCCGGACCCCGACGTCTTCGCTTTCGCCGCGGCGACCGTGAAGACCTGCCTCGACGCCACCAAGCGCCTCGGCGGCGTCAACTACGTGCTCTGGGGCGGCCGCGAGGGCTACGAGACCATTCTCAATACCGACTTCACCCGCGAGCTCGACCAGCTCGGCCGTTTCCTCAACCTCGTCGTCGAATACAAGTACAAGATCGGCTTCGAAGGCACGATCCTGATCGAGCCGAAGCCGCAGGAGCCGACCAAGCACCAGTACGACTACGACGTCTCGACCGTCTATGCCTTCCTGCAGAAGAACGGGCTGGAGAAGGAAGTGAAGGTCAATATCGAGCAGGGCCATGCGATCCTTGCCGGACATTCCTTCGAGCACGAGATCGCCATGGCGAACACGTTCGGCATCTTCGGCTCGATCGACATGAACCGCAACGACATGCAGTCCGGCTGGGATACCGACCAGTTCCCGAACAATGTGCCGGAAATGGCGCTCGCTTATTACCATGTGCTGGCGGGCGGCGGCTTCCAGAACGGCGGCACGAATTTCGACGCCAAGCTGCGCCGCCAATCGCTCGATCCGCAGGACCTGCTGATCGGCCATATCGGCGGCATGGATTGCTGCGCCCGCGGCCTCAAGGCAGCGGTCAGGATGCTGGACGACGGCGCGCTGAAGATCCCGCTCGATGCGCGTTACGAGAAGTGGGACAGCCCCGAATACCAGAAGATGCTGCGCGGCGAGTATAAGCTCGACGACATTGCCTCCTGGGTCGAGAAGAACGACATCAACCCGGAGCCCGTCTCCGGCCGCCAGGAATATCTCGAAAACGTCGTCAACAGATACGTGTGAGGTCTGACGCAAGTCATTCCCCTCCCCAACCCGACCGGGGTCGGGCCTCTTGTCTCGACCCGTCCTTGCGGACCCCCACAAGGGGGAGGGGCTTAACTTGCTGCGCCGCTTTCAGTGCCGATGGAAGCGAAGGCGGGGCGGCTTGTTTTCTCCCCCCTTGTGGGGGAGATGCCGGCAGGCCAGAGGGGGTGGTGGCCGCCCGCTTCAAGCAGCCTGCTTGCCGCCAATCCCATCCAGCTCGCGCATGGCGTCGTCCGGCAGGTGGAGTGCGGCGGCCGCGAGGTTTTCCTTCAGATGCGCGACGGAAGACGTGCCGGGGATCAGCAGGATGTTCGGCGACCGGCGCAGGAGCCAGGCGAGCGCTACCTGCATGGGCTTCGCACCGAGCCCCTCGGCGACGGCGTTCAATGTCGAGGACTGGAGCGGCGAGAAGCCGCCGAGCGGGAAGAAGGGCACGTAGGCAATGCCTTGCTCCGCAAGCTGGTCGATCAGGGCGTCGTCCTGCCGCTGAGCGACGTTGTACATGTTCTGGACGCAGACGATCTCGGTGATCTTGCGGCTGTCGGCTACCTGCTTCACGGTGACGTTGGAAAGGCCGATATGGCGGATCAGGCCCTGACGTTGCAGGTCTGCAAGCACCGTCACCTGCTCCTCGATCGAGCCTTCCGCCGGGCCGTGCACATCGAGCATGGAGCGGAAATTGACCACGTCGATGACGTCTGCGCCAAGATTGCGAAGATTGTCGTGGACTGCGGCGGTCAGCTCCTCTTTGGACATGGCGGGGAGCCATTCGGCATTCGGGCCGCGCCTGGCCGACACCTTGGTGACGATGGTGAGATTATCCGGATAGGGGTGAAGGGCCTCGCGGATGATCTGGTTGGTGACGTGCGGCCCGTAGAAGTCGCTCGTATCGATGTGGTCGACGCCGGCTTCGATCGCGGCGCGGAGAACCGCAACGGCGGCAGCGCGATCCTTGGGCGGCCCGAAAACGCCGGGGCCTGCGAGCTGCATGGCGCCGTAGCCCATGCGTTTCACAGTGTGGGAGCCGAGCGCGAATGTGCCTGAATGTTCGATGTCGGACATGGTCTTCTCCTTGTCATCAGATCCGGGTGGAAAATATGGATTCCCGCTGTTTTTATAAGACAGGTAATGCGGACATGCTGTACGCTGTGGCGGACAATGAGGATAAGAGCAGATGGCCGTCGAACTGGGTGATCTCAAAGCGTTCCTGGCTGTTGCCCGGGCCGGTGGCTTCCGCGAGGGGGCGAGGTCCAGCGGCGGCAGCGCCTCGGGGCTGAGCGAGGCGGTGCGGCGGCTGGAAGCGGAAATCGGCGTGCGTCTGCTGAACCGAACCACGCGCAGCGTCGCGCTGACGGAAGCGGGCCGCGGGCTGCTCAACCGGCTTGCTCCCGCGTTTGCCGAAATGGAGGCGGCGCTCGACGTGGTCAACGGCTTTCGCGACCGGCCGGCCGGCGTGCTGCGCCTCAATGTGCCGATCAGCGCCGCGCGCCTCGTCTTGCCGGACATCGTGCCGGGCTTTCTCGCCGCCTATCCGGACATTCGTCTGGAAATCATGACGGACGACACTTTCGTCGATGTACTCGCCTCCGGTTGCGACGCCGGCATCCGCTACGAAGAACGTTTGGAACAGGACATGATCGCCGTCCCGATCGGCCCGCGCGTGCAGCGGTTCGCCGCGGCTGCGTCGAAAGCCTACCTGGACCGGCACGGCCGTCCGGTCCATCCGCGGGAGCTGATCGATCACCGGTGCATCCGGAACCGGTTTGCAAGCGGAGCGATGGCCGATTGGGAATTCGAGCGCAACGGCGAGACGGTACGGATCGATCCGCCGCCCGTCCTGGTCGTGCAGACCGCAAGCGGGGTCGATCTCGGCGTGAAATGCGCCATCGCCGGCGGCGGTATCGTCTGTCTGTTCGAAGACTGGCTCCAGCCGCATTTCGACAGCGGCGCGCTCGAACCCGTGCTTCCCGACTGGTGGCTGAGCTTTTCCGGCCCGTTTCTCTATTATCCCGGCCGGCGGTTGGTTCCGGCGCCGCTCAGGGCCTTCATCGACTTCGTCAAGGCCTAGCAGATCTTTCGGCGCGATAGGCCTCGATGATCGTTCGGGCGGCATTCGCCGCCTCGGCAGCGGTCGTCTGGTAGTTGCAGACCGACAGGCGCATCACCTGCCGGCCCCGCCAGGCGGCGGCGCCCGCGAAGATCGATCCTTCCTGCTGCAGCCTGGAAACCGTTTGCCGCGTCAGCCAATCGGCCTGTTCATCCGGAAGATCGCTCCCGAAGCGCACGACGACCTGGTTGAGCACCACCTCGTTGGCAATCGCAATCCCGGGCTCGGCCGAGAGTTTTTCCGCCAGCACGGCGGCCGCGTCGCAGGCGTTGTCGATCAGCGCGGCTATTCCGTCGCGCCCGAGATGCTTCATCATCGCCCATGTCGCAAATCCGCGGGCCCGCCGGGAAAGTTCCGGCACGTAATGGGAGGGGTCGCGTTCATCTTCTCCGGCAAGCGGCAGATAACTGGCGGCGATCGTCATGGCGCGCCGGTGGGCCGCTTCCTTTCTGACGATCGCATAACCGCTGTCGTAAGGGGTCTGCAGCCATTTGTGGCCGTCGGTGGCCCAGCTGTCGGCATCGCCGGCATCGCGGGCCAGTTGGCGCGTCCGAGGCGAAGCGCCGGCCCAGAGGCCGAAGGCTCCATCGACATGCACCCACGCCTTCTTTTTCCTCGCCAGCGGGATAAGCGTGGCAAAGTCGTCGAAGGCGCCGGTATTGATCTGCCCCGCCTGCAGGATGACGATCACCGGGCCGTCCACCGGGGCGATGGACCGTGCAAAGGATGCGTTGTCGATCCTGCCCTGATCGTCCGTCGCAACCCTGACGACGCGGTCATGGCCGAGGCCCAGGAACTGAAGGGCGGAGAAGACCGTCGTGTGCGCGTCGTCTCCGATCAGCACGGTGATCGGCGGTGCGCCGAACAGGCCGTCCGCATCGCAATCCCAGCCGGCATTCCGCAGCACTTCGCCCCGCGCGGCCGCCAGACAGGTGAAATTGGCAACGGTGGCGCCGGTCACGAAGCCCACGGAGCAGTCGCGCGGCAGGGAAAGAACGTCGAGGAGCCAGCGGGAAGCAATCAGCTCGACCGCCGCCGCGGCGGGGGAAGCCGTGTGGTTTCCGGCATTCTGCCCCCAGGCGCTCGTCAGGAAATCGGCTGCGACGCCCATCGGATGGGAGCCGCCGATAACCCAGCCGAAGAAACGGGGACCGGTCATCAGGTGAAGCCCGGGATCCGCCTTTTCCGCAAGCAGCTCGAGGACATCCCCCATGCCGGTTCCATGACCGGGCAGGTCCTCGGAAAAGGCCCGGACCGCATTGGCGTAATCCTGCTGCGGGCGGTGAGGGCGCTCGGAAATCGATTCGCGAAACCGGGATGCAAGGCGTGCCGCGTTCGAAAACAGTGTCTCGGTGGTCATGATGTTCTCCCCCCAAGTCCGGCGGCGCCTTTGTCCCGAATGGCTGGTCACCCGCCACGAAACCAATATACTCCTATTTGTGAAGACAGTCGCGATGCCAACCGCCGCCTGTGGGGTGAATCCTGCTTTACGTACCTCAGAATCTAGGCTAGCGTTTTCGAGTGGGAGGAGTTCGGGTGCAGTCCATCATTTTCATACACGCTGTCGGTCTCACGGCGGTCCGGTGTCGGATCGCGCGCGGCTGTCGTTTTGCGGGTGGCCGGCGATGAATGCCGCTCCATCCGGTTCATCCGCTCTGCTCCTGGAAGCGACGGGCCTTTCCAAGACATTCGGCATCGTCGAGGTGCTGAAGGACATCAATCTCACCGTCCGCGCCGGCGAGGTGCATGCCATCATCGGCGAGAACGGCGCCGGCAAGTCGACGCTGATGAAGATTCTCGCCGGCAATCAGCCGCCGACGAGAGGCGAGATCCGGATGGACGGCGAGGCCGTCACCTTTTCCGGCCCGGTCGATGCGGAACATCGCGGCATCGTGCTGGTGCACCAGGAAATCCTGTTGGCACCTGACCTCACCGCCGCGCAGAACATCTATCTCGGCCGCGAGCTCAGGCGAGGCCTCACGGTCGACGACCGCGCCATGAACGAGGGCGCGGCCAAGGCGATCCACGATCTCGGCGGCGACATCGATCCGAACGCCATCGTCTCGCGCCTGTCGATCGCCCAGCGCCAGCTCGTGCAGATCGCCCGCGTGCTGCTCGTGCCGCACCGCATCGTCATCTTCGACGAGCCGACCGCGTCGCTGACGCCGCACGAGACCGAAGCGCTGCTCAAGGTCATCAAGGACATCCGCGCCAAGGGCGTCGGCGTGCTTTACATTTCCCATCGCCTGCCGGAGGTGAAGGAGATCGCCGACCGGGTGACCGTGCTGCGCGACGGCCGGCTCGTCGCCTCCCACGATGCGAGCGAATTGGAGCCCGCCGACATGGCCCGGCTGATGGTCGGCCGCGACGTCGCAAAGCTCTATCCGGACCGCCAGGCGGCGGAAGCGCGCGAGACCGTGCTGGAGGTGCAGCACCTCAACGTGCCGGGTTACGCGCAGGATGCGTCCTTCGCGCTCCGCAAGGGAGAAATCCTCGGCTTCGCCGGCCTCGTCGGGGCCGGCCGCACGGAGCTCATGGAAGGCCTTGTCGGCCTGAGGCCCAGCCGGGGCAGCGTTCGCCTCAACGGCCGGCCCGTCAGTTTCCACGACGTGCATGCGAGCCTGAAGGCCGGCATCGCCTATCTTTCCGAAGACCGGAAGGGCAAGGGCCTGCTGCTCACCAAGGATCTGCGCGTCAACCTGACGCTCGCCTCGCTCGGCAGGTTCGTCGGCGCGCTGCAGATCGACCGGAAAAAGGAGAGCGATGCGCTCGACCAGGCGATCCGCGATTTCGACATCCGCACCGGCCGCAAGGACATCCTTGCCGGCCAGCTTTCCGGCGGCAACCAGCAGAAGCTGTTGCTCGCCAAGATGATGCTGCTCGATCCCCAGGTCGTCATCATCGATGAGCCGACGCGTGGTATCGACATCGGCAACAAGGAACAGATCTACAAATTCATCGCCAGGCTGGCGGAGGAGGGGCGCTCGATCATCGTCGTCTCCTCCGAAATGCCCGAGCTGATCGGCATCTGCGACCGCATCCTCGTGATGCGGTCCGGCCGGATCGTCGGCGAGGTGACGGGAGAGCATATGAACGAGAACGAGATCGTCCAGCTTGCGACAGGCGTCAAATCCGGGGAGGCTGCGTGATGAGCACCGTCGTCACCGAGGCCAAGACGCCGAAGACTTCGAAGGACTGGGACATGGCGGCGATCGCGCCGTTCATCGCGCTCGCGCTGCTCCTGGTGCTCGGCTATTTCGCCAATCCGAACTTCATTTCGGTCGCCAACCTGATGAACGTCATCACCCGCAGCGCCTTCATCGCGATCATCGCGCTCGGCGCGACCTATGTGATCTCGTCCGGCGGGCTCGACCTTTCCGTCGGCTCGATGGTCGCCTTCGTGGCGAGCCTGATGATCCTGTTCATGAATTCCGGCGCGATCGCCGACCCGATGTTCATGCTGATCACCGCGATGCTGCTGGCGATCGCGCTCGGCGCAGCCTGCGGGCTTTTCAACGGCCTGATCACCACGCTCGGCGGGATCGAGCCCTTCATCGCCACGCTCGGCACGATGGGCATCTATCGAGGGCTGACGACCTGGCTCAGCCAGGGCGGGGCGATCACGCTGCGCGACCGCGAGCTGCAGGCGCTCTACCGGCCGGTCTATTTCGGCGACATTTTCGGCATTCCGGTGCCGATCGCCATCATCTTCGTCACCGCCGCGATCGCCGCCTTCGTGCTCTATCGCACCCGTTACGGCCGGCATGTGATCGCGGTCGGCTCCAACGAGGAGGTGGCGCGCTATTCCGGCATCTCGGTCAACAGGGTTCGCACCATCGCCTATGTCGTCCAGGGCCTCTGCGTCGCGGTCGCCGTGCTGCTCTACGTGCCGCGCCTCGGCTCCACCTCCGCCACGACAGGCATTCTCTGGGAGCTGCAGGCGATCACCGCCGTCGTCGTCGGCGGCACGGCGCTCCGGGGCGGCGTCGGGCGCATCTGGGGCACGGTCTGCGGCGCCTTCATCCTGGAAATCGTCGGCAACATCATGCTGCTTTCGAACTTCGTCAGCGAATATCTCATCGGCGCGATCCAGGGGGCGATCATCATCATCGCCATGCTCGTGCAGCGGTCGCTGATGCGGAAATAGCGCGGCCGCGCTTAGAGAAATTGGCCGGGCTGAAGGGTCGCGCCCGGTCCCATAACCAAAGACCCCGTAGAACTTGTGGGAGAGAGAACATGCGTAGAAGAACTTTCGGGCTGGCCGCTGCGGCGCTTGCCGCTACCGTTGCCGCCGGGCCCGGCCTCGGCTGGGCGCAGGAAGAGAAAAAGGTGACGATCGGCGTCTCCATTCCTGCCGCCGACCACGGCTGGACCGCCGGTGTCGTGTTCCACGCCGAACGCGTCGCCAAGCTCCTGATGCAGGAGCATCCGGGCCTCAACGTCATCGTCAAGACCTCGCCGGACGCGGCAAGCCAGGCGAACGCGGTGCAGGACCTGGCGGTCCAGGGCCTCGATGCGCTCGTCATCCTGCCGTCCGATCCGGATCCGCTCGTCAACGCCATCCAGCAGGTCAAGGACTCGGGCGCTTTCGTGGCGCTGGTCGACCGCGCGCCTTCCGTCAACGACAACTCGATCCGCGATCTCTACGTCGCCGGCAACAACCCGGCGCTCGGCGAAGTCGCCGGCAAATACATCGCCGAGACCACGCCGAATGCCGAGGTCGTCGTCATCCGCGGCCTGCCGATTCCGATCGACCAGCAGCGCCAGGACGGTTTCGACAAGGGCATTGCCGGTTCGGGCGTCAAGATCCTGGAACGCCAGTACGGCAACTGGAACCGCGACGACGCCTTCCGCGTCATGCAGGACTATCTCACCAAGTACCCGAAGATCGACGTGGTCTGGTGTCAGGACGACGACATGGCCGTCGGCGTTCTCGAAGCCATCGAGCAGGCCAAGCGTACCGATATCCAGTATATCGTCGCCGGCGCCGGCTCGAAGGACATGATCAAGCGCGTCATGGACGGCGACAAGATGGTGCCGGTCGACGTGCTCTATCCGCCGGCGATGGTGGCGACCGCCATGCAGCTCACCGCCGCCAACTTCTACGACCAGGTTCCGGTGAGCGGCGAATACATCCTCGACGCAACCCTGATCACCAAGGACAACGCCGAGAACTTCTACTTCCCGGACTCTCCGTTCTGATTTCCGGCAGACATACCTGCGGCTCCCTCATCCGCCTGCCGGCACCTTCTCCCCGAGGGGAGAAGGTGGCCCGAAGGGTCGGATGAGGGGGCGCCATTTTTCGGCGCTCGCTATTTGAAGAGGAAATACCATGAAGACGATCAAGGGCCCTGCCATTTTTCTCGGCCAGTTCGCGGGAGACGCCGCGCCGTTCAACTCCTGGGACGGGATCACCAAATGGGCGGCGGAGAAGGGATATATCGGCGTTCAGGTGCCGACCTGGGCCGCCCAGCTCATCGACCTCAAAAAGGCGGCCACCTCCAAGGATTATTGCGACGAATTCGCCGGCATCGCGCGCCAGAACGGCGTCGAGGTGACCGAGCTTTCCACCCATCTGCAGGGCCAGCTCGTCGCCGTCCATCCGGCCTATGACGAGGCCTTCGACGGCTTCACCGTGCCGGAAATGCGCGGCAATCCCAAGGCGCGGCAGGAATGGGCCGTCGAGCAGGTGAAGATGGCGCTTTCGGCTTCCAAGAACCTCGGCATCAAGGCGCATGCGACCTTTTCCGGCGCGCTCGCCTGGCCTTATCTCTATCCCTGGCCGCAGCGTCCCGCCGGTCTCGTGGAGACCGCCTTCGACGAACTCGCCAGGCGCTGGACGCCGATCCTCGACCATGCGGAAGAGTGCGGCGTCGACGTCTGCTACGAGATCCATCCGGGCGAGGACCTGCATGACGGCGTCACCTTCGAGATGTTCCTGGAGCGTGTGAAGAACCACAGCAGAGCCAACATGCTCTACGACCCGTCGCATTACGTGCTGCAGTGCCTCGACTACATCGACCATCTCGACATCTACAAGGACCGGATCAGGATGTTCCACGTCAAGGACGCGGAATTCAACCCGACCGGACGGCAGGGCGTCTATGGCGGCTACCAGGGCTGGGTGCAGCGGGCGGGGCGTTTCCGCTCGCCGGGCGACGGGCAGGTCGATTTCGGGGCGATCTTCTCCAAGATGGCGGCCAACGATTTCGACGGTTGGGCCGTGGTCGAGTGGGAATGCGCGCTTAAAAATTCCGAGGACGGGGCGCGGGAAGGGGCCGAGTTCGTGAAGGCGCATATCATCCGCGTCACGGAAAAGGCCTTCGACGATTTCGCCTCCGGCGGCACCGATGAGGCTGCCAACCGGCGGATGCTTGGGCTTTAAAGAGAAAACCCCTCCCCAACCCCTCCCCACAAGGGGGAGGGGCTTAACCTGCCGCGCTGCTTTTCCGTACCGATGGAGACGGAGGCGGGGCCGCTTGTTTTCTCCCCCCTTGTGGGGGAGATGGCCGGCAGGCCAGAGGGGATTTCTTTGTAAAACAGAGGTTTCTAGGAGAACATCACTATGGCAATCGAAGGCAAGGACGAACAGGCGCGCGAGCCCCGCATCCGGCTCGGCATGGTGGGCGGTGGCGCGGGCGCGTTCATCGGCGCGGTGCACCGCATGGCGGCGCGGCTGGACGACCAGTTCGAGCTGGTGGCGGGGGCTCTTTCCTCGACGCCGGAAAAGGCGATGGCATCGGGCCGCGATCTCGGGCTCGATCCGTCCCGCACCTATGGCAGCTACAAGGAGATGGCGATCCGGGAAGCCCGCCTGAAGGACGGTATCGAGGCCGTCTCGATCGTCACGCCGAACCACGTGCACTACGAGGCCGCCAAGGAATTCCTCCGCCGCGGCATCCATGTCATCTGCGACAAGCCGCTGACCTCGAACCTTACCGATGCCAGAAAGCTGAAGAAGGTGGCCGACGAGAGCGACGCGCTGTTCATCCTCACCCATAACTACACGGGCTATCCGATGGTCCGGCAGGCGCGCGAGATGATCGCGAACGGCGATCTGGGCAAAATCCGCGTCGTGCAGGTGGAATATCCGCAGGACTGGCTGACCGAGGCTGTCGAGCAGACCGGCGCCAAGCAGGCAGTCTGGCGCACCGATCCGGCCCAGTCGGGCGCGGGCGGTTCGACCGGCGATATCGGCACCCATGCCTACAACCTCGCCTCATTCATCACCGGGCTGACGCTCGAAAGCCTCGCTGCCGATCTCGACAGCTTCGTGGAAGGCCGCAGGCTCGACGACAATGCGCATGTGCTGCTGCGCTTCGAAGGCGGCGCCAAGGGCATGCTCTGGTGCAGCCAGGTGGCGCCCGGGCATGAGAACGGCCTGAAAATCCGCGTCTACGGCACCAAGGGCGGCATCGAATGGGTGCAGGCCGATCCGAACTACCTGTGGTTCACGCCCTTCGGCGAGCCGAAGCGGCTGATTACCCGCAACGGCGCCGGCGCCGGCCCCGCCGCCGCCCGCGTTTCCCGCATCCCGTCCGGACATCCGGAAGGTTATCTGGAAGCCTTCGCGACGATCTATACGGAGGCGGCGCACGCCATCAACGCAAAGAAGAAGGGCGCCAAGCCCGAGAAGGCCGTTATCTACCCGACCGTCGATGACGGCGTAAAGGGCGTGGCCTTCATAGAAGCTTGCGTCGCGTCGTCGAAGAAGAACGGCGCCTGGGTGAAGCTCGGTTAAACAACCAGATCACCGATCAGTGCGCCGGGCGGGATATTCCAGGCCCGGCTGATTTTCTTGATCTGGTCGAGATTGATCTCGCGCCGTCCGTTCAGCAGGTCGGAAGCCCGTGATTTCGAGCCGAGGATCTCGATGAGATCGGCGCGCGTATAGTTGTTCGCTTCCATGACCGATTTCAGCACCTCGACCGGCGAGGCTTCAGGGATAGGATAGTGCTTTGCCTCGTAGTCTTCGATCAGCAGCACGAGCGCATCGAAATGAGCAGCCTCTTCCGTTCCGGCGTCGGGCTCGTTTTCGAAATAGGGCCGTACAGCCCTTAGAGCTTCCTCGTATTCCGCTTCGTTCAGCAGAGTGCGTACAGAACTGATATCCATCTTCAGCCTCAGAGCTTTGCCACATCGATGCGATCATAGTCGGCATGCGTACCCACGAATAATATGAATACTCTTTGGGTCCGAAAACCGATAAGCGCGACGAGGCGATACTTGTTGCCGCCTATGTCAAAGACGATCTTGCCGCCGGACACATAGTCAGCGGAATTGAATGTCGCCCTGACGTCCGCAAAGTTCTTCCATCCGGCATTCGAGGTGGTCGTGTACCATTCCGTAATGGCGGCCTCGGCAACGGCTCGCTGTCCCTTCGGTAGCCCCTGGCAGAACTTGACGAGCGTCGATTTCGCTATGACACGCATTGCCACCTATATAGCCTGTTCCCAAATTGGAAACAAGATGTAGCGATCAGGTAACCTTCCTATCTGCAACGTTGCAGAAATCTGGGCCGCAAGCCTGTACAACTGCGCCCGCCTTCGCTAAACCGCCCGCAAAACATCGGATTTCTGGCCGAAGAAGCAGGAGGCTGGCACCATGATCGACCCGAAGACGCTCTCTGCCCGCTTCCCCGGCGATTTCCTGTTCGGCGTCGCGACCGCCTCCTACCAGATCGAGGGCTCCGCCAAGGCGGACGGCCGCAAGCCTTCCATCTGGGATGCCTTTTCGAACATGCCGGGCCGGGTCTATCAGCGCCACAACGGCGATGTCGCCTGCGATCATTACAACCGCTGGGAAGAAGATCTCGACCTGATCAAGGACATGGGCGTCGGGGCCTATCGGTTCTCGATCGCCTGGCCGCGCATCATTCCGGAAGGCACCGGCCGCATCAACGAGAAGGGCCTGGATTTCTACGACCGGCTCATCGACGGCTGCAAGGCGCGCGGCATCAAGACCTATGCGACGCTCTACCATTGGGATCTGCCGCTTTCGCTGATGGGGGAGGGCGGCTGGGCCGCGCGTTCGACCGCCTATGCCTTCCAGCGCTATGCCAAGGTGGTGATGGCCCGGCTCGGCGACCGGCTCGATGCGGTCGCGACCTTCAACGAGCCCTGGTGCATCGTCTGGCTCAGCCACCTCTACGGCATCCATGCACCGGGCGAGCGGAACATGGAAGCCGCGCTTGCCGCCATGCATCATGTCAACCTCGCCCACGGCCTCGGCGTCGAGGCGATCCGCCATGTGACGCCGAACGTGCCGGTCGGCATCGTCATCAATGCGAGCTCGGTCATTCCGGGTTCCGACAGCCCGGCCGATCTCGCCGCCGGCGAACGCGCCCACCAGTTCCACAACGGCGCCTTCTTCGATCCGGTCTTCAAGGGCGAATACCCGAAGGAATTCATCGAGGCGCTCGGAGACCGCATGCCGGCGGTGGAGGAGGGCGACCTCAAGATCATCAACCAGAAGCTCGACTGGTGGGGTCTCAACTACTACACGCCGCTCCGCGTCCACGACGATCCGGAGCGCAACGGCGATTTTCCCTGGACGGCGGAAGCCAAGCGCGCCAGCGACGTCAGGACGGATATCGGCTGGGAAGTCTACGCGCCCGGCCTCAAGCTGCTCGTCGAGGATCTCTACCGCCGTTACGACCTGCCGGATTGCTACATCACCGAGAACGGCGCCTGCTACAATATGGAGCCGGAAAACGGAGAGGTGGATGACCAGCCGCGTCTGGATTATTATATCGAGCACCTCAATATCGTGGCAGACCTTATCGGGGACGGCTATCCGATGAAGGGTTACTTCGCCTGGAGCCTGATGGACAATTTCGAATGGGCCGAAGGCTACCGCATGCGGTTCGGCCTCGTGCACGTGAACTACGAGACCCAGGAGCGGACGATCAAGAGGAGCGGCAAGTGGTATCGCGAGCTTGTCTCGCTGTTTCCGAAAGGCAACCACAAGCCCGGGTGATTTAAACCGGGGTGATTTCGCAGATGCGAGAAAGATTTTCCTGTACTTCAGGATAATTGAAAAATCATCCCTGTTAAACGTCCGCGTGTCCGGGCATTTATGCGGCATCGAAAAGAGGCCGCCCGGTCTCAGACGAAAGCCGATCGCAATGCTCCGGAAAGTCACCTGTCATCGAATGTGCCGCGTAGTCCTGTAACTGGGCCGCATGAACGGAAACGGCGATCCTGTCGCCGGGATGACCTGACTGAACTCTGAGAGCCTGAAATGAAACTCGCACATGCCGCGGCCCGTTCCGCCCCGCTGCCTCAGGCAGAGGCCGCACCCATGGTCGCCTTCGAAGCGGTGACCAAGCGCTTCGGCAGCAACGGCCAGAACCAGTTCACCGCGCTCGACGGCATCGACCTTTCCGTCGCCCGCGGCGCCATCACCGGCATTATCGGCCGTTCCGGCGCCGGCAAGTCGACGCTGATCCGTCTCGTCAACGGCCTCGAAAAAGCGACGTCCGGCCGTGTCGTCGTGGACGGCGTCGAAGTCGGCGGACTTGCCGAAAGCGGGCTTCGGGATCTGCGCCGCCAGGTCGGCATGATCTTCCAGCATTTCAACCTGCTTTCCTCGCGCACGGCGTTCGAGAACGTCGCGCTGCCGCTCGAAATTGCCGGCCTCGGCAGACAGGCGATCAAGGACAAGGTCGGGCCGCTCCTCGATCTCGTCGGCCTCGGCGACAAGGCCGGACGTTATCCTTCGGAGCTTTCCGGCGGCCAGAAGCAGCGCGTCGGCATCGCCCGGGCGCTCGCCACCGCGCCGAAGCTGCTCTTGTCCGACGAGGCGACCTCGGCGCTCGATCCGGAAACCACCCAGTCCATCCTGGCGCTCCTCAAGCAGATCAATGCCGAACTCGGCCTTACCGTGCTCCTCATCACCCACGAGATGGAAGTGGTGAAGACCATCGCCTCCGACGTCGCGGTGATCGACCGCGGCAAGATCGTCGAGAAGGGCCGCACCTTCGACGTCTTCACGGACCCGAAGCAAGAGACGACCCGGGCGCTGCTGTCCGGGCTTGCCGGCGCCAAGCTGCCGGAAGCGATCGCCCGCAAGCTTGCCGCGACGCCGCAGGCCGTATCGCGCGCCGTGGTGCGCGTCACCTTCTTCGGCGAGACGGCGCAGCAGCCTTTGATCTCGAAGCTCATCCAGGAGCTCGGCTCGGAAGTGAACATCATCGCCGGCACGATCGACGAGATCGCCGGCGAGCCCTACGGTTCGCTGGTCATCTCCTATGCGGCGACGCCGGAGGTGCGGGCCCGCGCCGAGCGCTTCTACCGCGAAACCGGACTTCAAACGGAGGTGCTCGGTTATGTCGCCTGACATGCTCTTCAACCTGCTTCTCAAGGCGCTTTCGCAAACCCTTCAAATGGTTGCCGCCGCCGGTCTGATCGGTTCGCTGATCGGCCTGCCCATCGGCGTGTTCCTGGCGACCAGCGGCAAGGGCGAGCTCTTCCCGGCGCCGGTCAGCAACCGCATCATCGGCGCGATCGTCAATGCGGCGCGTTCGACGCCCTTCATCATCCTGGTCGTGGCGATCATTCCCTTCACGCGCCTCGTCACCGGCACGTCGATCGGCACCTATGCGGCGATCGTGCCGCTCACCGTCGCGACCATTCCCTTCGTCGCGCGGCTTGCGGAGGCGGCGATCCGCGAGGTGGACAAAGGGCTGATCGAGGCCGCACGCGCCATGGGCGCCACGCCGCTGCAGATCGTCTTCAAGGTGCTGCTCGCCGAGGCGAAGCCGGGGCTCACCCTGGCGCTCACCCTCACGCTCGTCAGCCTGGTCGGCTATTCGGCCATGGTCGGCGCGGTCGGCGGCGGAGGTCTCGGCGATCTCGGCATCCGCTACGGCTACCAGCGCTTCATGCCGGACGTGATGCTTGCCGTTGTCGTGGTGCTGATCGTGCTCGTGCAGGCGATCCAGAGTCTCGGCGATGCGCTCGCCCGCCGTTTCGACAAGCGCAGCCGCAAGACCTGATTCCAGCATCCCCGAAATCCAGCCTCCCAAGACTGGCCGCATGACAAACCGTTCAAACGATAAAAGGAGACATCCATGAAGAAGCTCATCCTGGCGGCCGCCTTCGCCGCCTTCTCCGTCGCCACGGCCTTCGCCGAAGACATCAAGATCGGCGTGACGCCCGGTCCGCATGCCCAGATCATGGAAAAGGTGAAGGAAATCGCGGCCGCCAAGGGCCTCAATATCGAAATCCTGGAATTCTCCGACTACGTCGTGCCGAACCAGGCGCTGGCGGACGGCGAACTCAACGCCAATTCCTTCCAGCACCAGCCCTATCTCGACAACCAGGTGGCCGACCGCAAGTTCGATCTCGTCAGCGTCGCCCAGACCGTCAACTTCCCGATGGGCGTCTATTCCAAGAAGGCGAAGAGCCTTTCCGAGCTGAAGGACGGCGCGACGATCGCCATCCCGAACGACCCGACGAACGGCGGCCGCGCGCTCCTGATCCTCGCCGATCAGGGCCTCATCAAGGTGGATGCCGCCAAGGGCCTGAAGATCGGCCCGGCCGACGTTACCGAGAACCCGAAGAAGATCGAGTTCGCCGAACTGGACGCCGCCCAGCTTCCACGCTCGCTGGACGATGTGGACGCTTCGGTGATCAACACCAACTATGCGCTGGAAGCCGGTCTCAACCCGAAGACCGATCCGATCGCCCGCGAAGGCGAAAAGGCTCCCTATATCAACATCATCGCCGTCAACGCCAAGGACAAGGACGCCGCCTGGGTCAAGACGCTGATCGAGGCCTATCACAGCGACGCGGTGAAGGAGTTCGTCAATACCGAGTTCAAGGGCGCGGTCATCGCCGCCTGGTAAGCGGTCAGTTCAAAACATATGAGGGCCGGCTTCCGATGGGAGGCCGGCCTTTGTCATAGCGCCCCTCATCCGGCTGCCGCCACCTTCTCCCCGCGGGCGGGGAGAAGGAAATATGCCGCGGCGTCTCCGTTTCCCCTCGCCCCGCTTGCGGGGAGAGGGTGCGCCGAGCGAAGCGGAGGCGGGGTGAGGGGCCGGTCTTCGCACCTACCCGCCGATATGCTTCCGGCCGCGCTTTTTGGCGAGCGCGATCTGGTGCTGGCGCTGGCGGTAGCGCTGCCGGTCCTCCTCGGTGCGCGTGTGATAGCAGTTCGAGCAGGAGACACCTTCCTCGTAATATTGCGAGGTGACTTCTTCGGCGGTGATCGGGTTGCGGCAGGCGTGGCAGAGCTTATGGTTTCCTTCCTTCAGGCCGTGCTCGACCGAAACGCGCTCGTCGAAGACGAAGCAGGCGCCTTCCCAGAAGCTTTCCTCTTGAGGCACTTCCTCCAGGTATTTCAGGATGCCGCCCTTCAGGTGATAGACGTCCTCGAAGCCCTGTTCCTTCATGAAGGCTGTCGCCTTCTCGCAGCGTATGCCGCCGGTGCAGTACATGGCGATCTTCGGCTTGTTGTGCAGGCCGGGATTGTTGCGCACCCAGTCCGGAAATTCGCGGAACGTCCTGGTCTTCGGATCGACGGCGCCCCTGAAGGTGCCGATCGCCGTCTCGTAGTCGTTGCGCGTGTCGATGACGATCGTCTCGGGATCGGAGATCAGCGCGTTCCAGTCCTTCGGATCGACATAGGTGCCGACGATGCGGTTGGGATCGATGTCCTCGACGCCCATCGTCACGATTTCCTTCTTCAGCCGCACCTTCATGCGCAGGAAGGGCATTTTCGATGCCCGGCTTTCCTTGTGCTCCAGATTGGCGAATTCCGGCTGGGCGCGCAGATAGGCGACGAGGCGGGCGATCGCCTCGTCCGAGCCGGCGACGGTGCCGTTGATGCCCTCGCGGGCGATCAGCAGCGTGCCCTTGATGCCGTTCCCGTCGCAGAACGTCTGCAGCGGTTCGCGGAACGCCTCGAAGCGTTCGAAGCGCGCGAAATGATAGAGCGCGGCCACGAGGAAGGCGCCGGTCGCCTCCGGGCGGGGCTGGGTCGGGTTGTCTGTCATGGCGCTGAAATACAGGCTGACGCCTATCCGCGCAACGCCGTTTCTTTCTCGGCCTTGCCGTTGGCTTTGTAGGCCCTGGCCTTTCGTTCCTTGCGGGACGCGGTCGCCGCCTTCTCCCAGAGCAGGGCGATGAAGCTGCTTTCGGCATCCGCGCCGTCGGCGAAGACTTCACGGGCCATTTCCAGCGCCTCGTGCCTCAGCGCCTGCTGGCGGGCGATGATCGCGCCGAGGATGAGCGCCAGCGTGTCGCTGTCGCCGAAAAGCTCCGGGTTCTCGTTGACGAGCCCCGTCAGCACGGAAAGGTCGTGCTCGTGGCCGAGAAGATCGACGAGTTCCTTCGCCTGCTTCTGTTTGGCGAGCATGGCGGAGGGCCAGCTCTCGCCGGCAAGCGACAGGTGCATCCAGTAGGTCTGGCCGCATTTGCGAAGCTCGTGATAGCCCTCGGCATCCGCATGCGCCTCGCAGGCGGCGAGTGCGTCATGAGCCTTAACCCGCTGCTTCTTCCAGGCCTTTGCCAGCCGCCTGGCGGTCTTGTGCGGATTGTCGTCGAGATCGAGGTCCTGCAGGGCCGCGATCGCCTCGCGGCAGGTCCTGGCGGCAGCGGCCATCTTGGCGGGCAGGTCGTGCTCTTCGGAGGCGATCCGGTCGCGCCGCTCGGTCAGCGCATTGGAGGCGACGGCGAGCGCGGCCGTCTCTTCCGGCGAACCCGCGTGGCCCGCCAGATAGTTCACGGTTTCGACCAGCGCGGTCGCGTCGCGCACGGCGGACAGCGTATGCGCCATGTCGCGGATGCGGTCATTTTCCCGCCGGCGGAATTCCCTGGCGTCCGGCTGGACCAGCCGGTAGAGGGCGCGCAGCCGCTTGAAGCGTTTCCGGGCGTCGTGCACGGCTTCGTGGGGGCCGTCCGGCTGCTCTTCGAGAAGCCGGATCGCATGCGAGAGCTGGCTTTCCGCCACCGAGCGGAACTCGGCGGTGAAGGGTTTAGCGGGCCGCAGACGATAGGCCATGACACAGCTCCCCGCTCAAATCCTCTGTCGCCATCACCACGTTCGAATATCGCCGGTCGCCGGTGATCTCCTCGCCCACCCAATCGGGCAGTTCCGGCTCCGCGTCCTCGTCTTCCATCTCGACCTCCGCCACAACAAGCCCCTTGTAGGTGCCCTCATAGACGTCGACCTCCCAGGTATAGCCCTCGTGCAGGACCTCATGGCGGGTCTTCTCGAGCACGATGCCGACGGCGTTTGCACTCATTTCCTCCGCATCCGCGAGAGGGATATCGTATTCGAATTCGTCGCGGGCGACGAGGTTCCTGCCGAGCTTGATGGTAAGCCTGGCGCGGGCGCCGTCCATGATCCTTATGCGGACCGAGCGGTCGTCGCCCGACGCCACATAGGCCTGCAGGAAAGCCGAGGACGAAGAGACCTCCGAGCGCCAGCCGTCGCCCTTCACCAGAAACTTGCGTTCAATTTCCTTGGCCATACGCAGTCCGCCACTCCGGGAACTTTTTACAACCCTAGCCGCAACCTAGTGCAAACTCGCTTCTTGGCAAACCCGTCATGCGATCCGCCCGGTTTTTTCTCGACAATGACGGGCCCGGGCGCTATCTCCACTTCGGTTTTCAATCGTTTTAGCGGAGTTATGCGCCATGTCCGGCAAGACCGAAAAGCTGCTTTCCATCCTGAAGCTGCAGCCCGTTGTGCCGGTGCTGATCGTCGAAGACGCGAAGTCGGCGGTGGGGCTTGCGAGGGCGCTTGTGGCCGGCGGCCTGAAGGCGATCGAGATCACCATGCGCACGCCGGCCGCGCTCGATGCGGTGAAGGCGGTGGCCGCCGAGGTGGAGGGCGCCAATGTCGGCGCCGGCACCATCCTCAACGCGAAGGACTTCGATGCGGCCGTCAGGGCGGGCTCCACCTTCATCGTCAGTCCCGGCGTGACGCCCGGCATCGCCGCAGCCGCCGAAGGCTCCGATGTGCCGCTGCTGCCGGGTGCGGCGACCGCGAGCGAGGTCATGGCGCTTCGCGAAGCCGGCTACGACGTGATGAAGTTCTTTCCAGCCGAGCAGGCCGGCGGCGCGGCCTATCTCAAGGCATTGTCCTCGCCGCTTTCCGGCACGCTCTTCTGCCCGACCGGCGGCGTTTCTTTGAAAAACGCCAACGATTACCTCTCGCTGCCGAACGTCGTCTGCGTCGGCGGTTCCTGGGTGGCGCCGAAGGAACTGGTCGCGGCGGGCGATTGGGCCGGCATCACAAAGCTCGCCGCGGAAGCGGCGGCGCTGAAGGCCTGAGCCCTCGGCAAAGCCGCTCGCAACCCTGTCTTTGTAAATTCACAATCGCATTCCTATCTTGTTCCCGAAGCGCAACAGGGAGATCGTGCGATGTTTGACGCCAAGAAGCTTCTCGACCAGTTCCTGGGTTCGCAGGTGCCGGGGCTTTCGGGAACGGTAAGGGACAGGGCAGGGCAGGCGGGCCAGCTCGCCAAGGGCAATCCGCTTGCCACCGGCGCGATCGTCGCGGCTCTCCTCGGCACCAAGACCGGCCGCAAGCTCGCCGGCAACGTGGCGACGGTCGGCGGGCTCGCCGCGATCGCCGGCCTCGGCTACCTCGCCTACAAGAACTACAAATCCGGCCAGTCGCCCGAGACCGCGCCGCAGCCGGCTCCGCAGGCCGAGACGCCGCTCCTGCCGCCGCCGGCCGATTCGCCCTTCCATCCGCAGTCGCCGCAGCTTTCCAACGATTTCGCTCTGACGCTGCTGCGCGCCATGATCGCCGCCGCCAAGGCCGACGGGCATATCGACGCTTCCGAGCGCGCCAATATCATGGACAAGGTCCATGCGGTCGATCTCGGCGCGGAAGCGGAAGCCTTCATCGAGAACGAGCTGGCGAACCCCGTCGACATGGACGATCTCGTCGCCGCCGCCCGCACGGAAGAGCAGAAGGTGGAGCTCTATACCGCGACCCGCATGACGATCGACCCCGATACGCGGGCCGAACGCGGCTATCTCGACCTGCTCGCCGGCCGCCTCAGCCTGCCGGACGCGCTGATCGACCATATCGACGCCACTGTTTCGGCGGCGAAGGTGAAGGCATAGGCATAGGCGTAAGGGTCATATCGGTTGCCCCTCATCCGCCCTGCCGGGCACCTTCTCCCCGCAAGCGGGGAGAAGGGATATGCCGCTCGGTTTTCCTCCTCATGAACGTGGCTTGTGGCACGTCCCCTCTCCCCGCGTGCGGGGAGAGGGTTAGGGTGAGGGGCATAGATATCTACGCCGATCTCTCCCGTTGCCTTTCGCCTTTCGCTGGCTTAAGCCTCTTGCCTTCAATCCAGAGGCAGACATGCGCGATCTCAAGAACTACAAAGTGGCCACTCCGGCTCCGGTCACGCTCAGGGGCCGGTTCGTGACGCTCGAACCCTATGAGAAGGAAAAGCATCTTCAGGCGCTGTGGGACGCGCTGGGCGGCAAGGCAGGCATCAACGAACTGCTGAAATATTTCCCCAACGACGCGTTCGCAGAGCCAGAAGAGCTGGGCGCCTGGATCGAAAACGCGCGTTCCGCCTCGAACTGGGTGACGCTGGTCTTCCGCGAAAACGCCACCGGCAGGGTGGTCGGCATGGCGAGCTACATGCGTCCCGACCCGAAGAACGGCGTGGTGGAAGTCGGCTCCGTCGCCCATGGGCCTGCCATGAAGCGCTCGCCCCTTTCGACCGAGGCGCATTACCTGATGGCGAGGCACGTCTTCGAGGATCTCGACTACCGCCGCTACGAATGGAAGTGCCACAACGAGAACGAGGCGAGCAAGACGACGGCGTGGCGCTACGGCTTCACCTTCGAGGGCGTCTTCCGCCAGCATGTCATCTCCAAGGGCGCCAATCGCGACACAGCCTGGTTCTCGATGATCGATGCCGAATGGCCGGTGCTGAAGGCCGCTTTCGAGGCCTGGCTTGCGCCGGAAAATTTCGATGCCGAGGGTAGGCAGACGCGGCGCCTTGAGGATATCCGCGCCGCGATCACAGAAGGAGCGGCAGCTCAGGAGGCGGTGCAATGACGCCGGAGGCGAAATCCCAGGCGACCGCGGCGGCCGTCATCCTCGTCTGCGCCATCCTCGTGATCTATTTCCTGCCGACGATCGTGCTTGCGATCGGCAATTATTCGCCGGCGCTCGCCGTCGTGGTGGGCGCGGCGCTGCTGCTCTGCTTCTTCGCGGTCTTCTGGCTGAGGGCGCGTTACCAGCGGCGGAAATAGCCGCTCAGCCGCCGATCAGGCGCGATGCCTGCAGGGAGGCGCCGAGCAGCGACAGCCCGATCAGCAGCACGAAAAGCGCGCCGCCGATCTCGATCGCATGGGTGATGCGCCGCCCCGTCCGCGAGCCGGGACCGGCGAAGCGCACCGCCAGGTCCTTGGCGGCGACGGCGAGGATGGCGAGGATCGTCACGGTGATCGCCGTGCCGAGCGACATGGCCAGCACCGAAAGCACGCCGCCGAGATAGAGGCTGTTCAGAAGCGCGAAGCTCATCACCAGGATCGCGCCGGAACAGGGCCTGAGTCCCACGGCGATGATCGCCGACCAGGCTTCCTGCAGGCTGAAATCCTTCTCCTTCAGCATGGCCGGATCGGGCATGTGGCTGACGCCGCAAGTCTCGCAATATTCGCCGGCACCCCGGTGCTCGTGGTCGTCGATCTCGACCGCCTGGAAATTGAGCCCGGTGGAGCCGCGGCCCCCGTGGGCGCCGACGCCGGCGGGTGCGGCCATGGGAAGGGAAACGACGCGCATCCGGAGCGCGCGGATCTTCTTGACGAGCAGCCAGGCGCCGAAGAGCGCCACCAGCGCGAAGCTCGCGATCTCCATCGCCTGCGTCGCCTGCGTCATGGTGATGCCCGAGCCGCGCAGCACGAGAAAGGCCGCGCCGACGAGCAGGATGGCAACGAGGCCCTGCAGCAGCGCGGAGACGAAGGAGATGACGATGCCGCGTTTCAGCGCGATCTCGTTGGCGATCATGTAGGAGGAGATCACCGCCTTGCCGTGGCCGGGACCTGCGGCATGGAAGACGCCATAGGCGAAGGAAAGGCCGATCAGGCCGGAAAGCGCCCAAGGATCCTCCCGCATCGCTTTCAACGCGCCGGTCAGCGCGCGGTAGAATGCCTGCTGGTAGGAATTGATCCAGGCGAAGAAGGGGCCGAGCGGACCGCCGATCGAGAACGAGGGTTCGGCCGAGCCGACGCCGAGCGGCGACTGCGCATGGGCCGCGCCCGTCACGACGAAGGCGATCGCCAGCGCCGCGACGACGGCGGGCGCCAGGGCTCGATGGTTTCTCAGCATGTCACTTCCAGTCTGGTGGCGAAAAGCTTCGTCATGTCGGTGCCGGTCGGATCGTTGAAGAAGGCGTCCGTCAGCGTCGAGCTGTTCTGGGCGATCACCTCGTCGGGATCGGGCCGCACGACCTTGTGCTGGCATTTGGAAAAGCCCGCGCCCTGGGCGACGAGGTCGCCATCGGTCGGGAAGTCGATCGCGGTGTACATGGAGGGATCGTAGATGCCGAAGGTGAGCTTTCCCTTGAGCGGCACCGGCTTTTCGGGCTTGACCGCGAAGATGACGAGAAGCTGGTTGGAATCGTCGATCGAGACGTGGATGGCGTCGGGCTTCTGCACGCCGACGACGGCGCCGTTCAGTGTGATCGTCGTGAAATAGTGGAAGTCGGCGAGTGAGGTGCGCATCACCTCGCCGAGCTCGGCGAGTTCCTTCTCGTCGAGCTTCAGGTCGGTGTTCTTGTCGAAATCGAGCAGCACGCTGGAGGAGAAGACTTCGTCGAAGCGCCAGACGTTGCGCAGTTCGGCGAGATTGCCGTCATTGCCGGCCACCACTTCCAGCCGGGCCTCGGCGAAGATATGCGGGTGGGCGAGCGCCGGGAGCGGCAGGCCGGCCGCCGCGAGCGTCGCAATGGTGAGGATTCTATATCGCATTCGCCCGCAAGGCTCCCCGCTTCGTCCCCGTGCTGTGCCGCGCAAATGAGACGGAATTTCGACTCAAGCTCCATGCGCGAACCTAGCGGTTCAGTGCTGCCGGCGGAACCAGGTGGAGAGGAAGTCGACGAAGCTCCTTACCTTGGCTGGCAGGTAACGGCGGTGCGGATAGACCGCATAGATGCCCCGGTCCTTGGTGATGTAGTCGTCGAAGAGCGTCACCAGCTCGCCCGACTGGATCGAGGCATTGGCGATGAAATCCGGAATGATCGCGACGCCGAGGCCGGCGCGCGCGGCGCGCAGCGTCGCCTGCGGACTGTTCACCTCGATCGGTCCGCTGACAGCGACGGAGATCATCGAGCCGTTCGTCGTGTCGGTGAAGCGGACGTTGTTGTGCCAGCGGGAATTGGTGTCGATGATGAAGGGGACGCGGTTCAAATCTTGCGGGTGTTCGAGCGGTCCGTATTTCGCGACGAAATCGGCGGTTGCACAGGCATAGACCCGGAAATCGGAGAGCTTTCGGGCGATCAGGCCGGAATCCTCCAGCTTGGTGATGCGGATCGCAAGGTCGAAATTCTCCTCGATCAGGTCGACGAACCGGTCTTCCGCGACGATTTCCAGCGAAACCTCCGGATGCCCCTTGGCGAAATCGATCAGCGACTGGCCGACATCCGCATCGACGAAAGTGCGCGGCACGGAGACGCGCAGGCGGCCCTTGAGATCGGCATTGTTCTCGCGCACCAGGTCGGCGAGGTTGTCGATCTCCTTCAGGATGTCGGCTGCGGTGCGGTAATAGGTATGCCCCGCCTCGGTCAGCGAGAACTGGCGGGTGGTGCGGTTGAGGAGCAGCGCGCCGAGATCGTCCTCGAGCTCGCGCACGTATTTCGACAGCAGCGCCTTCGATCGGCCGGTGCGTCTGGCGGCGGCCGAAAAGCCCTCCGCTTCGACCACATCGATGAAGGCCCGCATGCGCGTCAGTGTATCCATGTATGCTCTTTTCTGTTGCCGCAGCTTAGTCGGTCAATCCCAAGACAAACAGAAGAGCCGCATTTAACTGGCGCAACTCTGTTTCTTCGAGATTTCCAATGCGCTGCCCGATTCGTCGTTGGTTAACTGCGATGATTTTATCGGTCATGATTTGCGATCGTGCCCGCAAGCCGTTCCGCTCACTTGGTTCGACAATGATGCGGAAATCGGTAACGGCTTCAATTGTGGACGTGATCTGGCAAACGATGATGGATGGATAATTTTCCGGGATACCGTTGGTCTGTACGACGACTGCCGGACGAGGTTTTCCGTAGTCGCCGGGTGCAGAGACAATGACTATCTCGCCGCGTTTCATTCGGTCCACGTATCGGGATCGTCAAACTCGGAGACAGCTTCAATCCAGCGGATGGACTCGGCTTCGTGTTCGGGATCAAGCGCGGCGACCTGTTCGGCAATCCGCTTTCTGACTTCCGGATCACGCGCGTCGAGCGCCAGCAAGCGTACCTCCCGCATCGGCAGGCCGGTGCGCTCGTCCCTCACAACCCTCTTCTTCCTTGCCGTGGGCATGCCAAATATTCCTTCCGGCTTGCATTCGCCCCAATGTAGGAGGCACACCGGCTTTGTGCAAATACGCCTCTCCCGTTGTGCAATGCGAATTTTCGATGACGGGCAAAAAATCTCTTGATTATGACGGCGAATATTCTTATCTCCCGGGCTGCCCAAAGTCGCACGTGCCTGTGGGTGTCCGCCGACCCTCGAACTGGGAAATATCCCTAAGGTGAGGTCATCGGTAAGGTACCTGGAACTAACCGCTCCAGTCGCTATTCCGGCCAACCGGGAAATGCGAGGACATCTTGAAGCAACGACGGTGCGGGCCTTTCTGGTCTCTGCAGGCTTTCCATCAGCCTGCAATACTGAAGAGGCACACCATCATTGCCGGAAGTGCGGTTGGGTAATCCCCTCCAATCCAAGGCAGACAAAGCCGGATCAATGCTCGTGGCAGGGCGTTGGTCCACATATCGCGCGGTAGAGCGTGTTCACGGTACCGGTGTCTCCACCAACCGGGCCCGAGCGCATTCTCATCCGTCCTTTGTCCTCCGGTTCGCAGCCGGAGCCTTACGATTTCGAAGGGACTGACCGATGACCACTGCTCGTATCCTCGACTTCATCAAGACCCGACGTCCGGAAGGACCGTGCCTTGTCGTCGATCTCGATGTCGTGCGCGACAATTTCCACGCCTTCCGTCACGCCCTGCCGGACAGCGCGATCTATTACGCGGTCAAGGCCAATCCGGAACCCGCAATCCTCAAGCTGCTCGCCTCTCTCGGCTCGAGCTTCGACTGCGCTTCGGTCGCCGAAATCCAGATGGCCCTCGATGCAGGTGCTACCGCCGACCGCATCTCCTTCGGCAACACGATCAAGAAGGAGCGCGACGTCGCGCGCGCCTTTGCGCTCGGCGTCAATCTCTTCGCCGTCGACAGCCATGAGGAAGTCGAGAAGATCTCCCGCGCCGCTCCGGGTGCGAAGGTGTTCTGCCGCGTGCTGACCGACGGGGAAGGCGCCGAATGGCCGCTTTCGCGCAAGTTCGGCTGCGTGCCGCAGATGGCCGTCGACGTGCTCGTCTACGCCCACCAGCTGGGCCTCGAATCCTACGGCGTGTCCTTCCATGTCGGCTCGCAGATGACCAAGGTCGATGCCTGGGATTCGGCGCTCGCCGATGCCAAGCGCGTCTTCGCGCAGCTCGCAAAGCAGGGCATCTTCCTGCAGATGGTCAATATGGGCGGTGGGTTCCCGACCAAGTACCTGCGCGACGTTCCGAAGGCGGAAGAGTACGGCCAGGCGATCTTCGCTTCGCTGCGCAAGCATTTCGGCAACAACCTGCCGAAGACGATCATCGAGCCGGGCCGCGGCATGGTCGGCAATGCAGGCGTCATCAAGGCGGAAGTCGTCCTCGTGTCGAAGAAGTCGGATAACGACAACCATCGCTGGGTCTTCCTCGACATCGGCAAGTTCGGCGGTCTCGCCGAGACCATGGACGAGGCGATCCGCTATCCGATCCGCACCGAGCGCGATGCCGACGAGATGGAACCCTGCGTGCTCGCCGGCCCGACCTGCGACAGCGCGGACGTGCTCTACGAGAAGAACATGTATCCGCTGCCGGTGACGCTCACCATCGGCGACGAGGTTCTGATCGAAGGCACCGGCGCCTATACGACGACCTATTCGGCCGTCGCCTTCAACGGCTTCGACCCCTTGAAGGCCTACGTGATCTGATCCCGCCGGCCCCGTAACCAGCCGGGGCGGCAAATCCACAATTCTCCGCAGTACCGCCTTGAACGGTTTTGGGTTCGGGAGGCCGCGATGGCCACTGTTCTTGATTCTGTCCGCGCACTCTTTGCGCCGAACACCACCTTCACCATCGACGCCGAAACGCCGGCGGACGTGGTGGCTCGCGAAAACCTGCTCGACCGCGCCATGGGGCCGGATCGACGCAAAAAGTCGTCGGAAAAGATCCGCCGCGGCCGCGTGCCGGCGGAGGGGCTGGCGCTCGTCGCCCGCGACGCGCATGGCCACGTCATCGGAACGGTGCGGCTCTGGAACATCGAGGCCGGCATTGCGCCGGACGGCCAGGCGGTCGAAGCGCTTCTGCTCGGGCCGCTCGCGGTCGACGGCGCCCACGAGGGCAAGGGGATCGGCGGCGCGCTGATGCGGGCGGCGATCGCCGAGGCTCACAAGCGCGCCCACGGCGCGATCCTGCTCGTCGGCGACGCGCCCTATTACGAGCGGTTCGGCTTCTTTGCCGAAAAGACCCGGCATCTGGTCATGCCCGGCCCCTTCGAGCGCGCCCGTTTCCTGGCGCTCGAACTAAAGGCCGGCTGGCTGGAAGGTGCCGCGGGCATGATCGTGCCGAGCGGACGCAAGCTGGCCTGACGTTTGGCGACCTATCCTGACAGCCACGATAGGTCGTAACGTTCCCTTCCGGCCCTAAGCGGACGTTTAACCGGTCGTGCGCGTGATCGTCGCCATTTGCTTCACACTATTGTCACCTCAAGAGCTTAGCCATCGGCCAATGCTTTTCATTGAGCGAGGCTATACGTGGCACAGCATCGACCGCGCATCGTAGTTGTCGGTGCAGGGATCATCGGTTCGGCGATCACATACAACCTGGCCATCCAGGGTGCGGACGTCCTGCTCTTGGACAGAGGTCCGACAGCTGGTTCTGGCGTAACGGGACGGGCTTTCGGTTGGATCAATGTGATAAACGGAACCCCCAGCGACCAGAGCTATGCCCTTTGGCGCGAAGCAGTTGCAGAGTACAGGGGGTTACAAATTGCTCTCCCGACAGCCTTTGCCCATGCCCGCTCTGGGTCATTGTTGTGGAAAGGTACGACAGAGGAGACGGAGGCGTTCGCCGACCTTCATCGTCAAGCAGGGGAACGTGTCGAGCTAGTGTCACGACAGACATTGCAGGGATTGGAGCCCCGTCTTCGCCGAGCACCAGAACTCGCTGTCTTTTCGCCAGATGATCTGGCTCTTGATCCAGGGCAGCTTGCCAGAGACCTCGTCGCTGCCGCAGTTACCGCTGGCGGCTCGACTCTCTTTGGCGCGACCGCCTATACAGTCGAAACCGTAAACGGCAGGGTCTCTGGGGTAAAAGTTGGGCATGAGACCATCCCAGCCGACATCGTGGTTATGTCGGCTGGTTCTGGTATCCAAGAGCTAGCTGATGGGCTTGGCATTCAAACAGGTTTGACGACATCTCCGGCCCTGCTACTTCGCTACACATGTAATAATCGCACTGTTGTAAGCCATATCTTGCGGGGCCCTCGTTTGGAAATCAGACAAGCCATCGACGGCAGTCTGCTTGTTGCTAAATCCTACGTGGCAAACGGAGAGGAGAACGGCCCCAAGCTGATCGGGGAGACGCTGCTTAGCGTAATGCACGACGAACTGGACTTACCCGATCAGGTTAAGCTGCAGAGCGCGGAGATTGGCGAACGTCCGATTTTTCTCGACGGCTTGCCGCGTACTGGATTTCTGCCCGAAGTCGAGAATTTGTACCTGGCAGTCGGCCATCCAGGCGTAATTCTTGCCCCGTTGATAGGTCGCGTGACCGCACAAGAGATTATGAAAATCAGGAGCAAGAGCGCCGCGCTTACTTCTTGCTAGGGTACCGACTTTAGATATCGCGCCTATGTCTCCTGTTGGCGCGATGCGGCCGGGATTACCGGGCCGCAATCGGTCCTCCCCCGCCATTGATCCCGATCGCCGGTAGCCGGGACGGCGCGGTGATAAGCCGCCCCGTTTCCGTTGAGAGGCTAAGCGCCATCCTTCGCCCGATAGGCGTCCGGGATGACGAAGACTTCGTCGGCGCGGCCGTATCCGCCGTCCTTGACCTCCTCGATGAGCACCATGGTGTGCGGCCGCGCCGCCTCGCTGAAATACTCCACGAGCATGTCCGTCGTGCGGTGCACGATCTCTTCCTTCTGGGCGCGGCTGAGCGCGCCTTCGGGCGTCTTGATGTTCACGAATGGCATGGATTTTCTCCCTGGTTTTGGATGTGTCAGATCATGCCGCCATTGGCGCGGAGCACCTGGCCGTTCACCCAGCCGCCTTCCGGGCTTGCGAGGAACGCGACGACAGAGGCGATCTCGTCGGGCTGGCCGAGGCGGCTGAGAGGGATCGTTCCGACGATCCTCTGGACCAGTTCGTCGGACTTGCCGGTCATGAACATGTCCGTTTCCACCGGCCCGGGCGCGACCGTGTTGACGGTGATCCCGCGCCGACCGAGCTCCCTGGAGGCGACATGGGTCATCGCTTCGACACCGGCCTTGCTGGCGGCATAGGCGCCGTAGGTTGGCCCGTAGACGCCGACCACGCTGGAGGAGAAGTTGATGATGCGGCCGCCGTCGCGGAGCCGGCGGCCCGCTTCGCGAATGCCGCGGAACGTGCCGGTCAGGTTGACCGCGATATGCTGCTCGAAGGTCGCGTCGTCCATGTCGGCAAGCGGCGCGAGCTTCATCATGCCGGCATTGTTGACGAGGATGTCGACGCCGCCGAAGCTTTTCTCCGCAGCGTCGAACAGGTCGGCGGCGGCGCCCGGGAGGCCGACATCCGCCTGCACGGCGACCGCCCTGCCGCCGCCCGCCTCGATGTCGGCGACGACCGCCTCGGCCGCCTCGCGGCTTGTCGCGTAATTCACCACGAGGGCGATGCCGTCCTTTGCCAGCCGAAGCGCAATCGCCCTTCCGATGCTTTTTGAAGCGCCGGTGACGATCGCAACGCGTTGTCCGTTTGTGGTCATGGCTCATCTTTCCTTCGTTGATGAGCCGTAGATATTCCTGACACCGACAAGGAACAATTATAGGTGAATTGACATGAGAATTCGCCTGTGGTGAACAAAGCCATGGATCGGCTCGACCGCATGCAGCTCTTCACCCGGATCGTCGAACGAGGCAGCTTTGCCGCCGCGGCGTCCGATCTCGGTCTCGCCCGTTCGACCGTCACGGAAGCGGTCAAGCAATTGGAGGACGATGTCGGGGCGCGCCTCCTGGAGCGGACGACCCGCCACGTCGCGCCGACGCTCGACGGTCAGGCCTTCTATCAGCGCTGTCTGGCGATCCTTGCGGAGGTGGACGAGGCGGAGAGCATCTTTCGCGACGCGCAGCCGCGCGGACTGCTGCGGGTCGATGCGCACGGCTTCCTGACCCGCACCTTCCTTCTACCACGGCTCGACGAGTTCCTCGACCGCTACCCCCTGCTCGACCTGCAGATCGGCCAGGGCGACCGGCTGGTGGACCTGGTGCGGGAAGGCGTCGATTGCGTCATCCGCGCCGGCGAGATAACCGACAGCGGGCTGATCATGCGGCGGCTCGGGACCATCACCGAGCTCACCTGCGCCAGCCCGGCCTACATCGAAAAATACGGCATGCCGCAATCGCCCGATGCGCTGGACGGGCATGTCGCCATCGGCTTCATCTCGTCGCGCACCGGCCAGATCATGCCGCTCGAATTCACGGTAGGGGGCGAGGTGCGCTACGTCACGCTGCCGAGCCGGCTGACGGTCAACAATTCCGACACGATGGTCGATCTCGCAAGGCGAGGCTACGGCCTCGTGCAGGCGCCGCGCCATCGTCTGCAGCCGGATATAGATCGTGGCGTCCTCGTCCAGGTTCTCGCCGATTTCCCGCCATCCCCGACGCCGCTTTCGGCGCTTTATCCGCAGAACCGCCAGCTTTCGCCGCGAGTGCGCGTCTTCATCGACTGGGTCGTCAAGGTGTTTGCGGAAGCGGGTCTCTGAGGAAGAGGCTGTTCAGGTCTACGGCAGCGGCACTGTTTTGCGACATCCGGCAGGGCGTGAGACGGCGGGAGCCGATCGATCCGGCTCCAACCGTCGTCACACACCATCACCTTGGCGTGAATCCACGGTTTTCGCCATATTCCCATGCGGTCCGATGTTCTAGCTTGCCACGCATGATCACACGCCGCGCAACGCTCATTTCCCTTCCGTTCGTGCTTTCCGCCGCCCGCGGCTTCGCTCAGGGCTCACCGCAGCCCGCCGCGCCGCAACTGCCCGTGCCGCAGCCGCAGGTGACGCTCGACACCGTGTTCGACGGCGCCGCAGAGCTGGAGCCGCTGAAGGTCGTGCTCGTCAGCCGCAATGGCGAGACGCTCGCCGAGCGGGCCTTCAACGGTCGTCCCCTCAACGCTTCGACCAATATCAAATCGGCCTCGAAATCGATCGTCTCCTGCCTCACCGGCATCGCCATCGACAAAAAGCTGCTCGAAGGGCCGGACCAGAAGATCGCGCCGATCCTGAAGGCGGACCTTCCCGCCGATCCGGATCCGCGCATCCACGACATCACCATCGGCAATCTGCTCTCCATGCAGGCGGGGCTTTCGCGCATGTCGGGGCCGAACTACGGGCGCTGGGTCGCGAGCCGCAACTGGGTGCGTTTCGCGCTCTCGGAACCCTTCGACGGCGAGCCGGGCGGCTCGATGCTCTATTCCACCGCCTCGACGCATCTGCTTTCGGCGATCCTGACAAGGGTCGGGCGAAAATCGACGCTGGCGCTCGCCCGCGAATGGCTGGAGCCGGTGGAAGGCTTCCGCATCGGATCCTGGGACCGCGATCCCCAGGGCATCTATCTCGGCGGCAACAACATGGCGATGACGGCCCGCTCGCTTCTTGCCTTCGGCGAGCTCTACCGCAACGGCGGCCGGACGAAGGACGGCGTGCAGGTCGTCTCCAGAAGCTGGATCGACCAGTCCTGGACGCCGCGCACCAATTCGCGCTTCTCCGGCGATGGATACGGCTACGGCTGGTTCCTCAGGCGTATCGGCGGCGAGGACGTCAAGTTCGGCTGGGGGTACGGCGGCCAGATGGTCTATATCGTCCCGTCGCTGGGACTGACCGTCGTCATGACCTCGGACGACAGCGGTCCGTCCGCCCGCAGCGGCTATCGCGACGACCTGCACAACCTGCTCGCCGAGATCATCGGCGCGGTGAAGCAGGTCTAAGCCACGATCGATAAAATTGTAACCACCCCGCCCACGATCTCGAAAGGGAGTCTCTATTATATTTCCCCGAGTGAGGCGGGGAAGCACATGGCGTTCGATCTCCGGACAATATATGCGATGACAGCGGTCGCTTGCGTGGTGCTGGGCATGCTCCAGTGCGCCGCCTATTTTACCGGCCGTTTCGAACGTTGGCTCGCTTGGTGGAGCGCCAGCAACATTCTCGTCGGGATCGGCTCCTTCTGCATCGCCCTTCGCGGCATGGCGCCGGATTTCATCACCGTTCACCTCGGCAATGTCCTGACCGTCGCCGGTTGCGTGCTCCTGCCGGCGGCGATGCGCATCTTCGCAGGACGCACGGTCAACCTCTTCCATTGCGGCCTTCTGATCGCCGTCCTCAGCCTGCCGTTCGTGCTCGCTTTCGATGCAGCCGATGCATCGCTCGGGCGGATCGCCTACGGCTCGGCGCTCTTTTGCCTGCTCGATCTCGCGGTGGCGTGGGAAAGCTTCCGTCTTTCGCGGAACGAAGGACTTCATTCGGCAAAGCTCGCTGCTGGTCTGTTCGTCACGACCGCAGGAATTTACGCGATACGCGCCTCATTTGCAGTGGCAGGTGTTCTCGGCGACAGGAATCTCTTCACGGGTAGCAACCAGGTGCATGTCTGGATGGCGCTTTCGGCGCTGGTGTTCCTGATGCTTCGCAGCATGGTTCTCATGCTGATGGCGGCGGAACGGACGAGCACGCAGCTTCGGGATGCGGCCCATCGCGATCCGCTGACAGGCGCATTGAACCGCGGCGGCCTGGCGCAAGCCTTCGACAGCCTCTCCGCAAAGCCGCTGGCGGCGCTGGTGGTCGATATCGATTACTTCAAGCAGCTCAACGATACGCACGGCCATGCCGCGGGAGACGAGGTGCTGCGGGCATTCGCCTCTTCGGCGGCGGGGGAGCTCCATACCGGCGATCTTATCGCCCGCTACGGCGGCGACGAGTTCGTGATCGTGCTGAAGGAGCGATCGCTGGAACAGGCGGTGGCGACCGCCGAAGATATCCGCCTTGCCTTCACCGCCTCGCTCGGCCGCCTGAACCGGCCACTCTCGGTCCTGCCGACGCTCAGCATCGGGGCGGCCGCCAAGACGTCCGGCCCTTCCGATCTGGAAGCCCTGCTTCACAAGGCGGACCAGGCGCTCTATGCGCGCAAGCGGCAAGGGCGCGACGGCGTCGATGTCTTCCGCGACAACGTTTTGGCGGCCTGAACGCGGGGACGATGCCGGCGGGCGGGAAAGAAATCCTCGTTCCGTTTCAACGGGAGGACCGGAAAGATATCCCCGCTTCGTCCGCGCCCGGTTTGTGAGGCCTATGCTGATCGCGTCATCGGGCAGGGAGCCGGGTCGCGAACCGGTCTGCCCACGGGGAGAAATCCGGCGTCCGGTGATGGTCGTTGAAGGCAGGGGACGCGCCGTCAGGGCGCCAACCGTCGGAAGGAAGGGTTTCCTGGCGCGGAAACCCTGTCTTGCGGAAAAGCCGAAGCGATCGGGCAGGCGGACAAGCCTGACATCCATATCACCCGATACCCACTGCCTGCCCATCCCGATGGATCAGGCCGTGGCGGAGCCCTCTCCGCCGCGGGCATTCGTGCTGCCGTCAGAAAGTGCCGCTCATGCCGGCGAAATATTCGTGCCCGTCATAGTTCTCGGCCGGGTCCTTTTCCTTGCGGTCCACATGGCGGTAGCCGATTTCCAGCTTGTGATCCTTGCCGATATCGAAGGTGAGCGTTCCCGCAAACCTCCGCGTCTCGCCGTCGTAGAGATAGTAGATCCATTCGCTGGAGGCGATTTCATAGGTTACCTTCGCCGCCACCTTCGGCAGCAGTTTCGCACTTGCGGCGAGTTTCCAGGTCTGGATGAACTCGGCCTGCGGATCGTCGATGTCGGCAATCGCGTAGTCCTGGTCGTAGCCGATGCCGAAGCCGAGGCTTTCCGTAGGCTTCCATTCCAGCGACGACCGGAGATAGGGCCGCAGCCTTTTGACATCGTCGCCCAAATCGTCGGCCATGATCGTCGCCCCGCCGAGCTCGGCGATCATCGTCACGGTCTCGCCGATCTTGCGGCCATAGGCGACCGAGCCGCGCAGCGTCGAGGCGGGAAAGCGCAGGAGCGTCTCCTGCTCGGAATCGGGAATGAAGGTGGAGCGATAGGCGAGGGTGAAGCCGATCTCGCCGGCAAGCCCCGGCCGGATATGGGACGCCGTCAGGTCCATCGCCGTCACGTCGGCTTCCAGCTTCGTCGGCAGCAGGAGGTCGGTGGTGAACCTCGCCTTGCCGCGGTCGAGATGGCTGACGCCCGCCTTCAGCGTGTTCTGCCCGCCGAAGAATTGCGCGGCAAGGCTCGAGGCCATCTCGTAGGTCATATCGGTCATGCGGTAGCCGATGACGGTGCCGGGCACGGCCAGGAAAACGTCGCCTGCCGCCTTGCGCTGGATGCCTGCCTCCAACGTCCACTCGACCGTATCGGCCAGCTTCATCCTATGGCCGAGGGTCATGCCCGTCACATGTTCGTTGCCGAAGTCGTAACGCTCCACCCGCTTTTCCCGGTGCCAGAGCGCGTAGGTGGTGCCCGATCCTTCGATGTCGAAGCTGCCGCGCAGCTTCACCTCCGCCTCGGCAAAACCGCCTCCGAGGCCGTTGGTGTCCTCGAAGAAATTGCTGTTGTGGCCCGCACGCAGCGAATAGTCGAAAAACGTGTCCGCCGCGGCCGACAGTGGCAGGGCGGCGAGACAGGTCGCAAAGGGCAGGAACAGCAGCTTGGGCATCGCACCCCCAGTAGGTCGAGCTAATTGAGGAAAATCTTATATATAGATGCTTAACGAAGGATTTATTCGAGTTGGTCTTGTCGGGTTGGCAATGCGAATTGCTGCAGAAGCAACGCCGGCCGGGATGAGAACAGTTTTAATAAAACTCGCAGTATTATGGTTAATGGTTTATTATAAGACACTTATATTATTGCTTTATAATGTACTAATAATAAGTTGGATGTCGCGCAATGTCGCGCAATCAACTTGGGAGACTAACATGACTATCAAGGTAATTTGCTTAGCTGCAGCTCTCTCTGTCGCTGCCTTTTCTCAGGCGTCCGCAGGCGGCCTTCTGGGCGGCGGCGGCCACAAGGGAGGCCTCAACCTCGGGCTCGGCATTAGCCTTGGCAACGGCTCGATCGTCGTGGCGCCGAATGTCGGCGTGCTCAACGGCAGTAATGTCAATGTCCTCAACGGCATCCTGTCCGGCAACAGCATCCTGAACGGAAACGCTATCCTGTCGGGCAACAACGGGCTGCTGGGCCTCGGCATTCTCGGCAACGGCAACGTTTCCAAGAAGTTCGTGCGCCGTTGATTTGAAGAAGAGCGGGGCCGCATGGCGGCCCCCTCCTCGAGGGCATTCAGGCGGTCATGCCGATCACACCGCTATCGTTCGCGAAAAGCGGGATTGTCTTTCTGAACCCCCCTCAGGAAGGGCCGCCTGAATGTCTGCGCAATCAGCCGACGAAGACAGGCCTGACCGCCGCTTACGCGGATATGTCGATCACGCCGCAATCGCCCGCCTCGGACGAGAAGGCGAGCAGCTTGCCGCCGGCGCTCCAGCTCAGTCCCGTAATGGCACCCTTGCCGGGACGGCGCAGAAGCGCTTCCTTGGCGTCGGCGATCCTGACGCCCAGGATCATGCCGTCGACGAAGCCGATAGCCAGCACCTCCTCGGCCGGATGGAAGGCCACCTGCGTGACCATGATGTTGGCGCGCGTGCCGAGTTCCAGCGGCGCCTTGCCCATCGGGCCGTCTTTCGACGAAAAAGGCCAGACGATCGCCGCCGGCGCGCCGGAGGAGGCGAGCCACTTGCCCTTCGGCGACCAGGAGAGCGACTTCACCTTGGCCGGATAGCCGGTCATCCGCATGTGCCGGTTCTCGCCCGACTTGCCGTCCAGCTTCCAGCCGTGCAGCGCGTTTTCCTGCATGGCCGTCACCAGGAAACGCCCGTCGGGGGAGAAGGTGACGCCGGTATGGGCGCCCTTCCATTCGAGATCGACCGGCGGCGCGTTGGTGCCGATCCAGTGCAGCGATACGCCGTTGTAGCGGGCGGCGGCGATGCGGAGCCCTTTGCCCGCGAACGCGAGGCCTTCCACGCTGCGCTCTTCGGGAAACTCCTTCACCGTGCCGTCGTTCTGGCGCACGAAACTCGATTTTCCATAGGCATAGGCGACCGCGTTCTGCGGGCCTCCCGCCACGACGCTGATCCACTTACGCGGCGCCTCGGCCATGAGGGCGGCAACCCCATCCTTGCCGATGCGGAAGACCTTGCCGTCTTCGCCGCCGGTGATGAGGGTAGGGCTGAAAGGATCGCGGATACAGGTCAGGAGACCCTGATGGGCCTCGGTGACCTTCTCGCCGCCGTCCAGGCGATGGATCGTGCCGGCGGCGGCGGCGAAGAACGGAATGTCGCCAAGGAAATGGGCCGCGACGACATGGCCTTGCAAATCAAGCGGAGCAACAGTCGGCATTATGCTGTAATTCTTTCAGGCATGACGTTTTCCGAAAACCGCTTCGCACTTTTCGGCGTCATGCCGCTGCCTCGCAGGCTTTGAAGCTCTTCTCGATCTTTTCGACGTCGAGGTCGCGGCCGATGAAGACGAGGCGGGATTCGCGCTTCTCGCCGTCCTTCCACGGACGCTGGTGATCGCCTTCGACGATCATGTGGACGCCCTGGACGACATAGCGTTCCTCGTCGCCCTTGAAGGCGATGATGCCCTTGAGGCGCAGGATATTCGGGCCGTCCGTCTGGGTGATCCTCTGGATCCAGGGGAAGAAGCGTTCCGGGTTCATCTCGCCGCCGCGCAGCGAAATGGACTTCACCGTCACGTCATGGATCGGCGACATCTCGCCGTGGTGATGATGGTGGTGGTGATCATGATCGTGGTCATGATGATGATGGTCGTGATCGTGGTGATGGTCGTGATCGCAATCCGGGCCGCAGACATGGTCCTCGTGGCCGTGCTCCAGAAAATGCGGATCGTTTTCCAGCGCGCGTTCCAGATTGAAGGCGCCCTGGTCCAGCACGCGGGCGAGATCGACGCCGGAACGGCTCGTCTTGTAGACGCGGGCGGTCGGATTGATGGCGCGCACCACGTCTTCCACCCGGGCCAGTTCTTCCGGGCTCACGAGGTCGGTCTTGTTGACGATCACGACGTCGGCAAAGGCGATCTGGTCTTCGGCCTCGCGGCTGTCCTTCAGCCGCAGCGGCAGGTGCTTGGCGTCGACCAGCGCGACGACGGCGTCGAGCTCGGTCTTGGAACGGACGTCGTCGTCCATGAAGAAGGTTTGGGCGACCGGCACGGGATCGGCCAGGCCGGTGGTCTCGACGATGATGCCGTCGAAGCGGCCCGGGCGGCGCATCAGGCCTTCCACGACGCGGATCAGATCGCCGCGCACCGTGCAGCAGACGCAGCCGTTGTTCATCTCGTAGATTTCCTCGTCCGATTCGACGATCAGGTCGTTGTCGATGCCGATCTCGCCGAACTCGTTGACGATCACCGCGTATTTCTTGCCATGGCTTTCGGAAAGGATGCGGTTCAACAGCGTCGTCTTGCCGGCGCCGAGATAACCGGTAAGCACGGTGACGGGAACGGGCTTCTGGGTGGCTGTTTCGGTCTTTGTTTCGGTCATGGGGAAACCTCGATGGGCCTTTGAAGCGCCCGGGGGCGCGGAACGCGGAAGCTGGTCCGCCTCATATAAGGGCAAGCCGGGACGAGTTCAAAGGGTTTTGAATGTTATAAGATCACATCAGGCGGCCAGGCATGCAAGTGGCCGCCGAAACGCAGAAGTTATAGCTATCAGGGCAGCGTTTCGGCATCCGTCTGCTGCAGAAGCTGGTCGAGCGTCAGCAGCGGCTGCCGCGCGATCTTCGCATAAGCATAATGAAAGCAGTCGAAATTGCTGAGATAACGTCGGCCGATACCATGTCTTTCGGCTGCGGCAACGGCATAGCGGAGGACCTCGCGTGGTGATCCGGCTTCCCGAATATCGATCCTGCGGGCATCCAACCATTCGACGACTGCGCCTTCCGCCTCGCTATAGCGGCAATCGAGCTGGTCGGGTCGTGACAAAACGATAATGGCTTCCCAAGCGGCCAGCGGTGAGGTGAAGGGCGCGTCTGCACCTGCGAGCGCCTGTTCATAGGTCTCGGCGGTCCTTTCGCCGGCCATCATCGAGACGATTGCGCAGGCGTCCACGAACATTAGACACCGCCGAAATCATGATCGAGGTCGTGATAGGCATCGGGCGGGACGGGGCTGCGGTGAGGTTTGAAGGCGAGGCCGCGTTTTTCCAGAATGCGCCGGGCCGTTTCGCTCGGAGTTTCCTGCCGAACCCGCTTGTCGATCGTTTCCTTCAACGCGGAAATCACCGCGTCGGTGATGGTTGTGCCATCGATCTTCGCGAGCTCCCGCGCAAGTGCATCCGCTTCTTCGTTCCGGATATTCAACGTCATCGGCGCCATCTCAAGTGTGTAGCTCATTATTGCAGATTGTGTAGCTTTCCGCTACTTGAATGTAGCCACATCAAATTGCGCCACATCCTCCAGCAGCTCGACGATGCCTTTGACCGCGTGGGCGATGAGCTCCTCACCCCGTTCTCCCGTCGCGGCAGCGGCATTGCCCGCGACGCCCTTTTCGTTGATATCCGACATCTTCCAGCCGAAGGCGTGCCGGCCATAGGCGCGAAGATGCTTGAAATCGCGGGCGAAACCGGATTGCCGCGAGCCGAAGTTTTCCGCCTTCGCCATGTCGACCCTGTCGGGATGAAGCGCCAGCATCATGGAGGTCTCTATGTCGCCGCCATGGATGTCGATCGCCCTTTCCTCGGGCGTGATCCAGCCTTCCGGCTCGCCGAAACGCGTCCAGCTCGTCGCCACCGCCAGCATGTTGAACCGCACCCGCGCCTCGGTCGCGACGATGGTCAGAAGCGGGGAATTGCCGCCGTGGGCATTGAGCAGCACCAGCTTGCGGATGCCTTTCGCATGGAGGTCTTCGGCAATGCCGAGCCAGCGGTAGACCGCCTCGTCGAAGCGAAGCGTCCTGGTGCCGGCGACATCCACGTGCTCGATGGAGTAGCCGACCGGCTCGACCGGCAGAAAGGTCACCGGCAGATCGGCGGGCAGGGCAGGGACGAGCCGCGCCACGAGGCCTTCGGCGATCAGCGTATCCGTCTCGAACGGCAGGTGCGGCCCGTGCTGCTCGTGGGCGCCGAGCGGCAGGACGGCGATCCAGTCGTGTCTTTCTGTGGATGCAAGTGTTAGATCATTGTCATGATAGCGCGGCGAGGGGTGCGGCATCTGGCGATCACTTCCCGGTTTCGATATGGATTGCGCGGCACACATATAGCGCCTACTTCATTGAGGCAAAACGGGCGGAGCCTATGAGCAAGAAGAAGGGTGACAAGAAAGCCAAGTCGGGCAAGAAGAAGGATCTGGAGGGTCTCTCGGCCGCCGATCTGGCGCCGGCGATCACGCAGGCCGCCCGTTCCATGCGGACGATGCTCAGCCGCAGCCTCGGCGAGAGCGGGCTTTATGCCGGCCAGGACGGCGTCATCCTGATGCTCGCGGAGGAGGACGGTCTGACGCCCGGCCAGCTCGCGCTGAGGCTCGGCGTGAAGGCGCCGACCATGACCCGCACGATCGGCCGCATGGAGGCCCAGGGTTTCCTGGAGCGCCGCCCCGACGGCACGGACGGGCGGCTGACCAAGGTGCACCTGACGGAAGCCGGCCTGAAAGGCGTCGAGCAGATCGGCCGCACCGTCGCCGACTGCGGCTCGCTGGCCGCCAAGGGCCTTTCCGACAAGGAGGTGCGCACGCTCCTCAAGCTGCTCAGGACGATCGAGCACAATCTCCAGCCGGCACTCGCCGACGACCGAGCTTGAATCTCTGCCGAATCCCTTGGGAAATTTTCTGTCACAGGATTGTCGCATGGAATTAAATTGTTTATTTAAACTTTAATTCCGGCATCCAGAACGTGATAATCCGCCGGGCGCGAGTGGGGGAGATGGCGCAAAAGATCAAGTTGTCGACGATTGCCGAGAGCCTCGGTCTTTCCACCGCCACCATTTCGCTCGCACTCCGCGACAGCCCGCTGGTCGCGATCGACACGCGTGAAAAGATCAAGGAACAGGCCCGCGCGCTCGGCTATATCTACAACCGCCGCGCGGCCAGCTTGAGGACGTCCCGTTCGGGCATCATCGGCGTCGTGGTGCACGACATCATGAACCCGTTCTACGGGGAAATCCTCAAAGCCATCGAAAGCGAGCTCGACCGCAGCCGCCATACCTTCATCCTCTCCAACCACTACGATTCCGTCGACAAGCAGCGGACCTTCATCGAGACCCTGCTGCAGCTCGGCGGCGACGGCGTCATCATGTCGCCGGCGATCGGCACGCCCGTCGAGGACGTGAAGCTCACGGAGCAGAACGGCATGCCGGCCATTCTCGTGGCGCGCTCGATCGAGGGGGTGGATCTGCCGACCTATCGCGGCGACGACAGTTACGGCATTTCGCTCGCCACCAACCACCTGATCGGGCTAGGGCACCGGGTGATCGCGATGATCGGGGGCACGGATCAGACCTCGACCGGCCGCGACCGGTACCAGGGCTACGTCAACGCGCTGCGCAAGGCGGGCATCGAGGTGGACCTCAACCTGCGCATTCCGGGGCCCCGCTCCATGCAGGGCGGGTTCGAGGCGGCGGTCAACTTCCTGTCCCTGCCGCAGAAGCCGACGGCGGCGGTCTGCTGGAACGATCTGGTGGCGATCGGCCTGATGAACGGCATCGCGCGGGCCGGGCTCGTGCCGGGCCGGGACATTTCCGTCACCGGTTACGACGACCTGGAGCAGGCCTCGATCGCCACGCCGGCGCTGACGACCGTCTGGAACGGCCAGACGGAAGTGGGAAGGCTTGCGGCGCGCGCGCTGCTCGACAGGCTCGCCGGCAGCCACGAGCCGGACGGTCTTCACCTGATCAAACCGGAAATGCGCATTCGTCAATCGACGGGACTCCACAAGCCGCGGGCTTGACGGTTCTCACGCCGCGGCATTGGTGAGCGTCTTGCGGGCGGCATAGGCGCGCACCGCATCGCCGAACGCTTCGAAAAGCGCCCGTGACGGGGCATCGGTTTCGGCCCAATATTCCGGATGCCATTGCACGCCGACGGCGAAGTTCTTCGCATCGATCACCGAAACGGCCTCGATCGTGCCGTCCGCCGCCGTCGCCTCGACCTTCAGTCGCGGCGCGGTTTCGGCGATCGCCTGACGATGCAGGGAGTTCACCTGCACCTCGCCGGAAAGGCCGAGATAGTTCGCGATGCAGGAACCCTCAGACACGAAGACCGGCTGGCGGATCGCATACATGCCGTCACGCTCCGGCACGTCGGGCTTGCGGTGATCCCAGATGCCCGGCTGATCCTGGATTTCGCTGGCGAGCGTGCCGCCCAGGGCCACATTCAGCTCCTGGATGCCGCGGCAGATGGCGAGCAGCGGAATGCCCCGGTCGATCGCCCGGCGGATGAGCGGCAGCGATGTCGCGTCGCGGGCAGGATCGAACGGACCGTCGCTGTCCTGTGCCTGCCTGCCATAAAGCGACGGATGGACATTGGTCGCGGAGCCGGAGACCAGCACGCCGTCCACTCGGTCGAGAATTTCGTCGATCTCGTTGCCGTCTTCGAAAGCCGGGATGATGAAGGTCATCACCTCCGCTACCTTCAGCGCCGCCTGCACATATTGGTTCGGCGTTGCGTGCCAGACCGCTCCGTCGAGCTGGCGGATATCGGCGGGTAGGGCGACGATCGGCTTCGGCATGGGATTCTCCGGTCTGGGCGGCAAGCAGATTACTCATCTGATGTGGGGCCGCAAGCCGTAACAAGTCAAGTTCGCCACGCACGCCGCAGGTGAGGGATTGCACAAAGAATAAGCATTTCCTCCTTGAAATTCTTCGTGAATCTCGTCGAGAGCGAAGTGATACGAAAGTCTAAGATCAAAAGGTCTTCCCGCATTAAGGAATATTAGCTGCGCCGCTTGCAACCCATTGAGCAAAATGGTTACCTCGCCGCAGAACCGGGGGAATGGGAACGGATAACCCTGCGGTTTCATCTTACTGGGAGGTATTTCATGGATCGTCGTTCATTCTTTAAAAAGGCTGCCGTGACCGGCGCCGGTGCCGCCGCCGCGACCGCGCTCGCCGCACCGGCCATCGCGCAGTCGAACCCGAAGATCACCTGGCGTCTGACGTCTTCTTTCCCGAAGTCGCTCGACACCATCTATGGCGGCGCGGAAGACATCTCCAAGCATGTCGCCGCCGCGACCGACGGCAATTTCACCATTCAGCCGTTCGCCGCCGCCGAAATCGTGCCCGGCATGCAGGCCGCCGACGCCGTCAGCAACTCGACCGTCGAGATGTGCCACACCTGCTCCTATTATTTCGTCGGCAAGAATCCGACCTTCGCCATCGGCACGGCGATCCCCTTCGGTCTCAATGCACGGCTTTCCAATGCCTGGTTCTATCAGGGCAACGGCAATACACTGCTGAACGAATTCTACGCCAAGCATAACATCTACGGCCTGCCGGCCGGCAATACCGGCGCGCAGATGGGCGGCTGGTTCCGCAAGGAAATCAACACGGTCGACGACTTCAAGGGCGTCAAGATGCGCATCGCCGGCATCGCCGGCAAGGTGCTCGAAAAGCTCGGCGCGGTGCCGCAGCAGATCGCCGGCGGCGACATCTATCCTGCGCTCGAGAAGGGTACGATCGACGCGGCCGAATGGGTCGGCCCCTATGACGACTACAAGCTCGGCTTCGCCAAGGTGGCGAAATACTACTACTACCCGGCCTTCTGGGAAGGCGGCCCGACGATCCACGCTTTCATCAATCTGGAAAAATGGAACAGCCTGCCGAAAGCCTATCAGGCCGTTCTGACGGATGCCTGCGCTTACGCCAACACCAACATGATGGCGAAGTATGATTTGAAGAACCCGACGGCGATCAAGCAGATCGTTTCGCAGGGCACGACATTGCGTCCGTTCAGCCAGGACATCCTGGAAGCCTGCTACAACGCGACGCTCGAAGTCTACAAGGAAATCTCGGCCACCAACGCGGACTTCAAGAAGATCTACGAGGATCAGGTCGCCTTCAAGAAGGAAGGTTACCTCTGGATGCAGCTTTCGGAATACACGTTCGATACGTTCATGATGATCCAGCAGCGTAACGGCAAGCTCTGATCCGTCATCGAAGTAAAAGTGAAAGAACCCCGGTCGAAAGCCCGGGGTTTTTCTTTGTGAGAATTTCACTGGTGCGGAAGGTTGTGCTGTCTCGACAAGTGCACGTGCGTATCTATGATCAAGATGTGCGGGAGCAGAAGCAGCACGCTCCGAGGCCAGCCGGAGCATCAGCGGGGACGGGCCACGCTGACCTTGGCAAAGGCCTTGCTCTCGAACGGAGGTGATGCGATGTGGCGACCACTGAGCATTACGCTGCTGTTTAGGAAAAACCGGACAAGCTGGTCAATAGCTGTCCGGTTCATCATCCTAAAGAGATAGGCAAACGGAGGGCAGAACGCGAACTCTGCCCTCCACTCCGAAATATACTCTCCCATCGGCACACTGACAAGAGAAGCAGCTTAGCGGCTTAAAGCTTGGTTGGTTGCGGCAGGTTGTGCCGGCTCGACAACCGCACGCGCTTATCTATGATCGAAATTGTTCAAGAGCAGAAGCAGCATGCTCCGAGGCCAGCCGGAGCATCGGTGAAGATAGGCTTCACCGACTTAGGCAAAAGCCTTGCTCTCGAACCGGAGGTGATGCGATGTGGCGACCACTGAGCATTACGGTATCAGTTAGGAAAAACCGGATGGGCTGGTCCATAGCAATCCGGTTTATCTTCTTAGCTAGATAGCAAAGGAGGGCAGAGCGTCAACTCTGCCCTCCACTCCGGAAATATACTCTCCCATCAGCGAAGTGACAAGAGAAACGCGCCCTTACGGGTTGATCTTCGGCGGCTCGCCGAAGTTCGGCATGGCGGGCGGAGCCGGCTGGCCCGGCTGGGCCGGCGCGCCGTCGATCGGCGGAAGGCCGAAGTTCGGCATCTGGCTGCCTCCGCCATTGCCGAAGCCAGGTATCTCTATCTTGATCGAATTCAAGTCCACATCGGGGCCCTTGTCCAGCCAGTAGGTGACGGACTCGGGCCAGAAGATGATGATCGCGACCAGGATGAGCTGCATGCAGAGCCATGGAATGGCGCCGATGTAGATGTCCTTCGTCTTGACGCTCTTCGGCGCGATCGAGCGGAGATAGAACAGCGCGAAGCCGAAGGGCGGGTGCATGAAGCTGGTCTGCATGTTGACGCAGAGCAGCACGCCGAACCAGATCAGGTCGATCCCAAGCGATTGTGCGACGGGCGCCAGCATCGGCAGGACGATGAAGGCGATCTCGAAGAAATCGAGGAAGAAGGCCAGGAAGAAGATAAAGATGTTGACGAAGATGAGGAAGCCGACCGCGCCGCCCGGGACGTGGCTGAGCAGGTATTCGATCCATAGGCCGCCGTCCATGCCCTGGAAGACGAGGCTGAAGCAGGTGGCGCCGACCAGGATGAAGACCACCATGGAGGTGATCGTCATGGTCGAATGCATGCCCTGACGGATGAGATCCCAGGTGAGGCGGCGATGCAGGGCCGCAAGCGCCATCGCGCCGACGACCCCGAGGGCGCCGGCTTCCGTCGGGGTCGCCAGGCCCATGAAGATGGTGCCGAGCACGAGGAAGATCAGCACGATCGAAGGGATCATGCCCCAGAGGACCTTGATGATCAGCGCGGCGTTCAGCTCGCCGCGGGCTTCCGGCGGCAGCGGCGGTACGTCCTTCGGCCGGAGGATCGACAGGCCGAGGATGAAGAGCATGAAGATGGTGACCTGGAGGATCGAGGGGCCGATCGCGCCGAGATACATGTCGCCGACGGAGCGGCCGAGCTGGTCGGCGAGCACGATCAGCACGAGGGAGGGCGGAATGACCTGGGTGATCGTGCCGGAGGCGGCGATGACGCCGGTGGCGAGCCGCGGATTATAACCGTATTTCAACATGATCGGCAGCGAGATCACGCCCATGGTGATGACCGAGGCCGCGACCGTGCCGGTGATGGCGCCGAGGATCGCGCCGACCAGGATGACCGCATAGGCAAGGCCGCCGGGAATGGCGCCGAACAGCTTGCCGGTCCCCTCCAGCAGGTCCTCCGCCAGGCCGCAGCGCTCCAGCACCGCGCCCATGAAGGTGAAGAAGGGAATGGCGAGCAGGAGATCGTTCGAGACGATCCCGAAGATGCGAAACGGCAGCGCCTGCAGGAAGGCGAATTCGAAATGCCCCGTGGCGATGCCGAGAAGGCCGAAGAAGAGGCCGACGGCGGAAAGCGAGAACGCGACCGGGAACCCGTAGAGCATGAAGATGATCATGCCCAGGAACATTGCCGGCGGCATTATACCGTATTCGAACATGAGCTGTGTATCCCCCAGGAATTATTGTTATTGCAGCGGCTTTTCATAGGTCGTATCGACCCGGAGGATGCCCATGAGGCCGGCGATGCGCTTCACGAGTTCGGAGAAGCCCTGCAGTGCCAGGAGAGCGAAGCCTGCGACGATGACGAGCTTGACCGGCCAGCGGATGAGGCCGCCGGCGTTCGACGACACTTCGCCCTGCGCATAGGAGAGCGTGAAGAAGGGCCAGGACAGCCAGGCGAGATAGAGGCAGGCCGGGATAAGGAAGACGATCAGGCCGATCGCGTCGATCCAGAGGCGGGTCTTATCCGAAACCGCGCCGTAGATCAGGTCGACGCGCACATGTTCGTTGAGCCTCAACGTGTGCGAGGCGCCGAGCAGCACGATGAAGGCGAAGAGGTACCACTGGATTTCAAGCCACCCGTTCGAGCTGTAGTTGAAAAGATAGCGGATGCAGGCGTTGCCGGCGCTGATGAGGCAACAGGCGAGAACGAGATATCCCGAAAATTTGCCAATGATTTCACTGACACGGTCGATAAGACCGCTTAACTTCAATAATACAGCCATAGTTTCCCCGATTCAAAACGGGTCTCCTTATCTCCCGCCCGTTCTGGAAAGGCGGTGTAAACCAAGGTCTGAGAAAAGGAAAGTCCTAATAAACCGGGTTTTCACCCGTAAAAAGCCGGGTTCGCAGGGGATCTGCCGAGGCCGGCGAATAGCTCTCGCCAAGGGCAATCGGAGAGGCTCCTGAAAAATTTTCATTATGCCGTTTGGAATTTATTGAGCAAATTCTCAACTACCCCCCTATGTCGGGGGGTAGGGCAAATTGGAACAAGCAATTCTTAAAGGGTTTTCCTCACTGTCGGCCGGAACCAAAGGGATGAACCCGATGAAAGAGATCGAAGCGAGGACGTTGCCGACGGATGTCTATCTGTCGTTCGTCACGTCGCTGTTTGGCAATCGCGGCACGCTTTTCACGGGAATGGTCGTCCATATCCTGTCGTGCCTGCTGATTTCCAGCAATACGGGTTCTCTTTTCTATCTCCTGCTGGTTGCGGTTTTCATCTCCGTCTTCGGTTATCGGCTCTACTGGTTTCACCGGTTCGACAAGGCCAGCAAGGCCTCGCTGACGCGCGCGGAGATCGAAGTCTGGGAAGTCCGCTATGTCTACGGCGCAGCGACCACCGCCCTGATCCTCGGTGTGGCGAGCGGCTACGCCGTGCTGGTCCTGCAGAACATGTTTGCGGCCTTCCTCTGGATCGCGGTCACCATGGCTTCCATGGTTTCGATCGTCGGCCGCAATTACGGCTCGCGGCTCGCGGTGGAGCTGCAGACGCTCGGCTGTTGCGTTCCCATTATCCTCGGCTGTCTCTTCACCGGCGATATCTACCTGATAATCATGTCGCTGTTCCTCATCCCCTTCGGCCTGACGACGCAGTCCATGGCCGCCGGCGTGCGGGAATTCTTTTACGAGAATGTCAAGGCTTCGCAGGAAGTGGCCCTGCTTGCGGGTCGTCTCGACACGGCGCTGGCGACGATGGCGCACGGGCTCGTCATGCTGGACGGCGAGGGGAGGGTTCAGGTCGCCAACCGCCGCGCCTATGAGCTCCTGGGGCTCGATTCGGGGAAGGATATCAAGGACAGCGCATTCGTCTCCGTCCTGGAGGAAAGCGCGCGTTTGCCGTCGGCCGCCATCCTGGCGAAGATCGGCCAGCTCGCGGACGGCAGGCTCGACCGGGCACTCTTGAGCTTCGGTGACCGGCTGCACATGGAATTCTCCGCCAGCCCGCGCGCCGACGGCGGCGTCGTGCTGATCTTCGAGGACGTCAGCGCCCGCGTCGCGGCCGAGGAGAAGGTTCTGCACATGGTGCGGTTCGACGACCTGACCGGGCTGCCGAACCGCGGGCATTTCGCCACGCTGGCGGCGGAGAAGGTGCGCGGCCGCGGTGAAGCGCTGGCCGCACTTGCCGTCTTCGACGTCGACGGTTTCAAGCATGTCAACGACATGCGCGGCCATGTGGTGGGCGACCGGCTGCTTGCGGCGATCGCGGCCAGGTTCTCCGCGCTCACGACGGAGACTATGCTGACCGGGCGCCTGATCGGCGACGAGTTCGTCCTGCTGCTTCTCGGCGACAGAGACGGTTTCGAACTGGAGCGGCAGGTTCGCGATGTCCATGCGAAAATCCAGGGCGACTATCAGATCGAAGGCATCCGTCTTGCCGTTTCGATGAACAGCGGCTGCGTCATCCTGCCCTCGCAGGATTTCGACATGCAGAACTGGCAGATCAAGGCGGACCTCGCCCTCAACGACGCGAAATCGAAAGGCAACGGCACGCTGACCGTCTTCCGCCCGGAAATGGACGCCCAGTATATCGAGGAGCAGAGGCTACGCGCCGACCTTCGCCTGGCGGTCGAGAACCACGGCCTGCATGTCCTCTACCAGCCCATGTACCGTCCGGACGGTTCCGCCATCGAATGCAGCGAGGCCCTGGTACGCTGGCGCCATTCCGAGCGCGGCGTGGTCGGCCCGAACATCTTCATCCCGATGGCGGAAGATATGGGCCTCGTCTCCCATATCACGCGTTTCGTCATCGACCAGGCCTGCCGCGATTGCGCCGCATGGCCCGAACCGATGGCGGTCTCCGTCAATCTCTCGATCCAGGACCTGCGCAACGACGAGATCGTCGGCTATGTGGCGGATGTGCTGAAGCGCCATTCGCTCGATCCTTCCAGGCTGCATCTGGAGGTGACGGAGAGCTGTTTCATGGACGAGCCGGTGGCGGTGAGCGCCATTCTCAACCAGTTCCGGGCGACCGGCGTCACGATCGCCATTGACGATTTCGGCACAGGGTTCTCGAGCCTCAGCTATCTCGATTCCCTGCCGCTCGACGTGGTCAAGATCGACCGGGCGTTCATCCGCAATATCGGCGAGGACCAGCGCAAGCTGAAGCTCCTGCGCGGCACCGTCCACCTGTCGCGGGAACTCGGCCTGAAGATCGTCGTGGAAGGCGTGGAGACCAGGGAGCAGCTCGCGCTCATCAATCGCCACCGGCTCGCCGACCTCGTTCAGGGTTACGTGTTTTCCACGCCGGTCGGTGCCGACAGGATCACCGAGCTCGCGGCCGAGAGCGCCGGCAAGCTTTCCGCGGCGCGGCGCGGCGCGAAGAACCCTCCGAACCCGCCCCTCACCGCGGTCGTCCGCTGAGAAAATCTGCCCATTTTTCAATCAGAGGCCAACCGAATCTGCATATGAAAAAGCATCGTTAACCATTTGTTAACCATAATATTTAGAAGTTTATTAATTTTATTCATGTCTGTTGCGGGGTCCCCGCTTTGTAGGGTTAATCCTTGGTTAAAGCCATGGAACAACCCGATGCCAAACGATAAGACCTTTTCAGACGAAGACTTTTCCAGCAGGCTCCTGGCAACCTTGGATCGCGTCGAATACCGGCGGATCGAGAGCCACGAGGATTTCGAGGATATCGCCCGCCTCCGCTTCAGGGCCTACAAGGCACGCGGCGTCCTTCCCGTCGCCGCCAGCAGCATGCTCGACAAGATCGATTTCGACGACCACGCCTATGTTTTCGGCGTCTACTATTACGAAGAGCTGGTAAGCACGATACGTGTCCACCACGTCACCGCGAACCATCGCGTATGCCAGTCGAGCGGAATCTTTCCGGACGCCGTCGACGCGTTTCTCGATGCCGGCATGACGCTCGTGGATCCGGCACGCTTCGCCGCCGATCCCGGCATCATCGACGAACTGCCCGCCATTCCCTATCTGACGCTGAGACCAACCGTCATGGCGGCCATCCATTTCGATGCCGACAGGGTCCTGCAGCATATCCGTCCCGCTCATGCCGCCTTCTACCGGCGGGTGTTCGCCGCCGACATCGTCGTTGCGCGGAGAATGGCGGATGTGTACGGGTTCGATCTGACCCTGCTCGCGTCGCGGGCGCGCGACGTGCGTCCGGTCTTGATGAGGCGGTTTCCGATTTTTCGTTCCGAAGCCTTCGAGCGGCGGCTGATGTTCGAGCGCTCTTCGCGCTTCGATATGCCGCCGCTCACCATTCTGCCGACGGCCAGGCTCGCCGGCCGCCCCACGTCAGCCGAAATGGCCTATGTAACGTGATAGAGCTGGCGTACCGGAGGGGGGCTCTGCCGGCATTGCGCTTTCCCACCGCTTTGTGTAAGGCCTGAAGAGACGTTCGTCGTGCTGCTCCAGGCATGATTCCGGATGTCGGCAAGGGGTTTTCCCGCGCGCGGATGCCGCAGATCCTGCGGGTTGCGCGCGGCTGTTTCAAGGAGACGGGACTGATGGACAATCACCATAGCGGGCCGGTGGAAACGGGCGCTTCCATGGACTATGCGGAACATGAAAAGACCTACAACATGTTCCTCGCCGGCGCAAAATGGGGCACGATGATCATCGTCGTGCTGATGATCGCGATGGCCGCCGGCTTCTTCGGAGGCGTGGGCTTCATCGGCAGCTTCATCCTCTTCATCATTCTCACCGTCGCCGGCGCTTTCCTGCTGCGCTGATCCCGGCACGCCAGTTCCATCACTGGCATGAGGCGGGGCGAACCTTTTCGCCCTCCTGCGATATCGACTGGGAGGAGGCAACCTTTGGCGAAAATCGTTTTCATAAGCCGCGAAGGTTCGGAAGAACCGCGCGTATCCGCATCTCCCGAGACAGTCAAGCGGCTCGCCGCGCTCGGCTTTTCGGTGCTCGTCGAGAGCGGGGCCGGGCTGGCGTCCGGCATCCCGGACGGCGACTTCCAGGCAGCCGGCGCACGGATCGGCAAGGCCGCCGATGCCGGCACGGCGGATATCGTGCTCAGGGTCAACCGGCCGACGGCGGCGGAAATCGCCTCGTACAAATCCGGCGCGGTTATCTTTGCGGTGATGGACCCCTATGGCAACGAAGCGGCACTGGCCGCCATGGCCACGGCCGGGCTGACGACCTTCGCCATGGAGCTTATGCCGCGCATCACCCGCGCCCAGTCCATGGACGTGCTTTCCAGCCAGGCGAACCTCGCCGGCTACCGCGCCGTCATCGACGCCTCCCATGAATACGGCCGGGCGCTGCCGATGATGATGACGGCGGCCGGCACGGTTCCCGCCGCCAAGGTCTTCGTCATGGGCGCCGGCGTGGCCGGCCTGCAGGCGATCGCCACCGCCCGCCGCCTCGGCGCCGTCGTCTCCGCGACCGACGTGCGTCCTGCCGCCAAGGAGCAGGTCGCCTCGCTCGGCGCAAAATTCATCGCCGTCGAAGACGAGGAGTTCAAGGCGGCCGAAACCGCGGCGGGTTACGCCAAGCCGATGTCGGAAGCCTATCAGGCCAAGCAGGCGGCGCTGGTTGCCGAGCATATCGCCAAGCAGGACATCGTCATCACCACCGCGCTGATCCCCGGCCGGCCGGCGCCGCGGCTCGTTTCGCGCGCCATGCTCGCCTCGATGAAGCCGGGTTCGGTGGCGGTCGATCTCGCCGTCGAGCGCGGCGGCAATATCGAGGGCTCGGAAAAGGGCAAGGTGGCAACGGTCGAGGGCGTCGCCGTCATCGGTTACGCCAATGTCGCTGGCCGCATCGCCGCGTCCGCGTCGGCGCTCTATGCCCGCAACCTCTACGCCTTCATCGAGACCATGGTGGACAAGGGCACCAAGGAATTTTCCGTCAATGCCGAGGACGAGCTGGTCAAGGCGACGATGCTGACCCACGGCGGCGCTGTCGTGCATCCGTCCTTTGCCGCGGCTGCAGCCGCCCCGCCGGCAGAAACAGCGGCGGGAAGACCGGCCGCCAAGGCCAAACCGGTCAAGCCCGTCAAGACGGCGGCCGAGCCCGCCAGGACCGTCAAGGCTGCCGCCAAGCCGCGCAGGAAATCTGCAGCAGATGGTGCCGCAGCGAGCGCAAGCGCCGCGGCGGATGATACGCCCGCAACGAGCGCAAGCGCCGGCAAAACGAGCGCAGGCGCCGTCAAAACGAGCGCAGGCGCCGTCAAGAAGGAGGAGCTTTGATGGCCAGTGAAGCTATGGACAAGGCGCTGGAACAGCTCGACCAGGCCGTCAACGCGGTCATTGCCGCAGCCGCCCAGGCGCCCGAGGCCGCGAGCGCCGCGGCCCATGGGGTTTCCGGCGGGGCGATCGATCCTTTCGTCTTCCGGTTCGCGATCTTCGTTCTGTCGATCTTCGTCGGCTATTACGTCGTCTGGTCGGTGACGCCGGCGCTGCATACGCCGCTGATGGCGGTCACCAACGCCATCTCGTCGGTCATCGTCGTCGGCGCGCTGCTTGCTGTCGGCGTTTCGGCGGCCGGCTTTGCGACCGGCTTCGGCTTCATCGCGCTGGTGCTCGTGTCGGTGAACATCTTCGGCGGGTTCCTGGTGACCAGCCGGATGCTCGCCATGTACAAGAAAAAAGACCGCTGAGGGGGTTCTGGGGGGAATTATGTCGCAGAATCTCGCAGCTTTTCTCTATCTCGTCTCCGGCGTGCTGTTCATCATGGCGCTCAGGGGGCTTTCGCATCCGACCACCAGCCGCAAGGGCAATGTCTACGGCATGGTCGGCATGGGCATCGCCATCGGCACGACGCTCCTGCTCGCCACGCCGAATTTCGGCGGCTTCGTCCTGATCGTGCTGGCGCTCGCGATCGGCGGCGGAGCGGGGGCCTATATCGCCCGCACCATTCCGATGACGGCGATGCCGCAGCTCGTCGCCGCCTTCCACTCGCTGGTCGGCCTGGCCGCCGTCATGGTGGCGGCCGCGGCGCTCTACGCGCCGCATTCCTTCGGCATCGGCGAGATCGGCGAAATCCACGGCCAGGCGCTCGTGGAAATGGCGCTCGGCGCGGCGATCGGCGCGATCACCTTCACCGGTTCGGTCATCGCCTTCCTGAAACTCGACGGGCGCATGTCCGGCAAGCCGATCATGCTGCCCTACCGGCATGCCATCAATATCGGCCTGCTGGTGCTGACGGTGGTTTTTGTCGTCGGCCTGGTGCAGACCGAAAGCCACATGGATTTCTGGCTGATCGTCGCGCTGGCGTTGGCGCTCGGCGTGCTGATCATCATCCCGATCGGCGGCGCCGACATGCCGGTCGTCGTGTCGATGCTGAATTCCTATTCCGGCTGGGCAGCCGCCGGCATCGGGTTCACGCTCGGCAACTTGGCGCTGATCATCACCGGCGCTCTGGTCGGCTCGTCCGGTGCGATCCTGTCCTACATCATGTGCAAGGGCATGAACCGCTCCTTCATCTCCGTCATCCTCGGCGGCTTCGGCGGCGAGACGGCCTCGGCCGGCGCCGACGACGGCGTACAGCGGACGGTCAAGCAGGGCTCGGCCGACGACGCGGCCTTCCTGATGGCCAATGCGGAAAAGGTCATCATCGTGCCGGGCTACGGCATGGCGGTCGCGCAGGCGCAGCATGCGCTGCGAGAGCTTGCCGATACGCTCAAGGAAAAGGGCGTCGAGGTGAAATACGCGATCCATCCGGTCGCGGGTCGCATGCCGGGCCATATGAACGTGCTGCTCGCCGAAGCGAACGTGCCCTATGACGAGGTCTTCGAGCTGGAAGACATCAACGCCGAGTTCGCCCAGGCCGACGTCGCCTACGTCATCGGCGCCAACGACGTCACCAATCCGGCGGCGCGCGACGACAAGTCCTCGCCGATCTACGGCATGCCGATCCTCGACGTGGACAAGGCCAAGACCTGCCTCTTCGTCAAGCGCTCGCTCGGCTCCGGCTATGCCGGCATCGACAACACGCTCTTCTACAAGGACGGCACGATGATGCTGCTCGGCGACGCCAAGAAGATGACGGAAGACATCGTCAAGGCCATGAAGCACTGAGTTCGGCGACGTAGCGAATAGCGAGTGGCGAGTAGAGGCCCGGCGATGCCGGGCTCAGACTGCGGACAAAGGTTCGAAAAACTCTGATCGTCATGCTCGGGCTTGTCCCGAGCATCTGCAAACCGTTGACGTTTATAGATCCTCGGCACAAGGCCGAGGATGACGCCGAGCAAGAAGCGAGGTTTGTCATCAAGCTGAGCCCGGCGATGCCGGGCTTTTTTCGTGGAAGGGGACATGTTAGATATACATCCTGGAAATGTTTATCCAGGATGGTTCCATGCGGGTTTCCAAATGGGGCAACAGTCTCGCGGTCCGGTTGCCGGCCGCCGTCGTCGAGGCGCTTGAACTCAAGGAAGGTGACGAGATCCAGATACGGGCAGTCGATGCGCGTGAGTTCGAAGTGGCGCGCAAACCGGACCGGCAGGAACTTCTCGAACGGTTGAGAAAATTCCGCGGCCGCCTTCCCGAGGACTTCGTGTTCGATCGGGACGAGGCGAATGCCCGGTAATTTTTACGATACGAACATCCTCCTCTATCTGGCCTCCGGCGAGGCAGGCAAGGCGGACGCGGCCGAACGCGCCGTCGGCCTGGGCGGTACGATAAGCGTCCAGGTCCTCAACAAATTCGCTCATGTCGCCCGGCGGAAACTGGGCTTTTCATCGGATGAGGTCCATTCGTTCCTTGCTGTTGTCCGCTCGCTCCTGAAGGTCGTGCCTGTGACCTTGGAAATTCATGACAAGGGTCTGGAATTGGCGGAGCGTTTCAACCTCCAGGCCTATGATGCGATGATCGCTGCCGCGGCGCTCTCCGCCGGCTGCGACATATTGTTTTCCGAAGACCTTCAGCACGGAACGCGGATCGAGAGCCTTTCGATCGTCAATCCCTTGCGAAATGTTTTGTGAGGCCGGCTTTGTCGCCGGGCAGGCACCCGGCGCGAGGCAGGCGGTTCCGCAAGCTGTTCAGCTTGCGAGCCTAGGCATGCTGACGATCTTCAGGAAAAGCGTGTTCATCGCTTCCGTGATGCCCTGCGACGGGCTGACTTCGAAGAAATAGCCGGGCGTGGCGCATTCCTGCATGCGCGGGCCGATCTCGTCCTGGAAGGGGCTGATCCACCGCTTCCACCACTTGTCCGTCGGCAGCGGCAGATAGGTCGTGTAAAGCACCGCAATCTTGTAGCCTTTGTCCTTCAGAGCCTTGCAGGCCCTGGTATCGATCGGCTCCTGGCAACGGCTACCCTTCAGTTCCTTGGTGCAGCCATAGGGTTTGGCGCTGTCACCCACGCCATCGGAAACGAAGAAGACGATCTTTTCGGGGCTGGCGGCCGAGAGGCCGGTTCCGGGCGCTCCCATCTTCTCGCCGATATCCTTCAGGGCGCGGTCGAAATTCGTCTGCTGATCGTCGTCGTAGTTCTGGTAGGGAATGGACATCAGGTCGATCAGCGACGCCTTGCTTTTCGCGGCGGCGAGATTGTCGGTCAGGGACGAGACTTCCAGAAGCCTGGTGTCCTCCGCCTTCTCGCCGAATGTATAGACCGCCATGCGGAACTGGTTGGGGCTCTTGCGGGTCTTCACGGCCGTGTCCATCAATGCCGCCGTTGCCTGGGCCACGACGTTGATGCGGATCGTCACGCCAAGCTTCTTGGCGAGATTGTAGTAGCTGTTGGCGCCGTCCTTTATACTATGACAGGCAAAGGCGCATTGGTCCGGCGTGTTGGCGACCATCTTGTCGATGTCGGCGGTCGTGGCGCCCACGCCCATGGACGGCGTGTTGTCGAGGAGCAGGTAGAAGTCCCGGAACGTCTCCGTCTGGAATACCGCCGTCGCCTGGCCGGCCACGGTCATCTCCTGCTTGCCGAGCACCTTCAGCAATGTGGTGGGCACGGTGGCGGAATAGGTGAACACGGCTTTCAGCTGGTTGTCTTGCCGAACGACGCTGGCCTTGCTGCTTTTGAGCGAATAGCCGGTCGCCGCGGCAAGCTGCGCGCTGAAGACCTTTTCGGCATCTTCGATAGCGGCGGCGATCTCGCCGTTGTCAGTCATCTTCATGGCTTCCGCCGCGCCGATCGAACTTTCCGCGACGGCCGCCAGCGCGGCCGCATCGGCGGCGCCCTGAAGCTGGCTCTTGACCGACAAGGCGTCGGTGACGTCGATGGCCAGTCCCGCGACACCAATCAGCGGCACGAGCACGATGGCACTCATGATGCCGAAGTTACCGGATCTGTCGCTCAGGAGTTTCAGAAGCATTCTGCGCCCTTACCTTGGATGGGAGCAGAATAGTTGGAAACAGTAACGCCTTTGTTAGGCGATATAGTTTACGGGCTTTAGTCAAAGCTGCGAGAAATGCATTCCATCACGCTCGCGGGCTGCCGAGAACCCGACATTTCCTTGGTCGCCGTCAGCTCGTCGGCCGGGTGCGGGCTGCGCCGTCGACGGCCGGTTTGTAGTTCGGGTCGAGGCGCACGGCGTGCGAATAGGACCGGTAGGCGCGGGTCTTGTCGCCGCGGCGCTCGTAGACCAGCGCCTGGTTCGCCCAGGATTCGGCGAGCTTGTCGTTGAGCTCGATGGCGTGGTTGAAGTCGGCGAAGGCGTTGTCGTCGTCGTTCAGCGCCACGTAGGAGATGCCGCGGCCGTTATAGGGTTCGGCCGAATTGGGCGAGAGCGAGATCGCCTTGGAGAAATCCTCGATCGCCTGCGCATGCTGGCCGCGCTGCTGATAGATCAGGCCGCGGTTGTGCCAGGCGCGGCCATCGGTCGTTTCAAGCTCGATCGCCTTGGAGAAGTCGTTGAAGGCCTCATCGGTGCGGCCCGCCTGACGGTAGATATTGCCGCGGCCTATATACGCGACGTCGTAGTTCGGGTCGATCTGCAGCGCGCGATTGTAGTCGTTCGCGGCTTCGACCGGCTTGCCCATGTTGCGGTAGACGAGCGCCCGGTTGGCATAGGCCTGGTAGAACTGCGGATTGATCTGGATGGCGCGGTTGAAGTCGTCCAGCGCACGGCGGAATTCGCCGGCGCGGCCGTAAGCCGAACCGCGCACGTTATAGCCTTCCGGATCCTGCGGATTGGCATTGATGACGGAGGAAAGCGAAGCGATGTTTTCTTCCGACCCCTGGGCGCGATCGACCGTGATCGTATCTATGGACGTGGTCGTCGAACAGCCCGCAAGCGCCGTGATCGCGATCAGCGCCGCGGAAAGGACGGCTTTGCCGCGTGTGGGAGAAACGATAGTCGAGAGGCCGGAAATTTGGGTTCCACGAATCAGAACGGCAGTTTTTGCGGCCATCAGGCACTGTTCCTCGTATCGGGCAAAAGCGTTTTTCGTTCTTCCGCATGCCGTTACCCTGAACCGGTTCCCTTTTTCGGGCGGCATGCAGTCGATTCAGGACCAAATCAAAAGAGCGGCGGCGCCCATGTCGCCACCGCCCTGAAAGCACAGGAAAACGTCGAAAAAGCGGCCGATCAACGGCCGGTGCGGGGGCCGGCGATGAGACCTTCGCGCTGAGCGCGCTTGCGGGCCAGCTTGCGGACGCGACGAACAGCTTCTGCTTTTTCGCGCGCGCGCTTCTGCGACGGCTTCTCATAGTAGTCGCGCATCTTCATTTCGCGGAAAATGCCTTCGCGCTGCATCTTCTTCTTGAGAGCGCGGAGCGCCTGATCGACGTTGTTGTCGCGAACTAGTACCTGCACGTGAATCCCGTTCCTTTGGTTGTTTGTCCGCCTGGATCGGTACGATTCGAGGCGAAAAGAATAACGTCCGCCCGGCCTGAAGCCGTGCGATTGGGGAACGCAGATAACAGAAGCGATGGAGGAAGTCCAGACGTTTCCCGCTCAAACTCTCGCGAAATTCGCACCGGGAGCCGCCGTTTCGCCGCGTGTCGAAACAATCGCCTCCTGCGTCGCAAAACAGCCATTGCGGCGCATATTGATTTGCGATGGGTATGGCTCTACCCACGATACCGTCGGACAGGGAGTTTGAAGGGCGAGATGCGCAAGTATTCGGTTTTCGCCATAGCCCGCGAGGCTATGCGTGCCCACAAGGGCTGGGAGGCGCAATGGACCTCGCCGGAGCCGCGCAGCGCCTATGACGTGGTCATCGTCGGGGCGGGCGGGCACGGGCTGGGTGCCGCCTATTATCTCGCCAAGGAGCACGGCATCACCAATATCGCGGTGATCGAGAAGGGCTGGCTCGGCGGCGGCAATACCGGCCGCAACACCACCATCATCCGCTCCAACTATCTCTATGAAGAGAGCATGGACATCTACGAGCACTCGCTGAAGCTCTGGGAGGGCTTGAGCCAGGAGCTCAATTACAACGTCATGTATTCGCCGCGCGGCGTGATGATGCTGTCGCACAACGTGCACGACCAGCAGTCGTTCAAGCGCCATATCAATGCGAACCGGCTCTATGGCATCGATAACGAATGGCTGACGCCGGAGCAGGCGAAGGCATATTGTCCGCCGCTCGATATCTCCAAGACGGCGCGCTACCCGATCAATGGTGCTGCACTGCAGCGTCGCGGCGGCACGGCCCGTCATGATGCGGTCGCCTGGGGCTATGCGCGCGCGGCCGCCGATCGCGGCGTCCACATCATCCAGAACTGCGAGGTGACCGGCATCCGCCGCGGGCCTAACGGCGAGGTGCAGGGCGTCGAGACGACGCGCGGCTTCATCGGCGCCAAGAAGGTGGGCGTTTCGGCCGCCGGCCATTCCTCGGTCGTCATGGAAATGGCGGGCGTGCGCGTGCCGCTTCATTCCAATCCGCTGCAGGCGCTGGTTTCAGAGCCGCTGAAGCCGATCTTTCCCTGCGTCGTCATGTCGAACACGGTGCATGCCTATATCTCGCAATCCGACAAGGGCGAGCTGGTGATCGGCGCGGGCACGGACCAGTACAATTCCTATTCGCAGACCGGCGGGTTGCAGATCATCACACATACGCTGGACGCGATCTGCGAACTTTTCCCGATCTTCCGCCGGGTGAAGATGATGCGCCAGTGGGGCGGCATCACCGACAACACGCCGGACCGTTCGCCCATCCAGGGCGTGACGCCGGTTCCGGGCCTCTTCGTCAATTGCGGCTGGGGAACCGGCGGGTTCAAGGCGACGCCGGGCTCGGCGAACCTCTTCGCGCATCTCATCGCCAGGGGCGAGCCACACCGCCTGGCCGCGGGCCTCAATCTCGATCGCTTCCGCACCGGGCGGCTGATCGACGAGGCGGCGGCTGCGGCGGTTGCGCATTGAGGGGTGAGAGATGGCTTCCGTTTCTGCTCATCGCCCGCGTTTGCCCCTCACCATAACCCTCTTCCCGCCTGCGGGGAGAGGAGACTTGCTCCATTCGAACGTGGAGAGGTCTGAAGACGTTGCGGCATATCGATCTCCCCCCTTGAGGGGGAGATACCCGGCAGGGCAGAGGGGGGTATCCCACTCTCTGCATTTTTCGACTGCTGTTGCCGCACCGTTGCTACCCCCCTCTGTCAGCTTCGCTGACATCTCCCCCTCAAGGGGGGAGATTAGAGGGAGCCAGCCTCGTTTACCTGCCTCTTTCCAACGCCGGAGTTCCGCATGCTTCTGATCCACTGCCCCTATTGCGAGGAAGCGCGCTCGGAGCTCGAATTCCGCTGGGCGGGCGAGGCCCATATCGCGCGTCCTGAAAACATCGCGGCGATCACCGACGAGGAGTTCGCCGAGTATTTCTTCCTGCGCAACAACGAGAAGGGCCTCACCTATGAGCGCTGGCGGCACATCCATGGCTGCGGCCGCTTCTTCAATGCGGCGCGCGACACGGTGAGCGACAGGTTCCTGATGACCTACAAGGCAGGTCTTCCCAAGCAGCCGGTTCCGGCGGCGGAAGAAGCAACGGCGATCGCCGAGGAAAAGACCGTCGAGACCTGGGAAGCGACGGAAGGAGACGCCCGATGAGCGCTTCCTCCAAGAATACCGGTGCGTTCCGCATCAAGGGCGCAGGCCGTCTGACGCCCGCCCGCACGGCGCGTTTCACCTTCGACGGCAAGAGCTACACGGCGATGGAAGGCGATACGGTCGCCTCTGCGCTGCTTGCACACGGGGTGCATCTCGTCGGGCGTTCGTTCAAATATCACCGGCCGCGCGGCATTCTTTCCGCAGGCGCCGAGGAGCCGAACGCGCTGATCGACGTTTCTCGCGATGCCGCCCGCCGGCAGCCGAACGTGCGGGCGACCGTGCAGGAAGTGTTCGACGGTGCGAAGATCTCCTCGCAGAACCGCTGGCCGTCGCTGAAATACGATGTCGGAGCCTTCAACGACCTGCTCTCGCCCTTCTTCGCCGCGGGCTTCTACTACAAGACCTTCATGTGGCCGAAGGAAGCCTGGATGAAGGTCTACGAGCCCTTCATCCGCCGCGCGGCCGGTCTCGGCGTCGCGCCGACGGAAGAGGACCCGGACCACTACGCCAACCGCTATGCCCATTGCGACGTGTTGATCGCCGGCGCGGGCGTGGCGGGCCTGACGGCCGCCCTTTCGGCCGCGGCGACTGGAGCCTCGGTCATCCTGGTCGACGAGCAGCCGGAAGTCGGTGGCGCGCTGCATGCGGATGGCGCGACCACGATCGACGGCCAGAACGGCTATGAATGGGCGCAGGCCGCGGCCGCGAAGCTCAAGACCATGCCGAACGTGACGGTGCTGACCCGCACGACGGTGTTCGGCTACTACAATCACGGCTTTCTCGGTTTGGTGGAACGCGTCACGGATCATCTGGCGCGGCCGGGCAAGAGCAGCCCGCGCGAGCGGCTGTGGCAGGTGCGCGCAAGCCGCGTCATCCTCGCCACCGGCTCGATCGAGCGGCATATGGTGTTTTCCAACAACGACCGGCCGGGCATCATGCTGGCGTCGGCCGCACGCACCTTCCTCAACCACCACGGCGTGGCCGTGGGCCGCAATGTGGGCGTCTACACGGCCCACGATTCGGCCTACGAGGCGGCCTTCGACCTGAAGCGCGCCGGCATTTCGATCGCGGCCATCGTCGATTGCCGCGCGCAGCCAGGCGAGGCCGTGCTGGCGGAGGCGCGTTCGCTCGGCATCGACGTGCTGACTGGTCATTCGGTGACGGATACTTTCGGCCGGCTGCGCATCTCCTCGATGACGGTGGTGCGCAACGGCGGCTCGAATGCCCGCAAGATCAAGGTGGACGCGCTGATCGTTTCGGCCGGCTGGACGCCTTCGGTCCACCTGTTCTCCCAGTCGCGCGGCAAGCTGCGCTTCGACGAGAAAGGGCAGCGTTTCCTGCCTGACATCTATGCGCAGGATTGCGTTTCGATCGGCGGCTGCAACGGCACGGACGATCTTGCCGAACTGATCGACGAGGCCATCGCGGCCGGTCGCGGCTCCGTTGCGCTTTCCGGCGAGAACCGGTTCGAATGGACGGGCGGCATGATCGGTGCTGCGGAAGGCGCCGGGCCGGATACGGTCGTGAAGGCCTTCATCGACTTCCAGCACGACGTGACGGCCAAGGACATCCGCCTTGCGGTGCGCGAGGGCATGCACTCGATCGAGCACATCAAGCGCTTCACGACGAACGGCATGGCCTCTGACCAGGGCAAGCTTTCCAACATGCACGGCCTGGCGATCGCGGCGGAAGTGCTCGACCGGCCGATCCCGCAGGTGGGGCTCACCACCTTCCGCGCGCCCTATACGCCGGTCACCTACGGCACGCTCATCAACCACTCGCGCGGCGATCTCTTCGACCCCGCCCGCAAAACGCCGATGCACGCGCTGGAGGCGGCCGAGGGGGCGGAGTTCGAGGATGTCGGCAACTGGAAGCGCGCATGGTATTTCCCGAAGCGCGGCGAGGACATGGCGGCTGCCGTCAACCGCGAGTGCCGCACGGTGCGCGAGGCGGCGGGCGTGTTCGACGCTTCCACGCTCGGCAAGATCGAGGTGGTGGGGCCTGATGCGGCGCAATTCCTCAACCTTCTCTACACGAACGCCTGGGATACGCTGAAGCCGGGCAAATGCCGCTACGGCATCATGACCCGCGAGGACGGCTTCGTCTATGACGACGGCGTCGTGGGCAGGCTTGCCGAAGACCGCTTCCACGTGACGACCACGACCGGCGGCGCGCCGCGCGTGCTGCACCATATGGAAGACTATCTCCAGACGGAATTCCCGCACTTGAAGGTCTGGTTGACGTCCACGACCGAACAATGGGCGGTGATCGCGGTGCAGGGTCCGAAGGCGCGCGAGATCATCCAGCCTTTCGTGGACGGCGTGGATATCTCCAACGAAGCCTTCCCGCATATGAGCGTGGCGGAATGCACGGTTATGGGCGTTCCCTCACGGCTCTTCCGCGTTTCCTTCACCGGCGAGCTCGGCTTCGAGGTCAACGTGCCGGCCGATTACGGTCCGGCGGTCTGGAAGGCGATCTGGGAGCGCGCGGAAGCCATGGGCGCCTGCCTTTACGGCACGGAGACCATGCACGTGCTGCGCGCCGAGAAGGGCTATATCATCGTCGGCCAGGATACGGACGGAACGGTGACGCCGGACGATGCCGGGCTCTCCTGGGCGGTTTCCAAGAAGAAGACGGATTTCGTCGGCATTCGCGGCTTGAAGCGCCCGGACCTCGTGCGGGACGGCCGCAAGCAGCTCGTCGGGCTCTTGACCAACAAGCCGAGCGACGTGCTGGAGGAGGGGGCGCAGATCGTCGCCGACCCGAACCAGCCGAAGCCGATGACCATGCTCGGGCATGTCACCTCCGCCTACTGGTCGGAGAATTGCGGCCGCTCGATCGCCATCGCGCTGGTGGCCGGCGGCAGGGCGCGCATCGGCCAGACGCTCTACGTGCCGATGAAGGATAGGACGATCGCGGTGGAAGTCACCGACATGGTGTTCTTCGACAAGGAAGGAGGCCGCATCAATGCGTAATTCCGGGGCTAAACTCAGGGCCGATGCGGGCCGCGCTCTCCCGCTCGCAGGCTTTCATGGCGGTTCCTCGGTGGTCCGGCTGGAGGCCGCACCACCGGCCGAGCGTATCTCGTTGCGGGCCGGCGCCGACGACGTGGCCGCTCTTTCCCGCGCGCTCGGGCTCGATCTGCCTGTGAAGCCGAAGACGTCCGCCGTGGCCAAGGGGCGCACGGCGCTCTGGCTCGGCCCGGACGAGTGGCTGGTGATCGACGAGGGCAAGGGAGAACTGATGGAGGCCGCAGCCTCTTCCGGCGCCCCGCATTCGGCGGTCGATATTTCCCATCGCAATACGGCGATCCTGGTTTCCGGTCCGGGTGCTGCGGGAGCCATCAATGCCGGCTGCCCGCAGGACCTTTCGCTTGCAGCCTTTCCCGTCGGAGCCTGCTCGCGGACCGTTCTCGCCAAGGTGGAGATCGTGCTGCTCCGGACTGCGGAGGATGCCTTCCGGGTGGAAGTGTGGCGGTCCTTCTCCGATTATGCCTTCGGCCTGCTTGCCGAAGGCGCGCAGGATGCGGCGTTGTAAGACGATAGCCTGACTTGACTTGCCGTTCAGGAACAGCACTCTCGCGTTGAAACGGGGAGGGCATTCATGGACCATATTCAACTGATGGGGCTCGGCTTTGCCGTGGCGGTCATTGGCGGTGCGATCGCGGCGAAGCTTACCAAGATAGAGCTCTGGAAGGGCGTTCTCGTCGCGGCGGTGGCGGCGCTGGCGGCGATTGCCGCCTATTTTGTTCCAGGCTTCGACCGAAGCCTCGCCATGCCGCTCGCAGCCCTTGTCGGAGCGGGTGTCTCCGGTGCCGTGCTCGGGCTTTCCGCCCCCATGACCGCCAATATCCTGATCGGCGCGGCGGTGCCGCCGATGCTGGGCTTCGTGCTGATGGAGATGGGCGTCTAGGCAGCGCGGGCGCTTCACAGGGAGAGGTTTAAAGCTGCTTCCCGGTCGATATAGGCGCGTTGCTTGTCGGTGATGTAGTCGCGAACGATCGGTGCTGCATCACGCGAGCGCGAGAGCTGCATGTGGAAGACCAGTTGACTGCCGGTGCGGAACATCATCTCGGCGCTGATGAGGTAGAATTCCCACATGCGGGCGAAACGCTCGTCATAAAGGGCGATGACGGCATCCCGGTTCTTTTCGAACCGTTCTGCCCAGTGGGCGAGTGTCGTGGCGTAATGCAGGCGCAGGAATTCGAGATCGGTCACCCACAGGCTGTTGCGCTCCACCACCTCGAAGACTTCCGACAGGGCCGGCGAATAGGCGCCCGGAAAAATGTATTTGCGCAGCCACGGGCTTGCCATGCCGGGCGGGCTCATGTGGCCGATCGAATGCAGCAATGCCAGCCCGTCGTCCGGCATCAGGCTGTTCAGCTTGGCGAAGAACTCGTCGTAGTGATGCACGCCGACATGCTCAAACATGCCGACCGAAACGATGCGGTCGAATTTTTCCGTCACATCCCGGTAATCCTTGAGCTCGAAGCGGACACGGTCGCCGAGTCCCGCCGCTTCCGCGCGTGCGGAGGCCAGCGCCTGCTGTTCCTTCGACAGGGTGACGCCGACGACCGCGACGTCTTCCAGCTTGGCGAGGTAAAGCGCGAGATCGCCCCAGCCGCAGCCGATATCGAGCACCTTCATGCCGGGCCTGAGGCAGAGCTTGCTCGCCAGCAGCCGCAGCTTGTTGCGTTGCGCCTGTTCCAGCGTCTCGGTCGGCTCGCGAAAATAGGCGCAGGAATAGAGCATGTTCTCATCGAGAAACAGTTTGTAGAAGTCGTTGCCGAGATCGTAATGGTGCGCAACGTTCCGCTGTGCCTGGCCCTTGCGGTTGGATTGCTGCCGCTTGCGGAAGCGCATTTTGATGCTGCGCAGGATCTTCTGCAGCGGATAGGAGCCGAGCGACAGCCGGTTGACGGAAAACAGCGTCAGGAAATCGCGCAGCGTCGAGCCTTCCTCGAACCGCATCGTGCCATCCATATAGGCTTCGCCTGCCGCCAGTTCGGGATTGAACACCAGTGTCCGGTAGAGCCGTTTGTCCGTCAGCCGCATGGTCACCGACGGGCCGGGCGTCCCGGCAAATACATGGCGGTTGCCCTCCGCATCGATGACCGTCAGGCGACCACGGCGGATGAAGGACTTCATCATATGCGACAGCGGAAACATTAGCTTCTCCCCGACCACTGGGGGAGAAGCTAGCATCAAGCTTCGAGATTTGCGATCAACACTTCGCGTGCGGCGCCCTACCTCTCCCAGCCCTTCCACTTGACCCACCGGCCGTGCGGATCGGTGCGGCCGAGTTCCCGGGTCTCGCCGGTCGGCCAGACCTCAAGGCTGAGCGTCACGCCGTCCGGATTGCCGTCGGCCTCCATCTGCAGGCGGGCCAGCGGTGCCTCTTCCGTCGCTCGGGCGCCGGCCTCGGCGACGATAGCTTCGCCCTTGGCGCGGGCCTCCGGCGGCAGGTACTGCCAGGCGATCGAATGGTAGACGACGTGCACCGTGCCGGGCGTGAGGGCCGCGAGGCGCTTCTCCTTCAGCCAGGCGAGCGCATCGCCCTTTTCGACGAGAACACGGTTGGCGCGGGCGATTTCCAGTGCTGCCCGGGTGCGCTCCACGCGGTCGGCCTGATCGGCCCAGAGATAGGAGAGGAGGCGCAAAGTATCTTCCGGCGAATTCGGGTCGAGCGGGTTGAGGTCGCAGCCGGCGCGGTCCTGCACGGCGATTTCGGCGCGCGGGGGCGACGGGCCGTGCCAATCCGGCTTGAGCCTGACCGGCGAGGCGGGATCGCCCCAGAGGAGGCCGCCGAGATCGTGATGGTAGCGATCCCAGTTGAGATTGAGGCCCATGCTGGCGCCGAATTCCGACAGGATCAGCGGTTTTCCGAACAGGTCGGAGATCGTGAGGAAGCCGGCAAGCAGCGCACTCGACCGGCGGACCTCGTTGGTCTGCGGCGCGAAGCGAAGGCGCTCAAGGATGAAGCCTTCGTGCTCCCTGAAGGCGCGGAGGATTTCCGGCCACAGCGTGTCGTCGCCGGCCGCGTTCGGCGGATAGACCGATTTCAGCGCGTCGTCCTTGCCGTCGAGGATCAACGCGTGCAGAGCGCCGGCAAGGCGCGCGGGCAGCAGGTCGCCCCTGACGCCCGGATCGCCTTCCCAGTTGAGTATCCTTTCGCCCACCTTCGTCGAGCGGTCGAGGCGTTCGACCACCAGCGTGCAGAGCCTTGCGGTGAAGGGCGAGCCGAGCGTGTTGCCCGCGACCGCCTGATCGCGGAAAGCCTGCAGGATTTCAGCTTCGGAGGCCATGGTCAAGCGCCTTCCGGCCGGTCCTTCGGGTCGAACTGGACGATGGTGATCCAGGTGGCCGTCAGCGCCGGTTTCTTCTCGTTCTCGATCTCGACCGCGACCTCGTAGGTGGTCATCAGCATGCCGGCGCCGCGGAAGCGCGTCTCGGCGAGCGTGAAGCGGCCGCGGATGCGGCTGCCGCTTTTCACCGGCGACATGAAGCGAACCCGGTCGAAACCGTAATTGATGCCCATGGTCTGCTCGCGGATCTTCGGCACGCAATCGAAGTTCATCGCGGAAAGCAGCGACAGCGTCAGGAAGCCGTGGGCGATCGTGCCGCCGAAGGGGCTTTCGGCCAGGGCGCGCTCGGGATCGACATGGATGAACTGGTGATCGTGGGTCGCGTCGGCAAACATGTCGATCGTCGGCTGATCGACGGTGATCCATTCCGAAACGCCAACCTCCGTCCCGACCAGGCTCTCCACTTCGGCGAGCGAAATTTCACGCATGCGACCTCACTGATCTCGTAACAGATGCCGGACTTTACAGGACTTGGGGAGGTTGGCGAGCGTTTTTTGCACCGCATCATTCCTCAATGCAGAAGCAGACGGAGCGGGGAGGCAGGACCTGGTTCCAGAGCTCGCGGGAGGGGAAATGTTTCCAGCCCCAGCAGGGCAGGGCGAAGGCGACCGGCTGATCGCCGCGGTTGAAGAGGATGGCGAGGCGGGTTTCCTTGCCGGTCTGGCGGTCGAGCGTCTTCAAAGCCATGCCGAGGGCGGGATTGTCCGGGCTTTCCCAGTCGGCGACCTGCATAGGTTCGCCGGAGGCCGCCAGCCATTCGACATCGCCCTGGCCGGTGAGGAAGCCGGTTTCGGAGAACACCGCGAAGCGCTTCCGGATGGCGGCGAGCGTTGCGGTATGCTCGATCAGCGTCTTGTCGATCTTCGCCCAATCGAACCAGGTGATTTCGTTGTCCTGGGCATAGGCGTTGTTGTTGCCGCGCTGCGAGCGGCCGGCCTCGTCGCCCATGGTCAGCATGACGGAGCCGCGGCTGGCGAAGAGCGTGGAGAGAAGGGCGGCGACGTCGCGGCGGCGCAGTTCGAGGACGGCCGGATCGTCCGTCTCGCCCTCGACGCCGTTGTTCCAGGAGAAATTCTCGCCGTGTCCGTCGCGGTTCTGCTCGCCGTTCGCCTCGTTGTGCTTTTCCTCGTTGGAGACGAGGTCCATCAGCGTGAAGCCGTCATGGGCCGCGAGAAAATTGACCGTGCGGGTGCGGCCGGATTTTTCGAAGATATCCGACGAGCCGGCAAGCCTTGTGGCGAGCGCGCCGGTCGTCCATCGGTCGCCGCGCCAGTAGCGGCGGATATCGTCACGGGCGCGGTCGTTCCATTCGAGGAAAGGCTCGGGGAAGTTGCCGAGCTGGTAGCCGCCGGGGCCGATGTCCCAGGGCTCGGCGATCAGCACGCGGTCCTTCAGCGCCTCGTCGGAGATCATGGCGTTCAGCGTCCGGCTCTGCGGATCGAAGCCATCCGCCGTGCGGCCGATGACGGGGGCAAGATCGAAGCGGAAGCCGTCCACGCCGGCATGCACGACGAAATGCCGGAGCGTATCGACGATCAGCCGGCGGACATGAGGCTGGTCGCAGGCGACCGTGTTGCCGGTGCCGGTGTCGTTGACGAGATGTACCTGTTCCCCCCTGGGCTCGCCGGGCACATGGCGGTAATAGGAGAGATTGTCGAGGCCGCGCATGGAAAGCGTCGCGCCGTAGCGGTCGCTTTCGCCCGTATGGTTGAAGACGAGGTCGAGGATCACCCCGATGCCGGCCTGGTGCAGCGCCGCGACCGTCTCGCGCAGCTCCTTCACGCCGCCGGGGCAGAGGTGCGGCTCGAGCGCCATGAAGGCGACCGGATTGTAGCCCCAGCCGTTCGCGAGGCCGAGCGACGGCAGATGGCGCTCGTCGATCCAGGCCGTGACCGGCATCAGCTCGATGGCATCGACGCCCAGCTTCTTCAAATGGGAGACCACCGACGGATGGGCGAGGGCCGCCACCGTGCCGCGCTGTTTCTCGGGGATCGCCGGGTGCAGGATGGTGAAGGGTTTGACCGCGACCTCATAGATGAAGCCGCCGGGCGGCAGGAGCGGCTTGCCGATCTTGGCGAGCGGATCGCGGGTGACGATCGCCTTCGGTACCAGATCGGCGGTGTCCACGCCGAAGAGGGAAAGCTTCGGGTCGTGCCGGAAAGGGCGGTCGAGCTCGCGGGCATAGGGATCGACCAGCAGCTTCGAGGGATCGAACCAGGCGCCGTTGTCCGGATCGTAGGCGCCCCAGGCGCGGTAGCCGTAACGCTGCCCGGCCGTTATCGCCGGGACAGAGACGCGGTGGATGTCGTCGCGGCCGCGGACCAGGCGATGGCGGGCGGTTTCGCGTTTGCCTTCGGCGTCGAAGAGGCAGAGCTCGATCCTGGACGCGTGATGCGACCATATTGCAAAATCGCAACCATCCGCAGTCAGCGTCGCTCCGAGCGATGAAAGAGCCATGCGGTCGTCCGTCCCTGTTGCGCCATGCCTGACCAGCATCCCTCCTTATGGTGAATTCATCGTGAAAATGCACCAGCCGCTCCCTGTCCCGAAAGCCATTGCCGCCCTAATTTGCATTGGACGGCCGATTTCCCTAGGCTTGGGGCGGTCGAAGGAAAAGGCCATTTCGCCGGCCGTATCAATCATCCGTATGCGGTCACCTTCAAACCTCAAACAAGAGGGCCAGACAGATGACGCAAGCAAAAAGCGGCGACACAGTCCGGATTCACTATATTGGAAAACTCACCGACGGCACCGAGTTCGACTCGTCGAACGGGCGACCTCCGCTGGAGTTCGTGGTCGGCGCCGGGCAGATCATTTCGGGGCTCGACAAGGAAGTCGACGGCATGGAACTCGGCACGCATCAGACGGTGACCGTCCCGGCCGAGGCGGCCTATGGGGCGCATGATCCGGCCAAGGTGCACGCGCTTCCCCGCTCGGCCGTGCCGTCCAATATCGACGTGCATCCGGGCCTGCAGCTGCAGAGCAGAACACCGGACGGCAACACGATCCCGCTCGTCGTCACCGAGGTCAGCGATCAGGTCGTGACCGTCGATGCCAACCATCCCCTTGCGGGCAAAGACCTCGTCTTCGACGTCGAACTGGTGGAAATCGTCAGGGCCGCATGAGGGCTTTGTAGGCAGGTGGGAGGCTTGCCCCTCATCCCGCTGCCGCGACCTTCTCCCCGCTTGCGGGGAGAAGGAATGTGCCGTGTCGGCTTCCTACCCATTGGACGTTGCATGAAGCACGTCTCCTCTCCCCGCGAGCGGGGAGAGGGTTAGGGTGAGGGGCAAAAATATTACGTAATGACGCTCGGCTTGTCCCGGCCGGTGCGCTTCTTCAGTTCGGAAATCTGGTCGGCGATGGCGATGAGGTCGGCGAGCGCTTCTTGCGTCTCTATCCCGTGCCGTGCCCGATCGGGCTCGTATCGCTCCACATAGACGCGGATCGTGGCGCCGGACGTGCCGGTGCCGGAGAGGCGGAAGACGATGCGGGAGCCGCCCTCAAAGAGGATGCGGATGCCCTGGTTCTTCGAGACCGAACCGTCGATCGGGTCGTGATAGGCAAAGTCGTCGGCAGAACCGACCTTGAGACGGCCGAAGGTCCGGCCGGGAAGGGTGGCAAGCTGCTCGCGCAATGCCGTCATCAGGCCGTTTGCCGCATCCGAATCCACCTCCTCGTAATCGTGGCGGGAATAGTAGTTGCGGCCGTATTCGGCCCAGTGCTTCTTGACAATCTCGGCGACGCTTTCGTTGCGGGCGGCCATGATGTTCAGCCAGAAGAGGATCGCCCAGAGGCCGTCCTTCTCGCGGACGTGGTCCGAGCCGGTGCCGAAACTTTCCTCGCCGCAGACGGTCGCCTTGCCGGCGTCGAGCAGATTGCCGAAGAACTTCCAGCCGGTCGGCGTCTCGTACATGCCGATCTTCAGCTTTTCGGCGACGCGGTCGGCGGCGGCGCTGGTCGGCATGGAGCGGGCGATGCCGGCGATGCCCTTGGCATAGCCGGGGGCGACGGTGGCATTCGCCGCGATGATCGCCAAGCTGTCGGACGGCGTCACGAACATGCCCTTGCCGACGATCATGTTGCGGTCGCCGTCGCCGTCCGAGGCTGCGCCGAAATGCGGACCGTCCGGGCTCATGACGTCGTCATAGAGTTCCTTGGCATGGACGAGGTTCGGGTCCGGATGATGGCCGCCGAAATCCGGCAGCGGCGTGAAGTTGCGCACCGAGCCTTCCGGCGCGCCGAGGCGGTTTTCGAAGATCTCCTTGGCATAGGGACCGGTGACGGCGCCCATACTGTCCATCGCGATGCGGACGCCGCTGGCGATCAGTGCGCGGATGGCGGAAAAATCGAAAAGCTGTTCCATCAGCTCGGCATAGTCGGCGACCGGATCGATCACCTCGACCTCCATGCCGGCCACCTTGAAGGAGCCGATCTCGTCGAGGTTCACATCGTCCACATCGGCGATCTTGTAGGTGTCGATGACCTTCGAACGGGCGAAGATCGCGTCGGTGATCTTTTCCGGCGCCGGGCCGCCGTTGCCGATATTGTACTTGATGCCGAAATCCTCGGTCGGACCGCCGGGATTGTGGCTGGCCGACAGCACGATGCCGCCGAAGGCCCTGTATTTGCGGATGACGTTGGAAGCGGCGGGCGTCGAAAGAATGCCGCCCTTGCCGACCATGACCTTGCCGAAACCGGCGGCCGCGGCCATCTTGATCGCCTTCTGGATGACCTCGCGGTTGTAGTAGCGGCCGTCGCCGCCGATCACCAGCGCCTTGCCTTCGAAACCTTCCAGACTGTCGAAGATCGACTGGATGAAGTTCTCCGCATAGTTCTCCTGGGCGAAGACCGGGACTTTCTTGCGCAGGCCGGAGGTGCCGGGCTTCTGATCCTGATAGGGGGCGGTGCGGACGGTCTTGATCATGGTCAGGAACCTTTTCTTGCAAGGAGATTCTGAAAGAGCCCGGCATAGAGGCCGGCGCTCTTTTCCCAGGAGACATCGGATTTCATGCCCTGCTTCTGCATCTGCGTCCACACTTTCGGCTCGGAATAGAGACGGACCGTGCGGCGCAGCGCCCGGCGCAGGCTCTCCACGGTCACGGGACCGAAGGACACTCCGGTCGCCGTGCGCGCGGCGAGAGCCGCTGGATTGGCGTCTATTACGGTATCATTAAGGCCGCCGGTGCGAGCGACCACAGGAATGCAGCCGTAACGGAGGCCGTAAAGCTGCGTCAGCCCGCAAGGTTCGAAGCGGGAGGGGATGATGATGGCATCGCTGCCCGCCTGCATGAGATGCGACAGCGGCTCGTCGTAGGCGGAAAGCACCGAGACGCGGCCCGGATGGCGGGTGGCGGCAGCGTGGAAGGCTTCTTCGAGCACCTTGTCGCCGGAGCCGAGGACGGCAAGCCTTGCGCCGAGCGCGACGAGATCGTCGGCGGCTTCCGCCAGAATATCCATGCCCTTCTGCCAGGTGAGCCGCGAGACGACGCAGAAGAGCGGCCCGTCGTCCTGGTCCAGACGGAAGCGCTCGGCGACCGCCTGCCTGTTCTCGGCGCGGGCCTTCAGGGTGGCGGCGGTATAGTTGCTCTTCACGGCGTGGTCGGTGGCGGGATTCCAGATGTCGGGGTCGATGCCGTTGACGATGCCGTGGAGATCGGCGGCGCGATAGGCAAGCAGGCCTTCGAGGCCCATGCCGAATTCGGGTGTGAGGATTTCCTCGGCGTAGGAAGGGCTGACCGTGCTGATCGCGCCGCTCGTCTGCAGCCCGGCCTTCAGATAGCCGACGCCGCCGAAATATTCGATGCCGTCGATATCGAGCGCATGCGGCGGCAGTTCGAGATAGGGGAAGATGTCGGCGCCGAAACGGCCCTGGAAAGCGATGTTGTGGATGGTGATGAGGCTCGGGATTTCCGGCTCCGCCGCATAGCGCATATAGGCGGACACCATGGCCGACTGCCAGTCGTGCAGATGCACAAGATCCGGCCGCCAGCCTGTTTTCCCCTCGGCCATTCCTCCCTGGGCGATGACCGCTCCCACTTTCGAGAGAGCCGCAAACCGCCGCCAGTTGTCGACATGGTCCTTGCCGGCGGCATCCGCGTAAGGTCCGCCGGGCCGGTCGAAGAAGGTCGGCGAATCGAGGATCAGGAGGTCGAGGCCCTGGTGCTCGACTTCCAGCACCTCGGCTTTCGCGCCGAGGAGGCTCTCGAAGCTCATGCGCAGCGTGGCGTTTCCGATCGTGCTCATGACGGCCGGATAGCCCGGCATCAGCGTCTTCACCGAAACGCCATGGCTCTTCAAGGCAAGCGGCAGAGCGCCTGCCACGTCGGCCAGTCCGCCTGTCTTGACCAGCGGATAGACTTCGGACGCAACCGAAAGAACCTGCATTACAAATCCAACTTGTCGATCATCGTCTGGGTGATCAGGCAGATGCCGTTCCCGGTGCGGCGGAAGCGTTTCGCATCGAGTTCCGGGTCCTCGCCGACAACCAGGCCTTCCGGAATGGTTACACCGTGATCGATGACAACATCGCGAAGCTGGGCGCGCCGGCCGATACGGACGTTCGGCAGGATGACGGCGCCTTCGAGGCGGGAATAGGAGTTGGCGCGCACGCCGGTGAAGAGCAGGCTGCGGTAGAGCGTCGAGCCGGAGATGATGCAGTCGCCCGAAACGACGGAAGAAACCGCCGAGCCGCGGCGGTCCTCGTCGTCATGGACGAATTTCGCCGGCGGGCTGATCTCCGCATAGGTCCAGATCGGCCAGGACTTATCGTAAATGTCGAGCTCGGGGGTTACGGCGGTCAGGTCGATATTGGCCTGCCAATAGGCATCGATCGTGCCGACGTCGCGCCAGTAGGGCTCGCGCTCGAAATCGGAGCGGACGCAGGAACTGGCGAAACGGTGGGCGACGGCTTTGCCGTGCTTGACGATATAGGGAATGATGTCCTTGCCGAAATCGCGGCTGGAGCCGGGCGTGTCGGCATCCCGCTTCAGGATGTCCATCAGAAACTTGGTGTGGAATACGTATATGCCCATCGAGGCAAGCGCGAATTCCGGATTGCCGGGAATGCCGGGAGGATCGGCGGGCTTCTCGACGAAATCGATGATCTCGTCCTTCTCGTTGACATGCATGACGCCGAAGCCGGTCGCTTCCATGCGCGGCACTTCCAGGCAGCCGACCGTCACTTGCGCGCCGCTGTCCACATGCTGCTGGAGCATGTATTCGTAGTCCATCTTGTAGACGTGGTCGCCCGCGAGGATGACCATGTATTCCGGGGCATAGGCCTCGATGATGTCGATGTTCTGGTACACCGCGTCGGCCGTGCCCTCGTACCACTGAGTCTCGGAGACGCGCTGCGAGGCGGGCAGGATATCGAAGCTCTCGTTGCGCTCGGGACGGAAGAAGTTCCAGCCGCGCTGCATGTGGCGGATCAGCGAATGGGCCTTGTACTGGGTTGCGACGCCGATACGGCGGATGCCGGAGTTCAGCGCGTTGGAGAGCGCGAAATCGATGATGCGCGCCTTGCCGCCGAAATAGACGGCGGGCTTGGCGCGCCGGTCGGTCAACTCCTTGAGGCGGCTTCCCCGGCCACCGGCCAGCACATAGGCCATCGCATCGCGCGACAGGGGCTGGATTCTCTTCTCGTTCATTCGTTCCTCCCTATGCCTGTTGTTCCAGTTCCAGCATGATCGTCGCAAGCGGCGGCAGCGTCACTTCGGCGTAAACGGTTCCTCCCGCGTTCACCGCCTGAACGCGACCGCCATTGCCCTTGCCGCTGCCGCCATAAATCTCCGCGTCCGTATTCAGGATTTCCCGCCATCTTCCCTCGTTTGGCAAGGGGATGCGGAAATTTTCCCGGTAGACGGGGGTGAAGTTGCTGATCACCGCCACGGGCTTTTCTCCCGGCGCCATCCGGAGCCAGGCGAAGACGGAATTTTCCGCGTCGTCGGCCATCAGCCAGCGGAAACCGTCGGCCTCGCAATCGCGGGCATGCAGGGCGGGCTTGGAGCGGTAACAGAAGTTCAGGTCGCGCACCAGGCGGCGCATGCCCTCGTGCGGATGGTATTGAAGCAGGTTCCAGTCGAGCTCGCGGCTCTCGCTCCACTCCGCCCACTGGGCGAATTCCTGGCCCATGAAGAGCAGCTTCTTGCCGGGATAACCCCACATGAAGGCATAATAGGCGCGCAGGTTCGCGAATTTCTGCCAGTCGTCGCCGGCCATCTTGGCGATCAGCGAGCCTTTGCCATGCACCACCTCGTCATGGGACAGCGGCAGCACGAAATTCTCCGACCACGCGTAAAGAAGGCCGAAGGTGATCTCGTTGTGATGGTGCTTGCGGTGCACGGGCTCGCGCTTCAGATAGGAGAGCGTGTCGTGCATGAAGCCCATGTTCCATTTGAAGCCGAAGCCGAGGCCGCCTTCGTGGACGGGATGCGAAACCTTCGGCCAGGAAGTGCTCTCCTCAGCGATCGTCATCACGCCGGGATGGGCGCCGTAGGAGAGAGAATTCATCTTCTGGAGGAAGCGCACCGCTTCCAGGTTCTCGCGTCCGCCATATTCGTTCGGTACCCATTCGCCTTCTTTCCGCGAATAATCGAGGTAGAGCATGGAGGCGACCGCATCGACGCGCAGGCCGTCGAGATGGAATTTCTCCGCCCAGTAAAGCGCATTGTTGACGAGATAGGAGAGGACCTCGATACGGCCGAAATTGTAGATCGCCGTGTTCCAGTCGGGATGGAAACCCTTGCGCGGGTCCGCATGCTCGTAAAGGGCGGTGCCGTCGAACCAGCGCAGGCCGTGCTCGTCGGTCGGGAAATGCGCCGGCACCCAATCGAGGATGACGCCGATGCCGACCTTGTGGCAGCCGTTGACGAAGCGGGCAAAGCCTTCCGGTTCGCCGAAGCGGGCCGTCGGCGCGAAGAGCCCGGTTGTCTGGTAGCCCCAGGACGGGTCGAACGGGTGCTCGGTGATGGGCAGGAACTCGATATGGGTGAAGCCCATGTCGGTGCAATAGGGGATGAGTTCGGAGGCGAGCTCGTCCCAGCTCAAAAAGGAACCGTCCGGCTTCCTGCGCCAGGAGCCGGCATGCACCTCGTAGATGGTGATCGGCTGGCGGCGATGATCGGCCTTCGACCAGAATTCCTGGTGTGCCGCATCCTCCCATTTCTGTGCGAGTTCCTGCGCCGTGACGGAAGCGGTATCCGGCCTGAGTTCGGCGCGCCGGGCATAGGGGTCGGCCTTGAGCGGCAGGAGCTTGCCGTTCTTGCCGACGATTTCGAACTTATAGGCGGAGCCGGCACGCACATCCGGGGCGAAGATTTCCCAGATGCCGGTATCCACCCTCAAGCGCATCACGTGCCGGCGGCCGTCCCAGTTGTTGAACTCGCCGACGACGGAGACGCGCTTCGCATTCGGCGCCCAGACGGCGAAGTGAAAACCTTCGACGCCCTCGTGCTTTATCGGATGGGCGCCCATCTTGTCGAAAAGGCGCAGGTGCGAACCCTCGCGGACGAAATAGTCGTCCATCGGGCCGAGCACGGGGCCGAACGAATAGGGGTCGGTCACCGCCCATTCGTCGTCGCCGCGGCGGGCGCGGTAACGGACGGGCTGGAGGTGGGCGGCGTTGACCGGGCCTTCGAAATATCCGGCCTCGTGGCGGCGGGTGAGTTCCCCGAGTTCGGTTCCGTTGAGCGCCAGGGCGGTGACCGCTTCGGCACCCGGAACGAAACACCGGGCCCTGAACCCGTCCCCGAGCTTGTGGAGCCCGAGGACGGCGAACGGATTGGTGTGCCTGCCTTCCAAAATCGCCTCGATCTCGGATAACGGAATTTCACCTGGGGCTCTTCCGTCATCGACGCGCGGCGATTTCTTCATCAGGCTCTCCAGATTTCCGACGCGTACTGGCGAATAGTTCTGTCGGACGAGAACCATCCCATCCGGGCGGTATTGCGTATGGTCTTGGAATACCAGGATCTAGGGTCGGTCCATATCTGGTCAACATGGCGCTGGGCTTCCGCATAGGCGTCGAAATCGGCGGCGACCATGAACCAGTCGTGTTTGTAGATGCCGTCGATCAGGTCGGTGAAGCGGGAGCGGTCGTCCGGCGAGAAGACGCCGGTCGCGATCGCGTTCAGCGCCTGGGCGAGCTCGCGCGACTTCTCGATGATGGCGCGGGGATCGTGGCCGTCGGCGCGGACCTTGGCCACCTCGTCGGCCTTCAAACCGAAGATGACGATGTTCTCCTCGCCGACATGATCGCGCATCTCGACATTGGCCCCGTCGAGCGTGCCGATCGTCAGAGCGCCGTTCAGCGCGAACTTCATGTTGCCGGTGCCCGACGCTTCCATGCCGGCCGTCGAAATCTGCTCGGAAAGATCGGCTGCCGGAACCATGATCTCGGCGAGCGAGACGTTGTAGTTCGGCACGAAGACGACCTTCAGCAGACCTCGCACGGCGGGGTCGTTGTTGATGACGCGCGCCACGTCGTTGGCGAGCTTGATGATGAGCTTGGCGTTGTGATAGCTCGGCGCCGCCTTGCCGGCGAAGAGTTTGACGCGCGGGATCCAGTCCATTTCCGGATGCGAGCGGATCTGATCGTAGAGCGCCACGGCTTCGACGATGTTCAAAAGCTGGCGCTTGTACTCGTGGACGCGCTTGATCTGGATGTCGAACAGGGCCGACGGATCGAGCCGGACGCCCATGCGGCTGCCGACGAGATTGGCGAGCGCCACCTTGTTGGCCCGCTTCACGGCGGCGAACTTCTCCTGGAAGGTCGTGTCGTCGGCATGGGCATCGAGGGCTCTCAAGGCTTCCGTATCGTCCAGGAACTTGTCGCCGATCGCTTCCTGGATGAGCGAGGTGAGCGCGGGGTTGCACTGCATCAGCCAGCGGCGCGGCGTGATCCCGTTGGTCTTGTTGTTGATGCGGGCCGGATAGAGCGTGTGGAGGTCGGAAAAGACCGTGACCTTCATCAGATCGGTGTGAAGCGCCGAGACGCCGTTCACCGAATGCGAGCCGACGAAGGCGAGATTGCCCATGCGCACGCGCCGCTCGCCCGCTTCGTCGATCAGCGAGATCGAGCGGATCTGGGTGTCCGAAAAGCTCTTCTGCTTGCGGGCTTCGAGCAGGATCCGGGCGTTGATCGCATAGACGATCTGCATGTGGCGCGGCAGGAGGCGCTCGAAGAGCGGCACCGGCCAGCTTTCCAGAGCTTCCGGCAGCAGCGTGTGGTTGGTGTAGGAGAAGGTCTGGCGGGTGATCTCCCAGGCCTGCTCGAAATCCATGCCGTGGATGTCGGTCAGAAGCCGCATCAGTTCGGCGATCGAGACCGCGGGATGCGTGTCGTTGAGCTGGATCGCCACCTTCTCATGCAGGTTGGTGAAGTCCGGATACTGCTGCAGGTGACGCCGCAAAATGTCCTGAAGAGAGGCGGAGGAGAAGAAGAATTCCTGGCGCAGGCGCAGTTCCTGGCCGGCCGGATTGGCGTCGGCGGGGTAAAGCACGCGGGTCAGGCTTTCCGCCTTGTTGCTCTCGCGCAGCGCGCCGATATGGTCGCCGGCGTTGAAGGCGTCGAGCAGGATCGGGTCGATCGGCTGGGCCGACCAGAGACGCAGCGTATTGACGCGCTTGCCCCGCCAGCCGACCATCGGCGTGTCATAGGCCATGGCGATGACCCGTTCGGCCGGCTTCCAGACGTAGCGGGGCGTTTCGTCATAACCGCCGACCGTCTCCACCGCGCCGCCGAAGCCGATCTCGTAGGAGCTTTCGCGGCGCTCGAATTCCCACGGGTTGCCGTGGGCGAGCCAGGTTTCCGGCAGTTCCACCTGCCAGCCGTCGGCCATCTGCTGGCGGAAGAGGCCGTGGATGTAGCGGATGCCGTAGCCATAGGCCGGGATGTCGACCGTCGCCATGCTCTCCATGAAACAGGCGGCGAGACGGCCGAGGCCGCCGTTGCCCAAGGCCGCATCCGGCTCGAGCCCGGCGATCAGGTCGATATCGACGCCGAGCGAGCCGAGGGCGTCGCGGATTTCCTGCATGAGGCCCATATTGGTGACGGCGTCGCGCATCAGCCGGCCGATCAGGAATTCGAGCGAGAGGTAATAGACGCGCTTGTCGCCGGTCCGGTAGACCTTGCGGGTACTCTCCATCCATTTGTCGATGATGCGGTCGCGCACGACGAGGATCGTCGCCGTCAGCCAGTCGTGCGGCTTGGCGACCTTGGCGTCCTTGCCGATACGGTAGGTCAGGCGTTCGATGATCTCTTCCGCCATGATCTCGGGGCGGGAACTGCGGGGGGCGGGCTGCGGGATTTCGACCGTGGAAGACGTTTTGTTCATAAGTCGCCAACTTTCTGGTGGAGCGGGGAGGGAGGCGTCCGGTTCAGTCCATCTGGCATGATGTATAGGCACAGTTTATGCACCGTTATGACACTGTTGCAACGGTCGTTTTATCTTTGTGAAACTTGGACGAACTGTGTCCCCCGGCAAAAACAAAACGCCCCGCCGGTAGGGGCGGGGTTGGACTGCCGGCAAGGCGAGAACTTCTCTTCCCTCATGCTCGGGCCTGTCCCGAGCATCTGCAAGCCATTGATGTTTATAGATCCTCGGCACAAGGCCGAGGATGACGCCGAATAAGACCGGAGCTTTCTCAACAAGCTGCCCCGCCGGCAAGGCGGGGCGTTGATGAAAGCCGTTTCCGGCGGGAGATCAGTTCGTCAGGCGGGTGCCGGTCTTGGCGGCCTTGCGGGCGATCTCGCCGAAGCTCTGCACGAGCTGGGTCATGTTGGTCGGTTCGTAGTAGTAGTCCTCGCCGCTGGCGCAGTAGTTCAGCAACTCCTTGCCTTTCTGCGGAGCCATGAAGGCGATCGCGTAAATCTTGATGCCCCGGGCCTTTTCCTCTTCCGAAATCCCGTCCGCCTTCTCCGCATCCGTGAGGCCGTCGGTCTTCGCCTGATCGCAGAGGGCGCGGACCTTCTTGTCGATCGTGGAGTTCCACGAACTGCTGTTGCCGGTCATTTCGCCGTCGGTCATGAGGACGATGTAACGATCGAAGTTCGTGTTTCCCTTGCCGTCGTGAGCGGTCTTTTCGGTGGCGTTGGCCTTCTTCAATGCATTCAACGCATTGGTCATCGCGCCGCTGGCATCGGTGCCGCCCGACGGCGGTTCCGGCAGTTTCTTCACATAGGCCGCGATATCCGTGGTTCCCCACTGGATCTTCTGCTCGGTCTTGGTCTCGTGGGTGTAGGAGTCGCCGCCGACACGGATCAGCTCCTTGTTCGGATCGGCCTTGTCAAGTTCGGCGAACATGGCTGCGGCAGCCGCCTTCAATGAGGCCATCTTGGTGAGATAGTTCGGCACTGTACGGTAACAGGTCTTCCACCCGCAGGGATAGGATTCCTGCTTGGTCGGCTGTGCGGGATTGACTGTCGAGGTATAGTCCTTCATCGAGCCGGACTCGTCCAGCGCCAGATACATGGAGAGCGCGTTGCCCTCGCGGCCGCTCTGGGCATAACTTTCCACAGCGATTTTTATCGTCTTGAAGCCAAGCACGCCCGTCAAACCGTTGAGCGGCAAATCATAGTTCAGCTTCATGCGGACTTCATAGCTGGCCGCCGTGTTCGAGGAAGCGGTGGTCGTTGCGGTGACCTGCATGGCCTCTTCGAGCGCTTTTCTGGTATCCGCATTTTCGGCGTCGCTTGCGCCCTTGTTCTTCTGGTTCTCGAGTTCGGGGCCGAGGAAGTAGTTCGTGGCCATTGTCTCGGCCTCCGCCTCGGTCATCTCACCCGTGTCGGCCATCGCCGAAGCGGCGGCGAGCGTCGCCGCATCGGCGAGCGCCTGAAGCCGGTTCTTTTCCTGCATGGCATTCGTCACGTCGATCGCGACGCCGGCCACGCCGAGGAGAACGGGGAGCATTGCGGCGGTCATGATGCCGAAATTGCCGCCGCGGTCCCTCAGCAACCGCGAGAAAAGAGTATGCTTCATCACCGTGGCCCCCATCGCCCGTCCAGCGCATTCGAACATTTGCTGGGCGTGTTCTAGCGGGCGCGGGTATAGGAAGGGCTAAGCGAAACCTTAAAATCTTAATGATTTCAAAGAATCAGCGTCAAAACGAGGCGGATTTTCACCCTTTCAGCGGAACGACGTCGACCGCCTGCTCGGCCTTCTGATTTCCGTAACCTTTCAGCACCCCGATGACCGGGGCGATATCGGAATAATCGCGGCCGTAGGCGACGACGATGTGGTCGCTGCCGGCCGGAATGTTGTTCGTCGGGTCGAGCTCGACATAGCCCATGGTCTCGCCGCACCAGACGCGCACCCAGGCATGCATGGCGTCGGCGCCTTCGAGCCGTTCCTTGCCGGGCGGCGGGATGGTGCGCAGGAAGCCCGAGACATAGCCCGCGGGAATGCCGAGGCTCCGGAGCGCCACGATCATGACATGCGCGAAATCCTGGCAGACGCCGCGCTTCAGCCGGAAGGCCTCCTTCGGCGTCGTGTCGACGGTGGTGGCCTTCGTGTCGTAGGTGAAATCCTTGTGGATGCGGTTGCAGAGCGAAAGCGCGATTTCGTGCACCGTCTGGCCGGGCCTGACGGTCTCGCGCGCATAGGCGGCGATCTGCGGCTCTTCGGCGAGACGAGGGCTCGGACCCGCGACGTGATGCGGCGACAGGGCGTCGACCGACCGGAGACCCGCCAATTCTTCCCTGAGCTTGTCGAGTTCCGGCGACAGGTCGGCGGTCATCGACGCGGCTTCGACCATGACACGGGCCTGCATGCGGATGTCGAGCCGCTCGTGCGGCGCCCGGACCAGCACCGAGGTCGCCTGCTGGCCGAAGAAATCGATGAACGTGGTCTTCTCGTCGGCATGGGGCGCCACGGTGACGGAGCCGGCGATCAGCCGCTGCCGGTCGGGGAGCGACAGCGGCAGGACGCGGATCACGTGGCGGGCGCCGGAGGCCGGCACGTCGTAGACATAGCCCATATGGAGGGAGAGGTCGTAGAGCATCGCCGCCTTCTCCTCAGTTGAAGTAAGTCTGGCCGAGGATGTCGGACAGCTTCTCCATCTCCTGTTCCAGTTTCCGGTAGACTTCCTCACCCATAGCCTCGGGCGTCATGACCGCAAGGCCGGAATGCAGCCGCATCGCCTCGCGGTAGAAGGGCGACATCTGGCCGTTGACGAAGGCGTTCGGCAGTTGCTCCACCTCGGTACGGATTTCGTTCAGCTGGAAGAGGATCGAACGCGGGTTCAACGGGTCGAGCGCCAGAAGGTCGGCGACCGTCAGCCGGGCGGTGTTGACGTTGTAGCGGCGGCGGTGGGTCATGACGCTGTCGCCGATCTCGAGCAGCATGTCGAGCGAGCCGTCCGGCGCATCCGGGCCCGACATGTGGCCGAGCAGGCGGGTCATGTGCAGGCCGCGTTCGAGATGGCGGCCGATCGAAAGGAAACGCCAGCCGGTGAAGCGGTACATGTTTTCGTGCACCAGACCGGCGAAGCCCGCGAGTTTGCGGAGGAGCACGGTCATGGCATGCGAGGCGTCGTCGCCGGGCTGCACGGTTTCGTGGAAGCGGCGGGCGGTCTTGGCAAGGTCGGTCAGCGCCAGCCAGCCGTCCGGCGAGAAGCGGTCGCGGATGTTGCTCGCCGAATAGATGGCGCTGTCGATGTTGCGCAGCAGCGTCGCCGGCACCGCCTTCGACGTCTCGATGTCGATGCCCTTGAGATACCGGGTGATGTCGGCCAGCAGCGGCGCATCAGGATCGGCGGATTCGGCATAACGCAGGTGCCAGGCGCGCAGGATGCGCAGCGCCCCTTCGGCCCGCTCGATATAGCGGCCGAGCCAATAGAGATTGTCTGCCGCCCGGCTCGGCAGGCTGCCGGGCATGTTGCGGGTGAAGCTTTCTTCCGGCGGCAGAAGCGTCGGCCTCGCGACCGGCTTGTCGGAGACGATCCAGACGTCCGCCGCCGTGCCGCCGGCCTGCATGGCGATCGCCGCGACGTCGTCGCCGGAGCCGATGCGGGCGAAGCCGCCGGGCATGATCTGCCAGCCATGCTCCGTGCGGGCGGCGAAGACGCGCAGCGACATGGGCCGCGGGACGAGCTTGCCGTCGACGTAAGCCGGCGTGGTGGAGAGCGTCACGACCTCCTGGCCGACGAGTTTTGTGCCTTCCGAGGCGAGCCAGTCGCCGACCGTGCCCTTCGCCCTGTTGTGCAGCGAGGAGCCGAGCACCGATTGGCCGTTGTCGTCGAAGAAGGGGAGCCTGGAATAGGCCGGGCCGATGACCATGCGCTCGATGTTCTTCGCGACATGCTCGCGTTCCGTCTTCTGTCCGCACCACCAGGTGGCGATCGACGGCATGATCAGGTCTTCGCCGGTCAGGCGGCGGCAGACGGTGGGCATGAAGGCGAGGAGCGCGCGGGTCTCCAGAATGCCGGAGCCCAGCGCGTTGACGACGGTGAGCGAGCCGGAGCGCAGCGCCTGCACCATGCCGGGCGTGCCGATATGGGAGTTCTGGTTGAGTTCCAGCGGATCGGCATAGGCCGCGTCGAGGCGGCGCCAGAGGACGCCGATCGGCTTCAGGCCCGCGACGGTGCGCACCATGACGCGGTCGTTGACGACCGTCAGGTCTTCGCCTTCCAAGAGCATGAAGCCGAGATAGCGGGCGATATAGGCGTGCTCGAAATAGGTCTCGTTGGCGGGGCCGGGGGAGAGAACCGCGATCCGGTCCTCTCCATACTGCTTGTGCGACTGCAGGGCATCGCGGAAGGCGCCGAAGAAGGAGGCGAGGCGGTGCACATGCGCCTCGGCATAGATATCGGAAAGGGCTCGGGTGGTGGCGACGCGGTTTTCCAGCGCGAAACCTGCGCCGGACGGTGCCTGCGTTCGGTCGGCAAGCACCCACCAGTTGCCGTCCGGGCCGCGGCCGATCTCGAAGGAACAGAAATGCAGGTAGTGGCCGCCGACCGGCTTGACGCCGACCAGCGGCCGCAGGAATTCGGAGTTTCCGGCGATCAGCGCCGGCCGCAGGATGCCTTCCTGCACCAGTCTGTTCTCGCCGTAGATATCGGCGATCAGCGCTTCGAGAAGCTCGGCGCGCTGGACGAGACCCTTCGAGACGGCTTCCCATTCGTTGCCGTCGATCAGCACCGGGATATGGGAGATCGGCCAGTTGCGCTCGCCGCTGCCTTGCGCGCCGTAGGTGCGGTAGAAGACGCCGGCATCGCGAAGATACCGGTCGGCGCGGGCGAAACGCTCGGTGAGCTCGCCTTCCGACATGCGGCCGAGATGCGAGATCAGGTTGCGCCAGACCGGCTTTATCCGGCCGTTCGCATCCAGCATCTCGTCGGCCGTGCCCGGCAATGCGGCATAACCGAGGATCGGATCGTTCGCGATCCCCTCTTCGCTCATGCGTTCTGTTGCCGGTGCCTTGGACATGGGGTCTTCTTATACTCCTTGCGGCCGGCGCAGATCGAGCGTCAGCGGGAATTCGGGCAGGCGCGCTTCCGGCATCAGCGTGTAGCGCCCCGCCGTATGGCCCCAGGGCTCGAACCGGGAGAGCCGGCGCGCTTCCGCCTCGTTGCCGTTGACCGGGAAGGTCTCATAATTGCGCCCGCCCGGATGGGCAACATGGTAGATGCAGCCGCCGATCGATCGGCCGGACCATGTATCATAAATGTCGAAGGTTAGCGGCGAGTTGACCGGCAGGACCGGATGCAGGCCGGACGCCGGCTGCCATGCCTTGAAGCGCACGCCCGCGACCGAGACGCCGGAGGCGCCGGTTTCCGTCAAGGGCACGGCGCGGCCGTTGCAAGCGACGGCGTAGCGCGATGGGTTGGTGGTCTCCAGCTTCACCTGCAGGCGTTCGACGGAGGAGTCGACATAACGGACGGTGCCGCCGATCGCCCCTTGTTCGCCCATCACATGCCAGGGTTCGAGCGCCTGGCGAAGCTCCAGCTTCGAACCCTCGTATTCCACCTCGCCGAAGAAGGGGAAGCGGAATTCGAGCTGTGCGGCGAACCATTCGGGGCGGAGGTCGAAGCCGTTTTCGCGCAGGTCGGCAAGCACGTCCAGGAAATCGGCCCAGACGTAGTGCGGCAGCATGAAGCGGTCGGCGAGCGCCGTGCCCCAGCGGACGAACTTTCCCGCGATCGGGTTCTTCCAAAAGCGGGCGATCAGCGCCCGGACGAGAAGCTGCTGGGCGAGCGACATGCGGGCATTCGGCGGCATTTCGAAGCCGCGGAACTCGATGAGGCCCAGGCGGCCGGTCGGGCCGTCCGGCGAGAAGAGCTTGTCGATGCAGATTTCCGAGCGGTGGGTGTTGCCGGTGACGTCGGTCAAAAGGTTGCGGAACAGCCGGTCGACAAGCCAGGGCAGGGGCGGCTGGCCTTCGCCCGGCGCAGGCACCTGGGCCAGCGCGATCTCCAGCTCGTACATCGAATCGTGGCGGGCCTCGTCGATGCGCGGCGCCTGCGACGTCGGGCCGATGAAGAGGCCCGAGAAAAGATAGGAGAGCGACGGATGGCGCTGCCAGTGCAGCACGATGCTCTTCAACAGGTCCGGGCGGCGCAGGAAAGGGCTGTCGTTCGGATTGGCGCCGCCGACCACGACATGGTTGCCGCCGCCGGTGCCGGTGTGGCGGCCGTCGATCATGAACTTGTCGGCGCCGAGGCGGCTCTGGCGGGCTTCTTCATAAAGCGCGGTGGTGACGTCGACCGTTTCCTTCCAGCTCGAAGCCGGGTGGATGTTCACCTCGATGACGCCGGGATCGGGCGCCACGCGGATGACGTTGATGCGCTCGTCGTGGGGCGGCGCGTAGCCTTCGATATGGACCGGCAGGCCGAGCCCGGCGGCGGCGTTTTCCGCGGCCGCAATGAGTTCGAGATAGTCCTCGATGCGTTCCACCGGCGGCATGAAGACGCAGAGGCGACCGTCGCGCGGTTCGACGGAAATGGCGGTACGGACGGCTCCGCCGATCTCGCCCAGCGTCTGTTCGACACGGTCCTGGATGACGGTTTCATCCGCCTGGAAGGACGCTTCCGGCATGGCGCGCCCCGCCGGAACGATCGCTTCGGGGAGGGGTTTTCGCGGGATCGAGGGATCGGCTTCGTGGATATAGGGGAATTGCGACGGCGGCACATAGGGCAGCGTGCCGAGCGGCAGACGGTAGCCGACGGGGCTGTCTCCGGGCACGAGGAAGATACGGCCGCGGCGGGTACGCCACTTCTCGCTCACCCAGCGCGGGCCGCCGGCGCGGGCATTCCAGGCCTGCACCGGCAGGATGTAGCCCGTCGGTCGGGTCAGGCCGCGTTCGAACACCCGGGCTATGCGGCTGCGCTCCTCGGGATCCTTGAGCTTCGAATTCGACGGATCGACGTTTTCCGGCAGGCTGCCTTCCTTGATGATCCATTCCGCCGGGTCCTCGAAGGCCGGAACCACCATCTCGGTGTCGATGCCCAGTTCGCCGGCAATCGCCGTCAGGAGCCTGCCGGAATCGTCTTCCGTGACGCCATGGTCGCAGCCCTCCTCGGCCACCAGGTCCGGATTGCGCCAGATCGGCACCCCGTCCTTGCGCCAGTAGAGCGAGAAGGTCCAGCGTGGCAGGCTTTCGCCCGGATACCATTTGCCCTGGCCGTAATGCAGGAAGCCGCCCGGCGCGAAGCGCTCGCGAAGCCGGCGGATGAGGATGTCCGCCTTCTCGCGCTTGGTCGGGCCGACGGCGGCGGTGTTCCACTCGTCGGATTCGAAATCGTCGATCGAGACGAAGGTGGGTTCGCCGCCCATGGTCAGCCGCACGTCCTGCGTCTGCAGCACACGGTCGACCTCTTCGCCGAGCTCGTTCAGCGCTTCCCAGGAGGAGTCGGAGAAGGGCTTCGTGATGCGCGGGTGCTCGGCGACGCGCGACACTTTCATGTCGAAGGCGAACGTGGTCTCAGCCTCGCCGTAATAGCCGCCGGAGATCGGCGCGGCATTGCGGTAATGCGGCGTGGCGGCCAGCGGAATATGGCTTTCGCCGGTGAGCAGCCCGGAGGTCGGGTCGAGGCCGACCCAGCCGGCGCCGGGGAGGTAGACTTCCGCCCAGGCATGCAGGTCGGTGAAATCGACGTCCGTGCCGGAGGGGCCGTCGAGGGCTTTCAGGTCCGGCGTCAGCTGGATGAGATAGCCGGAAACGAAACGGGCGGCGAAGCCGAGATGGCGCAGCACCTGAACGAGCAGCCAGCTCGTGTCGCGGCAGGAGCCCTTGGCGGCGGCCAGCGTCTCTTCCGGCTCCTGCACGCCGGGCTCCATGCGGATGACGTAACCGATCTCACGCTGCAGCCGGGCGTTCAAGGCGACGACCATGTCGATCGTCGTCTGACCGGGCGACCGGTCCAGCGAATCGAGGAGGGCCTGAAGCAGCGGCGTTGCCGGTTCCGGCCTGCGGTAGATCGACAGGTCCTCGACCAGCGTTTCGGGGTAATCGAACGGCCACTTGGTCGCCTCTTCCTCGACGAAGAAGTCGAAGGGATTGTAGACCGTCATGTCGGCGATCAAGTCGACCTCGATCTTGAATTCGGTCACCGGGTCGGGAAACACGTAGCGGGCGAGATAATTGCCGTAAGGGTCCTGCTGCAGGTTCACGAAGTGGTTGGTCGGCGTAACCTTCAGCGAGTGGCTCAAGACCTTGGTGCGGGAATGGGCGGCGGGCTTGAGGCGAATGATCTGCGGTCCGAGGCGGACTGGCTTGTCGTATCTGTAATGGGTGAGGTGATAGATGCTCGCCTTGATCGACATAGTTCCCCTTGCCGGCCGTTCGAAGGGGTTTCAGCCCAGGGCCGATCGATGATGATTGCAAGGATTTTGTGCGCTGCACGAAAATAATGCAAGGCGGATTTCAAGCTTATCCCGCAGCACGGCGGAGCGGCGGCGGACGAGGTGGCGGTTTCGCGTCAGACCTGTTCGGGATAGGGCGTGCCATCCTTGCGTACGTATCGGTCGTCGGCATTGGAGACCATCATGTCTATGTCGGCATAGGTGGTCAGGTCGTCCCACGAGCGCGAGCCGACTTCGAGAAGGAGGGCCATTGCGCCTGACCTGTTGACCATGTGATGACCGTTGCCGCTGTTTTTCGGAAAGGCGACGCAATCGCCGGCGCGAAGCACAGTTTCGCCGCCATCCTCGATGAGCGTCACTTCGCCTTCCAGCACATAGACAAATTCGTCTTCGTGCGAATGCCAGTGGCGCTGGCTCGACCAGCTACCCGGCGGCAGGTGCAGGAGATTGACGCCGAAATCCGCGAGCCCGCCGGCATTGCCCAGCCGCTGCCGCATGCGCTCGGCACAGGGGATGTCGAATGGCGGCGGATAACCCGAGCCCTTGTGTTCCGGCACGGCGGCTATGTCTATCTTCGGCATGGCAGTCCTCCTGCAGTCAGCGCCAAGTTTACGCCTGCTGCTCATGGTACAATATCGGCGCCGCGATGTGGATCAGTCGGATGCCGATTCCGGCCTAGTCGAGCGTTCGGCGGAAGCGGCGGACCGCGATCAGCATGGCGATCGCCATCAGGGCGGCGAGCGCTGCCGTGTCATAGGCGAGCGTCTCGATGTTCGCGCCTTTCAGCATGACGGCGCGGACGATGCGGATATAGTGGGTGAGCGGCAGGGCCTCGCCGATCCATTGCGCCCAGTTGGGCATGCCCGCAAAGGGGAACATGAAGCCCGACAGCAATATGTTCGGCAGGAAGAACATCATGGCCATCTGCATGGCCTGGAGCTGGTTGGCGGCGATCGTCGAGAAGGTGTAGCCGATCGAGAGATTGGTGACGACGAAGAGGGCGGTGGCGGCCGTCAGCGAGGCCGGATCGCCGAGGATCGGCACGCGGAAGACGAGGTAGCCGGCGGCGATGATGAGCAGCGCCTGGACGAGGCCGATCAGCACGTAAGGGGCGATCTTGCCGAGCATGATTTCCAGCGGCTTGATTGGCATGGAGAGAAGGTTCTCCATCGTGCCGCGCTCCACTTCGCGGGTGACGGAAAGCGCGGTGAAGATCAGAAGCGTCATCGTCAGGATCGTGCCGAGCAGGCCGGGGACGATGTTGAGCGTGGACGATCCGGCCGGATTGTAGCGGCGGTGCTGGACGACCGAGAAGGCCGGTTTCGTGGGTTCGGCGAATTCGATCTGCCGGTCGTTGGCAAGTGCCGTCGTGACGATGCCGGAGAGGGCGCCGAGCGCGGAGGAGGAGGCGACCGGATCGGTGGCGTCGGCGGCGACGAGCAGCGAGGGCGTCTCGCCGCGGCGGAGCGACCGTTCGAAGCCCTCGGGGATTTCGACGACGAAGAGCGCCTTGCCGGATTGCAGGAGCTCGTCCATGTCCTCGGCGCGGGTGACGACGGTTTCGATCCGGAAGAAATCGGTGTTTTCGAGCGCCGCGAGGATGGAGCGGCCGACATCGGTATTCTCGCGCATCAGCACGGCGGTCGGCAGGTTGTGGGGCGTCGTGTTGATCGCGAAGCCGAACAGGAAAAGCTGCATGATCGGCAGCATGACCATGGTTGCGAGCGTGATGCGGTCGCGGGTCATCTGGATGAACTCCTTGACCGTCATCGCCCAGAAGCGGCCGAAGGAGCCGTTGCCGTTCGTTGTCGTGCTCGTCATTGGAAATTGTCCTCCGAGCGACGCATCAGGTCGATGAAGGCGTCCTCCAGCGTCGGCTCGCCTTCCTCCCATTTGAGGCCCGGCCTGTCGCGGTAGGGCGCGATCGCCTTTTCGAGAGCCTGCGGGTCGCGGCCGGCGACATGCAGACTGGTGCCGAACGGGGCGATCATGTCGATGCCGGGCGCATGTTCGAGCTCGGCCTGGAGACGGTGGACGTCCGGGCCGGAGACGGTCCAGGTCACCAGTCCGGTGCCGGCGATCACCTCGTCCACCGTTCCCTCAGCCAGAAGCTTTCCATAGGCGATATAGGCGATCTCGTGGCAGCGCTCCGCCTCGTCCATGTAATGGGTCGAGACCAGCACGGAGAGGCCATCGGCGGCAAGCGTGTGGATCTCGTTCCAGAAATCGCGGCGGGCCTTGGGATCGACGCCGGCGGTCGGCTCGTCGAGGAGCAGCAGCGCCGGCTCCGGCAGGATGCAGGCGCCGAGCGCGAGGCGCTGTTTCCAGCCGCCGGAGAGTTCTCCCGCAAGCTGCTTCTCGCGGCCCTTGAGCCCGAGGCGTTCGATCGCCGCGCTCGCCTTGCCCCGGGCATCGGGGAGGCCATAGACGCGGGCGACGAATTCCAGGTTCTCGCGGATCGAGAGGTCCTGATAAAGGGAGAACTTCTGGGTCATGTAGCCGACGCGACGGCGGATGCGGTCGCTTTCGGTGAGGATGTCGAAGCCGAGGCAGGTGCCGTCGCCGCTGTCCGGCGTCAGGAGGCCGCAGAGCATGCGGATCGTCGTCGTCTTGCCGGAGCCGTTGGGGCCGAGAAAACCGTGGATGCGGCCCTTCTTCACCGACATGGAGACGTCGTCGACCACCTTGCGGCCGCCGAAGCTTTTCGTCAGGTGATGGACGTCGATCACCGTTTCGGGAGCGTCAACCCTGTAGGTCTCGGGGGCTATGCTTGTGTCGGTCATGGCCGCGCTCCCGCGAAGACGTCGACCGGCTGGCCGGGACGCAGCGCCTTCGGATCGGCGGGGATCGCCTCGACGCGATAGACGAGCTTGGCGCGCTCTTCGAGGCTGTAGATTTCCGGCGGGGTGAATTCCGCGTTTTTCGCGATGAAGCTGATCTTCGCCTCGGCGGGCTCACAGGCGTCGCAGGCGGCGCGGATCGCCTGTCCGAGCGAGAAGTGGGCGACCTCGGGTTCCGGCACGAAGAAGCGGATGCGGATGTTGCCCGGCGGCAGCAGCGCCACGATCGGCCGGCCGGCGGGCACGACCTCGCCGGTGCGGTAGTAGACCGTCTCTATGCTGCCCTCGGCCGCGGCCGCGACGGAGCGGCGGGCGAGCGCGGCCTCGGCGGAGGCAAGATCGGCCCTGGCGGCGGCGACGGCTTCCTTCGCCTGGCGGAGCTGCTCGTCCCGAGCGGGCAGGTTGCCGAGGATGATCTGGCTGCGGACATTGTCGAGCGCGGCGCGGTTGGCGGCTTCGGTGGCGGTCGCTGTGTCGAGGCTTGCCTGGGTGGCCGTACCGCGTTCGACCAGCACGCGGGTGCGGTCAAGGTCCTGCTCGGCGAGTTCAAGGCGGGCAGCTGCTTCGCGTTCGGAGGCGCGCAGGACGTCGATTTCCTCCGGCCGCTTCTGGGCGGCTTCGGCAAGGTCGAGCTCCGCCTGAGAGCGGGCGAGCGCGGCGCGGGCGGCGGCGACGGCGGCGTCCTCGCCCGACGTTTCCAGCTTGAAGAGCGGCGCGCCGGCCGCGATCGCCTGGCCTTCGGCGACATCGAGCCTTTCGAGACGGCCGGCGCTTTCGGCGCCGATGAACAGCGTGTCCGCTTCCACCCAGCCCTGATAGGGGCGCTGGCCGTTGCCGGCGAAGAGGAAGGGCAAGGCGGCCAGCGCTGCTCCGGCCAGGATGACGATGACGACAATCCGTTTCATTTCGCGCCTCCTTCCGATGGCAGGTTCTCAGCCGGCACGAAGAGGGTATCGAGGAAAGTATCGAAGAGCTTCTGCGTGTCGAGATGCTCGTACCGCTCGAAGAGCGTCGTCCAGATGATCGACATGAGCGCCGGCGAGATGACGATCTGCGGCATTTCGGCGAGCGCCGGATTGCGGAGTTCGCCACGATCGGCTGCCCGCTTCATGAGGATGCGCAGCACGCCGAGACCCCTGGAGATGATCTCCCGGTGATAGAATTCCGTGACGGCTGGAAACATCGGTCCTTCGGCGAGAATCAGGCGAAGGAGATGGCGGCGCTCCGTCTCCAGCACTTCACGCCGGAAAAGGGTGTAGAACATCGAGACCGCGAAGCGTGCCGGAACCGCCTCGTTCCGTACCAGTCCGTCGATCTCGCCGAGGATCGGTGTGGCGATACCGGAGACGAGTTCGGTGAAGAGCCGCTCCTTGTCGGGAAAATGCAGGTAGACCGTGCCCTTGGCGATGCCGGCGCGGGCGGCGACATCCTCCATGCGGGTGGCCGCAAAACCCCGCTCGGAAAAGCAGGCGAAAGCGGCCGCCAGGATTTCCGCCCGGCGCTGCTGAGGATCGCGTTTTTCTCTCTTCCTCTCGGTCATCCTATCGGCTTTCATTTATGACTGACTGGTCGGTCATTAACATTTCGATGAGGAATATGCAAGGGGAGACTGTGAGCGAGCGGCCGGCGGGCAATTCCCCAGCGGCCGGATCATGCCGGAGCTGCCGAATGCACGAGGACATCCAGCAAAACACCGGCTTGCAGCCTCGTTAAACAGCCCATATAAACTTGACTTCAATTTACCAGTTTAGATTTGCCGTTCCCGCCGGGCCCTGATGACATCCATGATCCCGAACTCCGACGCAGGTTGCCGATGCCTGTACGCCTGAACGAGTGGCTGGCGGAGCTTTTCCGGCTGCATCACCGCGACATCGTGCGTTATGCGACCCGGCTGGTCGGCGACCGGGAGAACGGCGAGGACGTGGCGCAGAACGTCTATGTGCGCATTGCCGGGCGTGCGAGTGCTACAGCGGTGGAGCACCCGAAATCCTACGTCTTCAAGGCGACGCGGCATGCGGCGATCGATTTCATCGTCCGGCTGCAGGCGGAGTGGTCGCGGCGCGTCGACTTCGAGGAGATCGCCGAGACGGCGGCGGGCGACCATCCGGAAACGAAGATCGAGCGGCGGCACCGGCTGGCGCAGCTTGCCGTCTTCCTCAACGAATTGCCGGTCGCCTGCCGCACGGCCTTCATGTTGAACAAGGTCGAAGGCTTCACCCATCCGGAGATCGCGGCAAGGCTCGGCATTTCGGTGAGCATGGTCGAAAAGCATATCATGCGGGCGATGATGCATTGCCGCGACCTGATGCGCGAAAGCGAGGCGGGATGAGCACGCGCCGCGCTGCTTCAGATTTTCCATTGGCCGGTTTCCCTCCGGCCGAGATTTCCGACGAAGCCCTGCTGCGCATCGTGCGGCTGAATTCCGGCGAGGCGACGGCGGCCGACGAGGCTGATTTCGCGGCGTGGCGAAGCCAGAGCGATCTGCACGAGGCCGCGGCGCGCGAGGCGGAGGCGATCTGGAACGGCGCGTCCGGCCTGACCCAGGATCCGAAGACGGGAGCGGTGCGTCCCGCCGGAACGGGGCCGCGCCTTGGCCGGCGTTCGCTGCTGACGGGCGTCGCGGCGGTCGCTGCGGCCGGCACGTTTGCCGCCTCGCGCTTCGGCGCCTTCGCCCATGACTACGAGACCGGCGTCGGGGTCACCCGGATCGTCGACCTGCCGGACGGTTCGCGCGTGCATATGAACGCCATGTCGGCGCTCGATCTTGCGTATGAGGCGGGCCGGCGGCGGGTGGTGCTGGCGGCGGGCCAGGCCTTTTTCGACGTTGCCGCCGATCCGGCCCGGCCCTTCGAGGTGGAGGCGGGCGGTCTGGTGATGACGGCGCTCGGCACGGCTTTCGACATCGATCGCAGCCTGCCGGACGGCGCGACCGCGCTTGCGGTGACCGAACATGCGGTCCGCCTGCGTCGAAAAGACGATGCGGCGCCCGTTGCCGAGCTTCGGGAGGGGCAGAGGCTGGTGATCGGGGCCGATGGCGGTTTTGGGGCCATCGAGGCCTATGATCCGTCGGTTGGCACCGCCTGGATGTCCGGCATGTATATCGCCGAAGCCCGGCCGCTCGGGCAGGTGGTCGCGGCTCTCAACGCCTATCACCCCGGCTGGATCGTCATCACCGACGCAAGCCTCGGAGCGCTCGGCGTCAACGCCGTGCTCGACCTGCGCAGGCCGAACGCCTCGCTCGACGCGCTGGCTGCCGGCCTGCCCATCCGGGTCCGCCATATCTCGAATTATCTCGCGGTGATTTCAAAGGTTTAGCTTCCGGTCGCAAGAATCCTCGAAAATTTATTGAGGATTATACTCATGTTTTCCGTCTCGTTCATCGGGACCTGTGTGCGGGGGATGCCGCAGGTCACGCAAGCGAGTATGGAAACAGGGATTATCAAAGAATGCCGGGGCGGAATTTCTGGGGACTTCTGATCGGATCGACGGCGCTTCTGTCGGTCGCCGACACGACGTCGGTACGTGCGCAGGTATCGGCACAGCAGGCGACTGCTCAGCAGCGCATTCACAACTTCAACATTCCGGCGCAGCCGCTGGCCGGCGCGCTCACCGCGTTCGCGCGGCAATCCGGCCTGCAGCTCGCCTATCCGGCGTCGCTGGCGGCGGGCAAGACGGCACCTGCCGTCAATGGGGCCCTGTCGCAGGAGGCGGCGCTCTCGGCGCTTCTTGCCGGCAGCGGCCTTTCCTACCGGTTTGCCGGTGCGAATGTCGTGGCGATTTCCGCCGTGGAAGGAGCGGCAAGCACGGTGGACGGCGACAGCGACACGGTGCTGCGGCCGATCGTGCTGCGCGCCAATCGCGGGCTGGGCGGGTCGCCCGATGCGCCCTACGAAACGCCCGGCTCGGTCTCCTATATTTCGGCGGAACAGCTCGACCGCGTGCGACCGACTTCGGCCAGCGACATGTTTCTCACGACGCCGGGCGTGATTTCCGCCGGGAGCCGCGTCGGCGCGTCCATCACCCCGAACATCCGCGGCCTGCAGGGGCAGGGCCGCATCGCAAGCAGTATCGACGGTGCGCGGCAGTCCACGAGCAGCTATCGCGGCTATGTGGGCAACCGCGAGGAAGTCTATGTCGATCCCGACATGATCGGCGGCATCGACATTTCGAAGGGGCCGTCGAGCGGCGTCGGCGTCGGCGCGAACGGCGGCTCGATCAATTTCCGCACATTGGAGGCGAGCGACATCGTCAAGCAGGGGCGGAATTACGGGTTCCGCGTCAAGACGGATATCGGCAGCAATACCAGAACTGAATCCGAGCCGGGACCGCCGCTCGGCCGGGACCGGCCGGGCTTCATCAACGGAGACGCCTGGTCGGGCAGCATCGCCGGCGCCGTCACCGAGGAGAACTACGATTTCATCGCCGCGTATTCGCATCGCAAGGCCGGCAACTACTTCGCCGGCAGCCATGTGCCGGACGGGACGACCGTGGCCTCCAATACGCCTGCCTATCCGGGGGAGGAGGTTCCGAACACGTCGCTCGACGTCAATTCCTACCTCGCCAAGGGAACATTGCGCTTTGGCGATGCGCATTCGCTGCAACTGGGCTTCATGCGCTATGACGCGCGTTACGGCGAAATCGACGAACTCGCCTTCGCGACCTCCACTCAGCGCAACCAGCTGCCGCTGACCCATACGATCGTCGACACCTATACGGCGAAATATCGCTACAATCCGGACGACAACCCTTTGATCGACCTCCGCATCAACGGCTGGGTGACCGATCTGGACGTGAGCCGCAGCGTGAACGGCTGGGCGCCCTACGGCATGTTGACCAAGGGAGGCGATATTTCCAACACGTCGGTCTTCGACACGCCGCTCGGCCAGCTGACCTGGCAGAACGGGTTCGAAGTGCTGAACGAGGACGCCGAGGCCGTATCCTTCCTGAGTTTCGGCACCTGGATGTCCTTCGGGCCGATCGGCAAGCGCACGCTGACAAGCGGTTTCACCAAGGCAAGCCTCGAAGTGACGGACTGGCTGACGCTCGACGGCGGCCTGCGGTACGATCACTACACGTCGGAGGCCGGCGACTATCTCTCGATCTACCCGAAGACCAGCGGCGACCGCGTCAATCCCAACGTCGCCGTCACGGTGGAGCCTCTGGACGGCCTGCAGTTCTACGGCCTCTACACGGAAGGCTACCGCCCGCCGAGCCTGCGCGAATCCCACTGGAACTATGGCGTCCTGCTGCAGGTCAACCCGAACCTCCAGCCCGAACTCGCCAAGAACATCGAGTTCGGCATCAACTACCTCAAGGACGGTGTCATCACGGCCGGCGACAAGCTCCGGTTCAAGGCCTCGGTCTTCAACAACAAATACGAGGACTACATCATCCGGCGCCGTCCGCCGGACTGGGACTTCGGTTATCGGTGGGACAATATCGATCACGCCCGCTACAGGGGCGTCGAGCTCTCGGCCAGCTACGACGCGGGAACGTTCTTCCTGGAAGGCGGCTATACCTACTATACCGATATCCGGTATTGCGAAACGGCGAGCACCTGCACGCAGTTCGCCCTCGGTTCGGACTATGGCGCCAACTACGTGCCGCCGGAATATTCAGGCAGCGTCACGGCAGGCATCAGGGCTTTCGACCAGAAGCTGACGCTCGGGGCGCGGACCCATTTCGCATCCGAGCGTTCCGGCGGCAAGATCGTCAACGGAGGCTTCTCGGCACCGCAGACCTGGCCGAAATATACGGTCGTCGACATTTTCGGTTCCTATGACTTCGAAAACGACATGAAGCTCAACTTCAGCGTCGAGAACGTGATGGACGACTATTACGTCGGTGCGCTCTCCTCCGTCGGTGTCGCCAATCCGGGCCGGACGTTCCGGATGAGCCTCACGAAGACGTTCTGATGCAATCGGCCGGCTCCGCTCCCATATGAGCGGAGCCGATGTCCCGTGGTTTACAAGCGGCTTTGCCGTGATATGGCTTCGGCTTTACCAGCATGATCGCAGGAGCCGCAGCAGATGTCGCAGATTTCCAAAGAGGCCCTGGATACCTACGAGCTTCCCTTGGGCGGCCAGCTCCGCATGATGGGCGGCGCCTTCTGGAATGCGCCCGTGCGCAACCGCGTGCTGGCTCTGACGGCCGCCCTGCTTGCGGTGATCTTCGCGACGACCTACGCGACATACCGGCTGAACGAATGGAACGGGCCGTTCTACGACGCGCTGGAACGGCGCGACATGCCCGAATTCCTGAACCAGCTCGTCGTCTTTGCCGTCATCGCCTTCTCGCTGACGCTGCTCAACGTCGTCCAGCAATGGCTGAACCAGATCACCGCGATGCGCATGCGCGAGGGGCTGGCGCGCGACCTTTCCGACGTCTGGCTCGTGCCGGGACGGGCGCTGAAACTCGTCGGCGCAGGTGCGATCGCCAACAATCCCGACCAGCGGCTGCACGAGGACACCCGCATCCTGGCGGAGAACACGACGGCGCTGGCGATCGGGCTCGTCAACTCCACCATCCTGCTCTCAAGCTTCATCGGCGTGCTCTGGGCGATCTCGTCGGACTTCGTCTTCCATTTCGGCGACAGCACCATCTCGATCCCCGGCTACATGGTCTGGGCGACGGTCCTCTACGCGCTTTTAGGCTCGGTGCTGAGCAACGTGGTCGGCGCCCGGCTGCCACGGCTCAACGCGGACCGTTATGCGCGGGAGGCGGACCTGCGGGCGGCGCTTGTCCGCGCCAACGAGAACCTGAAGCCGATCACGCTGGCGCGCGGCGAGGCGAACGAGCGTCAGCGGGTGCACGGCGCGATCGACGGGGTGCTCGAAATGCTCCGCCAGCTCGCCTGGGCGCTCGCCAACCTCACCTGGGTCTCGGCCGGGTTCGGCTGGCTGGCGCTGGTCGCGCCGATCATCATCGCCTCGCCGATGTATTTTTCCGGGGAGCTTTCCTTCGGCGGGCTGATGATGGCGGTCGGCGCCTTCAACCAGGTCAATCAGGCGCTCCGCTGGTACGTCGTCAATTTCAGCGTCATCGCCGACTGGCAGGCGACGCTGACGCGCGTCTCCTCCTTCCGCAACGCGCTGCTCGCCATGGATACGCCGGCGAGGGAGGGCGAGGTCATTACCTATCGCGAGGCGAAGGCGGAGGAGGGGATGAGCCTTTGCGGCGTCAGCGTCTACGGCGAGCCGGACCGCGGCGAGGAGGGGCATGGCATCCGCGTGAGGGAAGACGAGTGTTTCATCCGGCCGGGCGAGCGGGTGATGATCAACGGCGACCCGGGCGCGGACCGGCATCTGTTCTTCCTGGCGGTCGCGCGCATCTGGCCCTGGGGCAGCGGCGAGATCGGCCTGCCGCTTGCCGACGGCATGATCCTGATGCCGCAGGAGAACTATCTGCCGACGGCGACGCTGCGGGAGGTAATGAGCTATCCCAACGGGCTTCCGGACGTCGGCGACGACGCGCTGGTCCAGGCGCTGGAAAAGGTCGGGCTGGGGCGCCTTGTCCACCGGCTGGACGAGGTGGAGCGCTGGGACCGGCTGCTCGACAAGGAGGAAGAGGCAGCGCTTTCGGTCGCCAACGCGGTGCTTCGCAAGCCGGACTGGCTGATCATGGACGACGTGCTGGAAGGGCTGGAGCCCGAAACGGGCGAGCGGCTTGTGGACGTGCTTGCCGGCCTCGAAGGCTCGACGCTCGTCTATATCGGCCGCTCGGAGGAGTTTTCGAGAAAATTCTCGCCGCGGCTCTTCCATCTGGCGCCGCTTGCGGAGCCTTCCGAATCCCGGAAGGAAGAGGCGTGAGATGGGCAGGCATTCGGCTTCGAAAACCGGGCAGTGCATCGTCTGCGGCCGGACATTTCCGCAGACGCGGCTGCATAAGGTCGGGCTGCTCAGGCCGCATCTCTTCGAGATGATCTGCGAGGAGGTCAAGGACTGCGTTGCGGACAGCCTGATCTGCGACGAGGACCTTGCCCGCTATCGCCGCCGCTATGTGGAGAGGCTGCTGGAGGAGGAGCGCGGCGAGCTTTCCGAACTCGACCGCCAGGTGCTCGACAGCTTCGAGAAAGGCGCCTCGACGGTGCAGTCGAGCGCCGCCAACCTGCTCGACCGCAACGCCACATTCGGCGAGCGGGTGGCGGACAAGGTCGCCTCGTTCGGCGGTTCCTGGACCTTCATCCTCACTTTTATCGCGATTCTCGCTGTGTGGATGGGGATCAATGTCGTCGGCCTCTTCTCGCAGCCCTTCGATCCCTATCCTTTCATCCTGCTGAACCTGGTTCTCTCCTGCATCGCGGCGCTGCAGGCGCCGGTGATCATGATGAGCCAGCGGCGGCAGGAGGAGAAGGACAGGCTGCGTGCCGAAAACGACTACATGATCAATCTGCGCGCCGAACTGGAAATCCGCCAGCTCCACGAGAAGATCGACCACCAGATGGCCAAGCAATGGGAGCGGCTGGCGGAATTGCAGCAGATCCAGATCGAGTTGCTGGAGCGGCGGGACAGGGCCGGGAGGTAATTGATCCAAGTTGGCTTTGCATGAGTTATCAAAAATTAATAAATTCTACGAAACGAAGGATCGAAACATGCCGTCCAGCTACAATCTCGGCCCTCACTATGAAGGGTTCGTGCGCCAGCTTGTCGGAAGCGGCCGTTATGCCAGCGCCAGTGAAGTCATGCGCGACAGCCTGCGTCTTCTCGAAGAGCGTGAGGAGCAAAGGAAGGCGCGGCTTGAAGCGCTGCGGGCCGATATCAGGGCCGGGATCGAGAGCGGTGAGGGTCTGCCCGCCGATGAGATATTCACACGCCTGGAAGCGAAGTATAGCGGGCGCCGCTCCTGATGGTCGTTCGTTTCGCGCCTGTTGCGGCGCAGGACCTGGAGGAGATCGTTCCAAGGAGTGAGCGCTCGATATTCCCTTCACCCGATGAAGTCGTGGATGATGCGGGCGATCTCTTCCGGCATTTCGAGCTGCAGCATATGGCCGCTCGGTACTTCCATCGATGTCCAGGACGGATCGGTGCTCACTTTGCCGTGGATGCCCGAGAAGATCGCCGACTGATCGATAGTGGCCGAGACGTAGAGACGTTTTTGAATGTCCCTGTAGGCGCCGGTGAGCCTGATCTTCTGGATCATCGTCGCGATCGGATGCGGCGAACGGTTGGCCATGTAATGCCTCAGGTGCTCCGGCACGCGGGTCGCATGGCGGGCGGGCGGCGGGACGGCAAAGCCGCCCAGCTCCCCGGCCGCCGCGAGATTGGCGAGCGCCACTTCGGGGCCGAGCAGGTCGAGCGCCGACTGGCCGTCCGACGGCAGGAAGGCGTCCAGATAGGTCAGGCTGCGGATACGGCTCGCGAACCGGTCCGCGACGCCCGTTATCACCATGCCGCCATAGGAGTGGCCGACGAGATCGAATTCTTCGAAGCCTTCCGCTTCGATCAGACCCGATACGTCGGCGATATGGGTGTCGAGATTGATCGCGCCCGAAAAGAGGTGGGTGCGTTCGCCAAGCCCCGTGAGGCTCGGCACGAAGACCTGATGGCCGAGTCCGCGCAGGATGTCCGCCACCGGCGTCCAACTGGCGCTCGAACCCCAGGCGCCCTGCACCAATACGATCCTGCGGCCGGCCATCTTCCCCTCCCTCGATACCAGAACATGCCGGCGGTTGTTCCACCGGGCAGGAGCCAAGTCAATGCGGCAGGCGAGGGGACAAGAAGGCCAATCGGACAGTCAGGCGAATCATGTCAGGCCGGCCATGTCAGGCCGAAGACGCGAAGCCAGTTGTCGAAGGCGAATTTTCGCAATGTTTCTTCGTCAAAGCCGGCCTTGCGCATAGCATCGAAGAGGTGCGGCAGGCCGCTCGCATCCCCGATCTGGCGCGGCACGACGGTGCCGTCGAAGTCCGATCCGAGAGCGACCCTGTCCGCGCCGACGCGTTCGATGAGATAGTCGATATGGCGAACCACGACGTCGAGCGGGGTATTTTCATCGAGATGGGCGTCGGCACGGATGTCGTTGACGGAGAGGTTGAAACCGATGACCCCGTCCGTATCGCGAATGGCGTCGAGCTGCCGGTCGGTGAGGTTTCGGGTCGATGGGCATAGGGCATGAGCGCAGGCATGGGTGGCGACGAGCGGAGCGGTGCTCAACGCCGCCACGTCCCAGAACCCGCGTTCGTTCAGATGCGAAACATCGATCATGATTCCGAGAGCGTTGCAGGTCCTGACCAGATTCCTGCCGAGATCCGTCAATCCGGGGCCCGTGTCTGGCGACCTCGGATAGGCAAACGGGACGCCGTGACCGAAAATGTTCGGGCGGCTCCAGACTATTCCAAGAGATCGGAGACCCGCTTCGTGCAGGGCATGGAGATAGTCGAGATCGGGATCGATCGCCTCGGCCCCTTCCATGTGAAGCACGACGGCAAAGGTGGATTCGACCCGGGCCGCCTTGATCTCGTCGACGCTTGTTGCGATGCGCATCCGGCCGTTCGAACGCCGGATCAATGCGCGTATGGCGGAAAGATAGCCGTCTATCTGCCGGCGGGCGTGGTCCAAAGGCACGGCGTCGGCATAACGGACCTCGTATCCGTCGCTGGTGATCGTCAGGTCGTTTTCCGGCTCGCGCTCCGGCCTGGCATACATTGCAAATAACCCGCCGACCATGTGCCCTTCGAGCGCGCGGGGAAGATCGAGATGGCCCGCCTCCGACCGGATGAGGAAATCCCGACCGGTGGGCTTGTAGTCCAGCATGAACTGAACCGCATCATTGTGCCCGTCGAAGACTTCGATACTGTCCATGCGACTCCGGTCCTCTCTTCAGGGCAAGTTGTGGGCAAGCACTAGAACAGTTTTGTTACCGCCACATGCCGCGCATGCGGGCGGTGACGTCGATGCGGATTTGGTGGCGGGCCTGGCGTTCGGCGTCCGACACGGGGGCGAGGACCGGCCACGCGGTCGTCTCGAAGAACTGCAGGAGCGTCGCGGGAATGAAGCGCGTGCGGGCGGCATAGACGTGGCGGTCGCCCTGCGAAGCCTGCCCGTGCACGAAGAAGCGCTGCGGGGTGACGAGATGGAGGTAATCCTTGGCGCGGGTCATCGCGACATAGAGCAACCGGCGTTCTTCCTCGATCTCGGCGGTCGAGCCGACGCCGAGGTCCGAGGGGATGCAGCCGTCGACGCAGTTCAGCAGGAAGACCGAGCGCCATTCCTGGCCCTTGGCCGAATGGATGGTCGAAAGGATCAGGTAATCCTCGTCGAGCAGCGGCGTGCCGGATTCGGCGCTTGTCGCATCCGGCGGATCGAGCGTCAGTTCGGTGAGGAAGCGTTCACGGGACGTATAGCCCGCGGCGATCTGCTCGAGCTGCAGGAGATCGGCCTTCCGCGTTTCGGCGTCCTCATGGATGCGGGCGAGATGCGGCTCGTACCATTCACGGGCAAGGCCGATCTCCGACGGCCAGCCTTCATCCCTGCGGATCGCACCGAGCATGTCGACGAAGGCTGGCCAGTCGGCACCGGTTCGCGGCGGAGCGGGGATTTCCTGAAGCGCCGCCAGAGGCTCGGGATCGGAAGCGATGGCATCGAGGATCTTTCCGGCCGTCTGGGGGCCGATGCCGGGGATGAGCTGCATCAGCCTGAAGCCGGCGACGCGGTCTCGCGGGTTCTGCGCAAAGCGCAGCGCCGCCAGCATGTCTTTCACATGGGCGCTGTCCAGAAACTTCAGGCCGCCATATTTCACGAAGGGGATGTTGCGGCGGGTAAGCTCCACCTCCAGCGGGCCGGAATGATGCGAGGAGCGGAAGAGCACGGCCTGTTGCTTCAGCGTCATGCCCGTCTCGCGGTTCTCCAGGATCTTTTCGACGATGTAATTCGCCTGCTCGTTTTCGTCGCGGACGGCGACGAGGCGGGGGCGCTCTTCCGACTGGCGCTCGGTCCAGAGGTTCTTGGTGAAACGCTCGCGGGCAAGCTCGATGACGCCGTTGGCGGCGGCGAGAATCGTGCTGGTCGAGCGGTAGTTGCGGTCGAGCGTGACGATATCGGCCGGCGGATCGAAGGAGCCGGGAAAATCGAGGATGTTGCGGATCGTCGCGGCGCGGAAGGAATAGATCGACTGGGCGTCGTCGCCGACCACCGTCAGACCTCGGCCGCCCGGCTTCATCGCCATCAGGATGGACGACTGCAGGCGGTTGGTGTCCTGGTATTCGTCGACGAGAACGTGATCGAAGCGCCCGCCGACATCCCCCGCGATCGACGGCTCGCTCATCATCTGCGCCCAGTAGAGGAGCAGGTCGTCGTAATCGAGGACGTTCTGCGCCTGCTTGGCTTCCACGTAGGATGCGAAGAGTTCGCGAAGCTCTCTTTCCCAGGCGGAGCACCAGGGGAAATGCGACTTCAGCACTTCATCGAGCGGCGTTTCCGAATTCACCGCGCGGGAATAGATCGCGAGACAGGTGCCCTTGGTGGGAAAGCGGCTTTCCGTCTTGGAGAAGCCGAGCTCGTGGCGCACGAGGTTCATCAGGTCGGCGGAATCCTCCCGGTCGTGAATGGTGAAATCCGGGTCGAGGCCGATTTCAGCGGCATGCATGCGCAAGAGCCGCGCGCCGATGCCGTGGAAGGTGCTGGCCCAGGCAAGCGCGTCGGTCATGATGCCTGCATTTTTGCCGAGCACCTGTGCGCAGATGCGCTCGACGCGGCGGCCCATTTCGGAAGCCGCGCGTCTTGAAAAGGTCATGAGCAGGATGCGGCGCGGATCGGCGCCGGAGACGATCAGATGCGCGACGCGGTGGGCGAGCGTGTTGGTCTTGCCCGAGCCGGCACCGGCTATCACCAGCAGCGGACCGGCCGGACCGCCCTTCGGCACATCCGAACCGTGCTCCACCGCGCGCCGCTGTGCGTCGTTCAATTTTTCCAGATAGGCGACTGCTGCCATTCCTGTTTCCGAAGGTCTGTTCCCGATGCGTTCGAACGAGCAATAGCTGATTCGCATCCCATCGCCTGCATTCACGCATTTGGGTACGTCTTCGGCCCTGCCTTAACTTGACCGCTATTCTCCCCATTTCGTAATGACGCTTCGTCAATCTTGTCCTGGAGGCGATCTTGAAAACTTCATCCGTTCTGCCGGCCGGCATTGCCGCGCTCGCCTTTTCCGTTCTCGCCCTTTCGACGCCGGCTTCGGCGCAGGTCGCCGACAGCATCACGATCTACAATGCCCAGCACGAGGGACTGGCCAGGGAATGGGTCGATGCCTTCACGGAAGAGACGGGCATCGTCGTGACGGTGCGCAACGGCTCCGACCTCGAATTCGCCAACCAGATCGTCCAGGAAGGCGCCGATTCGCCAGCCGACGTCTTCCTCACCGAAAATTCGCCCGCCATGGCGCTGGTCGACGGCAAGGGTCTCTTCGAGCCGGTCGACCAGGCGACGCTCGACCAGGTTCCGGAACAGTTCCGGCCCGCGAACGGGCACTGGATCGGCATCGCGGCCCGTTCGACTGTGTTCGCCTATGACAAGACGAAGCTTTCCGGGGACACGCTGCCGAAATCCATGCTCGACCTGGCCAAGCCCGAATGGAAGGGCCGCTGGGCCGCGTCTCCGTCGGGCGCCGATTTTCAGGCGATCGTCGGCGCGCTGCTGCAGCTCAAGGGGGAAGAGGCGACGGCGGAATGGCTGAAGGGCATGAAGGAAAACTTCACCGCTTACCGCGGCAACTCGACCGCCATGAAGGCCGTCAATGCCGGCCAGACGGAAGGCGCGCTGATCTACCACTACTACTATTTCGGCGATCAGGCGAAGACCGGTGAAAACAGCAACAATGTCTCGCTGCATTATTTCAAGAACGAGGATCCGGGCGCTTTCGTCTCCATCTCGGGCGGCGGCATCCTTGCCTCCTCCAAGCACAAGGAACAGGCCCAGGCTTTCCTGAAATGGGTGACCGGCAAGGGCGGTCAGGCCGTGCTGCGAGACGGCACGTCCTATGAATATGCCGTCGGCAAGGGCGAGGCTTCCAACAAGGCGCTGGTGCCGCTCGCCGACCTGCAGGCGCCGAAGGTCGAAGCCTCGACGCTCAACAATGCCAAGGTCACCGACATGATGACCGCGGCCGGCCTGCTTTAAGAGGGTTCAAAACATGTTGCGCGGAGACATCGCAGGGCGTACCTGCGATGTCTCATGCTTCTCGGGTCTTCCATGAGTTCCATCGCCGAAACCAGCGTTCCAGTCGTGCCGCGGCGTCTGCCGGCGGCATCGTCCTGGACGCTGATCATTGCGGTGACGGTGGCTCTGGTGGCGCTGCTGCCGCTCGGCTTCGTGCTCTGGGCGACCGTGGCGACGGGCTGGGAGACGGCATCTCAACTGATCTTCCGCCAGCGGGTCGGCGGCCTGATGGTCAACACCGTCCTGCTCGTTCTTTTCACCATTCCGATCTGCGCGGTGCTTGCGGTTTCGCTGGCCTGGCTGACGGAGCGCAGCGACCTGCCGGGGGCGCGGCTCTGGTCCTGGCTTGCGGTGGCGCCGCTCGCCGTGCCGGCCTTCGTGCATTCCTATGCCTGGGTCGGCATGTGGCCGGGCCTTCACGGGCTTTCCGGCGGCGTGGTGATCTCCGTCGTCGCCTATTTCCCCTTCCTCTATCTTCCCGTCTCCGCCGCCTTCCGGCTGCTCGATCCGGCTCTGGAGGACCAGGCGGCATCGCTCGGGCTCGCGCCTTTCGCGGTCTTCCGGCGCGTCGTGCTGCCGCAGTTACGCCTGGCGCTTTGCGGCGGAGCGCTGCTGATCGGCCTGCATCTGCTCGCCGAATACGGGCTCTATGCGATGATCCGCTTCGACACGTTCACGACGGCGATCCTCGACCAGTTCCAGTCGACCTATAACGGCGTCGCCGCCCATATGCTGGCACTGGTGCTCGTGCTCTGCTGCTTCGTGCTCCTGGGCCTGGAGGCGGGTTTGCGCGGCCGCCGCCGTTATGCGCGGCTCGGCCCCGGCGTCGCGCGGCGGCCGAAGATCACGAAGCTCGGACGCTGGAAATATCCCTGCCTGCTGCTGCCGCTCGTCGTGGCCGCCTTTTCGCTCGGCATTCCGGCGCTCACCCTTAGCCGCTGGCTGATCGCCGGAGGCTCGGGCATCTGGCGGATGGGCGAGATCGGGCTGGCGCTCTGGCAGACGCTCGTCATCTGCCTGATCGGCGGGATCGCGACGACCGCCGCCGCCGTGCCGATTGCCTGGCTCTCCGTGCGCCGGCCGACCAGGGCCAGCCGCTTCCTCGAAGGATGCTATTATCTCGCAAGCTCCATGCCGGGCGTGGTCGTGGCGCTGGCGCTCGTCACCGTCACCGTGCGGGTCATGCTGCCGCTTTATCAGACGGTGGCGACCATCGTGCTCGCCTATGTCGTCATGTTCCTGCCGCGGGCTCTGGTCAGCCTGCGCGCCAGCATCGCGCAGGTGCCGGTGGAGCTCGAACAGGCGGCGGCGAGCCTCGGCCGCTCGCCGGGCAATGCGCTCTGGGCGACGACGGTCAGGCTTGCGGCGCCCGGTGCGGCGGCGGGCGCGGCGCTTGCTTCCCTCGGCATCATGAACGAACTCACCGCCACCCAGATGCTGGCGCCGAACGGCACGCGCACGCTCGCCATGGCCTTCTGGGCGCTGACGGGCGAGATCGACTATGCGGGCGCCGCGCCCTATGCGCTGCTGATGGTCGTCTTCTCCATGCCGCTCACGTGGCTTCTCTACTCCCAGTCCAAAAAGATCGCCGGACGATGACGCTTCTCCAACTGACCTCCTTGCGCAAACATTACGGCGCGGTCGCCGCGCTCGACGGCGTCGGCCTTTCCGTCGCAGCCGGCAGCCGCACGGCGATCGTCGGGCCTTCCGGCTGCGGCAAGACCACGCTTCTGCGCCTCGTCGCCGGTTTCGATCAGCCGGATGCGGGCAGCATCGTGTTCGGCGACCGGGTGCTGACGGACGGCGCTTCGCAGGTGCCGGCCCACAAGCGCGGGATCGGCATCGTGGCGCAGGACGGCTGCCTCTTCCCGCATCTCACCGTTTTGCAGAACATCGGCTTCGGAATGGAGACGGAAAGGGCGGCGAAGGAAGCGAGCGCGGCGGAGCTGATGGACATGGTAGGCCTCGACCGCGCCATGCTGTCGCGCAAGCCGGACCAGCTTTCGGGCGGCCAGCAGCAGCGCGTGGCGCTTGCCCGCGCGCTTGCCCGCAAGCCGCGCCTGATGCTGCTCGACGAACCCTTCTCGGCGCTCGATACCGGCCTGCGCGCCGCGACCCGCAAGGCGGTGACGGACGTGCTGACGGCGGCCGGCATCACCACGCTTCTGGTGACCCACGACCAGGCGGAGGCGCTCGCCTTCGCCGACCAGGTGGCGGTGATGCGGGCCGGAAAGTTCGCGCAGGTCGGCTCGCCGCGGGAGGTCTATTCGAGGCCGGTCGATCCGGCGACGGCCGCTTTCCTGGGCGAGGCGATCGTACTGCCGGCGGCGATCGCCGAGGGCCGGGCGGAAAGTTTGCTGGGTGTCCTGCCGGTGGATGACGCCGCCTATCGGGGAAGCGCCGAGATCATGCTCCGGCCCGAGCAGCTTTCCGTAACGGGCGGCGGCGGGGAGGGCGTTTCCGGCACGATCGCCGAGATCAATTTCTGCGGCCCCACCTCGGATGTACGGATCGCGCTCCGCGGCACCGACATCTCCATCCGGCTCGACATTCCGAGCCGCGAGGCGCTTGCCGCCGGCGACCAGGTGACGATCGGCGTTTCGGGCAGGGCGCACGTCTTTCGCCAGTAGAGTGGAACCCGGGAACCTTTCTTCACGTTATCCGGTCATCAACGTGAAGGAACAAGTTCCATGCTGAAATGGGCTCTCATCTTTCTGGTCATCTCGCTGATCTCCGGTTTTTTCGGCTTCTCCGGCATCTCGGCGGCGACCGCCACGATTGCGAAATTCCTCTTCTTCATCTTCCTCGTCGTCTTCCTGGTCTTCCTCGTGCTGGCGCTCATGGCCGGCAGCGCCGTGATGTGACCGGCCCGAATCCATTCGCGACGGATCAGAACGATTACGGGACCTGGCCCCGCCATGGCTGCTCGTGCTCTCCGGCCGAAAAGAAAAAAGCCCTGCCGGTCATCGCAGCAGGGCAAGTTGGGGAAAAAATCCGCGCTCACTCAAAAAAACGCGGGCAGGTCGCATCTGGCACATCTTTTGTCGCTTCGCGAGGCCGGTTCGGGGAGATTCGGTACGGTTGACGAAAGAAATTTGCAGATGTTGAACGGTGGCGCAGAGCCGGCGCAGCGTCCTGCTCGTCGATGTGGGGCACATTCAGAATTTATGATCTATTCCGGCCTGCTTCATGATCGCATTGGCCGTGAACCTGGACATGCAGCTCTTGTCGACGCTGAAGTTCCGATTGGTTATCGGGCTATGCCAGATTTCATGGCCGCCTTTTCCATGCCGGACGAAATAACAGCCTTTAGGATTCCAAGACGGCTGCTATGTCCTGGTAAAAGCCGCGAACCGTTAATGCAGAGCGGTCCCTTGGAGGCTGAAGGAGGATTGGACGCAGACTTCGAGAAGGTCGTCCATCTCGCCCGCACTGCCGAGATTGTCCTCAATCAGCTCGGGAGATATCGCCATGACCCGCTTGATCAAGTCATCCATGCTTTTGGCTTCTGTCACGAGACCGGGAATGTCGTCGCTGGTGGCTACCCACATTCCAGCGTCTTCGTCCCATTGAGCAATCACGAGAAACTTCTTTTTCATGCTCTTCCTTTCTCGTCCCTCGGCTGAGCCAAAGCATGCAACCCCTCCCTGCGCAAGAGATAAGGCCGGAGTCCCTAAAATTGAATGATCGAGAGAACGTTCGGTGCCATTCAGCCAACCTGTTGGCAAAATGCAAAAGGCGCCGCACGGCGCCTTCGACATCTTGATTGTCAAGAAAACAGGATGGTGGGCGTGACAGGGATTGAACCTGTGACCCCTACGATGTCAACGTAGTGCTCTCCCGCTGAGCTACACGCCCATCCGATGGCGGCGGATAAACCATGGACTGGTCGGGCCGTCAACTGGTTTTTGCCATGAAATGCGAAGGTTTTTTGAAGGCCTTGCGTTTCCGGGCTTTCCCGCCTCAGGCCGCGAGCAGCTTGTTCACCTCGTCCACCAGATCGCGCAGGTGGAAGGGTTTGGAAAGCACCTTGGCGTCCTTCGGAGCCCTGGAATCGGAGTTGAGCGCGACCGCCGCAAAGCCGGTGATGAACATGACCTTCAGGTCCGGATCGAGTTCGGTGGCGCGGCGGGCAAGCTCGATGCCGTCCATTTCGGGCATGACGATGTCGGTCAGGAGCAGCGAGAAGGGTTCCTCGCGCAGCCGGTCGTAGGCGCTTGCGCCATTGTCGAAGGAAGCGACCTTGTAGCCCGCCTTTTCGAGCGCCTTCACGAGGAAACGGCGCATGTCGTTATCATCTTCGGCGAGAAGGATTTTCTGAATCATCTCCGGGGACCGTCACCAATGCAGATTTCAAGTGTTTTAGAGGCCTCTCACACTGCCAAGACCCGGTAAATATCCGTTTAATAGTGTGTGAAAGCGTGTGATAGGCATATAGAGCGTTAGACGTTCATTTGGAACCATTGCATGGCCACGAATTTTCGTCAGGATCAAGGCCCTTGCCACGGGCATACCTTCCGGTACGTCCGAAGCAAAAGCCGAGGATCATGGCGAAAATCCAGCTTTCCCGGAGTTTGGCTGAACCGGCCGCTCACGTCATCGAAGGGCCTGGCCGTATCGACGGCTGAATACGCCCTTCTCCTCGTGGAACGAACCGGCCTGAGCCAACGGAATCGATTTCAAATGAACATTCGACGCTCCGGACAGTATGGACTTCATGCCGGGCAACTGGCAACATGGCGTTCAGAACAAGTTCGTGACATGGTAAAGGCAGAATGGATTGCAGGGCGGGCGATTTTGAGCATTTCGACGTGAGGGAGCCCGCCACGCAGACCATTCCCTTCGTCTTCAATTCGCCGCATAGCGGACGCCGCTATCCGTCCACATTCCTTGCCGAAACCAATCTCGACGCGCTCGCCATCCGCCGCTCCGCCGACCATTATGTCGACGAGCTCTTCGGCGATGCGCCGGAGCTCGGCGCACCGCTTCTCGCCGCCCATTTCCCGCGCGCCTATCTGGACGTCAACCGCGAGCCCTACGAGCTCGATCCGCGCATGTTCGACGGGCCGCTGCCCCCCTTCGTCAATATCGGCTCCATGCGGGTCGCGGGCGGTCTCGGCACCATTCCGAGGATCGTCGCCGAAAACATGGAGATCTATCGCCGCCGCCTGTCGGTCGAGGAGGCGATGTCCCGCATCGAGACGATCTACAAGCCCTACCACGCCTGCCTGAGGAGGCTGATCGCCCGCACCCATGCGCATTTCGGGCTCGCCATCCTCATCGACTGCCATTCCATGCCCGGCAATATAAGGCTTTCCGGTTCCGACATCCGGCCGGACTTCATCATCGGCGACCGGTACGGAACCAGCGCATCGGCCGAGCTTTCGCGCGCCGCGCTGCAGTTCCTGGACGCAATGGGTTTCTCGGCGGTTCGCAACAAGCCTTATGCGGGCGGCTTCATCACCGAACATTACGGCCGTCCGGTGAGGGGCCTGCACGCGCTGCAGATCGAGATCAACCGCTCGCTCTACGTAGACGAGGTGACGCTCGACAAGAAGCCGGAATTCCCGATGATCGCGGCGGCGCTCTCCACCTTCATGCGGCAGATGGCGGAATTCGTCATCGATTTCTCCGGCAGCGACAGCGCGCTCGCCGCGGAGTAATCCGAATTATCCACAGACTTGAGGCTTGCTGATTCCCGCTTGCCTGCGGGCAAAAAAAACCGCGCTTGTGGGCGCGGCTAAGTCTAGGGAGGAAACACCCAAGGAGGGTATTTACAGTCAAAGACTGTGCCTTGGACGGTAGTAGTGCGCTGCACAATTGTCAAGCAGCTATTTTAGGTGGCTAAATTTGCGCCATTATTGGGCGAAATGGCGCGATTTTCGGCAGGGAGTTTTTCTGCCAGTACCTGGTTGAAGGCGGTTCCCACGCCGTGCCGGCTGATTTAGAAGAAATCTCCAATCCACGAGGGGTTTCTCCGATGCTTCCCGACCGCAATTTCTTCTATGCGCTGGCCGATGCCGCCAAGGCGGAAACGCTGCCGCGCTTCCGCACCGGCGCCTATGTGACGAACAAGATGGAGGGCGGCTTCGACCCGGTGACGGAGGGCGACCGCGCTGCGGAAACCGCCATCCGAGCGCTCATCGCCGAGAGATTCCCCGAACACGGCATTCTGGGCGAGGAGCACGAGAATGTCGGGCTCGACCGCGAGCATATCTGGGTGATCGACCCGATCGACGGCACGCGCGCCTTCATCTCCGGCCTGCCCGTCTGGGGCACGCTGATCGGCTTCCAGTCGAACGGGCGGGCGGCGATGGGGCTGATGGACCAGCCGTTCACCGGCGAGCGCTATTTCGCCGACGGCACGCGCTCGTGGTATCGCGGTCCCGACGGAGAGCGTCAGATTGCCACCCGCGACTGCAAGGCCCTGAGCGACGCGATCCTGTTCACCACTTCGCCGCATCTTTTCGTCGGCGGCGACGGGGAGAAATACCGGGCGGTCGAAAGCCGGGTACGGCTCTTCCGCTACGGCTGCGACTGCTATGCCTATGCGCTCGTCGCGTCCGGCCATGTGGATATCGTCGTCGAGAACGGGCTGAAGCCCTATGACGTCGGTGCGCTGATCCCGCTCATCGAACAGGCGGGCGGCGTCATCACGACCTGGGAGGGCGGGCGGCCGGAGAACGGCGGCGGCATCGTCGCGGCCGGCAGCAGGGCCGTGCACGAAGAGGCGCTGAAGCTGCTCTCGGGCAAGTGAGGCGGATCAGGCCGCGGTTTCGGAAAGGCCGTAGCCGCCGTCCTGGCCGGGCATGAAGGCCTCGATCGCGGCAAGTCCCTGCGCCCGGTAGATGTCCCTGTCGTGGAAGAGCTCGTGGCGGGCGCCGTTGACGGTGACGAGCTGGGCGGCCCGGAAATTGCGCGACAGTTCCTCCTGCGCCCGGTAAGGCACGATGCCGTCGAGCACGGGCGCCAGGATCAGCGTCGGAATGGTGATCCGCGTGAGATGCGCCTGGTTCGATACGCGGTTCATCGTCCGGAACGTCTCGCGCAGCCAGCGGGCCGTGGGGGCGCCGACGGTCAGTTCCGGATGGGCGGCGATGATCTCCGCATTGCGCTTGAAGCGTTCGATATCGGAGGTGAGCGGATTGCCTTCGAAGGGGCGGTGGCTCTGATCCTTGCCGAGCTGGGTGCGGCCGAAGCCCGTCCAGGAGGCGAGGCCGGCGATCGCGCGGATGACGCCTTCCGGCACGCTTTGTCCGGACAGGGCGATATAGGGACCGGCGAGCGCCATGCGATGGATGCGGTTCGACAGCCGCGGGGCGGCGGAAAGCGCGATCAGCGCGCCGGTCGAATGTCCGACGAGGAAGAAGGGCAGGCGGGCATCCGGCAGGACGATCTGCTCGAGGAAGATTTCAAGGTCGCGCTCGTAATCGGAGAAGCGCCGCACATGCCCCTTGCGCGGATCCTTGGTCAGGCGCTCGGAGCCGCCCTGGCCGCGCAGGTCGAAGGTCGCGACCCAGAGCCCCATCGCGTTCAGATCGCGGATCGTCTCGAAATACTTCTCGATGAATTCGTTGCGTCCCTGCATGAGAACCACCGTGCCGACTGCCGGCGACCTTTCGGAGCGGAACAGGCCGTAGCGCAGCTTCGTGCCGCGATGGCCGGTGAAATAGCCGGCCGTATAGTTCTGCGGCATCGGATTGCCGGGGGTCGGATGAAGAACGTCGTCCATGGAATCTGAAGCTTCGGTCATGGGGATAAGCGATAGGCGAGGGTGGCGGGACGTCAAGTGGAAAGCGTGCTCCGAGGCTTGGATTGCGGCGGCGCTGCGTTGACTTTAGCCTGGGTCCGATGCCGAATATGTGGCGTCGAGGCCGGAGGCGGGGTGCAATGAACAGAAGACGGTTCCTGTTGGCGACGGTATCGGCGATCCCGCTCGTGCAAAGCGCCTGGTCGTGGATGTCAGGCCCGGCGCAGGCTTTGGCCGCCGACCATCCCGCCTCGCGCGTGCGGCCGGGCGATCCGCAATGGCCTTCCGAAGCAGGCTGGAGCCGGCTGCGCGAGAATGTCGGCGGTCGGCTGATAAGCGTTCGATCACCGCTCGATGCGTGCAGGAGCGCGCCTTCAGACGCCCGATGCGCGGATGTCTTCAAGGCGTTGAAGAACCCATATTATCTCGGCGACGAGGCCGGCCTGACGCAGACCCTCGGCTGGGTGGACGCCTGGACGTCGCAGCCGAGCGTTTATGCGGTCGCAGCGCAGACGACGGCAGACGTCGTCGCGGCGGTGAATTTCGCACGCGAGAACAATCTGAGACTGGTCGTGAAGGGCGGCGGGCATAGTTACCAGGGCACGTCCAGCGCTCCGGATTCGCTCCTGGTCTGGACGCGGAAGATGAGCGCCGTGACGCTCCACGATGCCTTCATCGGCGAAGGATGCGCCGGGCGGCAGGCGCCGCAGCCGGCAGTCACCGTCAAGGCCGGGGCCATCTGGGGGCAGGTCTATGACGCCGTCACCACGAAGGCCGGCCGCTATGTCCAGGGCGGCGGATGCCTGACGGTCGGGGTTGCGGGCCTTATCCAGAGCGGCGGGTTCGGCAGCTTTTCGAAGGCCTACGGTCTGGCTGCCGCGAGCCTCTTGGAGGCGGAGGTCGTTACCGCGGACGGCGAAATCAGGATCGCCAATGCCTGCACGAACCCGGACCTGTTCTGGGGGATCAAGGGTGGCGGGGGCGGCAGCCTCGGCGTCGTGACCCGGCTGACGCTGCGGACACATGCCTTGCCGGAGACGTTCGGTGCAGTGTTCGCGACGGTCAAGGCGGCATCGGATGATGCCTTCCGCCGGCTGATCGGCAAGGTGCTGGAATTCTATGGCGAGGCGCTAATCAATCCGCATTGGGGAGAACAGATCCGCTTCCGGCGAAACAATGTCCTCGATATCTCCATGCTGTTCCAGGGGCTCGACCAGCAGCAGGCGGATGCAACCTGGCGGCCGTTCTTCGAATGGATACAGAATGCTCCCGGGGACTTCAGCTTCGATTCCGAACCGACGGTCGTCGCCGTGCCGGCCCGGAATTTCTGGGATCCGGCATTCCTCTCGCAACTCCCCGGCCTAGTGATCGCCGACGATCGCCCCGGTGCGCCGGAAGTCAACGTCTTCTGGGCGGGCGATCTGGGACAGGCGGGGCAGGTCTTGCATGGTTTCCAATCCGCCTGGCTCCCGGCTTTTCTTCTTCAACAGGACCGGCAGGAGCTTCTCGCCGACGCGCTCTTTGCGGCAAGCAGGCATTGGGGCGTGTCCCTGCATACCAACAAGGGCCTCGCGGGGGCGCCTGCGGAGGCGATCGAAGGGGCGCGCGACACGGCGACCAACCCCGCCATGCTCGACGCCTTTGCGCTCGCCATCAGCGGCGCCGAGGAGCCGCCTGCCTATCCCGGCATTGCCGGCCGCGAACCCGACGTGCCGGCTGCCCGCAGCAATGCGCAGTCGATCGGCAAGGCCATGAAGGAAGTGCGCGGGCTGCTGCCGGCGGCCGCCTCCTACGTATCGGAAAGCGATTACTTCGAGGAGGCCTGGCAAGACGCCTTCTGGGGCGAGAACTATGCAAGGCTCCTCGCCGTGAAAGACAAATACGATCCGGACGGTCTCTTCTTCGTGCATCACGGCGTGGGCAGCGAACGCTGGAGTGCGGACGGCTTCACGCGACTGGGCTGATGCGGGCAAAATGGGCTGATGCGGGCAAAAAGAAGCCGGAACCGACAGTTCGGGGAAACCGTCCGGCTCCGGCAAGGGGGGACTGAAGTGAAGGGACGAGAGACCTTCAGTCTTCGGGAGGCAGTCCGCCTTCCCATGATTAGTTCTACCGGAAGCCGCCTGAACGCAGCCGGAATGGCCCGTTCATATGGAGTTCAGGCGCGAAAAAGGGTTTCTCCGGCAGGGTCTTGAAGCGGCAAAAGGCAATTCCCATCTTCCGGTTGCGGGCGCCGAAAAGGGTCCGCTGAACGGCTCCGCCATCGCCAAAAAGGGATGCGGAACCGAACCGAAAACCGCAACGTCGCTTCAAGAGAGGACATCATGCGTCACGTCGATTTTTCCCCGCTTTACCGGTCCACCGTGGGTTTCGACCGCCTTTTCAACCTGCTCGACAGCCGTAGCCTTGCCGATCAGACGCCGAGCTATCCGCCCTACAATATCGAGCGGACCGGTGAGAACACCTATCGCATCACCATGGCCGTCGCCGGTTTCGACGAAAAGGAACTGAGCCTCGAAGCTCAGGCTCACGTCCTGACCGTGAAAGGTGAAAAGAGCGAAGAAGAGACCGCCGGAGAGAGCGAATATCTCTATCGCGGGATTGCCAAGCGCGCCTTCGAGCGCCGCTTCCAGCTCGCCGATCATGTCGAAGTCCAGTCCGCTTCGCTGAAGAACGGCCTGCTGCATATCGACCTTGTCCGGAACATCCCGGAAGCCATGAAGCCCCGTCGCATCGCGATCGCTGCCGAAGCAGGCGGCGCGGCGAAGACGATCGAGGCTCAGGTCGCCCCGCAGCAGATCAACTAATCCTCGGTGCCGGCGCCGCGCAAGCGGCCAACCGACGAAGCAAGCCGAGCCCGCGGCCCTTCCTCTTGGGGGAAGGGCCGTTTTTTATTCTCCGAATTAAGCCGCTGCCGGCTCCGCTGTCGCTTCCTTTTCCTTCAGCCGGTTGGCGTATTTCTGGGCGATCACCGCGCAGGCCATGAGCTGGATCTGGTGGAAGAGCATCAGCGGCAGCACGATCGCGCCAATCGAGGACGACTGGTTGGCGAAGATGGCGCTCGCCATCGGCACGCCGCTCGCCAGCGATTTCTTCGACCCGCAGAAGGTGATGGTGATCTCGTCCTCCTTCGCGAAGCCGAGCGCCCGGCTGCCGAACATGGTGAGGCAGAGGACGACCGCGAGCAGGGCCATGTCGATGACGATGACGACTGCGATGTCGGTGGCCGAGAAGGTGTGCCACAGGCCTTCCATCACCGCTTCGGAGAAGGCGAGATAGACGACCATCAGGATCGAACCGCGGTCGACCGGCGCCAGCAGTTTCTTCTTCGAACGGATCCAGTTGCCGATCCAGGGCTGCAGGATCTGGCCGACGACGAAGGGGACCAGAAGCTGCAGAAGGATGCTTTCCAGCGCGTCCCACGAAAAGCCGCCGTCGCCGGTGGTCGAAAGCAGCAGGCCGGCCAGCAGCGGCGTCAGGAACATGCCGAGGATGTTGGAGCCGGAGGCGGCGCAGACTGCCGCCGGCACATTGCCGCCCGCCATGGAGGTGAACGCGATCGAGGACTGGACCGTAGAGGGCAGGACGCAGAGGAAGAGGATACCGGCATAGAGCGGCGAGGGGAGGATATCTTCCGGAATGAAGCCGATCGCGAGCCCGAGGACCGGGAAGACCGCGAACGTTACCAGCAGGATCGTCAGATGCAGGCGCCAGTGCAGGATGCCCGCGACCACCACGTCACGCGAAAGCCTCGCGCCATGCAGGAAGAAAAGCAGGCCGATGGCGACGTCGGTGGCGACGCCGAACCATTCGGCCCATTCACCATGGATCGGCAGGAGCGAGGCGAGGATGACGGTGCAGACCAGAAGGACGGTGAAGCGGTCCGGCAGGAAGCGGCTCATGGGCGGTATCCTCAATGCGACGCTTCCCCTCTCTCTTATCATGAAGCAGAATGCAAACACTAACAGTTATCATGAGAGCGGATAACGATGCTGAACCTTCATCACCTCAGCAGTTTCGTCATGCTGCAGCAGACCGGCAGTTTCACGGAGGCCGCGGCACGGCTCGGCATCGGCCAGTCCACCGTCACGCAGCATATCCAGCGGCTTGAAAAAGCGCTCGGCCGGCGGCTCGTCTTCCGCGACACGCATCAGGTCAAACTGACGGCGGAGGGAGAAGCGCTGCTCGGCTATGCGCGCGGCATGCTGGATCTGAACGGCAAGGTCGCCTCGCTGTTCGGCGAAAGCCGGCTGCGCGGGCGGCTGCGGCTCGGCGTATCGGAAGACGTGGTGGCGAGCCGGCTGACCTCGATCCTGGAGGATTTCATCCGGCTCTATCCGCTGGTCGACCTCGAACTCAACGTGGCGCTCTCCGCCGTACTCTACCAGATGCAGGATGCTGGCGACCTCGACCTGGTGCTGGCGAAGCGCCATATCGGCGAGACGCATGGGCGGCTGCTCTATCGCGAGCCGCTCGTCTGGCTGGCGCGCGATCCGGACCTCGTTTTGTCGCGCGGCGATGCGCTGCCGCTGATTGCCTTTCCGCCGCCCTCGATCACCCGCCGGGTGGCGCAGGAGGCGCTCGACCGGGAGAAGATGGCATGGCGGATCGTCTGCACCTGCGGCAGCCTCAGCGGCCTCACCGCTGCGGCTAGGGCCGGCATGGGCGTGCTCGTGCAGCCGCGCAGCATGGCGCCGTCGGGCCTGAGGGAAGTCCCGGCCGACCGGTTGCCGGTTCTGGAGGACGTGGAATTCGTGCTCATCCCCCGGCGCGGCGCCGACGCCGCGTTGACGGAAGCGTTGTCGAGCCTGATCGTGGCGCAGATCGTGCCGTAGAATTTGGGGTGAGGGGGCGGTCCGGCAAGCTCCCTTCTCCCCCCTTGCGGGGGAGATGTCACCGGAGGTGACAGAGGGGGTGGTGCCGCAAACTCAATTGCCGAAGAGTATGTAGATAGACCCCCCTCTGTCCTGCCGGACATCTCCCCCGCAAGGGAGGAGATCGAATCGTGGCGCCGTCTTCGCCCCAATACGCGCAAGCTTGGCAGTCAAACGAAACCTCAGCCCGCCTTGCAGATCGCCAAAAACTGGTCGATGTCGTCCTCGGTCGTGGCGAAGGAGGTGACGAGGCGGATGAGGGTCTCATCGTCCTTGACCGGCTCCGGCATGTTGGTCGGCTCCGGCCAATCGTAGAACTTGGCGCCATTTGCCTGGGCGGCTTCGGCGGAGGCCTTGTTGAGGATGGCAAAAACCTCGTTGGAGGTGGTGTCCCAGGCAAGCCGCGTGCTGTTCAGCGAACGGATGCCGGCGCGTAAGCGATCGGCCATGGCATTGGCGTGGCTTGCCATGGCGAGCCAAAGATCGTCCTGCAGATAGGCCTCGAACTGGGCGGAGATGAAGCGGGTTTTCGAAAAGAGCTGAGCGGCGCGCTTGCGGATGAAGGCGAAATCCTTAGCAAGCTCCGGATTGAAGAAGACGATCGCCTCGGCGCACCAGCAGCCGTTCTTGGTGCCGCCGAAAGAGAGGATGTCGATGCCGCGCTTCCATGTCATTTCGGCGGGCGTACAGCCGAGCGCGACCAGCGCATTGGCAAAGCGGGCGCCGTCCATGTGGACCGGCAGGCCGTTGGCCCTGGCGACCTTGGTGAGCGCGTCGATCTCGCCGAGCGAATAGATTGTGCCGGTCTCCGTCGCCTGGGTGAGGGTGACGGCGGCGGCACGGCCATGGTGGACGTGACCCTGCGGATAGGCGGCAATGCGCTCGCCAAGCCTTTCCGGGTCCATCTTGCCGTTTTCACCATCGACCGGGACCATGCGCATGCCGCTGAAGAAATCCGGCGCGCCGCATTCGTCCTCGATCACGTGGGCTTCCGAATGGGAGAAAGCGACGCCGCCGACCCGCGCGACGCTCGCCAGAGACAGGGAATTGGCGGCCGTGCCGGTGGAGACGAAATAGACCGACACCTCGCGCTCGAAGATCTCGTTGAAGCGGGCTTCCACCGCCTTGTCGAGGTCGCTGGTGCCATAGGCGGCCGCGAACCGGGTCGATTCCTTCGAAAGGCGGTCATTGATGGCGGGATGGGCGCCGGCCCAGTTGTCGGAAGCGAAAAACATGAAGGGACACCTTGGGAGATTTTGAAAAGCGTCAGGAGATTAAGCGTTTTGAGCCCGCAATCAACGGGAAAGGCGCCTTCGCGCCGCGGGCCTACCTTCGAGGCAATCAATTGAATAAGCCAAAGCCTTTCCGGCAATTAAATTTCGTGCTTACGGAAGCCCGGGCAATCTCCTGTCGCGGCTGCCTTGAATTTTTCAAAATGCGCCCTTGTGGAGCATTCCCAACTGTGTCATAGAAAATGAGAATTAGGACAGAAGTGCTGTCCTAATTTCAGGAAATGAAAGGGCTGCCTGCCTCTCTTTTCCGCTGACGTGGACGCCGATCCGGGTTATGCTGCGCTGCAAAGCCGCAGCTGACGCTGGAGCGGCGCCATCGTGTGGATAAGGGATGGCGCGCAGCCTGTCATCCGAAAGAGACAACCGAGAGCCACTTTGCCCGTTTCGTGGAAACGGCCAACAGGAGGAATGACGATGACGAAGATGATCTCCGAGATGTCCGGCCAAGAGGCTCAGATGTCTGTCGAGACGAAAGCGCGCGTTCCGTTTGTCGCCTCCGGCATTCCGGCTGCCCAGGGGCTCTACGATCCCCGCAACGAGCACGATGCCTGCGGCGTCGGCTTCATCGCCCATATGAAGGGCAAGAGGTCGCACCAGATCGTCAAGGACGGCCTCTTCATCCTCGAAAACCTGACGCATCGCGGCGCTGTGGGCGCGGACCCGCTGATGGGCGATGGCGCGGGCATTCTCGTACAGATTCCCGACCGTTTCTTCCGCGAGGAAATGGCGGCCCAGGGCGTCACCCTGCCGAAGGCCGGCGAATATGCCGTCGGGCACTTCTTCCTGCCGCGCGATGCCGAGCAGATCGAGCACTTCAGACAAGTCATCGTCGATGTGATCGCCGAGGAGGGGCAGCAGTTCCTCGGCTTCCGCGAGGTGCCGGTCGACAATTCCTCGCTCTCCAAGGCGCCGGACATTGCCGCCACCGAACCCTATCACCTGCAGGTCTTCATCGGCGCCGGCCGCGATGCCGCGACGAACCTCGAATTCGAGCGCAAGCTCTTCCTGGTCCGCAAGGTGATCTCCAACCGCATCTACGACCAGTTCGGCGGCCAGGAGACCGGCTTCTATCCGGTGTCGCTCTCCTCCTCGACCATCGTCTACAAGGGCATGTTCCTGGCCTATCAGGTGGGCGCCTATTACAAGGACCTCTCCGACCCCCGGTTCGAGACGGCGGTGGCGCTCGTCCACCAGCGGTTCTCGACCAACACCTTCCCGTCCTGGAAGCTCGCGCATCCCTACCGCATGGTCGCCCATAACGGCGAAATCAACACGCTGCGCGGCAACGTCAACTGGATGGCGGCGCGCCAGGCGTCCGTCTCCTCGCCGCTCTTCGGCGACGACATCTCCAAGCTCTGGCCGATCTCCTACGAAGGACAGTCGGACACGGCCTGTTTCGACAACGCGCTCGAATTCCTGACGCGCGGCGGTTACTCGCTGGCGCATGCGATGATGATGCTGATCCCGGAAGCATGGGCCGGCAACCAGTCCATGTCGAAGGAGCGCAAGGCGTTCTACGAATACCACGCGGCCCTGATGGAGCCGTGGGATGGGCCGGCCGCCGTCTGTTTCACCGACGGCAAGCAGATCGGCGCGACGCTCGACCGCAACGGCCTCAGACCGGCGCGCTATCTCGTCACCGACGACGACCGTGTCATCCTTGCGTCCGAAGCGGGCGTGCTGCCGGTGCCGGAGGAGAGCATCGTCAAGAAGTGGCGGCTGCAGCCGGGCAAGATGCTGCTGATCGACATGGAGAAGGGCCAGATCATCTCCGACGACGAGCTGAAGTTTGAACTCGCGACCAAGCATCCCTACGGAAAGTGGCTCGACCGCACCCAGCTCATCCTCGAAGAGCTGAAGCCGGTGGAGCCGCGGGCGCTGCGCCGCGACGTCTCCCTGCTCGACCGCCAGCAGGCCTTCGGCTACACGAGCGAGGACACCAGGATCCTGATGTCGCCGATGGCGACGACGGGCCAGGAAGCCGTCGGCTCGATGGGTACCGACACGCCGATTTCGGCCATGTCGGAAAAGTCGAAGCTGCTCTACACCTATTTCAAGCAGAACTTCGCGCAGGTGACCAACCCGCCGATCGACCCGATCCGCGAGGAGCTCGTCATGAGCCTCGTGTCGTTCATCGGTCCGCGTCCGAACATTCTCGACCACGAGGGCATGGCGAACGCCAAGCGGCTCGAAGTGCGCCAGCCGATCCTGACCAATGGCGACCTCGAAAAGATCCGCTCGATCGGCCACACGGAAGACCGCTTCGACACCAAGACGCTCGACTTCACCTATGACATCGAGCGCGGCGCCGAAGGCATGCCGGAAATGCTCGACCGGCTCTGCGAGCGGGCCGAGGCTGCGGTCAAGGGCGGCTACAACATCATCGTGCTTTCCGACCGCCAGATCGGGCCGGACCGCATCGCGATCCCGGCGCTTCTGGCGACGGCCGCCGTGCACCATCACCTGATCCGCAAGGGGCTCAGGACCTCGGTGGGGCTCGTCGTCGAATCCGGCGAGCCGCGCGAAATCCACCACTTCTGCTGTCTCGCGGGCTTCGGCGCCGAGGCGATCAACCCCTATCTCGCCTTCGATACGCTGACCGACATGCACATGCGCGGCGAGTTCCCGAAGGAGGTGGATGCGAGCGAGATCGTCTACCGCTACATCAAGGCGGTCGGCAAGGGCATCCTCAAGGTCATGTCCAAGATGGGCATCTCGACCTATCAGTCCTATTGCGGCGCGCAGATCTTCGACGCCGTCGGCCTGTCCTCCGAGCTTGTCGAGAAGTATTTCTTCGGCACCGCCACGACGATCGAAGGTGTCGGCCTCGCGGAGATCGCCGAAGAGACCGTCCGCCGCCACCATGCGGCCTTCGGCAAGGACCCGGTCCTGGCCTCGACGCTCGACATCGGCGGCGAATACGCCTACCGCATGCGCGGCGAAAGCCACGCCTGGACGCCGGATGTCGTTGCGACGCTGCAGCACGCCGTGCGCGGCAACAGCCAGGACCGCTACCGCGAATTCGCCGAGATGGTGAACGAGACGGCGGTGCGGATGAACACCATCCGCGGCCTGTTCAAGATCAGACAAGCCGGTGAACTCGGCCGCAAGCCCGTCTTGATCGACGAGGTCGAGCCGGCTGCCGAGATCGTCAAGCGCTTCTCCACCGGCGCCATGTCCTTCGGCTCGATCAGCCGCGAGGCGCATACGACGCTGGCGATCGCCATGAACCGGATCGGCGGCAAGTCGAACACCGGCGAGGGCGGCGAGGAGAGCGACCGCTACATGCCGCTGCCGGACGGTAGCCAAAACCCGGAACGCTCGGCGATCAAGCAGGTGGCTTCCGGCCGCTTCGGGGTGACGACGGAATACCTGGTCAATGCCGACATGCTGCAGATCAAGGTGGCGCAGGGGGCGAAGCCCGGCGAGGGCGGGCAATTGCCCGGCCACAAGGTGGATGCGACGGTCGCCAAGACCCGTCACTCGACGCCGGGCGTCGGCCTCATCTCGCCGCCGCCGCACCATGACATCTATTCGATCGAAGACCTGGCGCAGCTCATCTTCGACCTGAAGAACGTCAACCCGACCTCGGACATTTCCGTGAAGCTCGTCTCGGAGGTGGGCGTCGGCACGGTTGCGGCGGGCGTCGCCAAGGCGCGCGCCGACCATATCACGGTCGCGGGTTTCGACGGCGGCACGGGCGCTTCTCCGCTCACTTCGCTGAAGCATGCGGGCAGCCCCTGGGAAATCGGTCTTGCCGAGACCCAGCAGACGTTGGTGCTGAACGGGCTTCGCTCGCGCATCGCGCTGCAGGTCGACGGCGGTCTCAAGACCGGCCGCGACGTCATCATTGGGGCGCTGCTCGGCGCCGACGAGTTCGGCTTCGCGACGGCTCCGGTCATCGCCGCCGGCTGCATCATGATGCGCAAGTGCCATTTGAACACCTGTCCGGTGGGGGTCGCGACGCAGGACCCGGTTCTGCGCAAGCGCTTCAAGGGCACGCCGGAGCACGTCATCAACTACTTCTTCTTCGTCGCCGAAGAAGTGCGCGAGATCCTCGCCTCGCTCGGCTTCACCAAGTTCGACGACATCATCGGCATGTCCGAGCTTCTGGAGAAGGACGAGGCGATCTCGCACTGGAAGTCGAAGGGCCTGGATTTCTCGAAGATCTTCCACAAGGTGGAGGCGCCGAAGGAAGCGACCTACTGGACCGAGCGCCAGAAGCATCCGATCGACGACATCCTCGACCGCAAGCTGATCGAGAAGTCTCAACCGGCACTCGAAAGCAAGGAGCCGGTGGTCTTCGACGTGGCGATCAAGAACGTCGACCGTTCGGCCGGCGCGATGCTGTCCGGCGCGCTTGCCAAGCGCTGGGGCCACAAGGGCCTCAAGGACGACACGATCCATGTGACCCTCACGGGTACCGCGGGTCAGTCCTTCGGCGCCTTCCTCGCCCGCGGCATCACCTTCGATCTCGTCGGCGACGGCAACGACTATGTCGGCAAGGGGCTTTCGGGCGGCCGCATCATCGTGCGCCCGCCGGAGAATTCCAAGCTCGTCGCGGAGAACTCGATCATCGTCGGCAATACCGTGCTCTACGGCGCGATCACCGGCGAGTGCTATTTCCGCGGCGTGGCGGGCGAGCGCTTCGCGGTCCGCAATTCCGGCGCGATCGCCGTCGTCGAGGGTGTGGGCGACCACGGCTGCGAATATATGACCGGCGGCATCGTCGTGGTGCTCGGCGAGACGGGCCGCAACTTCGCGGCGGGCATGTCGGGCGGCGTCGCCTACGTGCTCGACGAGAAGGGCGATTTCGCCAAGCGCTGCAACATGGCGATGGTCGAGCTCGAGCCGGTTCCGGAAGAGGACGACATGCTGGAGAAGCTGCACCATCACGGCGGCGACCTCATGCACAAGGGACGCGTGGACGTCTCCGAGGACATGACGCGCCACGACGAGGAGCGCCTCTACCAGCTCATCTCCAACCACCTGCATTACACGGGCTCGACGCGCGCCAAGGAAATCCTCGACCGCTGGAGCGAGTACCGGCCGAAATTCCGCAAGGTCATGCCGGTCGAATACCGCCGCGCCCTTGTCGAAATGGAACGCATGCGGATGGGAATCGCGGCGGAGTGATTGGAGGTTTGGAAGCGTTGTGATATGACATTGTCATATCACAACGTGGAGGTGCTAATGAATGAGCATTCGAACGCTGTCAGAATCGCCCAGGTCTTCAAGAATGGCCGGAGCCGGGCGATTCGCATTCCAAAGGAGTTCGAGTTCGAAGGAGATAAAGTCGAGATTAGCAAGAACGAGAAGGGTGATCTACTAGTTCATCCGGTCGGGAGTACCAAGTCCTTGTTGGAAGTGTTGGCAACGCTGGAGCCACTTGGGGAAGAAGATCGGTTTCCTGACCTCGATGACGATAATCTCCTGCCGCTCGACGAAGTCGACTTGTGATGGTCTATCTGCTTGATACCAACACGATCTCGCATCTTTCCAGCTATCCGCAGGGAAGTGTCATACAAAGGATCGAACATTATGGCGCCGAAAATATCTTCACCAGCGTCATCGTTGCCGGCGAGATCGAGTTCGGGTTGGAATTGAAACGGTCAGAAAGATTGCGCCGCAATATGGAAGCGATCTTGAGAGCTATCAGAGTCGAACCTTTGGAAGAGGCTGTTCGCTTTCAATACGGCTTGGTGCGAGCAGAGTTGAAAAGGCAAGGGACACCTATTGGTCCGAACGACCTTTGGATCGCCGCGCATGCACTCACTTTGGACGCGGTGCTTGTGACAGACAACGAGAGAGAGTTTTCCCGCGTGCCGGGATTAAAGATTGAGAACTGGCTGCGGTAGCGGCAAAGCAGAGGTTTAGACATGGGCAAGGTAACGGGTTTCCTGGAAATCGACCGGCAGGTGGCGAAGTATCAGCCGGCTTCCGACCGCATCCGCCATTTCCGCGAATTCACCATCCCGATGTCGGATGCGGAAGTCACCAAGCAGGCGGCGCGCTGCATGGACTGTGGCATTCCCTATTGCCACGGCCCGACCGGCTGTCCTGTGCATAACCAGATCCCGGACTGGAACGACCTCGTCTACAACAACAAGTGGGAGGAGGCGATCCGCAACCTCCATTCCACCAACAACTTCCCGGAATTCACAGGTCGCGTCTGCCCGGCGCCTTGCGAAGAGGCCTGCACGCTGAACCTCGAGGACGCGCCGGTCTCCATCAAGACGATCGAGCAGGCGATCGCCGACAAGGCTTACGAGCTCGGCTTCATCGCGCCGCAGCCGGCGACCGTCCATACGGGCAGACGAGTGGCGATCATCGGCTCGGGCCCGGCCGGCATGGCGGCCGCCCAGCAGCTCGGCCGCGCCGGCCACGACGTGCATGTCTATGAGCGCGAGTCGAAGCCCGGCGGCCTGCTGCGCTACGGCATTCCGGACTTCAAGATGGAGAAGAATTTCATCGACCGCCGGGTCGAGCAGATGAAGGGCGAGGGCGTCACGTTCCACACCGGCGTCAATGTCGGCGTCGACATGCCGATCGAGCAGCTTCTCTCCGAATACGATGCGGTGCTCTATTGCGGCGGCTCGGAAACGCCGCGTCCGGCCGGCATTCCGGGCGCCGATCTGCACGGCGTCTACGACGCGATGCCTTATCTCGTGCAGCAGAACCGCCGCATCGGCCGCGAGAATATCGACAGCATCGCCTGGCCGTCCGATCCGATCCTCGCCGGCGCCAAGCATGTGGTGGTCGTCGGCGGCGGCGATACGGCGTCGGACTGCGTCGGCACCGCCTTCCGCCAGGGCGCCGTCAAGGTGACGCAGCTCGACATCCGCCCGCAGCCGCCGGAAAAGGAAGACAAGCTCGCCGTCTGGCCGTTCTGGGCGACCAAGATGCGCACCTCCTCTTCGCAGGCCGAGGGCGCCGTGCGCGAGTTCCAGGTGGCGACCCTCGAATTCATCGGCGAGGACGGCCAGCTCACCGGCGTGCGCTGCTGCGAGGTCGACGATCGCCGCAAGCCGATCGCCGGCACGGAATTCATCATAAAGGCCGATCTCGCCTTCATCGCGATCGGCTTTTCCGGTCCGCTCAAGGAAGGCGTGCTGACGGAACTCGAGGGCAAGCTCGAACTCAATGTCGACCGCCGCGGCTCGACCAACGTCGTCGCCAGCGAGCGCGACTACAAAACCTCGGTCGACAAGCTCTGGACGGCGGGCGACGTGCGCCGCGGCCAGTCGCTGGTCGTCTGGGCGATCCGCGAAGGCCGCCAGGCGGCGCGCGCGATCGACGAGGCGCTGATGGGAAGCTCCGTCCTGCCGCGTTGAGGGTGCTTATCCACGGGCTTCGGCAGCTTGGGTAGTCGGAATTCCTAACGTTGGAGCCGGCCGGCCCTTCCGGCCTGCAGGCTTCAAAGCTTGAAGATGGCGCCCGAAGGGCCGATTCTGTTTAGCGTGTCGCCGTGGCGGGGGCGGGCACCCGGTAATCATCGATGCGGCCCGCCGGGGCGGGGGCGAGTTCTCCCCGTCTGACCAGCTTGTCGCGCGGCGTTTCCACCAGCACGGTGGGCGGGGGGACTGCGCCGAGAAGGTCCTTGCCGCCGTCGAGTTCCGGGTCGGACAGGCTGATCGGATGCGTCGGTATGGCCTGATCGGGCGTGCCGGGAAGGGTCGACAGCGCCGGCAGGTTCGAGCCGTCGAGCTTGACGAGATCGGGGCTTGCCATCTCGCCCACATGGCGGCGGACGAGCTTTTCCACGTAGAAGGCGAGCTTCTTCTTGCCGGCCTTGGTGAAGGTTATGCCGTCGGAGCCGCGCAGCCGCACCTGCTGGCCGTTGACGTCGGAGCCGGTGAGAACGAACTTGCCGTCCTCGTCAACGAAACCGTCCCAGATATCGACGAATTCGCCGCCCGCCTTGCCCACCTGGTTTCTATAGATGGCGTTGAGCGTCACCGCATCGGCCGTCATGGACGGTGACTGGAAGGACGGCAGGCCGACCCAGAGCAGCGGCAGTTTTTGCGAGACGACGATGTCGACGAGCCTGGCCACGCGCGCCTCGTATTCCTTGAACCAGGCGTCGCTGCGGAACTTCTCCTTCGTTCTGCCGATGTCCATCTGCTGGCGGTCGTTGGCACCGATCATCACAATCACGACGGCGGGCTTCACCTCGCCCAGCATCTTCGGCAGTTCTGCCGGCCAGTCGAAATGGTCCTCACGCACGAGGCCGGACGAACCGTCGCTGCGCTGGGTAACCGCAATGCCCGGAGATGCCGCGAAAGTCGTCTCCAGCTCCCCTCCGAGACCGCCGGCCATGAAATCGCCGACCACCAGGATCTGCTTGGCATTCTCCAGCTTGGCGACGGGCTCCGGCGCGGGGGGAGCGACCGGCGGCTGCGGACGCGGCGGGGCCGCCCGGACCGTACTGCGGTTGCTGCGCGGGCGCGGCACCTGGATGACCGAATCCCTGCGGTCGTAGCGGCGGCGGGGCGGGCGCTCATACCGCTCGTAACGATCATAGCGTTCGTAACGCTCGTAGCGCGGGCCGCCGAACAGAAAATCGAAGAGGTTGCGGCGCGGGGCGGGCTCCTGGGCGCCGGCCGGAGTGGGGAGGACCGGCAAGGCGAGCAGAAGCGCGAGAAGAACCGCGCCCAGGCGAGCCCATCTTCCTTGTCCGCCGGTATTCCCCAAAGCCTTCATGCCTTTGACGCCCGCGCGCCCTCCAGGCGCCTATCCAGAAACGATGTGGGGCATTGCCCCCTCTTGTCAACGCAAAGCTTCGAGAAGCTTCTGCGAGGGCTCGCCGCTCTGCTGCATGCCGAGCCGTTTCTGGATCGCGGAGATCGCCGCCTTCGAGCCGGAGCCGAAATTGCCGTCGACCTCGCCGTCGTAATAGCCGAGCTCCTTCATGCGCGTCTGCAGCTCGAATTTCTGCTTGATGTCGAGCGTGCCTTCCGGACGCGGCCAGCTCTGCCGGACGCCGCCGTGACCGGCGATCTCGTCGGCGAGCAAGCCGACCGCCAGCGCATAGCTGTCGGCGGCGTTGTAGCGTTTCACCACGAAGAAGTTCCTGAGCATCAGGAAGGCGGGGCCGTTGCCGCCGGCCATCAGTTTCAGCGTGGCGCGGTCCGTGCCGCGCGGAAAGTTCTTGCCGTTCGGTCTGGCGAAACCCAGCTTTGCCCATTCTGCGAGCGTCTTGGTCTGGCCCTCATAGCGGGCGCCGTTCGCGGGGGTGGCTGCCTCGTAGCCCCAGGTCTTGCTGGTCTGCCAGCCGTTCTTGGCGAGCAGGTTCGCGGAGGTCGCAAGCGCGTCGGGGACCGAATGCCAGATGTCGCGCCGGCCGTTGCCGTCCGCGTCGACGGCGTAGAGCAGGTAGCTCGTCGGGATGAACTGGGTATGGCCCATGGCGCCCGCCCAGGAACCGGTGAGCTGCTTCGGCGTGATGTCGCCCGACTGCAGGATCTTCAGCGCCGCGATGAGCTGCGTGCGCGCATATTTCGCGCGGCCCGGATCGCCCCAGGCGAGCGTCGCGAGCGCCTGCGGCACGTGGTGCAGGCGATCGGGCTTTTCCAGCACCGCGCCGTAGTTGGATTCCATCGACCAGATGGCGAGAAGGACATTGCGGTCGACACCGTAGTGCCGTTCCAGCGCGGCCAGCGTGGATCCGTGCCGGGCCGCCATCTCGCGGCCGATGCGGACGGTATAGGGGTTCACGCGGCTGTCGAGATAATCCCAGATCTTCGACTTGAATTCCGGCTGGTAGCGGGCCTTGTCGAGCACATCCCGATCGGGCTCGGTGATGCCCGCAAAGGCTTTCTCATAGGTGGAACGGCTAATTCCGCTCTTGGCGGCCGTTTGGTAGAATTGCGCGATCCAGGCCTTGAAACCGGCATCGGCCCGAGCATCTATCGGCATTGTCGCCGTGGCCAGCCCGGCGAGCAGGGAGAATGCAAACCCGCGCAAGAGGTTGATGCGAAATGTCTTCATCGGCAGTCGTGTCCATCCTTTTTAACCAAGCCCTAAGGCAAGAGTGGCATGCGGCTTAACGATGTAATAACAAAATAGGGTCAACAAATTCTTTACCATGGAAATCCGGCCTAGGGCAGTCTTTGCAAAACGGTAGCAATTGGCAGCTAGACGCCGGTAGTCTTTCACTCGCACAACGATGTGCTTTCAGGAGGCATGAGTGGCACAACAAAAGAAGATCCGTAAGGCAGTCTTTCCGGTAGCAGGTCTGGGCACGCGCTTTCTGCCCGCGACCAAAGCTGTGCCGAAGGAAATGCTGACCGTGGTCGACAAGCCGGTCATCCAATATGTGGTCGACGAGGCGGCGGAAGCGGGGATCGAGCATTTCGTCTTCGTGACCGGGCGCGGCAAGGCCGTCATCGAAGACTATTTCGACATCCAGTACGAGCTGGAGCAGATGCTGCGCGAGCGCAACAAGAATGCCGAGCTGACGCTGCTGTCGAACATCCTGCCGAAGGCGGGCACGGCGAGCTTCACCCGCCAGCAGGTGCCCCTCGGTCTAGGCCACGCAGTCTGGTGCGCCCGCGACATCGTCGGCAACGAGCCCTTCGCCGTTCTTCTGCCGGACATGATCATGTCGTCGGAGAAGAGCTGCCTGAAGGGCATGGTCGAACTCTATGAGCAGACTGGCGGCAACGTTCTCGCCGTTGAGGAATGCGATCCTGAGCAGGCTCATAAGTACGGCATCGTCGGCAAGGGCGCTCCCGTCGGCGACGGCTTCAAGATCACCGAAATGGTCGAAAAGCCTGCCAAAGGCACGGCGCCGTCGAATTTCTTCATCAACGGCCGCTACATCCTGCAGCCGGAGATCTTCAAGATCCTGGAAACCCAGGAACGCGGCGCCGGCAACGAGATCCAGCTCACCGACGGCATGCTGACGCTCGCCAAGACCCAGGAATTCGCGGCCTATCACTTCAGGGGCGAGACCTATGATTGCGGCGCCAAGGACGGCTTCATTCTGGCGAACCTCGCATTCGCGCTGCAGCGCGCCGACATCCGCCCGGCGATCGAAGAGCCGCTCAAGGCGCTCATTTCGTCGCTGAAATAACGCTAAACAGCCCCTCACCCTAACCCTCTCCCCGCAGGCGGGGAGAGGGAACGTGCCTTGCGCGGCGCTGAGGGTGGGGAAGCCGGTGCGGCATATCCCTTCTCCCCGTCAGAACGGGGAGAAGGTGCCGGCAGGCGGATGAGGGGCGGCCGCGGCCGGATGATAGATCGCATCCGCTACGGTATCACCGTTTCAACGTCAGCCCGACACCGGCGCGGACGATGCGGTCGTCGGCGCCACCGCCGCTCGCGCGCTCGTATTCCACGTCGCCGGTCAGGTCGAGGTAGCGGTTGATCGCCCAGGAAAGGCCCGCGCCCGCGACCCAGACGGTTTCGTTGCTCTGGCCGCTGGAGAAATCCCGCAAGGTGGTAGCGCCGGTGAGCCGGGCCACGAGGTTGTCGCGCATCTCGTGGGCGAGGCCGGCGGTGAGCTGGTATTCCACCCAGCCGCTCTGGCCGGGCGTGGTCGAATCCTGGATCGTGGTGCGCAGGCCGAGATCGACGTCGGTGCCGCGCTGCGGCGACCAGGTCGCGTTGCCGTTGAAGGTGATCGCGTCCACCGATTTCAGGCGGCTGTCCTCGTAATCGACGAATTCGTAACCCGTGCCGATCTCGCCGCGCAGCTTCTCGCCGAGGTCGAATTCCACGCCGGTGCGCACCGCATAGCTTTGCGAGGAGCGGGCGTAGCCGGAATTGTCGCGCTTCTGGTCGTAGAAGGTATGGCCGGTCGCCACTTCCACATAGGGGATCAAGGCCGGCGACAGCTCGTAGCCGAGCCTCAACCGTCCGTCGATGCCTGTCCGGTTGCGGTCCTTCATGCTGAGGATGGTGCCGTCGGAAAGCTCGGCGTCGGTATAGGTGGTGCGGGAGAGATCGAGTGCGGCGGTGCCGTGCACCTTGCCGAAATCGCGCTCGACGGAAAGGCCGCCGGTAAATTCGTTGACGCCCGACTGGGTCGCCGCGCCGCCGACCGCATTGGGATCATAGTCGTTTTCGCGGGTGAAGCTGTAGCCGCCCGTGATATGGGCGACCGTGTCGTCGGCGAGATCGAGCCGCAGATCCCCGCCGACATTGGCTTCCGGCCGCTCTCCCTCGTCGTTGCCGCCGATGTTGCGCTCCAGCCTGCCATCGCCGGTGATCGTCAGCGAATGGCGCGACCAGTCGGACGACAGCGTGCCGCGGAACGTCGTCGAGAGATAGTCGCGGCGCGTGCGGCTCCCGTTGGAGCGGGTGATCTCGGTATCGATGCCCTGGTTGACCGAGGGGCGAAGCAGAAAGGTTCCGAGGCGGATGCCGGTCGGATCGACCGGCTCGCGCGGCTGCTCCTGCCCGTCGATCGGTTCGGCGCCGGGATCGAGCGGCTGCTCGTAGGGCTGGTTCAGGTCCTCCTCGTAGGGCTGCTCCACCTCGGCGGCCGGACCGTTTGCGGGAATGGCACCGGTTGCCGGAATTGTGCCGGTCGTGGCGTTGGGGTCCGTCTGATTCCGGTCGATGGTGGCACCGGCCGCATCGGTCGCAGATTGGGCGGATGTCGCGTCTCTCAAGCCGGTTGATGAGGGGCCGGTTGATGAGGGGCCGGTCGAGGAGGGGCCGATCGAGGATGGGGATGCGGTCGCAGTGGCTACGGAGGGCAGAGAGCCATCCCGCGGCGGAAAGGGGCTCGTGGTCTGCGCGGCGGCCGGCGAGGCGAGAGCCGAACAGGCGAGCAGAAGGCCGAGCGCCGTCCTGCGCCGCTCACGCGTCCTGTCTGTCGCTGTGATGATCTTCATGAGCCTGCCGGGACCGATCGGAAATACTTACCCAAACGTAAAGCCATGTGGTTAATGTTTGGTTGCGGTCTTGTGCCGGGTGTGGAACTTGCCCGGATATATTCGAAGCTGATGGACTTGACGGATGAAAGGCGCTAAGGCTTCGCCATGATCAAGAGAGCCTTGCAACTCGTCGAACATGATGTCGTCGACTCCGCTCTGAGGACGATTGCCTTTGGAAAACAAGGGCTTGATGCGCTGGAGCGCGCCCTTCAGAATGGACTGGGCGATAGCTTCCGCAAAGCCACCGAAATCATCGGTGACATCGACGGCCGGGTCATCGTGACCGGGGTCGGCAAGAGCGGGCATATCGGCCGCAAGATCGCCGCGAGCCTCGCATCGACCGGCACGCCCGCCTTCTTCGTCCACCCCGTCGAAGCCAATCACGGCGATCTCGGCATGATCGCGGCGGTCGACGTGGTGCTGGCGCTTTCCTGGGGCGGCGAGACTGCCGAGCTCCAGGGTATCATCTCCTTCACACGGCGGTTTTCCATCCCGCTGATCGCCATGACTTCCGGGGCGCTTTCGACGCTTGCCCGCGAGGCCGACGTGGTGCTCCTGCTTCCGAAGGAGCAGGAGGCCTGCCCGCACGGGCTTGCGCCGACCACCTCGACGCTGATGCAGCTTGCGATGGGCGATGCTCTCGCCGTGGCGTTGCTCGAAGCGCGGGGCTTCTCGGCGACCGATTTCCGCGTCTACCATCCGGGCGGCAAGCTCGGCGCCATGCTCTCCCATGTCAGCGATCTGATGCACACGGGCGATCGCATCCCGCTCGTCGAGAAGGGCACGCCGCTGCCGGTGGCGGTGATGACGCTGTCGGAAAAGAGGTTCGGCTGCGTCGGCGTGCTGGACGAGGAAGGGCGGCTCTGCGGCATCGTCACCGACGGCGACCTGGCGCGCGGCCTCAATCTCAATCTCGGCGAGATGATCGTCGACGACATCATGACCCAGAACCCCAAGACGGTCGGCAAGGAAACGTTAGCGACGGCGGCGATGGCTGTGCTCAACAAGCACAATATCTCGGCGCTGATGGTCGTCGACGGCGATCGCCGGCCGATCGGCATCGTGCATTTCCACGATCTCCTGCGGATCGGCGTCGCCTGATATCCGCCGATATGTCCAGTCAGGCTGCTTCGACGGTCAGATCGCGGCCGCTCGCCGCGACGATCTTCACCCGCGTGCCGGCCGGCAGGTCCGGCCCCATGACCGACCACCAGGTATCGTCCAGGCGGATGCGTCCGCGTCCTTCCGTGATCGGCTCGTTGAGCGTCGCCGTGCGTCCGATCAGGCTTTCGCCGCGGCGGTTCAGGAGCGGTTCGTCGCTCGTCTCCTTGCGGCTGGCGTAGAAGCGGCGGCCGGCAAGCGCGAAGGCGATCGCCAGCACCGCAAAGACCAGGAACTGGATCTGCCAGCTCCAGAAGCCTGCATCCCAAAACATCAGCGACAGCGCGCCGACGACGATGGCGGCGGCACCGATCCAGATCAGGAAGACGCCCGGCGCGGCGAGTTCGGCGGCCAGCAGGATGAGGCCGAGAATCCACCAGCTCCAGGGACCGAGACTGCTTGTCGCATCTTGCAGCATGGCTCAGGTCTCGGAGGAGGGCAGCGGAGGGTTGAGCGGATTGACGGCCGGCGTGGTGCGCGCGCCAACCGGCGGGCGCGGCGGCGCCGGCGGACGGGGCTGGACGACGGAGCCCGAACCGTCGCCGAAAACCTCCTTGGCGATGGCGCCGATGCCGCCGAGCGAACCGATGATCGAGGAGGCTTCGAGCGGCATCAGCACGATCTTGGCATTGGTCGCCCTGCCGATCTCCACCAGCGCCTCGGTATATTTCTGCGCCACGAAATAGTTGATGGCCTGCACGTCGCCGGCGGCGATCGCCTGCGAGACGAATTGCGTCGCCTTGGCTTCGGCTTCCGCCAGGCGCTCGCGCGCCTCCGCCTCCCGGAAGGCGGCCTCGCGTTCGCCCTCGGCCTTCAGCACGGCTGCCTGCTTGGCGCCTTCGGCCCGGAGGATCTGGGCGCTGCGGGAGCCTTCGGCCTCAAGAATCTGGGCGCGCTTCTCGCGCTCCGCCTTCATCTGCCGGCCCATGGATTCGACGAGATCGGCAGGCGGCTGGATATCCTTGATCTCGACTCGCGTCACCTTGATGCCCCAGGGGCCGACGGCTTCGTCGACGACGCGCAGCAGCCGCTCGTTGATGACCTCGCGGTTGGAGAGCAGTTCGTCGAGATCCATCGAGCCCATGACGGAACGGATATTGGTCATGGTGAGGTTCTGGATGGCGTTTTCGAGATTGGAGATCTGGTAGGCCGCCTGGGCCGGATTGAGCACCTGATAGAAAGCGACGGCATCGGCCGAGACGCTCGCGTTGTCCTTGGTGATGACCTCCTGGGTCGGAATGTCGAGCACCTGTTCCATGACGTTCATCCGAACGCCGATGCGCTCGATGAAGGGGGTGATCAGGTTCAGGCCCGGATCGAGCGTGCGGGTATAACGGCCGAAGCGCTCCACGGTGTAGCGATAGCCCTGCGGCACGGTCTTGATCCCGGCGAACAGGATCAGGATGACCAGAACGACCAAGGCGATCACGACGATATCGAATCCACCCAGAACCATGAATTTCCTCCATCTTCCGGCGCCGCGCGCCACCCATCGACGTCGTGAGTAGCACGTTCTCCGCAAGGAAGAAACGACGGTCGCTCCGGCCGCGCTCCTGTTGTCCGGCACGTCTTTTCACAGGCGCCTCATCGCTTTACATAGCAGGCGTGAAACCCGGTCGCAGCCTACCCGGTCAAAACAAGGACAAGCTCATGAAAACCATCGTCGTCTGCTCCGGCGGACTGGATTCCGTTTCCCTCGCCCATAAAATCGCGGCGGAGCGGGAACTTCTCGGCCTCATCTCCTTCGACTACGGCCAGAGGCATCGCAAGGAACTCGATTTCGCAGGCGCCTGCGCCAGGCGTCTCGGCGTCTTTCATCAGGTCATCGACATGCGGTCCATCGGCAGGGAGCTTTCCGGCTCGGCGCTGACCGATGATGTCGACGTGCCGGACGGACACTATGCCGAGGAGACGATGCGCATCACGGTCGTGCCGAACCGCAACGCGATCATGCTTTCCGTCGCATTCGGTATCGCGGCGGCAAGACAGGCCGAAGCCGTGGCGATCGCCGTCCATGGCGGCGACCATTTCATCTATCCTGATTGCCGCCCGGGCTTCATCGAGGCCTTTCAGACGATGCAGGACCATGCGCTCGACGGGTATGCTTCGGTGAAATTGCTGGCGCCGTATGTGAACGGCTCGAAGGCGGATATCGTCGCGGACGGCGCGCGCCGCGGCACACCGTTTGCGGAAACCTGGTCCTGCTACAAGGGCGGCGAGCGCCATTGCGGCCGATGCGGAACCTGTGTCGAAAGGCGGGAAGCCTTTCATCTGGCCGGCGTCGAAGACCCGACCGATTATGATGACCCGGATTTCTGGAAGGCAGCGATAGAGGGATTTCGTGCCACCGAAATACGCTGAGGCAACCGGTCAGCTGCGGAGCATGCCGAGCACGTCGTCGGTGCGGCGCACGTCGCCGAAGGCCGAGGCGATGTTGATCAGCGCCCAGACGTGTTCGTCGTCGGTGACGGCGGCATTGGCGTCTTCGACGAAGACGACCTTGTAGCCGATCATCATGGCGTCGCGTGCGCTCGACTCGCAGCAGCGGTTGGTGAGCGTGCCGGCGATCACAACCGTATCGATGCCCTTCTCACGCAGGATGCCGTCGAGCGGAGAGGCGCCCTGGATGAAGCAGGAGAAACGGTCCTTCGAGACCTGCAGGTCTTCCGGCCGCATGTCGAGGCCATCGGCAAGGCCGTGAAGTTCGGAGCCTTCCGTCATGGCGGCGAGATGGGAGCGAGCGAATTCCGGCGTGGTGAAATGGTCGTAGAAAACCGTCCAGGGATGGGCGCCATGTGCATCCGTCAGCGCCGTCGTGACCCAGGCGACCGTGCCGCCGGCATTCCGTAGCGCGTCGGCCAGCCGGTTGATGTTGGGGATGATGCCGCGGGCAAGCGGTACCTCTATCGGCGCTCCTTCGGTGACGAAGGCCTTCTGCATGTCGATGACGACGAGTGCGGTCTTCTTCGCGTCCAGCCGGCCGAAGATTGCGAATCGGCCGCGGCGCCTTGCGATCCGCTCTCGGATCTCTTCGGGGATTCCGACCGCGTGCATGCGCCTAGACCCAGCCCTGAAGCTCGCGGCGGACGACCTTTTCCAGCACGGTCATGCCTCCCTCGCTGTCGTTGAGACAGGGGATATGGGCGAATTTCTCGCCGCCGTGATGCAGGAAGATTTCCTCCGCCCCGACGGCGATTTCCTCCAGCGTCTCCAGACAGTCGGAGACGAAGCCGGGGTTCATGACAGCGATGCGTTTGACCCCGTCACCGGCAAGCTTTTCGACCGTCTTGTCCGTATAGGGCTGCAGCCATTCCTCCGGTCCGAAGCGGGACTGGAAGGTGACCATGAAGTTCTTTTCGGAGAGACCGAGCGCCTCGCGCAGCAGCCGCCCGGTCGCCTCGCATTGCTCGCGGTAGGGATCGCCCTTTTCAGAGTAGGAGACCGGGATGCCATGGAAGGAGGCGAGCAGCATTTCCGGCTCCCAATCGAGCGTCGAAAGCTTCTTCCGGACGGAGGCGGCAAGCGCCTCGATATAGGCGGGGTCGTCGGGATAGGGCGGCACGGTGCGCAGAGCCGGCTGCCAGCGCAGCTTCATCAGGTGCTCGAAAGCCTTGTCGTTGACGGTGGCGGTCGTGGAGGCGGAATATTGCGGATAGAGCGGGAAGATCAGGAGCTTGTCGCAGCCCCGTTCCTTCAGCGCGTCGATGCGCGAGGCGATCGACGGCTGGCCATAGCGCATCGCCCAGTCGACCGCGACATCCGGCAGGTCCTTCAGCCGTTCGGTCATCAGCTCGGATTGGTTGCGGGTATAGGTACGCAGGTAGCTCTCGCTCAGATCCTTGTTCCAGATCGCCTCATAGGCCTTTCCGACCTTCTGCGGGCGCTTGTTCAGGACGATGCCGTAGAGGATCGGATACCAGTAAAGCCGCGACCATTCGATCACCCGCCGGTCGGATAGGAACTCGGCGAGGTATCGCCGCATCGGCCAGTAGTCCGTGCCGTCAGGCGTGCCGAGATTGACGAGCAGCACGCCGACCTTGCCGGAAGTCACCTTCTGACGATTGGAGGACATAGGGGCGGAGGTCGAGTTCATGGAACACTTTCAGACTGAAGAAGCCGGCGCGTTCACGCGCTTTGATGTTGCAGATTACTTAGAAAGAAAAACCGGCCCGGGAAACCCCGGACCGGCGCGAGAAGCGGGACAAATTGTCCTTGTCGAGTTGAGGCCGGCTTATCTGGCCGGCAGTTCCAGTTCGGCGCCGACGTGGATGAGATTCGGATTGCGCAGCGAATTGGCTTCCGCAATCCGCGTCCATTCCTCGCCGTTGCCGTAATGAGCCTCGGCGATCTTCCAGAGCGAATCGCCTCTCGCGACCGTGTATTTGGTCGGGCCGGCCGGAGCCGATGCGGCGGGTGCTGCCGGAGCAGGCGTGGCTGGTGCCGCCGGAGCGGGGGTCGCCGGAGCAGGGGTAGCTGGCGCGGCTGGAGCAGGTGCCGGTGTGGCAGGAGCGGCGGGCGCCGGAGTTGCCTGGGCCGATTGCGACGGAGCAGGAGCAGCCGGCGGAGCCGCGGGCGCGGGCTTTGCGGGCGGCGTGTAGTCGGCGGGCGTGAGGTCGGTGATGCGGCCGTCCGTATAGGGCTTGTAGGGGTTCCGGGCAGCAATGAATTCCGCCGTCACGTCTGCGAGGTCCGGACCGTAGTCATAGGCGTTCTGGCCGCCGGTCTTGAAGACGGCATAGCCGTCGCCGCCGGCGCGCATGAAGTTGTTGCTGGTCACGCCATAGGTCTTGGCCGGATCGAGCGGCACGAAATTGTCGCCTTCCTTCACCTGCACGTCGCTGACCTTGGCGCCGGCCGGCCTAGACTTGTCGAAGGAGTATTTGAGGCCGGAGACCTGCGGGAAGCGGCCGGCGCCGTCGTCGATCTGGCTCACGCCGTTTTCGAGCGCCTTCACCACGTCGGCGCCGGTGAGCTGGAAGGTCGAAAGCGTGTTCTGGAAGGGCAGCACGCTGACGACTTCGCCCTGGGTAACCTCGCCGGCGTCGATCGAGGCACGCAAGCCCCCGCCGTTCTGGATGGCGATCTGGATGCCCTGGTTCTTCACGCGGTCGAGCATGGCGTCCGCCACCAGGTTGCCCATCGTGCATTCCTTGGCGCGGCAAATGCGGCGATCGCCATCGATCACGGCTTCGGAGGTCCCGACGACCTTCTTCTTCATGTCCTCGATCGGCTTCTTCAGCTCCACGATCCGTGCGGCCAAAGCCTGATCCGGCTGGAATGCCTTGTCGACGAGGATCGGCTCGCCGGTTGCTTCCTTGACGACGCCGCTGTCATCGAAAACGACCTTCACCTCGCCGAGATATTTCGAATACTGAAAGGCCTGGACGACCGGAACCTTATAGCCGCCGGGATTGTCGACCCAAGTCGGGTAGGGACCTTCGGCACCCGCGACCGTGTTGGAGAGCAGGGTGTGCGAATGGCCGCCGACAATGACGTCGATATCCGCGATCTTGGCAAGGACATCGACATCCCGCCGGTAGCCGACATGGGTGAGCGCGATAATCTTGTTGACCCCCTGCGCCTTCAGTTTTCCGACTTCCGCTTCGATGGCCGGGACATCATCGGTGATTTGCACGTTCGGGCCGGGAGAGGCGATCTCGTTCGTATCGGTGGTGACCACGCCGATGATGCCGATCTTTTGGCCGCCCACATCGAGAACGACCGCAGGCTTCACGCGGTCCCCGAGCGTCGATTGCGGATTGGCTTTGACATTGGCGCCCAGGACAGGGAATTTCACTCCCTCAAGAAAGGGCGCAAGCGCCTTTTCGCCGTCGTCGAATTCGTGGTTGCCCACCGTCATCGCGTCGAAGCCGATTGCATTCATCACTTCGAGTTCGGCCGCACCCTTGAGCGTGCTGTAGAACAGCGAACCTTGGAAGTTGTCGCCAGCGTTCAAGGTCAGCACATTCTTGCCGGCAAGAGCCGTGCGCCGCTGATCGATAGCCGTCTTCATGCGGGCCGCGCCCCCGAAGCATTCGCCCTTGCCCTCGTCTTCCGCCGAGCAGGTGGAATCGGTCTTGTTGATGGATTCGATACGCGAATGGAAGTCGTTGATGTGCAGGATATTGAGCTCGAAATCGGCGAGCGCCGCGCCGCCTGAAAGGGCCAGGACCGAAGCGGTCATCAGCCCGAACCTCAATGTCTTCATCATCTGGTCTCTCTCCTGTTTGTCCGATCGGCTTCTCGCCGCCTCACCAAGACTATCTAACGTCCCACCGTGACAATCGTTGTGCAGGGCATGTTTTCATCAAGAGGAAGCCGTTTCAAGGGAAATATGACAATGGTGCGCGCTTTGGGTTCATGCGCGCAAAACGCGAAAACCCCGCCGGGGCGGGGTTTCCAAAAATGCCGGTTTTCCAGGGTTGTCAGCCTCGGCGCATGAGCGAGAACTGGGCCCCGCTGTCCTGCGTGCAATTGAGCTGGCTCGGCGTGACGAGCGAGCAGTTGACGCGCGACTGCGTCTTTCTCACGAGCGAGGTCATGCTGATCTCGACGAGCGTCGGCGAGAGATTGACGTAGGTGCCGGAAGCCAGCAGCGTGTTGCTGTCGCTGGAGCGGGTGTTGAACGTGCCGCCCTGGAAGCTGGAGACGATGCCGTTCGGATCGACCCAGGAGCCCTCGACCCCTCGCGGCTGCGTCGGCTGGGGAAGCTGGCGCTGCGGCGGCGCGGAAACGCAGGCGGTCAGGCTGGCTGCGGCGATGAGCGCAAGGCTCGCTTTCAATTTCATGAGGTGTCTCCCGCGATTCGGTCCGTCCCTTGGGGCACAAACATGCCGCCTCGGACCTATGTAACGCAAGATGTGGCCTTGAAAAGGCAGGAGCTTTCAACACACAAAAAACCGCCTGCCGGATGGCAGGCGGTCGTTCGAGCATTCGCAGGGCGGTTCTCAGCGCACCAGGATGTTCCTGAACTGCCAGGGATCCTTCTCGTCGATGTCTTCCGGGAAGAGGCCCGGGCGACCGTCGAGCGGGGTCCAGTCGGTATAATGACCTTCGACCGGGCCGAGATAGGGAAGCTGCACTTCGAGGCAGCGCTTGTAGTCGATCTCGTCGGCTTCAACGATGCCGGCCGTCGGGTTTTCGATCGCCCAGACCATGCCGGCGAGCACGGCGGAGGTCACCTGCAGGCCGGTGGCGTTCTGGTAAGGCGCGATGCGGCGGGTTTCTTCGACCGACAGGCGCGAACCGTACCAGTAGGCGTTCTTCTCGTGGCCGTAGAGCAGGACGCCGAGTTCGTCGATGCCGTCCTCCAGTTCGTCCTCGTCGAGAACGTGGTGGACCGGCTGCGGCGTGCCGCCGTTGCCGAACATCTCGTGCAGCGAAAGTACGGCGTCATTGGCCGGGTGATAGGCATAATGGCAGGTCGGGCGGAAGGTCACGTCGCCATCCTTGTCCCGGACCGTGAAATAGTCGGCGATCGAGATGGATTCGTTGTGGGTGACGAGGAAGCCGTATTGGGGGCCGGGGGTCGGGCACCAGCTGCGGACGCGGGTGTTGGCGCCCGGCTGTTCCAGATAGATGGCGGCCTGGCAGCCCTTCTTGTGCTTCTTGGCGTTCTTCGGCATCCACTCCTCATGCGTGCCCCAGCCGAGTTCGGCCGGCTGCAGGCCTTCGGAGATGAAGCCTTCGACGGACCAGGTGTTCCAGAAGACGTTGAGCGGCTTCGGATGCTTGGTGCGCTGGGTATCGCGCTCGGCGATATGGACGCCCTTGACGCCGAGCTTCTTCATGAGCTTCGCCCAGCCCTCGCGGTCGTGCTGGTCCGGTTCTTCGAACTTCAGGCCGGTATCCTTGGCGAGGTTGACGAGCGCCTGCTTGACGAACCAGGAGACCATGCCGGGGTTCGCGCCGCAGGTGGAAACGGCCGTCGCGCCGCCGGGGTTCTTCTTCTTTTCGTGGCGAAGGGTTTCGCGCAATGCATAGTTGGTGCGGTCGGCGTTCTTCAGGCTCTTGTCGAAATAGAAGCCGAGCCAGGGCTCGACGACGGTGTCGATGTAGAGAGCGTCGAGCTTGCGGCACAGCTTCATGATGTCGAGCGAGCCGGTATCGACCGAGAGATTGACGCAGAAGCCCTGGCCGCCGCCGGCGGTCAGCAGCGGCTTCAGCAGCTCCTTGTAGTTTTCCTTGGTGACATATTCCTGGATGTAGCGGACGCCGTGCTTCTCAAGGATATCCTTGTGATCGTCGCTCGGATCGATGACGACCATCCGGCTCTTGTCGAACTTGAAATGGCGTTCGATCAGCGGCAGCGTGCCGCGGCCGATCGAACCGAAGCCGATCATCACGATCGGGCCGGTGATTTCGCCATACACCGGATAGTTCTGTTCCGTCATTCTTTTCTCCTTGGAAAGGCAACGAAGGCGTTCAGCCTGAAGAATTCTTCTGAGTGCCGCAGGCATCGCAAAATGACTGGGCGAAGTGACCGGCTCTAACCATAAAACGTCGTCACAATAAAGAGCTTGCTGTTTTTCCGAAGCAGATCGGCTGATTTATCCGACCGTAACCGGCGCATCGGCGGATTTCCGTAGCAGCGCGACGAGTTCGGCACGCTTGGCGGAGAGCCCCTTGTAATCGGTCTGCGCGGCGTTGAGCGCTTCGAGCTGGTCGGCGAGCGAGGCCGCGAGCTGCCGGGCATTCGGCTGGCCCATGATCGCCGTCACCGGATCGAGATAGATGCGGATGGTGAAGAGAATGTCGCCCGAGACCGGCATTTTCCTCAACGTCTGGCGCTCGACGCGGATGAAGGCCTCTTCCGGCGGGATGTCCTTCGTTTCGGACGCCGGCTGCGAAGCCGGACGGTAGAGCTTGTAGCCCCAGTTGACCGACCAGTTCCAGCGGACCACGATCCGGCCCGGCGGGAGATTGTCGAACATGCGGTTGATCAGGCCGGCATTGCGGCTGCCGCCCTCAAAATCCGGCACCGGCGCATGCACCTCGTCCATCACCTTGCCGAATTTTTCCGTGAGAGACCAGGAGGAGGGAAACGCCAGGAAGGCGGCGGCGAGGCGCCAGCCCTTCTCCCCCTTGCGCATGACGACGAGATCGTCCTGCACCAGAAGTCCGGCACGGAACAACGGCGGCAGGGACCCATCCGAGAGGTCGAGGCGATGGCCCGCCATTTCCATGACGTCGCCGGCGCGGCGGTAGATGGCCGGATGATGGGAAGGGAGGTAGTCGACGAGCGCATCGAGGATTTCCCGCTGCGCTTCCTCGGTGCCCGGCTCGGCGCGGAACACCTGATCGCCGTGCTCGGCAGACAGCCTCCTCTTTTCCGCCAGGTGATAGGCGAGATCGCCGTCCGGCTCGATCCAGCGGGCCGGATCGAGCTGCAGGAGCCCGATCGTGAACGGCTTCGAAGAACCGTCATAGGGCGTGTAGGTGAGCGTCTTGTCGTTCATTGCTGTCCGGGATGTGTCGTTTCAGGATCGGTTTAGGCCAAATTCACCCACTTGTAAAAATCGCCGTCGAAGACTTGGAACAGGCCGCTGCCGCCCTACAAATTATTTCGCAATGCAACATGCGGGGGCGGGAATCTGATGAAATTGATCAGCAGGGCCTTTTATGTCGCTGTCGGAACGGCCTTCAAGGCAAAGGGATCGCGGGAGATCGCCTTGAGGGCCTGGACGCGGCTTTCACTTCTGCAGCAGGAAGGCTTGAACAATCGCAATGACTGGCCGATGTGGCTCTTGTTCTGGATGGTGTTCCTTGCCGGGTGCACCTTGGCAGCCAAGGTAACCTCCCCGGAAGGATGCGATCCGGAACGGTTGCAGTATTACCCGATGAGTAAATGCTGACTGCGGACGGCGTCATTGGGCCGGCGTGCCCTGATGGAAGGCCATGCGCCATTTGCCGTCGGCATCGAACCGCCAGATCGAACTGCGGTTGGTGAAGAGCTTGCCGCCATGGTCGTTGACGCGGATGCCTCGATAGGTTGCGAGCGCGACGGTATCGCTGAGAAGCGAAACGGCGAAATCGGCAATCGCGGTGTTGTTCGGTTCGACCTCGGAGGTGAGGCGCGGAATGATGTCGTCGAAGGTATAACTGAGGCCGGAGCGGCCGAATTCGCGGAAATCAGGAGCCAGAAGCTCACGCAACTTCGCTTCGGATCTGCGGACTTCGGGGCTCTGCAATGCGGTTTCAAGCGAGAGGAGATGTTCGGCAAGGGATTGTGCTTCGGCCATTATCCGGGTCCTCCAGATCCATGGCCAGTAGCAATGGATGATCGCGGCTGGACGAATTCTGCTGCGATCAGGCCGCGCAGGGAATTGCCGACGAAGAACCGGCGGTTCTCGATATCGGCAAGGCGAAGGACCTGGCTGCGCGCCTTCCGCTCGCGGATCAATTCCGCCCGCAATATGCCGGGCAGGAGCCCGCTCGTCAGCGGCGGCGTCAGCAGATTGCCGTCGGCTTCCGCGACGAAGACGTTGGTGATCGTTCCTTCGCAGAGTTCGCCGTGCTCGTTGAGAAGCAGGACCTCGTCCGCCTCCTCGGGCGGGAATTCGGCGCGTGCGGCTTCGTAGAGTTCCCGGCGGGAGGTCTTGTGGCGGAACAGAGGATCGTCCGACGGAAGTTTCGTTTCCGCGACGCGCACGCGCCATACGGTATCGGCCGGGAAGGGGGTGAAAGGCGTCGTGGTGATCTCTATCCTGCCGCGATAGGTCATGACGAGGCGCACCCGCAGGGCTGTTTCACCGGAAACGGCCGTTTCGAGCTGCCTCGGCAAATCCGGCGGCGGCTGACGGAAGCCCAGCGCATCGGCCGACCGGCTGAGGCGGCGCAGGTGCTGCGCCACGCGCAGGAAGCCGGCGTCCGGTTCCCAGCGCATCGTTTCGATCAGCGAGAAATCCATTGGTCGCCCACCGCAAACCGTGCCTTCAAGAGACACTCGTCGTATTCGGCCTCCGCCTTCGAGTCGAAGACGATGCCGCCGCCGACATTGAAGACGGCCTTGCCGTCGTTGAAAAGCGTGATCGTGCGGATCGCCACGGAAAAACGCATCGGCCCGGCCGGGTCGCAATAGCCGATCGCACCGCAATAGGCGTCGCGGGGGCCGGTTTCGAGCGCCCCGAGGATCTTCATCGCCCACATTTTCGGCGCCCCGGTGATGGAGCCGCAGGGGAAAAGAGCCGCGAGGATTTCGGGAAAGCCGATCTCCGGTAGGAGTTTCGCCCGCACATGGCTGACCATCTGGTGCAAGGTCGGATAGGTTTCGATGGCGAAGAGCTTCGGAACGGAGAGCGTCCCCACCTCGCTGATCAGGGAAATGTCGTTGCGCAGCAGGTCGACGATCATGCGGTTCTCGGCCAGCGTCTTCTCGTCGGCCAGCATCTCCTCGATGATCGCCGCATCTTCCTCCGGGGTTTTGCCGCGCGGGGCGGTGCCCTTCATCGGATGGGTTTCGATGAAACGGTCGGCATCGACCGAGAAGAAAAGCTCCGGCGATCGCGACAGGACGATCGGGCCGCCGCAACCCCCGGCAAGATCGATGAGCGCGCCGTAATGCACCGGCTGGCGCGCCACGAGGGACCAGAATGCCTGGCGCGGATCGCCTTGCCAGCGGGCGGTGATCGGCATCGTGAGGTTAGCCTGGTAGCAGTCGCCCCGGCGCAGGTGCCGGTGGAGCCTGTCGAAGCGTTCCCGATAGGCCGCGAAATCCCAGGCGGCGCGGGGTTCCGTCAGGAAGGGCTCTTCGTTTGGTGCAGGTGCCGGCAGGGCCAGGGGGTGTTCATGGCGGGCGGGAGCGTCGAATATTCCCATGGCGAGCAGGGGCGTCGGCCGATTTTCAACGATCAGGTGCCGGAGCTTTTCCTCGAAGACGTACCCTGCCTCGTAGGAAATATAGCCCGCCAGCCACTGGCCCGCGCGGCGCGCTTCCTCCAGGCGCCGCAGCGCAGGCGGAACCCCGCCGGCCTCATGCGCGGTCACGATCTCCTTCGGCCGGTCGAAGACGAGGCTCCGTCCGGCGGGATCGTCGCGAAAGAGCGCATAGGGGCCCGTATGTTCCATGGTGCAGGCGCTTTCCGGTCAAGCGCGGTCCAAAGCCTCCAGCTCGTCGATCAGGCTTTCGATCATCGACAGCCCCTTCGACCAGAAGGACGGATCGGTGGCGTCGAGGCCGAAGGGTTTCAGAAGTTCGGAGTGATGCTTGGTGCCGCCGGCCTTGAGCAGCTCGAAATACTTCTGCTGGAAGCCGGGAGCGGCGTTCTGGTAGACCGCGTAGAGCGAATTCACCAGGCAGTCGCCGAAGGCATAGGCATAGACGTAGAAGGGCGAGTGGATGAAGTGGGGGATATAGGTCCACCATGTCTCGTAGCCTTCGGAGATCCTGATCGCCGGGCCGAGGCTTTCGCCCTGGACGGAAAGCCAGAGCTCGCCGATCTGCTCGGCGGTGAGCTCGCCTTCCTTGCGGGCCGTGTGGACCTTGCGCTCGAACTGGTAGAAGGCGATCTGGCGGACCACCGTGTTGATCATGTCCTCGACCTTCTGCGCGAGCATCGCCTTGCGCTGGCGCTTGTCCCTGGTCTTTTCGAGCAGCGCGCGGAAGGTCAGCATCTCGCCGAAGACGGAGGCGGTTTCGGCGAGCGTCAGCGGCGTCTGGCACATCAAGGCGCCCTGGCCGCCGGCAAGCACCTGGTGCACCCCATGGCCGAGCTCATGGGCGAGCGTCATCACGTCGCGCGGCTTGCCCATGTAGTTGACGAGCACATAAGGGTGGGCGGAGGGCACGACGGGATGGGCGAAGGCGCCCGGCGCCTTGCCGGGGCGCACCGGCGCGTCGATCCATTCCTCGTCGAAGAAGCGCCCGGCGATATCCGCCATTTCCGGTGCGAAGCCGCGATAGGCGGAGAGGACCGTCTCCTTCGCGTCGGTCCAGGGGATGAGCGCGGTCGGGGTTTCCGGCAGCGGCGCATTGCGGTCCCAGAAATTCAATTGCTCCATGCCGAGCCATTGCGCCTTCATCGCATAATAGCGGTGGGAGAGGCGCGGATAGGCCTGCCTGACCGCCTCCGCCAGCGCATCGACCACCTCGCGTTCGACGCGGTTGGCGAGATGGCGCGAATCGGCGATGTCCTCGAAGCCCCGCCAGCGGTCGGAAATCTCCTTGTCCTTGGCGAGCGTATTGGTGACCAGCGTGAAGATGCGCAGGTTTTCGCCGAACGTCTTCGAAAGTGCCGCGGCCGCCTTGGCGCGCACCTCCGGCTCGGGCTCCTGCAGCATGTTGAGGGTCACTTCGAGCGGCAGCTTTTCGCCGTCCACCTCGAAGCGCAGCTCCGCCATGGTCTCGTCGAAGAGACGGTTGAAGGCCGCTGCCGATGTCATCGATTTTTCAAGGAAAAGCTGCTCCAGCTTGTCCTCGAGCTGGAAGGGCTTGTCCTTTCTGAGATCGACGATCCAGGGGCGGTAGTGCCCGGCCGCCGGATCGCGGTCCATGCAGGCGTCCATCACCGCGTCGTCGATGCGGTTCAGTTCCAGCGAAAAGAACAGGAGATGCGAAGAGAGATCGGTGAGCTTCGCCTGCGCGTCGCCATAGAACTTGCCGTTCGCGGGATTGGCGGTGTCGGAGAAATAGGTGAGGCCGGCGAAGGAGCCGATCTTGCCGAGGAGATCGTCGAGCGCCTCGTATTCCTCAAGCGCCTCGCCGATGCCGCCCGCGCCGGTTTTCGCCGCGGCCTCGGCAAGCCTGCCCTTCCACTTTTCCTCGAAGGCGAGCGCGAGCCTTTCCGCCTTCGCCACGTCGGCGGTGAAGGCCGGAGCGTCCTTGGCCGGATAGAGATCGGAAAGCTTCCAGACCGGCAGAAGCCCGAGCGCCGGATCGGTTGCGGCAGCGCCGGCGTCGGTCGCGGCAGGAATTTCCAGGATCGCGGGTGCGGACGGTCTCATCGGTTCTTTCCTTCTCGATTGCCGGCTTTCGTCATGACGGACTGTTTTCCTCGCCAGCCGTTAAAATGCAAGCTTTTCTCAAAAGGGGATGTTCAAGCCTTTCTGACACAACCGTCAGCGTAAAAGCCCGAAAAGGGGGCACGATGAACGTTGCTGGGAGCCGAGCATGATTGCGCACATCCTTGTCGTCGATGACGATCCGATTCAGCGTCGCCTGCTGAAGAATGCGGTAGAGCGTTATGGCCACGCCGCACATCTCGCCGAAAACGGCCTTGTTGCGCTGGAGTTCCTGAAGCGCACCGCAAACGACATCAACGTCATCGTGCTCGACCTGATGATGCCGGAGATGGACGGTCTCACCTTCCTCGCCGCCATCCGCGAGCTCGGGATCGACATCCCGGTCATCGTCCAGACCGGCCAGGGCAGCATCGAGTCGGTGGTGCAGGCCATGCGCGCCGGCGCCTTCGATTTCGTCGTCAAGCCGGTGTCGCCGGAGCGGATCGGGACATCGATCGCCAATGCGCTCAAGCTCGACCAGAAGGAATCGAGGGCTCGCACGGGCCGCCGCCAGCGTGCAGGCGCCGTGGGTTTCGGCGATATCGTTTCGGCAAGCCCCGACATGCTGCGCGTCATCGATCTCGCGCAGCGCGCCGCCCATTCCAACATTCCGGTGGTGCTGGAAGGCGAATCCGGCGTCGGCAAGGAAATGGTCGCCCGCGCGATCCAGTCGAACGGCGACCGCGCCGGCAAGCCGTTCATCACCGTCAATTGCGGCGCGATCCCGCACAATCTGGTGGAAAGCATTCTCTTCGGCCATGAGAAGGGAGCCTTCACCGGAGCCACCGAGCGCCACACCGGCAAGTTCGTGGAAGCCGACGGCGGCACGCTCTTCCTCGACGAGATCGGCGACCTGCCGCTCGAAGTCCAGGTGAAGCTCCTGCGCGCCGTGCAGCAGGGCGAGATCGAGACCGTCGGCGCGGCACGCGTCCAGAAGGTCAATGTCCGGCTCATCTCGGCCACCAACAAGGACCTGATCGAGGAGGTGCGCGCCGGCCGTTTCCGCGAGGATCTCTATTACCGCCTCAACGTCTTCCCGATCACCATTCCGGCTCTGCGCCGCCGCAAGGAGGACATTCCGCATCTGGCGCGCGTCTTCGCGGAGCGCTTCTCGATCGAGCAGAAGCTGCCGAGGACGCTCACCGTCGGCGCCGGCGCGCTGGCGCTTCTCACCGCCTACGATTGGCCGGGCAATATCCGCCAGCTCGAAAACGCCGTCTTCCGCGCAGTGGTGCTCTCCGAAGGCGACGAGCTGACGGAAGCGGACTTCCCGCAGATCGCCGCGCAGCTTCCCGAATTCCGCACGGCCGAGCTTGCCGCCGTCGCCGTCGCGCCCAGTCCGGCTGCGGCATCGGAGCAGGCGGTGCGGGAGGCGCTCGCCGAATCGCCCGTCTTCGCCAACGGCGATAACAGGACGCATGCCGCCAAGCCGGATGCCAGGGCGATGCTCGCCGCCGCCTATCCTTCGGAAAACATCATCGTCAGCACCGACGAGGCGGGCGAGGTGAGGAAGCTGGCCGATGTGGAGGAAGAGCTGATCCGCTTCGCGCTGAAGTTCTATCGCGGCCAGATGAGCCAGGTCGCCCGCAAACTGGGCATCGGACGCTCGACTCTCTACCGGAAACTCAAGGATTATGGCATCGATCCCGACGATCCGCTCAAGGAAGCGGCGTGAAATGAACCGTTAATTTCCCCGGCTTGCGCACGCCGCGCCGGAAACGAACGGAGCGGCGCGTCCCGAACCTTAAGATATCCACCGATGTCATTGAGCCGAAACAGATTTTCCATGCGGCGACGTGCATTAGCAATTGTTAACCTTCACGCAAGGATGTCCTGTCAGCTTCTGTCAATCTCCGGTTAGTCATTTGTTGACTATAAGGAAGAAGCTTGTACATGTGTGGCACATTTGCCATCGTGTCACCGCATTTGACAGTCATTTGAGGCAACGTGGGACGTTGTCGACAGGACGGGGATCGTTTTGCCGGATCAATATGCAAAAGAAACGCCTTCGGGTGAGAAGGCGCACGGCGGCAAAGCCGGGCTCTTCAGAACTCTCGCCAGACGCGTTGCGGCCGTCGCCCTGTTGGTCCTGACGGCGCTGCCGGCCCTTTCCCTTTCCGCAGCCGATGCCGCCGCCGAAAACAGAAGCCTCAAACTCTACTACATCCATACCGGCGAGAAGGCGGTGATCACCTTCAAGCGGAACGGCAGATACGACCAGAAGGGTCTGGCGCAGATCAACCATCTCCTGCGCGACTGGCGCAAGAACGAGCCGACCAAGATGGACCCGCGGCTCTTCGATCTGGTGTGGGAGGTCTATCGCCGCAGCGGCGCGACGGACTATATCCACGTCGTTTCCGCCTATCGCTCCCCGGCCACCAACGGCATGCTGCGTTCCCGCTCGCGTAACACGGGCGTCGCCAAGAACAGCCAGCACATGCTCGGCAAGGCCATGGACTTTTACATTCCGGGCGTGAAGCTTGCGACGCTCAGGGCGCTCGCCATGCAGATGCAGGTGGGCGGCGTCGGCTATTATCCGCGCTCCGGTTCGCCTTTCGTGCATCTCGATGTCGGCGGCGTGCGCGCCTGGCCGCGCATGACGCGCCAGGAACTCGTGCAGATCTTCCCGAAGGGCAACACGATCCATCTTCCGGCCGACGGCAAGCCGTTGCCGGGTTACGAACAAGCGCTGGCGGACTACAAGAAGCGCGTCAGCTCCAGCTCGATCCAGGTCGCCAGCACGGCCGGCGGCAGCATCCGCGGCGACAGCGAGCGCAAGCGGCAGCCGAACCTGCTCGCCTTCCTGTTCGGAGGCGGCGGTGCCGACGAGGAAGAGGACAACGCGGAAAGCAGCGCGCCCGCCGTGGCGCAGCGTCCGGCGCCGGCTCAGAAGCCTCCTGCCGCGCAGGAAGACGAGGATGCCGCAGCGCAGGTGATGGTCGCTTCCGCCCCGCCGCAGCAGCCCGACAACATCGCAGCGCCGGTGCCGCTTTCGCGTCCGGCCTTCCGTTCGGATGCCGCCCCGGGCGGCGGGCTTGCGACGGCGCTCTATTCGCCGGCGCGCAATTCGGCCCAGGAAGCGCTCGCCATGCAGGCGTCAGCGCCTGCCAATGCGCCGCAGCCCGGCACGGAGACCTTTGCCGATCTTTCCGCCTATGACATTCCGGTCCCGACGCTGCTCGGGCCGCGCGGGCTCAAAGGGGATGCCGAAAACGGCGTGATGACGGCTTCCGTCGGTCAGATGCCGGCTCTCGAGAACATGGCTTCCATCCCGTTGCCGGTCCATCGCCCGGCCACTCCCGCGGCCCCGGCAGTCGCCGCCGCGCCGCCCCAGACGGAAGAGCAGCAGGAACTGACGCCAGCACTCGTCGCGGCTCTGGCCCAGAGCGTGGAATATCAGCGTCCGTCGTTGCCTCCTGCTCAGCCAACCCTTGCCGCAGGCGCAGCCGTTCCGGCGCCGAAGGCGTCGCCTGCGCCTCTGCCCCAGCCAGCGCCGGTTCAGAAGCCGGTTGAAACTGCCGCGATCTCTCCGAAGGTCATCCAGCCTTCCGCGAGCAAGGGCAGGCAGTTCGGCGACGGATTCGACGCCCCGAAGGCTCCGGTTTCCGCTTCGACGGGCGCACTCCCGGTGCCTTCCAAAGGCGGGCGTGCCGGCCAGCCAGCCTCCCAGGCTGCCAACGGTGCTCTGACCGGCGACATGCTGGCGAAATGGGCCCTCAACAACAATCGCCCCGATGCCGCCGCTTCCATGAAGGCGCCGCGCGTGGTCAGCCGCACGCTCAACAGCGAATATTCGGCCGCCTATTCCGGCGGCGGGTTCAAGCCGGTCACCGCGGCCGCGGCGATCGATCCCGGCCGCTTCAGCGGACCGGCCAACTGATCTTCTGATCAACAGGCAAAATAAAACCCGCCAATGGCGGGTTTTTTCATGGCCGGGCTGCCTTTTGAAATCAGGCGGCGTCCTGATCCGGAGCGGATTCGATCATCCCGAGCGCCTGCAGATAGGTGTCGAGGATCATGTCCTCTTCCATGCGCTCCTGATCGTCCTTCTTGCGCAGCGCGATGACCTTCTTGAGGATCTTCGTGTCGAAGCCCATGGACTTGGCTTCGCCGTAGACGTCCTTGATGTCGTCGGCGATCGTCTTCTTTTCTTCTTCCAGTCTTTCGATGCGCTCGACAAATGCGCGGAGTTGGTCGCGGGCGACGCCATGAGCATCAGACATCGGGGCCTCCTGATCGTAGAAAATTTGAATGAGTGGTCGTCAAGTGCCGAAAAGGAAGACCGAGGTCAAGCCCAATCGGCCGGTTGATCAGCCATGGGCGGGGTTGTTCACGTCGAATGCGGCTTTTTGCGCATCGCTGGCTTCGGCCTGATGCAGATTCTTCCAGTCCTCATAGGGCATGCCGTAGACGATCTCGCGGGAAGCATCCTTGCTCAAATCGACGCCCGCCTCCTCGGCCGCCTCGCGATACCAGTTGGAAAGGCAGTTGCGGCAGAAGCCGGCGAGGTTCATCAGATCGATATTCTGCACGTCGGCGCGTTCGCGCAGATGCCGGACGAGCCGGCGGAAGGCCGCTGCCTCGAATTCCGTCTGCTGTTCCTTGGTAAGTTCGGTCATCGGAACGCCTCCTGATATGCGCGTCAGGCTGGATAGGGGCCGGTGCGCGAGGGGAAAATCCTGTATTCGTGCAATGTGGGGTCGGCGTTGAGCGTCTTGAAGACCGGCGTCAGCCTTTCCGCCCAGGCGGCGATGCCGGCCTCGTCGCCGATCAGGTCCTGGCGCACTTCGAGAAGCGCATGCGGCGTGCCCGACATCATGCAATGGCGGTACATGGTGTCGCCCTTCAGCGCGCCGTCATAGGGCTCGTTGTCGCCGACGGTGATGTCGCCCGGGGCCTTGAGCAGTTCGAGGAACGGAAGAACGGCGCGATGGTCGCTGTCCCAGAGCACGGCCGCATGCCAGGGCCGCGGCACGCCTTTCCAGAAGGGCGTGAAGGAATGCAGCGAAACCACGAGCGGCGCCCGGCCGGAAGCGCCCGCCCTGGCGATCGTGCGCTCGACAGCGCGATGGTAGGGCCGGTGATAGGCGCCGAGGCGGAAATCCCACTCTTCCTCGGTGATCGGATGGTTGCCGGGAATGATCGCGCCGTCGGAGATTTTCATGATCAGCGTCGGATCGTCCTCGCCGCGGTTCGGGTCGATCAGCAGGCGGGAGAAGCAGCCGAGCACGGCCGGCACGTTCAGCATGGCGGCGAGGCTGCGGGTCAGCCCTTCGATGCCGATATCGAAGGCGATGTGGCGGTGGAAGGCGCTTTCCGGCAGGCCAAGGCTGCCATAGGCGGCGGGCAGGTGGTTCATCGCATGGTCTGCCAGAAGCACCATGCCGCTGTCATAATCGCCCTCTATGATCTCGAAAGGAGTGAAGTCCTGCATCGTTGTCGGAACAGTCGGATGATTTTCTTGCGTGACGCCCTTCGGCGTCCCCTGAGGGAGGCCGTTGATGACATGGGGAGGCGTCCGGCGCAAGCCGCGTCGGCTGCGACGATCATCGGTTGGCGGTGGGAAGAGCACTAATCGATTAGACCTTCGTTGACTTTCCGACTCTGCCGCGCGAAGAAAGTGCTTCACGAATAACCATGGAGTCCTGACGGAAACCGTGTCGAAAAAATCCCCCGCAGCCTATCTTCGCTCTCTCATTTCCGTTCCGGCGCTCATCGCCATGGTGGCTACAGGCGTACCGCTTTTCGCAGCTGGCGCCGCGCATGCGGATTTCCGCGTCTGCAACGGCACCCAGAACCTCGTCGGCGTGGCGATCGGCTACCGCGCCGAGGAAGGCTGGACCACCGAAGGCTGGTGGCAGGTGCCCGCCTCCACCTGCGCGACGCTGATCGAGGGCGAGCTGCAGTCGCGCTACTATTATCTTTATGCCGAGGATGCGGCCCGCGGCGGCCGCTGGACCGGCAACATCAACATGTGCGTCGCGGAAAACGAGTTCAAGATCGTCGGCGTCAACGATTGTTTCGCCCGTGGCTTCCAGCGCATGGGCTTCAAGGAATACGACACGGGCCGTCAGGGGAGCTGGATGGTCCAGCTTTCGGATACGCCTGGCACACAAGAAGGCCAGAATTGATGAGGCGTTACCGCAAAGTTAAGATCCTCGCCACGCTCGGACCGGCGTCGTCCGAAGAGGAGATGATCCAGAAGCTGCATGAAGCGGGGGCCGATCTCTTCCGCATCAATATGAGCCATGCCAGCCATGACGTGATGCGCATGCTGATCTCCCGCATCCGCGCCGTCGAGGCCCGTTCGGGCCGGCCGATCGGCATCCTCTGCGACCTGCAGGGTCCGAAGCTGCGCGTCGGCAAGTTCGCGGACGGCAAGGTGACGCTCAAGGTGGGGCAGACCTTCACGCTCGACGATCGCGACGAACCGGGCGACGAGACCCGCGTATTCCTGCCACATCCGGAAATCCTTCAAGCCGTAAAACCCGGCGACCGGCTGCTGATCGACGACGGCAAGCTGGCGCTGAAGGCCGAGAAGGCTGACGGCAAGACCATCGTCTGCACCGTGATCGCCGGCACCAGCATATCCGACCGCAAGGGCGTCAGCCTGCCCGACACGCTGCTTCCCGTCGGCGCCCTGACCGACAAGGACCGCGTCGATCTCGATGCGGCGCTTGCGACCGAGGAAGTGGACTGGATCGCGCTTTCCTTCGTGCAGCGCCCCGACGATCTTGCCGAGGTGCGCAAGATCGCCCGCGGCCGCGTCGGCCTGATGTCGAAGATTGAAAAGCCGCAGGCGCTGGAACGGATCGACGAGATCATCGAGCTTTCCGACGCCCTGATGGTGGCGCGTGGCGATCTCGGCGTCGAGATGCCGATCGAAACCGTCCCCGGCATCCAGAAACAGCTCACCCGCGCCTGTCGCCGTGCCGGCAAGCCGGTCGTCGTGGCGACCCAGATGCTGGAATCGATGATCTCCTCGCCGGTGCCGACCCGCGCGGAAGTGTCGGACGTGTCGATCGCCGTCTTCGAGGGCGCCGACGCGATCATGCTGTCGGCCGAATCCGCTTCCGGTCAATATCCGGTCGAGGCCGTCTCAATGATGGCGTCGATCGCCCGCGAGGTCGAGCAGGATCCGCTTTATCCCACCATCATCTACGCGCAGCGCGCCACGCCGGAAGCGACCGGCGCCGACGCGATCTCGCTCGCGGCCCGCCAGATCGCCGAAACGCTGAGGCTTTCGGCCATCGTCACCTATACCTCGTCGGGCACGACGGGCCTGCGCGCCTCCCGCGAGCGTCCGCAGGTGCCGATCATCGCGCTTTCGCCGATCATCCAGACTGCGCGGCGGCTTTCCGTCTGCTGGGGCATGCATTGCGTCGTCACCCATGACGCGACCGACCTCGACGACATGGTGAACCGCGCCTGCCGCATCGTCGTGTCGGAAGGCTTCGGCAAGCCCGGCGACCGGATCATCATCTCGGCCGGCGTGCCGCTCGGCACGCCCGGCGCCACCAACATGCTGCGCATCGCCTATATCGGCTCGGACGGCCAGACGGGCATCTGAGATGTCTGGAGGGCAATAAAGCATCCGGGCGGTTTATCCGCCGGATGCGGAGTTCTCGTCAGCTATGAAAATCGGCCGCAGGCCCCGGGCTTCCGCGGCCGATTTTGCCTGAGCCGAAATATGCAGGGTGTCGAAGCCGGATGACCGAAATACCGACCATCGAGACCGAACGGCTGCTGCTCCGGCCGCAGCGGATGGAGGACTGGCCCCGTTATGCGGAACTGATGCTCTCCGACCGCTCCGTCTATATGGGAGGGCCGCATTCGCTCCATGCTGCCTGGGGAATGTTCTGCCACGATATCGCGCAATGGGCGTTGATGGGGCATGGCGCCTTGATGATGGAGCACCGCGAAACCGGCCTGTGTCTCGGGCAGGTCGGCATCAATGCCGGGCCGCTGTTTCCCGAGCATGAGCTGGGGTGGCTTGTTTATCCGGAGGCCGAGGGAAAAGGCTATGCCTGCGAAGCCGCGAAGGCGCTGCGGGACTGGGCCTTCGATGCGCGCGGCCTCGATACGCTCGTCAGCTATATCCATCCCGACAACATCCGTTCCCGCCGGCTCGCGGAACGGCTCGGTGCGGAACTGGATATGTCGGCGCCTCGCGAAGATCCGGCGGATCTGGTTTTCAGGCATCCGAGGCGTTGAGCTAGCGACGCGATCTTCCACTCTATAGGGAGCCGGTCAGATGGTGATGCTGACGCTGGCGGCCGGCATGTTGGAGACGGTGCCTGCCAGCGCATTGACGGCAGCGTCGAGGCCCTGGGTATTCGGCGTAGCACCGGCATTCCTCTCTTCACGCAGCTTGCGCGCGGCCTCTTCCAGAAGCGCCTTGATCTGCCGGGCCACGGCGCTGAACTCCGCTGCCGTCCTGATGTCGTCGGCAGACAGCCTGGGCTTTTCGTCCGAAGAACCGTCGTCGTCCATGACGTCCATATAGGCCCGTTCGACCTGCGAATAGGGTTTCTCCCCGTTCGATGTGTTTTCGGTTCCGGCTTGCCGCGCCTCGTCAGCCAATGCCTGTCCATCTTCCGCGGAGGAGGGGAGGGTCGCGCCGTCTTCGGTCAGGGCGTCGGTGAATTCGCGGGCGGCACCGGCAACCACGACGCCGAGCAGGGCAGCCTGGCGGGCGACGGTTTCCGGATCGAAATTCCAGCGCTGCAGGAACTTGAGCTGCTCCTTGGTTTCCTGCAGCTTCTTTCTGGCGCGCGCCTTCGCCTCTTCGTCTGCCTCGTCCGTCGCCTTTTTGAGGGTCGTCAGGCCGTGGGTCAGGCGGTCGTATTGCTCCTCAACGGGGCTTTTCTGTCCGGCGGATTCGGAGGCCGCATCCGTCGATGCGGATGTGCTGTCCGCCTTGAGCGGGCGCGCCGGATAGTCCCTGCCGATGCCGCCGATCTCCATCATGTCCCGCTCCGATTCCGTCTGTGAAGAGGGTGGGGTGGCGGGCTTGCCTCAGGCTGGAACCGAGGGAACGTCAGGTCTTTTCGATTGAAAGGGAAAGGCCATTCCGGCGGCGCCCCGATGAATGCCGCCGACCTTGGTCAGGTCCGGTTGCCGGCGATCTTTTCGGAGAGTTTCGTCACGGCTTCCTGGGCATCGCGGTCGGCGGGGTAGACGGCGAGGTAGTCTTCCCAGGCCTTCAGCGCCAGTTCGTCCCTGCCGTTCTCCATCAGGATGCCCGCCAGGCCGGCGATCGCTCCGAAATGGCGGGGCTCGCGTTTCAGCACTTCGGCGATATCGGCCATGGATTTGCGGCTGTTGCCCATGGTGTAGTGCAGCGTGGCGCGGCGGTTCCAGCCCTCCGGATAGGCAGGGTCGAGGAGGGTCACCTGATCGAGGAAGTCGAGTGCCGCCGCGTTGCGCTTCTCCTTGATCGCGGTCGCCGCCCACTGCATCAGGAGATCGACCGTGGCGCTGCCCGATTCGTTCATGTCGGTCATGATCTGGGTCGCGATGCCGCGCGCCTTATCCGCATCGCGTTCGCGCTTCAGCGCCTCGAACAGCGGATCGAGCGGATTGGCCGGTTTCGGAGCGGAGGCCGGGGCGGCCTGGGTTCCTGTGGGTGCGGCCGGCGGAGAAGGCGCCGCCGTCTGGGCGAGAGTAGGGGAAGCGGCGAGCGTCGCGGCGAGAATGAGGGGGCTGAAACGAAAATAGCGCATGCGGACAAGGTAATCCGCCTGCGCCAAAGTTCAAACCCGATTTATCGCGCTATCGACAATTTGATCGGCCCCGCGGATGTCGAGGCCGCAGCCGTATCAGCCCTGACGAGCCTTGAAGCGCGGATTCTGCTTGTTGATGATGTAAATGCGGCCCTTGCGGCGAACCAGGCGGTTATCGCGGTGACGGGCCTTCAGCGCCTTGAGCGAGTTCTTGATCTTCATTGTTCTGGTCCAGCAGTCTGTGGGCTTCGAGAGCCGCTTGTCCTATCAATCAAAAGCGCGCCGCCTGTTTCTTGGAGGGGCGCGCTCTCAAGTTGGCCGTGCAGATAACCCGAGCCAATCTGCATGTCAACCTTGTGACGACGTTTTCGGGCCTTTCAATTCCGTCACATGGCCCATCTTCCGGCCGGGGCGGGATTCCGTCTTGCCGTAGAGATGGACGAGCACATCCTTCTTCGCCAGCCAGGCGGGGACCTGCAAAATGTCGTCGCCAACGAGGTTGGTCATCACGCAGTCGGAATGGCGGGAAGGATCGCCGAGGGGCAAGCCTGCGACGGCGCGGATATGCTGCTCGAACTGCGAGACGACGCAGGCGGCCTCCGTCCAGTGGCCGGAATTGTGGACGCGCGGGGCGATCTCGTTGGCGATCGGCCGGCCGTCGGCCATCACGAAGAATTCCATGCCGATGACGCCGACATAGTCGAGCGCCGCGAGCAGTTTCCCGGCCGATTCGCGCGCCGCCTTCGCCGTCGCATCGGAGATGCGGGCGGGAAGGGTGGAGGTGTGCAGGATGCCGTTCCTGTGGACGTTTTCCGTCGGATCGTAGCAGAGGACCGTGCCGTCCCCGGACCTTGCGGCGATGATCGAGACCTCGCGCTCGAACGGGACGAAGCTTTCGAGAATCAGCGGCACGCCGCCGAGCGCGTCGTAGGCGCCGGCCGGGTTCTCGTCGGCCGAACGGAAGACGCGCTGCCCCTTGCCGTCGTAACCCATCCGGCGGGTCTTGAGCACCCCTTTGCCGCCGAAATCGGCGAGCGCCTTTTCGAGGTCCGCCTGGCTGTCGACGGCATGGAATTTCGCGGTCTCGATGCCGCAGGCATTGAGGAAGCGCTTCTCCGTCAGGCGGTCCTGCGCGACGTCGAGGGCTTTTGCGGGCGGATGGACGGGAACGGAGCGCTGCAGCGCCTCGGCGGCGGCGACCGGCACGTTCTCGAATTCGTAGGTCACGACGTCCACCCGGCCGGCGAGTTCGGCGAGCGCTGCCGGATCGTCATAGGCTGCGACGATCTGTTCGTTCGCGACCTGTGCGGCCGGACAGTCCGCCTGCGGCTCCAGGATGATCGTGCGGAAACCCAGCCGGGCTGCGGCAATGGCCAGCATGCGGCCGAGCTGTCCGCCGCCGATAATGCCGATCGTGCGGACTGTCATGGGGCCTCGTCCATCGGGTAGTCGGCGACGGCGGCCGTCTGGCGGGCGCGCCATTCGTCCAGCCGGTCGGCTATCTCGTCGTCGTTCAGCGCCAGCACAGCCGCGGCGAGCAGGGCCGCGTTGATGGCGCCGGCCTTGCCGATCGCCAGCGTGCCGACGGGGATGCCGGCCGGCATCTGGACGATCGACAGCAGGCTGTCCTGGCCGGAGAGGGCTTTCGACTGCACCGGCACGCCGAAGACCGGCAATGGCGTCACGGCAGCGGTCATCCCGGGAAGGTGCGCGGCACCGCCGGCGCCGGCGATGATGACCTGGAAGCCTTCGGCGCGGGCGCCCCTGGCGAATTCCATCATCCGCTCGGGTGTGCGGTGCGCCGAGATGATGCGCGCCTCGTAATCGATCTCGAGCGCATCCAGCGTATCGGCGGCGTTCTTCATGGTCTCCCAGTCGGACTGGCTGCCCATGATGATGGCGACGGCGGGTCTTTCGGCCATATCGGTAACCCTCACGCGATGATATCGGGGATGATCTGGTCCTCAAGCTGGCTCATCTTGTCCTTGATCGCCAGCTTCTTCTTCTTCATGCGCTGAACCCTCAGCGCATCGCAACCGACCTGGATCATGGCGTTGATGGCGGCGTCGTAATCCTCGTGCTCCTGACGGAGCTTCGCGAGCGCCAGCCGGATATCCGCCTGTTCCTGATCAGCCATATTCGGTCCCCATTCTCACGCCCGGCCATATCAGCGGTCGCCGGCAATGTCCGCAAGCCTCTACCACCAAACCGCGTTAACTGGAAGTTAGCTCATGTCACGAATTTGCCCTGTTCAAACCATGATTTCTCCTTCGACAAACGCGGCCGATCGTGTCACACTTCCGTCGTAAACCTGAAGCCTCGGCCAAGGGTAAAGGCCGGGGCAGGTGACCAAGGAAGGAACATGCCACATGACCGTCCAGGCTCATATCGCATCGCTTGAAAAGAAGCACGGCGCCCTGGAGGAGGAGCTCCAAGCCATTCTCGCGTCCCCCTCCGCCGACGACCGTGAAATCGCCGAACTCAAGCGTCGCAAGCTGCGCATCAAAGACGAAATGCAACGGCTAAAAGCCTCTACGCGTCACTAATCTCAAAACGGAGAACAAGGCCGCCCGCCTGGAGTAGATCACAGTGAAAGGCGATCCGTAAGGCGGCAAAAACCAATCCAGAAATCACATGAGGTTCTGGTCGTGGTTCAAGGGTCACGACCAGAACTGATCGAGCCACAGGTTGAGCCTGTCGAAGCCCTTCGCGTTAACGGAATAGATGCGCCGGGTACCTTCCGCCGTCACCGTCACGAGATTGCTGTCGAGCAGGGCTTTCAGATGCTGCGATACGGCCGGCCGGCTGATCGGCAGACCCTGGGCGAGTTCGTTGACGGTTTTCGGCGCGCGCCGCAATTCTTCCAGCAGATAGCGCCGGTTCGGATCCGCGATGGCTGCGAAGGGGTCAACGGTCGTCATGCACCGAACTTACGGTAAACGCCTGTTAACGGCAAGATTTATTGTGCGTTGCAACAATTTCCATTGCCTTATTTTGCGTTGCTTTTTTAGCGGGTGCGCGAGTGCGGCGCGCGATCAGAAGGGCAGGCCATCCCAGAGCAGCTTCAGGCCGGCGAGGAAGGCCAGCCCATAGGTCATGGGATAGAAGATTTCCGATCTCAGGTGCTTGACGATCGCGGCGCCCAGCATGGTGGCGACGAGGGCCACCGGCAGGAGCGTCATGGAGATCGTCAGGTTTTCGCGGTCCAGCGCGCCCAGGAAGAAATAGGGAATGACCTTCACCGCATTGACGATCGCGAAGAAGCGGATGCTGGCGCCGGTATAGGATTTCGGGTCGAGCCGCATCGGCAGGACGTAGATCTGGAAGGGCGGTCCGCCGGCATGGGCGACGAAGCTTGCATAACCGGACAGCGCGCCCCAGAAGGTGGCGGCCACGGGACGATGCGGCAAAGGTGCCGCGAATCTATCCGAACGGGGGCCGTAGACCTGCCAGAAATAACGGACCGTGAAGAGAATGGTCGCGGTGGCGATGACGAGGCGGAGCGCGTCGTCGGAAACGTAAGCCGAAGTCGCCCAGCCGAGCGCGATCCCGATGATGCCGCCCGGCAGGATCATCAGAAGCGTCTTGCGGTCGTTGTGGTTGCGCCAGGACCAGAGCGCGACGATATCCATGACGATCAGGATCGGCAGGAAGATCGCCGCCGCCTTGACGGGATCGACCGCCATCGACATGAGCGGCACGCCGAGAAGTCCGATCGCGCCGCCGATGCCGCCTTTCGAGAGGCCGACGAGGAGGACGGCCGGAATGGCGGCTGCGAAAAAGGCGAGGCTGAGCGTATCGGGCATGGAAAGTTCGATCAGGCGGGGCGGTTGATCCTTCGGTCGGTCCGGTCTATCGAATTTGCGGATAGAAGACGAGTGCGGATTTCGAAAGCATCCGCCTGACAGGACAAAATAATGACCGGACCGGAAGACCGCTGCCGCCTCGTACTGATCGTGCCGGAGGGCGAAGACGCCGCGGAGGTGGCAAAGCAGCTCGAAGAGGCGCTTTCGGGCGGCGACGTCGCCTCCGTGATCCTGCCGCAATACGGCCTCGACGATCAGGCGTTCCAGAAACGGGCGGAAATCCTGGTGCCGATCATCCAGACGGCGGGTGCCGCGGCCTTGATCGCCGGCGACAGCCGCGTCGCGGGCCGGGTCAAGGCCGACGGGCTGCATCTCGCGGGCTCGCCGGCGGAGCTTGAAGAAGCGATCGGGAAATTCGCGCCGAAGCTGATCGTCGGCGCCGGCGGCGCGGCGGACCGGCACCAGGCGCTGGAGGTCGGCGAACTCAGGCCCGATTATATCTTCTTCGGCAAGCTCGACGGCGACATCAAGCCGGAGGCGCATCCGAAGAACCTTGCGCTCGGCGAATGGTGGGCTTCGATGGTGGAGATCCCCTGCATCGTCATGGGCGGCAGCGATCACCTCTCGGCGCTCGCGGTCGCCGAGACCGGCGCGGAATTCGTGGCGCTCCGGACCGCGGTCTTTTCGAACCCGAAGGGAACGGCCGCAGCCGTCGCGGAAGTCAACGCGATCCTGGACGAAAAAGCGCCACGGTTTGAGGCTTGATGGCTCCCCATGGGTTCGAACCGATTTCCTCGCGTGATTCTGAACGGGCTGCTGGCGGCATTTCTCGCCTCGGCGGGGATGCCTTCGTTCGCGCTTGCGCAGACGAATACGAGAGCCGTCACGCGGCCATTGGAGCCGGACGCCCAGCAGATGAAGAAGGATCGGGTCGAGACGCAGCCGGCGGAAGGAAATGCGCAAGGACCGGCGGAGGAGCAAACCCAGCCGGACGGGATCGTGCCCTCCGGCGGCGTCGAGCTCTACCAGCGGATGGGAGCGGCCCTGCCGCCCGCGCCGCCCGAAAAACCCTATAACGGTCCGATCGACGAGGCTTACGGCGCCTATCAGCGCGGGCTCTACGTCACCGCGCTCGACAGGGCGCTGACCCGCGCCGGCACGGGCGATGCGGCGGCGCAGACGCTCGTCGCCGAGATGATGACGAAGGGGCTCGGCATCAAGCGCGACGCGAAGACCGCCGCGTTCTGGTACCAGAAGGCGGCGGAGGGTGGAGATCCGGCCGCCATGTTCCAGTATGCGCTGCTCTTGATGAGCGGGCGCAACGTTCCCCACGACAAGAAAAAGGCCGACGAGTTCATGCGCAAGGCCGCCGAGGCCGGCAATTCCTCGGCGCAGTTCAACTGGGCGCAGATCGTCGTTTCCGACAATCCGGGCGACAAGGGCCTGCACCTTGCTCTGCCCTTCTACGAGAAATCCGCGAGCCAGGGTGTAGCGGACGCGCAATATGCGGTGGCGCAGCTCTATGTGGCCTTGAAGGACCTGCCGCAGGAGAAGAAGGCGAAGGCCCGCGAATGGCTGGAGCGCGCCGCCAAGGCCGGGTTCGACACCGCACAGCTCGACATGGGCATCTGGCTGGTCAACGGCATCGGCGGCGAGCGGGATTACGACAAGGGCTTCGAATGGATGCGGATCGCCGCCCATCGCGGCAACGTGGTGGCCCAGAACAAGCTGGCGCATCTTTACATCAATGCGCTCGGCACGCGGCCGAACCCGGTCGAGGCGGCCAAATGGTATGTCCTTTCCCGAAGGGCGGGCCTGCAGGATCCGGAGCTCGAGGATTTCTACCTCGGTATCAATGAGGAAACGCAGAAGCAGGCGATCGAGGCCGCGAACAAGTTCCGGCGGGGGTGAGGAGCGGTCCGGCGAAGCCGGAGAAATCGATCCGGTGGATCGATTTCAGCGACGAACGCCCGGAGCGCAAGCGAAGGGCCGGGAGACGGCGCGGCAGATCAACACCAACAGGCCCGCTCCGGTCAGTTCGCCAGGGCGTAGCCGACGATCTGAAAATGGCCTATCGCCAGCGCGGCGATCACGACGAGCCAGAGCGCCGTATAGCGGACCGGAAAAGCGTCGACCTTGCGGTCAAGGCGCGGTGCGAGCGCGAAGATCAGCGTGGCGGCAAGTGTCGCCATCGGCACGACCGAAAGCGCGAAAGATGCGGGAGCATACCGGTTGGGGGTGCCGTCGAAGCCAAAATGCACGGGAAGTTCCGCCCCGGACGGTACCGAAGACCAGGCGGCCAGCGATGCGGCGGCCATGGTTGCGGTGAGCGCAATGCTGAATATCAGCGGCAGCGTGACCTTCATTTCAAGCTCCTCAGCGGAATATCGAGGTGGTTTCGGGAGTTTCGCAGACACGGCCGACGGCGACAATAGCCTGCTTTCCCGCGGATGACTTGAATTTCCCGCTGTTTTGTGGTCTTGAAGCCGCCCATCAATAAAAGCTCAGAAAAACGCCGTCCCGCAGATGCAATCCGGGACAACGCCCAAGGATTTCCCCGCATGGCACGCTCCGCCCTTCTCAACGTCATGGTCCAGGCTGCCCTCAAGGCAGGCAAGTCGCTCGGCCGCGATTTCGGCGAGGTGCAGAACCTGCAGGTTTCGGTGAAGGGCCCGAGCGATTTCGTTTCCCAGGCGGACCTGCGTGCCGAGAAGATCGTCCGAGACGAGCTGATGAAGGCGCGTCCCACCTACGGCTTCCTCGGCGAGGAAAGCGAAGAGGTGAAGGGCACGGACGGGGCGCATCGCTGGATCGTCGATCCGCTCGACGGCACGACCAACTTCCTGCACGGCATTCCGCAGTTCGCCGTGTCGATCGCGCTGGAGCGCAACGGCGAGGTCGTCGCGGGCGTCGTCTTCAACCCGGCAACCGACGAACTCTTCACCGCCGAGAAGGGCGGCGGCGCCTTCATGAACGACCGCCGCATCCGGGTCGCCGCCCGCCGCGTGCTGTCCGACTGCGTCATCGGCTGCGGGGCGCCCCATCTCGGCCGCGGCAACCACGGAAAATTCCTGGTGGAGCTCCGGCACGTCATGGGCGAAGTCGCCGGCATCCGCCGTTTCGGGGCTGCAGCGCTCGACCTCGCCTATGTGGCGGCCGGGCGCCTCGACGGCTTCTGGGAAACCGATCTTTCGCCCTGGGACATGGCGGCCGGCATTCTCCTCATCCGCGAGGCGGGTGGCTTCGTGAGCGACATGAAGGGCACGACGGACATTTTCGGCAGCGGCAATATCGTCGCCGGCAACGAGCTGATCCAGAAGGCGCTGCTCGAAGCCGCCAACCGGCCGGTGCCGACGCGCTGAAGCATTGTCGCACCGCCGGCCGATTATGCGAACAACGGCTGGATAGCTGACTGTTTTCCACGGCTTCCGCACTTCAATTCGTCGCAATTTTACACTAGCCTCCGGCGCGACGGATACCGGAGGCGGAAGGCGTACCATGGCGAATGCGAGAGTGGACGATCTGGACGAGGCTGAAACGCGCAGCGGCTACGCCTACAAGCTCTCCAATCCGGCGTCCTTCCTGTGGACCATGGTGATCTTCCTGATCATCGTCGGCTTCGTCGCCTCTATCCTCTACCGCCAGGCCCAGCACGCGTTTCAGACCAATCCGGGCCTCAACGGGCTGATCCTCGGCGTTCTGCTGATCGGCATCATCCTCGTCTTCAACCAGGTCATAGGCCTCATTCCGGAGGTGCGCTGGTTCAATTCCTTCCGCGCCGCCGGCAGCGCCGACAAGGTCGGCCGCGAGCCGCGGCTGCTGGCGCCGATGCGCACGCTGATCGGCAGCCGCCGCAAGATGGCGCTCTCGACCACGGCCTTCCGCTCCATTCTCGATTCGATCGGCACGCGCCTCGACGAATCGCGCGACATCTCGCGCTACCTGATCGGCCTGCTCGTTTTCCTCGGCCTGCTCGGCACGTTCTGGGGCCTCATCGAAACGATCGGCTCGATCAGCAACGTCATCGGTGCGCTCGATCCGAATTCCGGCGATTCGAACGACGTCCTCGCGGCGATCAAGAGCGGGCTCGCCCAGCCGCTCGCCGGCATGGGCACCGCCTTCTCGTCCTCGCTGCTCGGCCTTTCGGGCTCCCTCATCCTCGGCTTCCTCGACCTGCAGGCCGGCCGCGCCCAGAACCGGTTCTACACGGAACTGGAAAACTGGCTTTCCTCGGTCACCGACCTCGGCTCGGACATGCCGGTGGTGGCGGAGACGATCGCCCACGGCTCGTCCGAGGATATAAGGGCGCTCACCGAACAGCTCCGGGCGCTGGCCTCCGCGCAATCGAGAGTGCCCGACGGGCCGCAGAACGAGCGTTCGCTTTCGGCCATGGCCAATCTCGCCGAAGGCATCCAGGGGCTGGTCAAGAACATGCGCAACGAACAGCAGATGCTGCGCGACTGGATCGAGGCGCAGCAGGAAGAGGCGAAGGCCATGCGCCGCACGCTCGACCGGCTCTCCGACAAGATCGGAGGGAAGTAAGCGATGGCGCTCGCCAAGAACCGCCGTCGCGAGCGGGGTGTCGACTACTGGCCGGGCTTCGTGGATGCGCTCTCCACGCTTCTGCTCGCGATCATGTTCCTGCTGACGGTGTTCGTGCTGGCACAGTTCCTCTTGAGCCGCGAAATCTCCGGCCGCGACGAGGTTCTGAACCGGCTGAACAGCCAGATCGCCGAGCTCACCGAGCTTCTGGCGCTCGAAAAGAGCAACAGCCAGGATGTGGAAGACCAGCTTGCCAACCTGCAATCCTCGCTCGCCGCGTCCGAAAGCGAGCGCTCGCGGCTGCAGCAGTTGCTGAGCCAGGGCGCCGGCAGCAGCGACGCCGCCAATGCCCGGATCGGCGAGCTCACCGGCCAGCTCAACCAGGAACAGCAGTTGAGCGCCCGCGCCGCAAGCCAGGTCGAGCTTCTGAACCAGCAGATCGCCGCGCTAAGGGCCCAGATCGCCGCCATCGAACAGGCGCTGCAGGCTTCCGAGGCCAAGGATGCCTCGTCCCAGGCGCAGATCGCCGATCTCGGCCGGCGGCTCAACGTGGCGCTGGCGCAGCGCGTGCAGGAGCTGAACCGTTATCGTTCAGATTTCTTCGGGCGTCTGCGCGAAATCCTCTCCGACCGCGAGAACATCCGCATCGTCGGCGACCGTTTCGTCTTCCAGTCGGAAGTGCTCTTTCCCGTGGGCGGCAGCGAGCTGGACGATCCCGGCCGCGCCGAGATGGACAAGCTTGCGGCGGCGCTGCTCGACCTCGCCAAGGAAATCCCGGCCGAGATCAACTGGGTGCTGCGCGTCGATGGCCACACGGACAATTCGCCGCTTTCCGGCACCGGCCGCTATCGCGACAACTGGGAGCTTTCGTCCGCCCGCGCCACGTCGGTCGTCAAATACCTGATTTCCAAGGGCGTGCCGGCCAACCGTCTCGTCGCCGCCGGTTTCGGCGAGTTCCAGCCGATCGCGCCTGGCGACACGCCGGAGGCGAAATCGCAGAACCGGCGCATCGAGCTGAAATTGACCGAGCGGTGATGCATGGCCGAAGACAAGCCGGACATGACCGCGCTTCTCAAGGCGGTTGCCGATAGTCCGAAGCGTGACAACAGCGCCTATCACAAGGCGATCGCCGAGGCGCGCCAGGCCTTCGAGAATGCGGAAGCCGCCCTTGGAGGACCGGTCGAGGTGCGCACCAAGACCAAGATGAAGCGCAATGGCAAATATGTGGTGAAATGGGTTTTCGAGCGCGCCAAATAGCGGTGCGAACTAAACCCCCGCAGGCGGCGTGATGGAATGGGTGGAGGATGTGAACCCCAGCCGCACGAGCCCGCGGCGCACTTCCGGAGCTTTCATGAACAGCCGCCATAACAAGCCGGAGCGGAAATTCTCGATCATGGCGACGATCGGACCCTGGTCGATGGCGAGATAGGTGCCGGCGATCCAGCCCGTTTCCGGCACGAAGGAATCGGCGAAGCCGAACCTGCCGAGCAACTTGCCGCCCCGATAGGTGAGCATGGCCCTGAGGGCGCTCTCCGCTTCGGCGGGGAGGAAAGGGAAGCTCGACAGCGAAGCGGTCGGCGCGATGACGCCCTTGTCGTAAGTCGGAGAATAGGCGCCGTAACCTTCCGGACCGTCGGATGCAGTCAGGCCCCAGACGCCGGCTTGTCGGTAGCCGGGCACCGTCATGCAATAGTCACGGTTGATGCGGGCATGTGCCACGGCCTGCGCCCGATAGTCGCTGCAGTACCGGTCGCTCAATCCGCAGGGATCCAGCACGCAAAAACTGTAGTGCGAAAGGAAAAGGGGACCGCCATAAGGCTCGCCGAGCGGAAGGACGGTGCCGAGATAGCTGTTGCCGTTGCGCATTTCGCCGGAGCGCGCCCAGCCCGCATGGTAGTTTTCCGGTCTGATCGGATGGGTCTCGGACCCGGCTGCCAGCACATAGGTCGACAGCGCCTCGTTCCAGCCGAGGATCGGCAGGTTCATGACCCAGCCGCGGTCGGGACTCCAATGCCAGTAGAGAGCATCGTCCTGGCCGCGGGTATACCAGTTCCATTCCACGGCAGCGAACAGCCGGTCGACGCAAGCCCGCAGCTTCTCTTCCTTATCCGTCACAGCCGAGAAATATTCCCGCGCGCAGATGAGGCCCTGCATCAGGAAGGTCGTTTCGACCAGGTCGCCGCCATTGTCCTTTTCGGAAAAATGCATGGCCGCGCCGGTCGCTCCATCGATGAAATGGGCGAAGGCGCCATGGAAGCGGGGCGACCGTTCCAGATGATCAAGCATTGTCGCCAGCCGCTCCAGGGCGACGGCGCGGCCGATCCAGCCGCGTTCCGTAGCGACGATGATGGCGAGAATGCCGAATCCGACGCCGCTGACGGAGACGGTGCTTGGTGACGGGGCGCCCGAGGCATAGCACTTGTCGAATGGCAGCCCGCTTTCCGGATGTGCACCGTCCCAGAAGAATTTGAAGGTCTGCGACTGGATCCCGTCGAGGCAGTCATCCAGGGAGGAGGCGGACGGGATGGACGTGAAATTCATGGCTTCGAATTTTTCCGGGCAACAGCTCCTCAGCAGGTAGGCGCTCGAAGCGCTTGATTCACTTCGACCGCGAGCCGGAAAGGAACACTTTGGCGTGAAGGATCAGAGCGCGGTGGCGCTCTGACGTTCGATGTCGTGGAACTGCAGCCGGGCGAGCTTGGCATAGAGCCCGCCGGCCGCGATCAGGCTCTGATGCGTGCCTTCCTCGACGATCCGGCCGTCCTCCAGGACGAGAATGCGGTCGGCCTTCAGCACGGTCGCAAGGCGGTGGGCGATGACCAGTGTCGTGCGGTTCCGCATCAGCCCGTCGAGGGCCTTCTGCACCAGGGTCTCGCTTTCCGCGTCGAGCGCCGAGGTCGCCTCGTCGAGCAGCAGGACCGGCGCGTCCTTCAGAATGGCGCGGGCGATCGCGATGCGCTGGCGCTGGCCGCCGGAAAGCGTCACGCCGCGTTCGCCGGCCAGCGTGTCGTAGCCGTCGTCGAGCTTCGAGATGAATTCGTCCGCCTGGGCAGCGATTGCCGCGGCCTGCACGGCTTCGCGGCTGGCATCGGGCGTGCCGAAGGCGATGTTGTCATGGATCGAGGCGGCGAAGATCGTCACGTCCTGCGGTACGATCGCCAGGCGGGAGCGGAGGTCCGCAAGCCTCGCCTGGCGGAGATCGACGCCGTCGAGTTTGATCGTGCCGGCGGACGGATCGTAGAAGCGCATGAGCAGCGAGAAGATCGTGCTCTTGCCGGCGCCGGACGGCCCGACGATCGCTACCGTCTCGCCCGGCTTCACGCGGAAGGAAAGCGCGTTCAAGGTGATGGCGCTGACGCGGGCCGGATAGGCGAAGGAGACCTTTTCGAACTCGACCTCGCCGCGGGCCGGCGAGGGGAGGGGAAGAGGATTTTCCGGATCGCGGATCGCGGGTACTTCGTGCAGCAGTTCTGTCAGGCGTTCCGCCGCGCCGCCGGCGGCGGAAAGCTCGCCCCAGACTTCCGAGAGCTGGCCGAGCGAGCTTGCCGCGATCACCGAATAGAGCACGAACTGGCCAAGCGTGCCGGCCGTCATGGTGCCGGAGAGAACGCTCTGCGCGCCATACCAGAGCACGCCGACGACGCTGCCGAAGACGAGCAGGATGCCGAAACCGGTGAGCAGCGCGCGGGCCCTGATCGCCGAGCGGGCGGCACCGTAGGCGTTTTCCACCGCGCCGCCATAACGGCCGCTGGCGGTCGCCTCTCCATTGAAGGCCTGGACGGTGCGGGTGGCGCCGATCGTCTCCGCCGCGAAGGCGGAGGTCGCGGCAAGCGTATCCTGGGCGGAACGGGAGCGTCTTCGGACCGAGCGGCCGAAGCCGACCAGCGGAAAGACGATGAGCGGGATCGCACCCAGCACCAGCGCGGAGAGCCGCGGGCTCGTGTAGATCATCATCGCCATGGCGCCGAGACAGAGGATGGTGTTGCGCAGCGCCTGCGACGCCGCGGAGCCGAAGGCGGACTTGATCTGCGTCGTGTCGGCCGTCAGCCGCGAGACGATCTCGCCCGACTGGTTGACGTCATAGAAGGCGGGCGAAAGCCTGGTGATATGGGAAAAGACCTCGCGGCGCAGGTCCGCCACCACGCGCTCGCCGATGGTGATGACATAGTAGTAGCGCATGGCGCTGGCGATGGCCAGCAGCGCGGCAAGCACCAGCAGCATGCCGAAATAGTTGTTGATGAAGTGGCCGTCCGACGAGGCGAAGCCGTGATCGACCATGCGGCGCACGGCAAGCGGCAATGCCAGCGTGGTGGCCGCGGCAAGCACGAGGAAGAAGACGGCCGCGGCGACCATCGGACGGTAGCGGACGAGATAGGGAAGGAGCCTTGCGAGGGGTCTGAGCGCTTTGCCTCTTGGCTGGGATTCTCCGGGCTGAGCTTCTCTGGGCTGGGTTTCTCGGGCTTCGGCCAATTTTTCCCTCGGGTATCGTGGCACTTTTCAAGGCGCGCGGGTACTTGTACTTCCGGCGACCTTCCTGTATAGGCTCCGCATCAAATTGGGAAGCCGTGACCGCACCGGTCTGCGGCTTCATTTATTAAAGAGGGTTCTTGCTCGCAATTGCGACAAATGGACCTCGCGAAGAGCAGGAATATCGACATGAAGGCTGACATCCATCCCGAATACCACATGATCAAGGTCGTCATGACCGATGGCACCGAGTACGAGACCCGCTCCACCTGGGGTTCCGAAGGTGCGACCATGAACCTCGAAATCGATCCCAAGTCCCATCCGGCCTGGACGGGCGGCAACCAGCAGCTCATGGACCGCGGCGGCCGCGTCTCCAAGTTCAACAAGCGCTTCGGCGGCCTCGGCCTCTAAGACGCTTCTTGGCAGACCGAACGAAGAGCCTGGCGAAAGCCGGGCTTTTTTGTTTTCGGTATAGTGGAGGAGAAGCGGGGAATGGAAAATCAGCCGAACTTACCGACTACGCTCCATCGTATCGTCATCATGGGAAATGGCGGTTCAGGCAAGACTTGGCTGGCCAAACAGATGGCGGCGCGGTTCGACATGGAGGTCGTGCATCTTGACGACGTCTATTGGCAACCCGGTCGCTACGGCATCGCTCGCGACAAAGCCGTTGTCATCGAAGAGGTGAAGAAGCTTGCGGAGGAAGAGGCCTGGCTGATGGAAGGCGTCTATGGATGGCTGGTCAATGTCGTCCTGCCGAGAGCAAATCTGCTCCTGTGGCTCGACCTTGGCGAAGAAGAATGCGTCGCGAATGTCAGGGCACGCGGCATTCAGGGTGGAGAAAGCCTGGAAAGCTTCGAGGGGCTGGTGACGTGGGTTTCGGAATATCGCATCCGGAAGAACAACTGGAATTCCTTCGATGCTCACCAGAAGCTCTTCGACGGTTTTGCGGGGACGAAGTTCCGGTTGAAGAGCCGAGCGAAAATCGAAGCCTATCTGAGGCGAGTGTTGTGTGATGTCTAAACTATCGACATCAGATCCAGTGCCAGCCAGTCGAGATCACGTGGCACAGGCGGAGCGAACTAGTGGCGATCTCGACCGATCTTGTGACTGGTTGCGGGCCGCGGCGCAACGGGCGCATCGAACGGCCGATGCGCTTGATGTCGTCATCGACGCGGTTGAGCGGGCAGAGGTCGGCCCGGAACATCGGTGCTCGACTTAAAAGAGAATTGCGTTGTACCGTCAATTTGAAGTTAAGAGGGGCTCCGAAGCTCGCCGATGCCCCGATTAAAACGGATAATCAGCTTCCGAAAGCCGTGCGCAGCAGGTTGAGCTGGGCGCGGACGCTGTTCTCGTTGTCCGGCAGGACGGCGGCGTCGGACGGGCGGTAGATTTCGCGGTCGAGAAGGGCGATGCGGTTCTGCAGGCGCAGCGACCGTTCGACGAGATCGCGGAAACCTTCCGGCAGGTCGAGCCAGCCCGGCGCATTGCGATCGACGTTGAAGCCGTCGAGGCGCACCTTGTTCTTTTCCGACAGGACCTGGTCGCGGCTCATCTCGCCGTTGTTGACGGCGCGCTGCAGGAGCAGCCAGGAGGCCATCTGCATGAGGCGGGTGGTGAGCCGCATGGATTCGGCAGCATAGAGGACGGACGCCATGCGCGGCAGGACCTTCGAGGCGGCACGGCCCGGACCGTCGAGATAGCTCGCGGTTTCTTCGACCAGCGCCATGCCTTCCGAATAAAGCGCCTTGAACTGCGACGAGGCAGCGGCGCGGCCGGCAAAACTGACGGTATTCAATCCCTGTTCGGACATCGAATTCATCCTGCTAACGCAATCACATTCAGGCAATGGAGACAGCGGTTAAAAGTTCCGCTGCCGTTCTGACCGAGCTGAACATGATACTTATAGCGGAAATCCGCAAGGCGTTTCTTAAGGAAGGGTTAATACCCACAAGAAGTGGTAAACGTCCCCGATCTCCTCGAAAAGGAGAGGTATTTTCGCCGGCGAATACTGCCGTCGCGGCCGGCCGGGTACGGCTTTCGGGCGAGGTCGCCGCGGGCTCCCGACGGGGAAAAACGGTGCGAAAGGGACGGAATGAAAAAGAAGAGCCGCGGAAAGGCGGCTCTCAAGGTAAAACAGGGAGAAATCAGACCATTCGCCGAACGGTGAAACTGTCTGAGTCCAGGAAGCCTGGACGTGTTTATATTCTCCGTTAATGATTAATATTGTCTTAAAGGCAAGCAAAAAATACTTGCAATTCTTGCGTCATCTTGGGCTTCACGAGCGGAAGAAGCTGTCGGCGGCGCGTTTGCCGGCAGCTTTCCTCTCCTTTTCCGCTTCCAGCCGCGTGATCTCCTCCTTCAGCAGCCCGATGCGGGAATCGAGCTCGTCTACGGAGAGCATGGAAAGGTCCGAGCCGATCTCATGGGCTGTCGGCTTCTTCGGGGTGTCGTCATCGAGAAAGCTCATGATGTCTCCTTCCTGGCACTGGCTTCTGCCGCGGCTTCCGCGTTGGCGCGCGGATCGAGCGACAGGCTTTCCGGCGTTGCGAGCGGCGCGGTCGAGGCCGGCGCGGTCTGATAGGCCTCGCGTTCCTCGACCGGGACCGGCGCCCGCTGGCGGCTGCGTATGATAGCATAGGCCGTCACCAGAATATGGGCCATCGCGGTGACCGCGAAAAGGGCGTGCGGGCCTGCCCAGGTCATGACCGGACCGCCGAGCGTCGGGCCGATGATGGTGCCGATCCCGTAGAGGAGAAGGAGGCCGCCGGACACTTTCACGAAATCTTCCGGAGCGGCGAAGTCGTTGGCATGGGCGACGGCGATCGGATAAAGCGCGTTGGCGGCCGCACCGTAGATCGCCACCAGCACGACGATGCCGTAGACGTCCAGCGGGCGGATGATGAAGACAGCAAGGCCCGCGAGCGCCGCTGCGGCCGAAAGGGCGGCGAGCACGTGACGGCGGTCCATCCGGTCCGAAAGGCGCCCGGCCGGGAACTGCATGATCGCGCCGGCAAAGATGGTGATCGAGACCATGGCGGCGACCGCGCCGTGGTCCAGGCCCGCGCGGGTCGCGAAGACGGCGCCGAGCGTACCGTAGGCGCCGTTGGCGATGCCGATCAGCAGGATGCCGACGAAGGAGATCGGCGAATTGCGGAAGAGGGCGGGGAGATCCAGCCGGGCGCGTTTCAGCGGCTGCGGGGAGGCTGCCCTCGAAAGCGTCGTGGGCAGCGCCGCGATGCTGTAGAGAATGCCGCAGACCATGAAAAGCGCCGGCGTCGCGATATCGCCGAACGGCACCATCAATTGGCCGCCGACCACGCCGAAGAGAGTGATGGAAATGTAGAAGGAGAAGATCGTGCCGCGGCTTTCGGGGGTGGCGCGCTCGTTCAGCCAGCTTTCGATGATCATCGAGGTGCCGGCGGTGCAGAAGCCGGTGATGGCGCGCAGCACCAGCCAGGTGTTCTGGTCGACCATGAGCCCCGTCAGCAGCACGTTGAGGCAGATGAGCGACAGAAATCCGGAAAAGGCGCGCACGTGGCCGATTCGGCGCACCACGTTCGGCGCCACGAAGCAGCCGATCACGAAGCCCGCGGCCCAGGTCGTGCCGAGCAGGCCGAGCACTTCGTTGGAATAGCCTTCCTGCGAACCGCGCACCGGCAGAAGCAGGCCCTGCAGGCCGTTGCCCAGGAAGAGGAAAAGCGTACCGCAAAGGAGGGCGAGGACGGGGAGGAGGTTTCGTCTCATTTTCGGTACTGTCAGCTCATCTTTCGAATGCGGCCAATCCGGGATTCCTGCACACAAGCATTGTTGCACGCCGATGAACCGGGCGTTAACGAAGGCTGAAGCGGATTTTCGGATGCCCCCGAATCCGTTCATGGCTATCTGTGGTGGAGTGCAAAAATGTCCAGCCTGTGGCGCGCGATACGCAAGGTCCGGAGATGCGTCGTTAAATGACCAAAACCATTTCGGTCCTGCTGATCCTCGCCATGCTGGTCCAGATCGTCAAGCCGCTCGGCCTGCCGGGCCTGAGGCGCCGCGGCGATTTCTGGAAGCTGGCACTCTTCGCCTTTGCGATCTGGAGCGTCGCCCTGATCCTCAGAGAATTCACGACGATGTAATCAGAGCTCCAGGCTGCCGCGCATGACGGAGACGCAGCGGCCGGCGATGCGCACATCGGTGACCTGGCCGCCGGCCTTTACCACGTCGAGTTCGATCACGCTGCGGCGGCCCATCTCGACGCCCTGTTCGATGGTGACGTGGATATTCGCATCCGCTTCCGGCGCGCGCGTGACGAGAAAGGCAGAGAGCGCTGCCGAGGCGCTGCCGGTCGCCGGATCCTCCATGACATTGTCGAGCGGCGCGAACATCCGGGCGCGAATATGCCATGGGTTTTCGGCGCTGCGGACATAAAGGAAAAGCGAGAAGTCGCCATCCGGCCGCGGATGCCGGGCGGCGGCTTCATGGAAAACCGTGATGTCCGGCCTGGCTGCGGCAAGCGCCTCGAGGTTTTCGAGCTCGGCAATGGCGAAGGGCAGGCCGACCGAGACGACCACCGGCTTGTGGCCCGACGTGCGGATGTTCGTGGGTCCGATCGAAGCGCATCCGGCGATCAGTTCCAGGGCCACCTCGTCACCGATGGTGAGCGGCTGCGGTGCGCGGATCGTCGCACCGATCACGGCGTTCTCCTCGCGGAGAAGCTCGATTTCCACCAGGCCGGCGATCTCCTCGAAGCGGAGCCTGTCGCCGACAGGCCTGCCGAAGAGTTCCGCCTGCCGTCCGAGCACGAAGGCGGTGCCGACATTCGGATGACCGGCAAAGGGGATTTCCATCGTCGGCGTGAAGATGCGCACCCGCGCCGTGTTTTCCACGTTCTCCGGCGGCAGCACGAAGGTGCTTTCGGAATAACCGAATTCCGCGGCGATCGCTTGCATCTGCCGGGGCGTCAGCCCGCGCGCATCGGGGACGACGGCGAGCGGATTGCCGGTAAAACGTTCGCTCGTGAAGACATCGACGGTGACGAAATCGGCGGTCGGCATGGCGCAGCTCCCGAAAAGGTTCGTTAGTTAGTTAACCGACGAACTCTTTTGGCGCCAACCAATCTTTGTGATTCACCGATCAATAAAACGAAAGCGGCGCAATTTATCAGACCAGTCCGTGATCCTTCATCGCCTTTTCCTCGTCGCCGGTAGCGTAGGCAAAAATTTGGGGCCGACCGCCGGCAACGGTTACGAAGTAGAAGTTGGTGAAGCGGATATTTCCGCTTTCGCCCGCCTTGTTGACATAGGCAAAATCCCAGCCGACCTCCGCGACCGCGTGAAGATCGTCGAGCGGCGTAACCCTTATGCCGGTGATGAGCATCCGCTTGCCTCCGGCCTCGCGGTAACGCGCAAATCCCTGCGGTATCACCTCGCGAAATTTTTCGTCATTGGCTCCGCCGAACACCGCCTGCGGCGTCGAGCCGACAAAATACGCGGCGAAGAAGGCCGTGATCCTGTCGACATCGACCATCGAAGCGTCCTTGAGCGCATCGTTGCTGATCCTGCCGTAGTCATCGAAGAGTTCGCGGACCGTCGTTTCCAATCCTGTCATGGCTTCACCTCCATCACTCGAAGGAACGCTGCGCGGCCAATCCGGTTCATCGCGGCCCCTCGATCGATCGCCTGCAAAAACGAAAAGCCGCCCCGTTTGCCGGAGCGGCCTCTTTTTCTTCTTCCGGAAAGGCCAGTTCAGGCGGCCTTTTCGAATTCCTCAGGATCGCATCAGGACTTGTTGACGCTTGCGGCGTAGATTTGATCGACCGTTTCGGCCAGGCTCGCATCGAACTCTGCGTCGCTCATGGAGACGCGCAGGTTTTCCGCCAGCGCGCGCGAGAAACTCGCGATCATGCCATGGTTATGGCTGAGCTTTTCGCAGGCGTCCGCGGTGCTGTAGCCGCCGGAAAGGGCGACGACGCGGATGACCGATTTGTGGGCGATCAAAGGAGCGTAGAAATCGGCGACCGTCGGGATCGTCAGTTTAAGCATGACTGTCTCGCCGGCGGGGAGCTTGTCCAGCTGCTGCGCGATCTCGTCGCGCAAAATGGCTTCGGCCTGTTCCTTCGTCGGGCTCTTGATGGAAACTTCAGGCTCGATGATCGGCATGAGGCCTTGGGCGATGATCTGACGCGCAACCTGGAACTGCTGCTCTACGACGGCGGCGATCCCGGCCTTGTCGGCATGGCCGATCACCGAGCGCATCTTGGTTCCAAAAATACCCTTTTCGCGGCCGCGGATCAGGAGAGCATCCAGATCGGGCATCGGCTTCATCGTCTGAACGCCGTTTTCCTCGGCGTTGAGGCCCTTGTCGACCTTGAGGAAGGGAACGACGCCACGCTTTTCCCAGAGATAGGATGGGACGGCCTCACCGTCGACGTCACCGTCCATGGTCCGTTCGAACAGGATAGCGCCGATGACCTTGTCGCCCTTGAAGGCGGGTGCGCTCATGATGCGGACGCGCATGGCGTGCATCAGGCGGAACATCTCCTCCTCACCCTGATAATCGGTGTCGGACACGCCATAAAGACGCAAAGCTCCAGGTGTTGAACCACCGCTTTGGTCCAGCGCCGCAATAAATCCGGGCGCAGAACTCATCTTGTTCAACATCTTCGCGTCCACCATGCTTTACTCCTGTCCCTAAAGTTGGCGCGAAACGCGCTCATATCTCCCTAAGCTGTCACTCGCGGATAACAGAAGTTTTTTTAAAGGGAAATCCTCGATTAAAATGTTGAAACGATTGAAATTATTTCAATCGTTTAAAATATCTAAATATTTTCAAGGCGGTTAATAATGAAGCGCGCCGCCCTATATAGGCGCGCTTCATGGCAGGATACGACGATCAGGCCGTCTTCGAAAGTACCGAAACGCCCGGCAGTTCCTTGCCTTCCATCCATTCGAGGAAGGCGCCGCCGGCCGTCGAGACATAGGAGAAATCGTCGGCCGCGCCGGCATGGTTCAGCGCCGCTACCGTATCGCCGCCGCCGGCGACGGAGATGAGCTTGCCGGCCTTGGTCTGATCCGCCGCATGCCTGGCAGCGGCCACCGTCGCCTTGTCGAAGGGTTCGATCTCGAAGGCGCCGAGCGGGCCGTTCCAGACGAGCGTCGCGGCGCGGGAAATCCAGTCGTTGACCGCCGCCACCGATTTCGGGCCGACGTCGAGAACCATGGCGTCCGCCGGGATCTTGTCGATATCGACCACCTCGTTGGCCGCACCCGCCTTGAACTCGCGAGCGACGACGCCGTCGACCGGCAGCACGATGGCGCAGCCGGCAGACGCCGCCTCGATCATGATCTGGTTGGCCGTGTCGGCGAGATCGTGCTCGCAGAGCGATTTGCCGACATTGACGCCCTTGGCGGCGATAAAGGTATTGGCCATGCCGCCGCCGATCACCAACGCGTCGACCTTCTTCACGAGGTTCATCAGGAGGTCGATCTTGGTGGACACCTTGGCGCCGCCGACGATCGCCACCACCGGGCGGACCGGTTTGCCGAGACCCTTTTCCAGCGCCTCCAGCTCTTCCTGCATGGTGCGCCCCGCATAGGCGGGCAGGTGATGGGCGAGGCCCTCGGTCGAGGCATGCGCGCGATGGGCGGCGGAGAAGGCGTCGTTGACGAAGATGTCGCCGTTCCTGGCGAGCGCTTCGGTGAAGGCCGCGTCGTTCTTTTCCTCACCCTTGTGGAAGCGGGTGTTTTCCAGCAGCAGGACGTCGCCGTTCGCCATCTTGGCAACTGCCTGTTCGGCTTCGGGGCCGACGCAGTCGGAAGCGAAGAGTATCTTGCGGCCGAGCACCTCGTTAACGGCGGTGACGATCAGCGACAGCGACATGTCGGCGACCGGCTCGCCCTTGGGCCGACCGAAATGGGCGAGCAGGATGACCTTGGCGCCTTTCTTGGAAAGTTCGAGGATCGTCGGCGCAACGCGCTCGATACGCGTCGCGTCCGTCACCTTGCCGCCGGCGACGGGGACGTTGAGATCGACGCGCACGAGGACGCGCTTGCCTGCGATATCGGTGAGGTCGTCAAGGGTTTTGAAGGCCGCCATGATGCTGATCCACTTGCTTTAAGGAAGTTCGAGCGGACCATACTATGCCTGTCTGACGACGCAAGGCGTCAGAGCATCTCACGTGCGCATATCCGGTTCCCCATCGGCGCCCTCATGCCGCGGGCGTCGGGCCTTTCGGGGGCGTGGCTCCGTTTTCCGGCACCGGCCTGCCGCGATATTTGCGGATCAGGTCGCGGATGCGGTGGGCGATCTCGCGCATGTTGATGAAGATCGGCAGGTTCGTGGCAGGCTCCACCGGCTCCAGCGAAATGCCGATGCTGCGGATATGCTCGTGCTCGTCGAGTTCGCGGACGATCAGCACGATCGAGCCGAAGCGGATGCGGTCGGCATAGTCCGCCCGTCCGCCGAGCCGCGAGGTTATCAGGTCGCCGACCGTCATGTTCTGCTCGTTGGGGGAGAGCAGGCCGGGACCGTAGGCCGCGTCGAGCTCCTTGGCGGGCCGCGTCGGCGAGATCGCGAAGGCGCCGAAGAATTCCGCGTCGTCCTCGTCGACCGGCACCTGGCTCGCGAAGGTGCGGTCGAGCAGCTTGGTGTAGTTCGGCGCGACGAAAAGATAGACCTGATCGCCTTCCTTCAGCCGGCCGGCATACTGGTAGCGGATGCTGCGGCCGTCGCGGATCACGAGAGAAGGCATGGCCCAGCGGGGAATGCGTTCGCCCTGCAGGATCGGGCTGTCCTTCATGACGCGGTAGGAGATCAGCTCATGGGTCGCCTTGCCGGGCAGGTCGAGCTCGACCTTGTCCACCGCTCCCATGCGCGGCGGGATGATGAGGCCGAGCCTTTCGGCGACCGGCTTGATCGTCCAGCCCTGCACCAGAAGCGAGACGAGCACGATGATGAAGGTCGTATTGAAATAGAGGTGGCCGTTCTCGACGCCGCTCAGGATCGGCATGATCGCGAGCAGGATCGATACCGCGCCGCGCAGGCCGACCCAGGCGACGAAGCCGATCTCCTGCTGCGTGAAGTCATAGGGCAGGAGGCTCAGCCAGACCGCGATCGGCCGGGCGACGAAGATCAGGAAAGCCGCAAGTCCGATCGCCGGAAGCAGGATGGCCGGGAACTGCGACGGGGTGGCGAGGAGGCCGAGCACCAGGAACATGATGATCTGGGCAAGCCATGTCAGCCCCTCGTTGAAGCGGACGATCTGCGGCTTGGCGAACATCTTGCGATTGCCGGAATAGATGCCGGCGACATAGACCGCCAGGAAGCCGCTGCCGCCCATGACGCCGGTGAAGGCGAAGACGAGCAGCGCCAGCGTCAGCACGAAGATCGGCGCAAGCCCCCGGTCGGAGGTGAAGCGGTTCAGTACCCACACGATCATCATGCCGCCGAGCAGGCCGAAGATCAGGCCGAGCCCCATTTCCTCGACGAAGCCCAGCAGGAAATGCAGGTCGAGGCCGGAAAAGCCTTGGCCGGTGGCGATGAGTTCCGAAAGCGCGACCGTCAGGAAGATCGCCATCGGGTCGTTGGTGCCGGATTCCACCTCCAGCGTCGAGCGCACCTTGTCGCGGATGTTGATGCCGCCGATGCGCAGCAGGAAGAAGACCGCCGCCGCGTCGGTGGAGGCGACGATCGAGCCGAGCAGCAGGCCCTCGAGCCAGGAGAAGCCGAGTAAGAGCGCCGCGACAAGACCGAAAATGCCGGCCGTCAGCAGCACGCCAACCGAGGCAAGGGTCAGCGACGGTGCGGCGGCGATGCGGAAGGAATGCACCGGCGTCATGAAGCCGGAATCGAAGAGCACGATCGCCAGCGCCAGCGATCCCAGCATGAACGTGAAGGGATAGTTCTCGAAATTGATGCCGAGGCCGTCGACGCCGGCGAGCAGGCCGATCGACAGGAAGACCAGGAGGAGGGGAGCGCCGAAACGGAAGGCGAGGAGGCTCGAAAGCGCAGCCGCCAGCACCAGGACCGTGCCGACCAGCAGGATGATGTAGAACGCCTCCACCTATGCGGTTCCTTCCTCTCTCGCACCTCGCTCGTCACACGATCCCCGCCCGCAGTCCCGCAAGCCGGAACTGTGCCGTGCCGCCATGCGGCTTTGCAAGAATGGGCAGATTCCGGCGGAAGGCCGGACGAATCGATACAACCGTTTGATTAGGGAGGAACAATTCCGGCAAGAGAAGGGCAGGGTATGAAAAACCCATAAAGAAAGCGGGCCGGAATCTCCGGCCCGCCTCTGATTGATTTGCCCCTCACCCTAACCTTCTACCGCATGCGGGGAGAAGGTACCGGCAGGCAGATGGGGTATTATCCGATCAGATCAGCTTCGCAAACGCGACGGCCGTGTCGGCCATGCGGTTCGAGAAGCCCCATTCGTTGTCGTACCAGGTGAGGATGCGCACGAACGTGCCTTCGATGACCTTGGTCTGGTCGATTGCGAAAATCGAGGAATGGCTGTCGTGGTTGAAGTCGCGCGAGACGAGCGGCTCTTCCGTGTAGCCGAGAATGCCCTTCAGCGGGCCGCTGGTGGCGGCAGCCTTGATGGCTTCACTGATCTCTTGCTTGGTCGTGGCGCGCTTGGCAACGAACTTCAGGTCCACCACCGAAACGTTCGGGGTCGGGACACGGACCGAGGTGCCGTCGAGCTTGCCCTGCAGATGCGGCAGGACGAGGCCGACAGCCTTGGCCGCACCCGACGATGTCGGGATGATCGACAGCGCGGCAGCGCGGGCGCGATACAGATCCTTGTGCATCTGGTCGAGCGACGGCTGGTCGTTGGTGTAGGAATGGATCGTCGTCATGAAGCCATGCTCGACGCCGATCAGGTCGTCGAGAACCTTGACGACCGGAACCAGGCAGTTCGTGGTGCAGGAGGCGTTGGAGATGACCAGGTGATCCTTGGTGAGCTGGTCATGGTTGACGCCGTAGACGACGGTGAGGTCGGCGCCGTCGGCCGGAGCCGAGACGATGACGCGCTTGGCGCCGGCCGTCAGATGCGCGGCCGCCTTGTCGCGGGCGGTGAAGATGCCGGTGCATTCCAGCGCGATATCGACGCCGAGGTCCTTGTGCGGCAGGGTTGCCGGGTCCTTGATCGCGGTCACCTTGATCGGCTTGCCGCCGTTGATGGCAATCGTGTCGCCCTCGACCTTCACCTCGGCGGGGAAGCGGCCGTGGATGGAGTCGTAGCGCAGCAGGTGGGCGTTGGTCTCGACGGGGCCGAGGTCGTTGATGGCGACGACTTCGATATCGGTGCGGCCGGATTCCACGATGGCGCGCAGAACGTTGCGGCCGATGCGGCCGAAACCGTTGATGGCAACCTTGACTGTCATTTCTTGATACTCCCGCTTTCACATGTCTCTAGGTAGGTGGCTCAGGCGAGTTCGTTCTCGGCGGCGGCGACGACCGCTTCCGCGGTGATGCCGAAGTGCTTGAAGAGATCCTTGGCCGGGCCGGAGGCGCCGAACGACTTCATGCCGATGAAGATGCCCTTCGGACCGATGAAGTGGTCCCAGCCCTCGCGGACGGCTGCTTCGACGGCGATCTTGACCGGCGCATTGCCGATGATGGCGTTCTGGTAGTCTTCCGGCTGATCCAGGAAAAGCTCGACGCAGGGAACGGAGACGACGCGGGTCGCGATGCCCTTGCCGTCGAGTGCCGCCTGGGCCTTCAGCGCGATCTCGACCTCGGAGCCCGACGCGAAGATCGTCACCTTGGCGTCGGCGGCCGAGACGAGTTCGTAGGCGCCGTTGGCGCAGAGGTTCTTCTCTTCATAGACCTTGCGGGCCGGCGTCAGGTTCTGGCGGGTGAGAGCCAGGCCCGAGGGGCGGTGCTTTTCCTTGAGCGCAAGCTGCCAGCACTCCGCCGTCTCGGTCTCGTCGGCCGGGCGGAAGAGGAGCAGGTTGGGGATCGCCCTCAGCGCTGCCAGATGTTCGACCGGCTGATGGGTCGGGCCGTCCTCGCCGACGCCGATCGAGTCGTGCGTCCAGACGTGAATGACGCGGATGCCCATGAGAGCAGCAAGACGTACCGAGGGGCGGCAGTAATCGGAGAAGATCAGGAAGCCGCCGGAATAGGGGATCAGGCCGCCGTGCAGCGCGATCCCGTTGAGCGCCGCGGCCGTCGCGTGCTCGCGAATGCCCCAGTGCATGTAGCGTCCGGAGAAGTCGGTCGGGGTGATCGCCTTCATCTGGCTGGTCTTGGTGTTGTTCGAAGGCGTCAGGTCGGCGGAGCCGCCGAGCATTTCAGGAACGAGGCCATTGATGACTTCAAGCGCATCTTCCGAAGCCTTGCGGGTCGCGACCGTCGGATTGTTCTCGATGATCTTCTTCTTGAAGGCGTCGATGGCGCTGTCGAAACTGCCCGGCAGGTCGCCGGCGAAGCGGCGCACGAACTCGGCCTTCTTCTCGGCGGGAGCCGCGGCGAGGCGGTCCTCCCATTCCTTGCGGGTCTTGGTCGAGCGCAGGCCGGCGAGGCGCCAGGCATCCAGCACGTCGGCGGGAACCACGAAGGCTTCCGCCTCCCAGTCCAGCGCCTTGCGGGTGGCGGCGATTTCCTCGGCGCCGAGCGGCGAACCGTGCACCTTGTGGGTGCCGGCCTTGTTCGGGGCGCCGAAGCCGATGATCGTCTTGGCCGCGATGAAGGTCGGGCGGTCGGACTTCTGGGCGGCTTCGATCGCGGCGGCGATCTGGTCGACGTCATGGCCGTCGATCTCGATCGTGTTCCAGTGGGCGGCCTTGAAGCGCATCACCTGGTCGGTTGAATCCGAAAGGCTGACGGGGCCGTCGATGGTGATCGAGTTGTTGTCCCAGAAGAGAACGAGCTTGTTGAGCTTGAGGTGGCCGGCAAGCGCGATCGCCTCCTGGCTGATGCCTTCCATCAGGCAGCCGTCGCCGCAGAGCGCATAGGTATAGTGGCTCTGCAGGTCGGAGCCGAATTCCTCCTCCAGCTTGCGCTCGGCGATCGCCATGCCGACGGCATTGGCAATGCCCTGGCCGAGCGGGCCGGTGGTCGTCTCGATGCCGGAGGCATGGCCGTATTCCGGATGGCCGGCGGTCTTGGAGCCGAGCTGGCGGAACTGCCTGATGTCCTCGATCGTCATGTCCTCGTAGCCGGTGAGATAGAGGAGCGAATAGAGGAGCATGGAACCGTGGCCGGCGGAAAGCACGAAGCGGTCGCGGTCCGGCCAGAGCGGGTTCTTCGGGTCGAATTTCAGATAGCGGGTGAAGAGCACGGTCGCGATGTCGGCAGCGCCCATCGGCAGGCCGGGATGGCCGGAATTGGCCTTTTCCACAGCATCCATGGCAAGGAATCGGATCGCATTCGCCATCCGGTTATGTTTGTCGCGAGAGGTCATAGCTAATCCGCTTTTTCCGAGTGTCGGTCACGATCCCGCCGGTTCCACCAGGGAGTGGACCAGGGACCATCGGGGAGCGGCTGATCCTTAGCAGGTGCAACGCGCAAGTCAACAAAAGCACGGGCCCGATCGCACCATGATGATGAAGTTTCCCGCAGCCTCTGCCTGAATTCCGTGCAGCCCTGCCGCAGCCCGAAACGGGCGGGAAAGGCGGCAGACGATCCACAGCTAGAACGCACCGGGTCCGCCCGGATTGATTGACCGGCCTGCAACCCGCGAATAATCTGCGGTCCTTATTGGGAAGGCGGCCGATGCGATTCGATTGCCTTCACGGAGACGGGAAGGCTTTTCATGCCGGCGGAAAAGACGATCGAGATGGTGATCTCGGAGCTCAGGGCGGCGATCGGCAACCTTGAAAGCGCCGTCGACGCGCGCATCGAGCGCCAGCGCGAAGCCCAGGACGTGGAAGGCGAGGTCCGCCGGGTGCATGCGGACCGGGCGCGGCTCGCCCAGGAGCTCGACCAGTCGCAATTCCGCGCTAACCGCCTGGAAGAGGTGAACCGTGAGGTTTCGCGGCGGCTGGTGACGGCGATGGAGACCATCCGCGCCGTGCTCGACCGCTGATGCGGCAACAGCATCGAAAGGGAATGTCATGGCCCAGGTTACGGTGATGATCGACGGCAAGGCCTATCGCATGGCCTGCGAAGAGGGCCAGGAGGACCACCTGACCGAGCTTGCCGCGCGCTTCGACCGCTATGTCGGGCACCTCAAGGGCCAGTTCGGCGAAATCGGCGATCTCAGGATCACCGTCATGGCCGGCATCATGATCATGGACGAGCTCTCCGAAGTGACGCGCAAGCTCGGCAAGCTCGAAGCGGAGGTCGCAGCGCTCAAGGCGAACAGCGACGGCGCGCTCGAAACCCAGCAGCACAACGAGCAGATCATGGTCTTAGCGCTCGGCGAACTCGCCTCGCGGCTCGAGAACCTGACGGCCAGGCTCAACGGCCGCGCGCCTGCCTCGTTGAATTGACGGGCTGAGAAAAAGACTCACCGCGGCACTGGCGCGAATCCGGTTTCCTTCCTATATTGGCGGTCGCGGTCTGCGCTTCCCGACAGGAACCACAATCCCTGGGGCCATACTCGATCCAAAGGGAGCTGTCCCTGACCAGGCCCGTGGGCCTGGACACACGGTGCCCACCTACGTTTGTAGGCGCCCAGGATCGTAAACATCCATCGGTCGCCGTGGATCGCGCTCTTTCTCTTCCAGCCTGTTTTCCGAAAACCTGGCCGCTCGGCGGGCATCCTGTCTTGTCAGGGTGCTTGACAACCGGCGTCATACCACCAAGTTCTTGCCGTCCCGTCCAATCACCGGCTCCTCCGCATGCGTTTTCTGAATACAACCTTTGCCCGGTCGTCGCTCCTGATGCTTGTGATCGGCAGCGCCGTCCTGGTGGCGATCGTGCTCTCCTCCTTTTTCCTGGGGCGGATGACGCAGACCTATTTTCAGGACGTGGTGAGGTTGCGCGATGTTCGCAGCGCGGCTTCGGACGTGCTGCTCAACCTCCGCGCGGCCGAATCCGGCCAGCGCGGCTATCTCCTGACTCAGGACGAGCAATTTCTGACCCTCTATACGAATGCCGCCGCCAACCTGCCCCGTCTCCGAGAACGCTTCGAAACGGCGGTGGCGGCGCAGGGTTCCGTCCGCGTGCCTCTGGATCAGCTCGATCGCCTGGTGGACGAAAAACGTCAGGAAATGGAAGGAACCGTCGATCTCGGCAGACGAGGCGATTTTTCCGGAGCCGTGGCGATCGTCAAGGGCGCCTATGGCCGTCAGGTTATGGACGGGATCAGCGCCATCCTCAGCCAGGTGATCCGCGATATGGACGGCCGGCTCAATTCCGGTATCGAGGAACTCCATGATTCAGCCTCGTCGCTGCAGTGGCTCACGATCGGCGGCGGCATCCTCATCATCCTGGTGCTCGGCGGCGCAATCGCGGTCGTCGGACAGCATGTCCGCGAATTGCAGCGGGCGCGCGCCGAAGTGGAGGAATTGAACGCCAGTCTGGAGGAGCGCGTCAGCGAGCGCACCGAAGACCTCATCCAGGCGAACCGCGAAATCCAGCGCTATGCCTATATCGTCTCGCACGACCTGCGCGCGCCGCTCGTCAACATCATGGGCTTCACGAGCGAACTCGATGCGACCCTGAAGGCGATTTCCACCTTCGTGCTCGCCGACGGTGCGTCACTGACGGAAAACGAAGTGATCGAGGCGCGCCAGGCGGTCGAGGAGGATCTGCCGGAAGCGATCGGCTTCATCCGTTCGTCGACGAAGAAGATGGACAGCCTCATCAATGCGATCCTCAAGATCTCCCGCGATGGCCGGCGCGAGCTCAAGCCTGAGAAGATCGACCTTCAGGACCTCCTGGAGGCGACGGCCGCAAGCATCTACCACCAGGTCAGCGAGGCGGGCGGCGAGATGAAAATCTCGGTCGGTGCCGTGCGCAGCCTTATTACCGACCGATTTTCGATGGAACAGATTTTCGGTAATCTTTTCGACAATGCGATAAAGTACAAGCACCCCGACCGCCCGCTTACGCTTTCGGTCAAGGCCATGCAGATCGGACGGAGTTCGATCCGTATCGAGGTCGCCGACAACGGCCGCGGGATCGCGCCCGAGGATCACGAGCGGGTATTCGAGCTCTTCCGCCGGTCCGGTGTCCAGAACATGCCGGGCGAGGGGATAGGCCTTGCTCACGTACGTTCGTTAGTCAGAAATTTAGGGGGCGAGATTACGGTGACGTCCACATTGGGCGGCGGAGCGACGTTCATCATCCGTCTGCCCACGGATTTGTCCCAGTATGTCAGGAGTCACGGGCAATGAAAGCTGCCGGAAAAGAAGTCACCATCGTCATGATCGAGGACGACGAAGGACATGCGCGCCTGATCGAGAAGAATGTCCGCCGCGCCGGGGTCAACAACGAGATCGTCCCCTTCACCAACGGCAACGAGGCGCTCGACTACATCCTCGGCAAGGACCGTTCGGGCATGGCCAGCCAAGACCGCTATCTCCTGATCCTTCTCGATCTCAACCTGCCTGACATGTCGGGTATTGACATCCTGGAGAAGGTGAAGTCGAACCCCCACTCGAAACGGCTGCCGGTGGTCATCCTCACCACCACGGACGACGAACGCGAAATCCAGCGCTGTTACGACCTCGGCGCCAACGTTTACATTACCAAACCGGTCGATTACGACAGTTTTGCGCATGCCATCAGACAGCTCGGGCTGTTCTTTGCCGTCATGCAGATACCCGGACAATGACGAGACGCGATGCCGCAAACCATTCTCTACGTCGATGACGACCTTGCCCTCGCGAGACTTGCCGAACGTCACCTCGGCCGTGCCGGTTACCAGGTTGTCCAGGTGGCGGATCAGGCATCGGCGATGGAGGCGGTGGAAAGAGGCGGCATCGATGCGGTCGTGCTCGACCATTATCTCAAGACAGGCACCGGGCTCGACATTCTTCACCGGCTGAAGGATCGGGGCTCGGACATTCCCGTCATCTATGTCACCGGATCTAGCGATGCGACGATCGCCATCGACGCGCTGAAGAGCGGCGCGTCCGACTATGTCATCAAGACGGTCGGCGACGAGTTCTGGCCGCTGATGGAAAGCGCAATCCGGCAGGGCATCGCCACGGCGGAGCTGCGTCGCGCCCAGGAAAAGGCCGAGCAGGAAATCCGCCTCGGCAAGGAACGCGCCGAAGTCCTGCTTGCGGAAGTCAACCACCGCGTCGCCAACAGCCTGGCGCTGGTCGCGGCGCTCATCCGCCTGCAGGTCTCGAGCAGCAGGAACGAAGACGTCAAGGCGGCGCTCGCCGAGACCCAGGCCCGCATCACCGCGATCGCCGGCATGCATCGCAGCCTCTATACGTCCGACGACGTCCGCCATGTGGAGATGGACAAATATCTCGGCACGCTGGTGCGCGAGGTTCAGGACACGGTCAACGACCAGCAAAGGCCGTCGATCCGGCTGGAGGCGGAACCGGTGTCGCTGGCCTCCGACCGCGCCGTCTCCGTCGGCATGATCGTCACGGAGCTCCTCACCAATGCCCTCAAATACGCCTATCCGGCGGGTGTCGAAGGGGAGGTGCGGGTGCTCTTCAAGCGAAAGGACGAGGGCAGCGCGCTTCTCGCGGTCGAGGACGACGGGATCGGCTGGCGCGAGGGCGACCAGCCGAAGGGCACGGGCCTCGGCAGCCGCATCGTCAAATCCATGGCCGCGACGCTCGGCTCGACCATCCACTACGTGCCGGATATTTCCGGCACCCGCGCCGAGCTGACGGTCAGCCTGACCTGAAAAATCCGAGTGCCTCGGTATGATTTTGTTCCAGCCATTGCAATGGATGGAACGCGACCTTATGATTTCCCGTTGCAAGTGAAGGTGCACAGCTCCGAGAACCGGTCCCGGTTTTCCGAGCTGTGCGCGAAACTTTGCCGGCGAGGCGCCTGTGGGCGCGGTCGTGTCGAGGCAGGCCGCTCTCAAAGGCGGTGCATTCCGTTTTGCGCGCAGGAATATTGTCCTAGCTAAAGAGCCCCTTTTGTTAACCGAAATTATCATCGTCATTGCACTCACCGTTCTGAACGGTGTCCTGGCAATGTCGGAACTCGCCGTCGTTTCATCCCGCCCCGTTCGTTTGAAGGTCATGGCCGAACAGGGCAACAGAGGGGCGGCAACGGCCATGCGCCTCGCAGAAGATCCCGGCCGCTTCCTTTCGACCGTCCAGATCGGCATCACCCTGGTCGGCGTCCTCTCCGGCGCCTTTTCCGGCGCCACGCTCGGCACGCGCTTCACCCTGTGGCTGGAAGAGCAGGGCATGTCCGACAACCTTGCCGACTGGCTCGGCGTCGGCATCGTGGTCGTCGCCATCACCTATCTGTCGCTGATCGTCGGCGAGCTCGTTCCCAAGCGGATCGCGCTGCGCGCACCCGAAACGGTTGCCGCCCGCTTGGCGCCCGCCATGATGCTGCTTTCGAAGGTCGGTGCACCGATCGTCTGGTTCCTGGATATTTCCGGCCGTTTCGTCCTCAGCGTGCTTGGCCAGAAGGGAGAGTCGGGCGAGCGGGTGACCGACGAGGAAATCCGCACCGTTCTTGCCGAGGCTCAGAGCGCAGGCGTGATCGAGACGGAGGAATCCGCCATGATCTCCGGCGTCATGCGGCTCGCCGACCGCACGGCGCGGGGCCTCATGACGCCGCGCCGCGACGTCGAGGTCGTCGATACCGAGGACGGTCTGGAAGAGCTGCGCGTGCAGCTTCGGGCGACGCAACGCTCGCGCCTGCCGGTGCGCAAGGGCAGTTCCGACGAGATCCTCGGCGTGCTCTTCGTCAAGGACGCCTATGATTTCATCGCGGGCGGCCGGCAGTTCGACGTAAAGGCTTTGATGCGCGAGGCGCCGGTCGTCTCCGACCTCACCGGCGCGCTCGACGTCATCCAGGCACTGCGCCGGGCGCCGGCCCATATGGTGCTCGTCTATGACGAATACGGCCATTTCGAAGGCATCATCACCTCCGGCGACATTCTGGAGGCGATCACCGGCGTCTTCCAGGAGGACGAGGAGGAAGAACCGGCGATCGTGCCGCGCGACGACGGCTCGTTCCTCGTCGCCGGCTGGATGCCGGTCGACGAATTCGCCGAGCAGATGGGGGTTCCGATCGGAGAGGACCCCGGCTACGAGACCGTTGCCGGCTTCGTTCTCGATGAACTGAAGCATCTGCCGGAACTCGGCGAAAGCTTCTCGACCCATGGCTGGACTTTCGAGGTCATCGATCTCGACGGCCGCCGCATCGACAAGCTGCTCGTGAAGAAGGCGGTGGAAAAGGCGTGACGGACGGCGGCAGGAGCAAGGCGGAACTGCGCGCGGAGCGGCTTGCCGCCCGCGACGCCATCCCGCCGGTCGAGCGGGTCGAGAAGAGCCTCACGATCGCCTCGCACGGGGAGGCCGCGATCCATTTCGATGCCGGCGCGATCGTCTCCGGTTTCCTGCCGATCCGTTCGGAGGTCGATCCGCGTCCGCTGATGGCTCATCTGAGGGACCGCAGCGCGCGCCTCTGCGTCCCCGTCATCCTCGACAAGCGGACGATCGTCTTCCGCGAGCTCATCCGCGGTGCCGAGCTGGTGCCCGGCACGTTCGGCACTTTCGGGCCCGGCCCGGAAGCGGCCGAACTCGACCCGGACGTCATGCTGATGCCGCTTTCGGCCTTCGACGCGGCCGGCCACCGGATCGGCTATGGGGGCGGTTATTACGACCGGGCGATTCACCGTCTGCATCAAAAAGGCCGCAGGCCGAAGCTGATCGGCATTGCCTTCGACTGCCAGGAAGTGGCATCTGTTCCCTTTGAACCTCACGACATCAGACTTGACGCGATCCTGACGGAGAGCGGCTACCGGCCCTTCGAACATCCGGGCCAGGCATAGATTGGATCAGAATGCGCCTATTGTTTCTGGGTGACATGGTGGGCAAGACCGGCCGTACGGCGGTCTGGGAAAAGCTGCCCGGCCTCGTCGCCGACCTGAAGCTCGATTTCGTCATCGTCAACGGCGAGAATGCCGCCGGCGGCTTCGGCATCACGGAGGAGATCTTCCTCGAGACGATCAACGCCGGCGCGGACGTGGTGACGACCGGCAACCATGTCTGGGACCAGAAGGAGGCGGTGACCTTCGCCGGCCGCCACGACCAGTTCCTGAGGCCCGCCAACTATCCCGCCGGCACGCCGGGCCGGGGTTCCGGCCTCTACTTCGCCCGCAACGGCGCCCGTGTCCTGGTTGCCAACATCATGGGCCGCGTCTTCATGCACCCGGAGCTCGACGACCCGTTCAAGAGCGCCGAGGCGATCCTCGACGCCTGTCCGCTGAAGGAGCAGGCGGATGCGATCGTCTTCGACTTCCATGCGGAGGCGACCAGCGAGAAGCAGTGTTTCGGGCATTTCGTGGACGGACGCGCCAGCCTCGTCGTGGGAACGCACACGCACGTGCCGACGGCCGACTGCCAGATCCTGAATGGCGGCACGGGCTACATGTCGGATGCCGGCATGTGCGGCGACTACGACAGCTCGCTCGGCATGGACAAGGAGGAGCCGCTCAACCGCTTCATCTCGAAAATGCCGAAGGGCCGTTTCGAGGCGGCGACGGGCCCGGCCACCCTCTGCGGCCTCGGCGTCGAGATTTCCGACGCCACCGGGCTTGCGGAAAAGATCGCGCCGCTCAGGATCGGCCCCAGGCTGGCGGAGACAATTCCGGCGTTCTGGAGTTAAGCCGGCTTCGGGGCAGCGCCCGTCCGGCATTCCCAAACGTACGTCCAAGGAGGGGCCCGTGCTGATCAGATACGAAAACGCCGCCGATATTGACGCCATCCGCGATCTGACGCGGGCAGCTTTCGAGCCGATGCCGTTCAGCAGCAACACGGAAGCGCGCATCATAGACGATCTGCGCGCCTCGGGAGACCTGACGATATCGCTCGTTGCCGAAGAGAATGGCGAAGTCATCGGCCATGTCGCCTTCTCCCCGGTTGCGGTGGACGGCGTCCATGGCGGATGGTTCGGGCTCGGGCCGATCTCGGTGAAGCCCGGCCGGCAACGGCAGGGCATCGGCAAGGCGCTGATCCTGAAAGGCCTGGAGCTCCTGAGGGAAAGAGGCGCGGCAGGCTGCGCCCTTGTCGGCAGTCCGGAAATATACGGCCGCGTCGGCTTCGAAAGCGACGGCAGCTTGCGCTATGCGGATATCGACCCGAAGTTCGTCCAGAGGATCGTGCTTCGGGGCGAGGCACCGTCCGGCGTCCTGAAATTCGCGCCTGCCTTCGAGCAATAGGCCGCATCGCGCGGCCCATGAGGCTCTCTTAAAGCGCTTCCTCAAGCAGCGTCAGCAGGCGCTTGAAATGCCGTTCCGAACCGGTTCTGTCGTAAACGCCGTGGTCCGGCACCGTCCAGCCATGCGCCATGCCGACATAGTTTTCGATTGCGTGATCGACGCCGCCGATGCGCAGGGCTTCGGCGAGCCGGGCGGATTGTTCCGGCGGAAACGAGTTGTCGACGCCGGCGACGCCGACATAAACGCGCGCCTTGATCCTGTCGGCCAGCCTGTGCGGGCTGTCTTCCGCCTCGCTCGCCAGATTGCCGCCGTGGAAGCTCGCGGCCGCCTTGATGCGGTCGGGGTAGCGCGCCGCGGCGGTCAGCGCGCGGCCTCCGCCCATGCAATAGCCGACGGCGCCGATCGCGCCCGTGGCGCCTGCCGCTGTCAGCGCGTCGATGAAGGCTGCGCCGTCGCGGGCGGTCAGTTCCTGGGTGGTCGCCTGCATCATGCCGCGAAGCTTCGTCTTGGTGGTCTCGTCGCTGAAGGCGGTCTTCGCATCGAAAGGTTCATAGGCGCCGGAGCGGTAATAGAGATCGGGAACGAGCACGATGTGGCCGGCATCGGCGATCCTCTGGCCCATCCGGTACAGGGCTTCGCGAGGGCCGAAAGCGTCCATGTAGATGATGACGCCCTTGTCGGTCGCGGCGCCGTTTTCCGGCCTGACGACCGCGGCCTTGGCGGTGCCGTCCGCCGTCCTGATCTCAATATCCTGCTTCATCGAAATATCCCTTTCCGCACGCGCCATATCGCAGTGCCGGCGACCTCAATTCGGGCGGCCGCACAGCTTTTCAATAGTCAATTCCATCGCCTCCACCAATGACAGAATTGTGAGGCCGGCCGCGATAATTCCGGCTGGACCGGTCTTTCGCATTGCCGCATCTTCTCGCCCGGGAATGAGCATGCACGCGGTTCTTTGGGGAGTGGCATGATGCTACGGGCTCTCGCATTCGGTCTCTCCGGGCTTCTTCTTTCCGCCTTTGCGGCGCTGGCGCAGGATGCGGGGCTCCCCGTCAGCCAGTGCCAGGCGATCGCGAGCCGGCTGCCCGGCGTCACGTTCGCGAGCTTCAAACCGTCCGGCCTGCAGCTCGTCCAGGCAGACAGGCAGCTTTCGCTGGCCGAAAGGGAAGAGGTGAGGATCACCTTCGTCGGCCATTCCACCTATTTCATCGAGACGCCGGAAGGAGTGGGGATCGCCACGGATTACAGCGGCGCCTATCAGCCGCAAAGGCTGCCGGACGTGGTCACGATGAACAAGGCCCATTCCACCCATTATACGCTGAGCCCCGACCCCGCCATCAAGCATGTCCTGCACGGCTGGAGCGACGTGCCGGGCGAAAAGGCGGAGCATCGTCTGACGGTGGGGGATGTCTATATCCGCAACGTCGTCTCCGACATCCGCTCCTGGGGCGGCGGGGTCGAGGAAAACGGCAACTCGATCTTCATCTTCGAGGTCGCAGGCCTCTGCATCGGCCATCTCGGCCATCTGCATTTCGAGCTCACCGAGGAGCAGTATACGGAGATCGGCCGGCTCGACATTCTGATGGTGCCGGTGGACGGCGGGCTGACGATGGGGGCGGACAGCATGAGCCGCGTCGTGCAGCGTCTGCGTTCCTCACTGATCCTGCCGATGCACCGCTGGGGACCGCCACTCGACAGTTTTCTCGCCATGTTCGACGGCCGGTTCGACATAACCTATGCGAAGGAGCCGGTCATCCGGGTCTCGATGCGCAGCCTGCCGAAGAAACCGACCATCATGGTGCCGCAGGGACTTTGAGCGTCCGCACCGGCCGCTTGGATCAGTGGAACTGCGGGAAGGCGAGGTGCTGCTTGACGCCGACCTCCGGCATCTTCTCGTCCTTCAGGTTCGCCTTGGCGATCTCCCAGCCGAATTTCAGCGCGCTGTCCGTGGAGGCCCAGATCTCCGCATCGTCGACCCGGAAGGCGAGCATGGTGAGCTGCGGGTCCTCCTTGCCGTTCTCATACCAGGCGGCCGTGACGGCGCTCCAGTATTCGTCGATCCTGGCCGGATCCTTGCGTATTTCCAGCGTGCCGGAAAGGCAAGCGTGATAATCGTGGTTCTTGCCGACGACGCAGAAATGCGCCCGCGTCCCGGCGCGAATGGCGCGCACGAGATCAGTATCCGTCTTGGTGAAGAACCAGATCGTGCTGCTCTTCGGGTCGGCATTCGGCGCCATAGGCTGGAAATGCATGTGCGAACCTTCGATGCCGAGCATGCCGGCGTGGATGCTGTTGATCTCGTCCCAGAGCTGGCGTTCCGGTGCTTCGCGGGCTTCGGTGAGGCTTGCCATGAGCGGTCTCCTTGGTTCTTCGTTCCATAGAGAAACCGCAAGCCCTTGGCTTTGTTCCGGGATCGGCGGGTGGAAAGCCTGATCCCCGGCAAAATCCCTTGAACGGAAAAGCCTTGAACGCGCTGGGCTTCGAAATTATAAGGCGCCATTCCCAAACAAGATAAAGCGTCAGGGGTGCCATGGCTGGCCATTCACAGTTCAAAAACATCATGCACCGCAAGGGTCGCCAGGATGCGATCCGGTCGAAGCTGTTCTCCAAGCTCGCGCGCGAAATCACCGTCGCTGCCAAGCAGGGCCTGCCCGACCCGACCATGAATGCGGCGCTGCGTCTGGCGATCCAGAACGCCAAGGCGCAGTCCATGCCGAAGGACAATATCGACCGCGCCATCAAGAAGGCGTCCGGCGCGGATGCCGAAAGCTACGATTCCGTCCGTTACGAAGGTTACGGCCCGGGCGGCACGGCGATCATCGTCGAGGCGCTGACCGACAACCGCAACCGTACCGCCTCCAACGTCCGCTCGATCTTCACCAAGGCGGGCGGCGCGCTCGGCGAAACCGGCTCCGTGTCCTTCTCCTTCGACCATGTGGGCGAGATCACCTACAAGCCAGGCGTCGGCGACGCGGACAGGGTGATGGAAGCGGCGATCGAAGCGGGCGCCGACGACGTGACCTCCGACGAGGACGGGCACACGATCATCTGCGCCTTCGAAAGCCTCGGCGAAGTGTCGAAGGCGCTCGAAGCCTCCCTCGGCGACGCCGAGACGGTCAAGGCGATCTGGAAGCCGCAGAACACGATCGAGGTCGACGAGGAAAAGGCGCAGTCGCTCATCAAGCTCATCGACAATCTGGAGGACGACGACGACGTGCAGAACGTCTATTCGAACTTCGAAGTCTCCGACGAGGTCATGGCCAAGCTCTCGGCCTGAGATTGTTTTGCCCCTCACCCTAAACCTCTCCCCGCAGGCGGGGAGAGGGGACGTGCCCTAAGCAGCGTTTTGGGTGAGGAAACGGCGCGGCATACTTCCTTCTCCCCGGGAAGCGGGGAGACGGTGCCGGCAGGCGGATGAGGGGCAATGGCCCCACTCCGTAAATTTACGCCTTCACCTTCTCCATCATCGGCAAGGTCGCGAACAGCTCGACCGAGCGCAGGCGCGCGTCGATGTCGTGGACCGGCATGGAGACGATCAGCTCGTCGGCCTGGGTTTCCTCCAGAAAATCCTTGAGCTTCGCCGTGATCGTCGCGACCGAGCCGACGGCCGCGTAACGCAGCGTATGCTCGACGCTCATCTTCTCCATCGGCGTCCAGAAGCCTTCCATGCTGTCGACCGGCTTGGGGAAGGGCGTGCGGACATTCTTGCGCAGGTTGACGAACTGTTGCTGCGAGGAGGTGAAAAGCCGCTCGGCCTCCGCGTCGGTCTCCGCCGCGACGCCCATCACGCCGACCATGACATAGGGCTTTTCGAGTTCCAGCGAGGGCTGGAAGCGCTCGCGGTAGATGGCGATCGCCTCCATCAGCATGTCGGGCGCGAAATGGGAGGCGAAGGCATAGGGCAGGCCGAGCGCTGCCGCGAGATGGGCGCTGTAGAGGCTGGAGCCGAGCAGCCAGATCGGCACATGCGCGCCCATGCCCGGAACGGCGAGCAGCCCCTGATCCTTTTCCGGCGCGTCCAGGAGGCGCTGCAGTTCGAGGATGTCGTGCGGAAAGTTCTCCGCACCGGCTTCGAGATTGCGGCGAAGCGCGCTTGCCGTGCGCATGTCGGTTCCCGGTGCGCGGCCGAGTCCCAGATCGACGCGGCCGGGCAGCAGCGCCTCCAGCGTGCCGAACTGTTCGGCGATGACGAGCGGGGAATGGTTGGGCAGCATGATGCCGCCCGAACCGACGCGGATCGTCCTGGTGGCTGCGCCGACATGGGAAATCACCAGCGACGTGGCGGCGCTCGCAATGCCGGGCATGCCATGATGCTCGGCGAGCCAGACGCGCTTGTAACCCTGCTCCTCGGCCTTGATCGCCATGCGGCGGGACTGGTCGAGCGCGTCGCGCACGGAATAACCTTCACCGATGGGCGAAAGATCGAGAATGGAAAAGGGGATCATCGGCATGTCTCGGCTTGTCTTGGGCGGGATAGGTGACGAAGTATCCCGCCTATTTAGGCAGCCGTGTCCAGGAATACGACCCCTCGCCGACTGCGGAAGGGCCGTTTTGCGGATTACGATTTGACGAGCCGCAGATGAGGGCCCCGGGCTCCGGGATCACGCGGTGCCGGATCGTGCGGCGGCTCGGTGACGACGCCAACGCGTACGAAGCGGTTGGCTCTCCGGTCGATGTCCGCGATCTGCCGGTCCATGCGGTCCAGCGCAAGCGTTGCCATGTCGGCTTTCAGCTTGGCGGCATGCCGCGATCTGGAGATATCCTTCAGGTCTTTGGATATGGAGGACGCGATTTCGGCCTGGTCTCCGGCCATCTCGGAAAGAATGCCGAGCTGGTCGTTCAGCGCGTCGAGATAGAGACAGAGTGCGTCCAGTTCGCGGCCGATCTGCTCTGTTCCGAGGGAGAGTGTTTCCAGATCGGTTTTCGATGCCGGTCCGTCCGGCTTCCGCCCGATGGCCTCTATGGTCTTTAGCGCGGCCGCAACCACCTCCTTTGGGCGCCGTATGTCGAGCCTGGCATTGTAGGCGATGGTCGCGGCATGCTGGGCGCGTGTTTTCTGCTCGCGAAGACGTTGGTTCAGGGCGCCGATGCTTGCGGCTGCCTTGGAAAGGCGGTCGCTATCCTCGGCATCCTTGCCGGCGTTCTCGTTCATTGCGCTCCGCAGCGTATCGGATTCGTTGCGCAGAACGAGGACATCGCCGACGAGGGCGTCCAAGGTTCCGTTCAATGCACTGACACCCCGGTTGAAATCCCGCCGCATGCCCTCGAATTGGGCGGGGAAAGGGGTATCGACCGTTGCATTCAAATCTCCGGCGGCAAACCGTCTCAACCCGGCATCCAAAGCGTCGACGACGGTACGCAAATGCCGCATTTCCAGTTCATTCCGATCTCGATCCCGTATCATTCGGGCGGCTCCTTCACGCTTCGGCTTCCCCCTTTCTGGCGAGCCAACGCGGTGAAAGAAAGGTCGGTGCCCGTTTGGCGCGGTTCTACCCAAAAGCTTTCAGACATGGTTAACGACGACGGGAGCCGGTCCCTTCGAGCGATGCTCCTTGAAAACGAGCCGGCATGGCGCCCCGCATGGCAAAGCGCTAAGGTCGCGCGCATGACAGAGACGATTCGCATCATCGGCATCGATCCGGGGCTTCGCCGCACCGGCTGGGGCATCATCGAGACGCTCGGCAACAGCTTGCGCTTCGTCGCATCGGGCACGGTGACGTCGGACGGCGAGATGGACCTCGCCTCGCGCCTCTGCCAGCTTCATGACGGGCTTGCGGATGTCGTCCACACCTATAAGCCGGACGAGGCTGCCGTCGAACAGACCTTCGTCAACAAGGATGCGGTGGCAACCCTGAAACTCGGTCAGGCGAGGGGCGTCGTCATGCTGGTGCCGGCGCGGGCGGGACTGCCGGTTTCCGAATATGCGCCGAATGCCGTCAAGAAATCGGTGATCGGCGTCGGCCACGGCGAGAAGCAGCAGATCCACATGATGCTGAAGATCCTGATGCCGAAGGCGGATTTCAAGGGAAACGACGCGGCGGACGCTTTGGCGATCGCCATCTGTCACGCCCATAATCGCGGCGGCCACCGCATGCGCGCAGCGCTCGCGAGCTAGTTTGTTCTTGACTTGTTCTTGTTTGGCCAATAAGTAATACCTCAGAGGTATTACCATGCGAGTCACCGAAAAAGGTCAGGTTACGATCCCGAAGGAAATCCGCGATCGATTGAATATCGGTCCCGGGTCGGAGGTGGATTTTGTCGTCTCCGACGAAGGAGTGATGCTTGTCAAAACGGGAGGCAAAGCCGAGTTCAAAAATTTCGACGAGTGGGCGGCCAGCATTGAAGGCACTTGGGATCGCGGCGGGATGACTACCGACGAGTATATCGAATGGCTCCGGGGACCGCGCGATGATCTCGACCGTCGTTGATAGCAATGTGCTGATCGACATGCTTGGACCGGCGACGTCCGAAAGGGCGTGGTCGCTCAATGCGTTGAAGCGATGCGCTGAGGAAGGTGAACTCGTCCTCAATCCCATCATCTGGTCGGAGTTGTCCGCATCGCCGTTAAGTGAACTGGAAATTCACATGGCATTTGGATGGCTCGATTTGAAGCGCGAGACTTTGTCCTATGATGCTGCTTTGCAGGCGGGCAAAGCCCATTTCGCCTATCGAAGAGCCGGCGGGCAGCGCGACCGCACGCTGCCGGATTTCCTGATCGGCGCGCATGCGCTTGTCCGGTCTCACCGGCTCCTCACGCGCGATGCCTCCCGCTACCGCGCCTATTTTCCTTCGCTCGACATCATCTCCCCCGAAACCCATCCCTTATAAACCTATCGTTGGCGGACTCTTTTCATGATCGGCAAGCTCAAAGGCACTATCGACGAGATCGGCGACGATTACGTGCTCGTCGACGTGCATGGCGTCTGCTACGAGGTCTTCTGCTCCTCCCGCGTTCTTTCGAGGATCGGTTCCATCGGCGAGGCGGTGGTGCTGTTCATCGAAACCTACGTCCGGGAAGACCAGTTCAAGCTCTTCGGGTTCCTCACCGCGCTGGAGCGGGAATGGTTCAACCTGTTGCAGAGCGTGCAGGGCGTCGGCGCCAAGGTGGCGCTTGCCGTGCTCTCGACGCTGACGCCTTCCGAACTCGCCAACGCGATCGCGCTGCAGGACCGCACCGCCGTGTCACGCGCGCCGGGCGTCGGGCCGAAGGTGGCGATGCGCATCGTCACCGAACTCAAGAACAAGGCGCCGGCTTTTGCCGGCGAGGCTGCCGCCAATATCGGCCTCAAGCAGGAGATCGGCGAGGGCGTGGCCTCCGCACCCGTGTCGGATGCCGTCTCGGCGCTGACCAATCTCGGCTATTCGCGCGACCAGGCGGCCAATGCGGTCGCGGCGGCGCTCAAGGCCGGCGGCGAAGGCGCCGACAGCGCCAAGCTCATCCGGCTGGGGCTGAAGGAACTGGCCCGGTAAGTGTGCGATTTGCCGGTTAGAAGGAAATTTGGTAGAATTTCCGTCGAAATCGATTTTATAGGAAGGAAAGCGGATGCGGTGGGAAGTTACACTTTCGCCGAAGGGCCAGGTAACGATACCGAAGGAGATGCGGGAGGCGCTCGGTCTGCAGCCTGGCGATCATCTGATCTATTCCGTGGTCGATGGTGACGTTGTGCTCACGCCCAAGAACGTCAATTTCAATGATCTCGCAGGATTGCTCGGCAAGCCTCCCAGGGGAAGAGCCTCGCTGGAAGAAATTGACGCGACTGTTCTTAAAGCCGGTGGTGCCAATGCGAGCGATACGCACGACGATAGCCAGGCGGATGCGGCAGAATGAAGGTTTTCGGCCTCGATACCAATGTGGTCCTCCGGCTTTTTGTCGATGATGACCCCGTGCAACGGGCTGCGGCCCTCCGTTTTGGGGAAGAACTTGGGCGCGACTATTCCGCATTCGTCACGCTCGTTGGGTTGCTGGAGCTTGATTGGGCGCTTCGATCACAATACGGGTTCAGCAGAAAACACGTGACACTTGCCATCGGCAAGCTGCTTCATACGCGGGGACTTATTGTCGAGAATCACACGCTCGTCGTGAAGGCGTTGAGGCTCGTCGAACAGAATAACGCAGACCTTGCGGATGCGATGATTGCCTGCCGCTCTCAGGAAGAGGGTTGCCAATCCGCGAAGACCTTCGATGTGAAGGCAACCCGCAAGGTGCCCGGAATGGAACTTCTCGCATGAGTGAGACCGCCCGCATGATATCGCCGGAAAAGCTGGGCGAAGACCTGGATATGACGCTGCGCCCGCAGTCGCTGGACGAGTTCACCGGCCAGGCGGAGGCGCGCGCCAATCTCAAGGTCTTCATCGAAGCGGCGAAGAACCGCGGCGAAGCGCTCGACCATGTGCTGTTCGTCGGCCCGCCGGGGCTGGGCAAAACGACGCTGGCGCAGATCATGGCGAAGGAGCTCGGCGTCAATTTCCGCTCCACCTCCGGCCCGGTCATCGCCAAGGCGGGCGATCTTGCGGCGCTGCTCACCAATCTCGAAGAGCGCGACGTGCTCTTCATCGACGAGATCCATCGGCTCAATCCGGCGGTCGAGGAAATCCTCTATCCTGCGATGGAGGATTTCCAGCTCGACCTCATCATCGGCGAGGGGCCTGCGGCGCGCTCGGTGAAGATCGACCTGTCGAAGTTCACACTGGTCGCCGCCACCACGCGCGCCGGGTTGCTCACGACACCTTTGCGGGATCGTTTCGGCATTCCGATCCGGCTTTCCTTCTATACGGTCGAGGAACTGGAACTGATCGTCCGGCGCGGCGCGAGGCTGATGGGCCTGCCGATGACCGACGGGGGCGCCCGCGAGATCGCCCGTCGCGCCCGCGGCACGCCGCGCATCGCCGGCCGGCTCTTGCGGCGCGTGCGCGATTTCGCGGAAGTGGCGAAGGCCGAGGCGGTGACGAAGGAGATCGCCGACGAGGCGCTCACACGCCTTCTCGTCGACAATATGGGCCTCGACCAGCTCGACAAGCGCTATCTCAACATGATCGCGGTGAATTTCGGCGGCGGGCCGGTCGGCATCGAGACGATCGCGGCGGGCCTTTCCGAACCCCGCGACGCGATCGAGGACATCATCGAGCCCTACATGATCCAGCAGGGTTTCATCCAGCGCACGCCGCGCGGCCGCGTCCTGACCGCAAACGCGTGGAAGCACCTCGGAATGCAGCCGCCGAAGGATCTCGAAGCGGCGCAGTTCCGGATGACTTTCGACGATGACTAGGGCCGACGACCGGCGCATCCGCATCAAGACGAAGGGCAGGGACGCGTTCCAGATGCGCGTCGCCGGGCTCGGTTTCCGCGACGGTCATGTGCTGGTCCACCGCGCCGTGCACGAACCGTTCTGGACCTTTCCCGGCGGCCGCGCGGAGATCGGCGAGACCTCGGAGCAGACGCTGAGGCGCGAGATGGTCGAGGAGCTCGGCGTCGAGGTGAAGGTCGGGCGGCTCATCTGGTCGGTCGAGAATTTCTTCCATTACGAGGACCGGAACTGGCATGAATTCGGCCTCTATTATCTCATGGAACTGCCGGAACGGTTTCCTTTCCATCCGACCGATATCGTCCACCGGGTGATGGACGGGCACGAGCTCGAATTCAAATGGGCGCCGGCGACCAGGGCGGCACTCGGAGCGCTCGACATTCCGCCCTATTTCATCGCCGAGGAGATCGAAAACCTGCCGGAGACGCCGCGCCATCTCGTCTGGCGCGACGGCGACCTCGACCTTAAATCCTGACCATCCGGAACCTCGCGGGGCTTCATTCGGTTTTCCTGCCGAAGGAGGCCCGCATGCGATATCTTGACAAGACCACGGAGCATCCGGAGCGAGTTCCGCCCGCCGAGGTGGCGGCTGAGGCCGAAAAGGGTCTCAAATTGCGGGCGCAGTTCCGCCGCGGCGGGACGACGGTCGGTATTGCCCGCGCCCGCGACCTCAAGAACCGCAAGCCGCTTTCCGACAAGACGGTCAGGAAGATGGTGAGCTATTTCCATCGCCACAAGGCGGACAAGCGGGCCGAAAACTTCGGCGACGACGAGAACCCGTCGACGGGTTATATCGCGTGGCTGCTCTGGGGCGGCGATCCCGGCCGGAAATGGGCCGAGGAGCACAAGAAAGCGATCGAAAAGACCAAGCAGGACGCGAGGATGCGGCGCTTCAAGCGGCCGGAGGGAGAAAATCCGCCAAATCCCTGACAGTGCGCCGCAGAAGGGCGATGCCGCCCCGTTCCCAGCCGAGCGCTTCCAGCTTCTCCGTGGCCATGGCGCCGACCGCGCCGCGGTCGGCCGGCGGCGGCAGTTCGTGCGGGCAGGCAGGCAGAAAGCCCAGGATTTCCCGCGTATCGCTCAGGATGTCGGAGACGTTGAAGACCTGGCCGTCGATCTTCCCCGTCTCGGTCTCCAGCATCAGGCGAACGGCGCTGGCGACGTCTCTGCCATGCACTTCCGTACCGGCTCGCGACGGCACGGGTCTGCCGGCAAGACAATCGCCGAAGAGCGCGTCCCACTTGTTGGGCCGGAGATGGCCGTAGACGCCCGTCAGCCTGAGGCTCGCGGTGCCGAAGCCCGGACCGGAGAGGGCGGCCAGCGCCCGCTCGGCGTCGAGCTTGACTTCTCCGTAGAGGCTCTCCGGCCTGAGGACGAGGTCTTCCGTCAGCCGGGTGCCGCTAGGCAACCCGTCATAGACCGCGCGGCTGGAAAGGAAGACCACGCGCCGCGTGCCTGCCTTTTTCGCGGTCTCGAAAAGTTTCACCGTGCCGTCGAGGTTCAGCCGGCGGAAGCGGGCGGGATCGTCGCCCTCTCCTCCACGATATCTTCCGGGCAGGTGGTCGAACGCGGCGTGCACGAAGAAATAGGCGTCGTCGAAGGCTTCGATCTGGTCGAGGTCGGGATCGAGCGAGAGCGGCACGAACCGGACCGGCTTCGGAAAGAGGTTCGGGGCAGGCGGCGTCCGCCCGCCGACGATCACCTGGTATCCGGCTCCCAGCAGGCCCTCGACGATATAGCGCCCCACCAATCCCGTCCCGCCGGAGACCAGCACTTTCATGCGGGCTCCCCTGGGTTCGGCAGCGAGGCGAGGTCGGGAATATCCCGGCCTTCGTGGAAGGCGCGCCAGAGGTCGATCAGCGGCCGCAGCCGGTCCGCCTTCGGGTGATCCTTCTCCCAGGGTTTTTCATACTGATAGTGCAGCACGGCGATGCTTCTCCAGTCCCAGAGCGCCGGCATGTTGAACCACACATATTGCAGCATGTTCATGAAGACCGGCAGGCCGTGCCAGTCCGGGAAGAAGTGTTCGAGAAATGTCTGGTCGGTGCGCCGCCAGAAAGCGTCCGGCCGGTCGAGCGCCGCCAGCATTTGTTCGAAGGTTTGCGCGGATGGCTTGGCGACGAACACGCCGGAATTCAGCCGGTGGAAATCCGCAAGGCTTTCATAGACGTTCGGAGCGGCGGAAAATTCCGGGTAACCGAACAATTTGTCGATGTTTCTCAGCACCAGCGCATCGGCATCGATGAAGACGGCCTTGTCGTATTCCGTGAGCTGCCAGAGCCGGAGCTTGCAGAAATTGTCGAGCGGCGTGTGGAAGTCCGGCTTGCGGCCCTTGGTGAAGGGCGCCGCGCCATGCAGGTTTTTCCGCGCATGCCGCTCGTTGAAGGCGTCGGACAGCGGCAGGTGATCGACCTCGACCAAGCGGCAATCGAGCGTCGCGAGTGATGCAAGGTCGTCTTTGGAAACCCCACCCGTATGCAGAACCACAATGTCCGCCGCCGTCCCCGTCCGCCGGATCGAGCGCGCGAGCGCGGTGGCGCCCATCGCGTAATCGGCGTTGGTGACGAGCGTGACGAAAGCGTTGCGAGCGGGTGTCATAGGATGGGAGTCCACAAGGCAAAGGTCATTGTTTGGCGTGCCCCCTCATCCGCCTGCCGGCACCTTCTCCCCGAGGGGAGAAGAGACTCGCGGATCCGCCGTCGCTTCACTTGCCCCCGTTTTTGGTTGAGGGAAATGTGTGCGGCATGCTTCTTCTCCCCACCGGGGAGAAGGTGCCGGCAGGCGGATGAGGGGGGCGCGTCCGACACAACCTTGCAATGGCGCTTTCCTCACGAGACCGATTTCAGCCGCTTGCCTTCCGGGTCGTGTTCCACCTTCGCGGCGATGTCCCTCGTCCATGCCGAAACGGCCGGAACACGAGTCCTGTCAACGCGATAGGCGTATTTCTTCGCAACGTCGATGATCTCGCCGAGCAGACCTTCGCCGAGCGTGGTCGGTTCGAGGCCGAGGCCCAGGAACTTCTCGTTCTTCACGATCAGCTCGTTTTCCGGCGCTTCCTTCCTTGGGTTCGGCAGCCAGGCGATCTTCGAACCGGTCATCCTCGCGATCATCTCGGCAAGGTCGCGTATCCGGTGCGTCTCGGTCATCTGGTTGAAGATCTCGACGCGGCTGCCGCGCTCGGGTGGGTTCTTCAGCGCGATCTCGATGCAGCGGACCGAATCCTGGATGTGGATGAAGGCGCGTGTCTGGCCGCCGGTGCCGTGCACGGTGAGCGGATAACCGATCGCCGCCTGGATGAGAAACCGATTCAAGACGGTCCCGTAATCCCCGTCATAATCGAATCTATTGATCAGTTGCATATGGCGGCGCGTTTGTTCCGTATGGGTGCCCCAGACGATGCCCTGGTGCAGGTCGGTGATGCGCAATCCGTCGTTCTTCGCGTAGAACTGGAAGAGCAGCTGATCCAGGCACTTGGTCATGTGGTAGACCGAGCCGGGATTGGCGGGGTAGAGGATTTCCTGGGAGACGGCCCGGCCGTCGGCGGTCTCGATCCCGACCGGCAGGTAACCTTCCGGGATCGCCGCGCCGACGGTCGAATAGCCGTAGACGCCCATCGTGCCGAGATGCACGAGATGCGCGTCGAGATCGAGTTCGACCAGCGCGTTCAAAAGGTTATGGGTGGCGTTGACGTTGTTGTTGACCGTGTAGTTCTTGTGCCGGTCGCTCTTCATGGAGTAAGGCGCAGCTCGCTGCTCGGCGAAATGGATGATGGCGTCCGGCCGGTGCTTCGCGAGCCAGCCCTTCAATAGCTCGTAATCCTTGGCGAGATCGATGAGATGGAAATGGATGCGCCGGCCGGTCTCGGCATGCCAGATGCGGGTGCGCTCCTGGATGCTGTCCATCGGGGTGAGCGACTGCACGCCGAGCTCGGTATCGATCCAGCGGCGGGAGAGATTGTCGAGGATATGGACTTCGTGACCGGCATCGGACAGGTGAAGCGAGGTCGGCCAGCCGACGAAACCGTCGCCGCCCAGGACTGCAATCTTCATGATCTACTCTCCGCTGGTTTTCGAGAAGTTTCCTGATAGGGAGGATGTGTGACAGAATTTCGAAACTGGGTCAGCATTCCACAGTTATCCAGAGCACAGCGATAATTTTCCAAGGCAAGGCCATGCAGGAACACAATTTTTTGTTATCGGGCGAATTGATCGAAGGCGGCCACAGGCTCGCCCAGCGCGTCTATTATGAAGACACGGATTTTTCAGGCCTCGTCTATCACGCCCGCTATCTGCACTTCCTGGAGCGCGGCCGCACCGACTATCTGCGCTGCCTCGGCTGCGAGCAGAGCGCGCTTCTCGTCACCGACGAGGAAGGCCTCGTCTTCGTCGTCCACCGCATGGAGATCGATTTCAAGCAGCCGGCCCGCATGGACGATATCCTCGTCATCCAGACGGTGACGGAGAAGGCGGGCGGCGCCAAGATGGTGCTCAACCAGGAGATCCGCCGCGGCGAAACGCTGCTCATCGCGGCCAAGGTGGTGATCGCGGTCATCAACAAGCACGGCCGCCCGCGCCGGCTGCCGGAAGCCGTGGCGGAGAAGTTTTTGGGACACCCGCTTTAGCGGGTTGGCGGCCATTGCCGGGCGGCGTGAAGCACGCGAAGGATGCGGACGCATGCATCTGCGATGTCATAGATGAGGATGTAATTCGGGTGGACCACCAACTCGCGGGTTCCATCGACCCGACCAACGCGGCCCAGCATAGGATGCGCCGCCAACCGCGTCGAACGTTTCTCGAAAAGTTCGTCCAGGGCCAAGGCCGCGGCCGGATCGTCCTCTTCGATGTAGGAATAGATGCGGTCGCGGTCGTGAAGCGCGCGGCGCGACCAAATGATCCTCACCGGCCACCGCTGATCCTGCGCCGTGTTTCCGCTCGGCGCGCTGCGAAGTGCTTCTCTACGTCTTCGGCGGAAATGACATCTCCCGCATTGGCAGAGGCTATGCCTTCTTCCACCTCCCTGCGGAACCAGGCGTCGTACTCGATTTCGGCCTGCTGCTGCTTGACGAAGTCCCGCATGAAGCCACGCAAGAGCTGCGCACCCGTCTGGTCATGGGCCTTGGCGGCTTCGCCGAACGCGGCCTTCAATTCTTCATCGACACGGAACGTAAAAGTCGATTCGGCCATGTTAGTCTCCATGCGGTGCTTGTTACATACCATGTAACACACGACCGTTTCGAAAGACAGTTTCATGGTAAACGGGCACGGCCGCCCGCGCCGGCTGCCGGAGGCCGTGGCGGAGAAGTTTTTGAGTCCCGCCAAATAGATAGGCGCGCTTTGTTGTAATACATTCTTAACGATAATGATGTCTTACTGGTCCATGAGGAATTTGTGCAACGCACGCCTTCCTTTGACCAAAATTGAAAGCGAGAAGCCAAGCTGGAAACTCAGGGCATCTTGGGGTTAAGGCTAAGCGCATCCAGCGATCAAAGACATTCTCGCGAAAGCGCGCTTTTGAACCCGCCCGGTCCTTAAAAAACCGGGCGTTTGGATTCGGGGATTGTGAATAGATGGAACAGATAGGTTTGGAAGCGGCGACACACGATGTCAGTCTGTGGGCGCTGTTCATGCAGGCCGGGCTGATCGTCAAGCTGGTCATGATCGGTCTCATCGGCGCGTCGGTCTGGACCTGGGCGATCGTCATCGACAAATACGTGAGCTTCGGCAAGGCCAAGCGCCAGTTCGACCAGTTCGAGCAGGTCTTCTGGTCCGGCCAGTCGCTGGAAGAGCTCTATCGCACGCTTGCGGAACGCCAGAACAACGGGCTTGCCGCGATCTTCGTCGCCGCCATGCGCGAATGGAAGAAGAGCTTCGAGCGCGGCGCGCGCTCGCCGATCGGGCTGCAGATGCGCATCGACCGGGCGATGGACGTCACCATGGCGCGCGAGAGCGAGAGCTACGAGGCCCGTCTCGGGTCGCTGGCGACGATCGGCTCGGCCGGTCCGTTCATCGGCCTCTTCGGCACGGTCGTCGGCATCATGACCTCGTTCCAGGCGATCGCCGGCTCGAAGTCCACCAATCTCGCGGTCGTCGCACCGGGCATCGCCGAAGCGCTGCTGGCGACCGCGATCGGTCTCGTGGCCGCCATCCCCGCCGTTATCGCCTACAACAAGTTCACCGCCGATGCCGGCAAGCTTTCGGCCCGTATGGAAGGCTTCGCGGACGAGTTCTCCGCCATCCTGTCGCGCCAGATCGACGAGAAGCTGCAGCCGCGCCAGGCGGCGCAGTAATCCCAGCAGGGCCAAGGAGTACGCATCATGGGTATGTCGGCCGGAGGAGCAAAGGCATCGGGTGGCGGGCGCCGCAGGCGCGGCCGGCGCAACGGTGCGATCAGCGAGATCAACGTCACGCCGCTCGTGGACGTCATGCTCGTGCTCCTCATCATCTTCATGGTGGCGGCGCCGATGATGACCGTCGGCGTGCCGATCGACCTGCCGGAAACGCAGGCGCGGGCCATGAATGCGGACACCCAGCCGATCACCGTCTCGGTCAATCCGTCCGGCGAAATCTATCTGCAGGAAACGCCGATCGGCATCGACGAGATCGTCCCGAAGCTGCAGGCGATCGCCACCACGGGCTACAACGAGCGCATCTACGTGCGCGGCGACACGACCGCCGCCTATGGCGTCGTCATGAAGGTGATGGCGCGCATTTCCGCCGCCGGTTACAAGAATATCGGCCTCGTCACGCTTCAGGAACAGGAGAAGTGATCGGGCGCCATGAAGGGTAGTCTCGGCACATCGCTGGTCCTCCACACACTGGTGCTCGGTTACGCGCTGGTGTCCATCAGCGCGCCCGCCTCCTTCGAGGTGGCCGACGTGGAAGCGCTGCCGGTCGACATCATCCCGGTGGAATCGATCACCCAGATCCAGCAGGGCGACAAGACGGCGCCGGTCGCCGAGAAGGCCGCGCCGAAGCCGACGGCCAAGCCGAACATCGTCGAGAACGCCGAGAATTCCGGCGACAACGACGTCGACCTGAAGACGCCGCCGACGCCCGCCAAGAAGCCCGTGCAGGCGGAAGCGGCGGCCGCGCCGAAGCCGGTCGAAAAGCCGGTGCCGACGCCCACCCCGGAGCAGAACGACGTCAAGGACATCGTGCCGGAGGAGACCGCGCCGAAGCCGACCGAGGTTGCCGCGCTGCCGGAACCGAAGCCGGAGATGACGCCGCCCAAGCCGGAGCCGACGCCGCAGCCGCAACCCCAGCCCCAAGCAAATCCCACTCCCGCGCCGGCTGAAACGCAGGCCGAGGAAATCCCGCTGCCGGATGCTGTGCCGGTCCCCGCCGCCCGGCCGAGGCCGGAGCCGCCGAAGCAGGAGGCGAAGCCCGTCGAGAAACCGGCCGAGAAGAAGCCCGAGACGCCGAAGCCGGCGGAGACCGCGAAGGCCGCGGAAAAGCCGACCGACAAGAAGGAAGGCAAGAAGCAGGAGACCGCCAAGTCCTCGTCTTCCAAGCAGAGCGATTTCAACGCCGACGAAATCGCGGCGCTGCTCAACAAGCAGGAATCCTCCGGCGGCGGCGCGAAGCGTTCTTCCGCGCCGGCGGCGATGGGCGGCAAGCGGGATACGGGCGGTTCGAAGCTCACCCAGAGCGAGATGGACGCGCTGCGCGGGCAGATCCAGAACAACTGGTCCGTCATCGCCGGCATCGAGGGCGCCGACGGCGTCATCATCACCGTGACCATGAAGCTCGACGAATCCGGCGCGATCGTCGGCCGGCCGGAGGTCAGGGCCTCCGGCGGTTCGGATAGTGCCCGCCGCACTCTGGAGGGCAGCGCGCTTCGCGCCGTCATGCGGTCCTCGCCCTTCAAGAACCTGCCCGCCGACAAATACGACGCCTGGAGCGAAGTCGTCGTCAACTTCGATCCGAGCGAATTGCTTTGAAAGGCCTTAACACCATGATGAAACGCTCTTTCATCCGTCTCATGATCGCGTTCGCCGGCATGGCCGTGATGTTCTCCGCGCCGGCCCAGGCCCGCGTCGAGATCAACATCAACAAGGGCAATGTCGAGCCGCTGCCGATCGCCGTGACGGATTTCCTGTCGAACAACGATCTCGGCGCGCAGATTTCGCAGGTCATTGCAGCCGACCTGCAGCGCTCGGGCCTCTTTGCGCCGGTCGACAGGAACGCCTTCATCGAGAAGATTTCCGATCCCAACCGCGCGCCGCGCTTCGAGGACTGGAAGGTCATCAATGCGCAGGCGCTGGTGACGGGCCGCGTGACCCGCGAGGGCGACGGGCGGCTTCGCGCCGAGTTCCGCCTCTGGGATACGTTCGCCGGCTCGCAGATGACCGGCCAGCAGTTCTACACCCAGCCGGAGAACTGGCGTCGCGTCGCCCATATCATCGCCGACGCGATCTACAAGCAGATCACCGGCGAGGAGGGCTATTTCGACACCCGCGTCGTCTTCGTTTCCGAAAGCGGCCCGAAGAACGCCCGCCAGCGCCAGCTCGCGATCATGGACCAGGACGGCTTCAACGTCCGCATGCTGACGAACACCAGGGACATCGTGCTGACGCCGCGGTTTTCGCCGAGCCGGCAGGAAATCACCTACATGTCCTTCGAGGGCAATCAGCCGCGCGTCTACCTGCTCCAGCTCGAGACCGGGCAGCGCGAGGTGGTCGGCAACTTCCCGGGCATGACGTTCTCGCCGCGGTTCTCGCCGGACGGCCAGAAGGTCATCATGAGCCTGCAGCAGGACGGCAATTCCAACATCTATACGATGGACCTGCGCTCGCGCACCACGACGCGGCTCACCTCGACGCAGGCGATCGACACTTCGCCGTCCTATTCGCCGGACGGCGCGCGCATCGCGTTCGAAAGCGACCGCGGCGGCCGCCCGCAGATCTACGTCATGAATGCCGACGGCTCCGGCCAGACCCGCGTCTCCTTCGGCGACGGCTCCTATTCGACGCCGGTCTGGTCGCCGCGCGGCGATCTGATCGCCTTCACCAAGCAGTCGGGCGGCAAGTTCTCGATCGGCGTCATGCGGCCGGACGGATCGGGCGAGCGCATCCTGACCACGGGCTTCCACAACGAAGGTCCGACCTGGGCGCCGAACGGCCGCGTGCTGATGTTCTTCCGCCAGCCCGCAGGAGCCGGCGGCCCGCAGCTCTATTCGATCGACCTCACCGGCTACAACGAAATCCAGATCAAGACCCCGGCCTATGCTTCCGACCCGGCTTGGTCGCCGCTCCTCGAATAGGGGCGGGCGGCCGGGGAGGCGGTGGCATTTCGCCTCTTTTGCGCCCGAATCTGCTGGGAAACGGCCCAGCAAGGGACACTGTAATACTCCGTTAACCATAAGTGTTTGGTCATGGTTAACCGAGCCCGGTTAGAGTCTGGCAACTCTGAAATTTCGGAATTTATTGATCAAGGAGAGACCGGCCATGAGCCGCATCGATACCCCGGCGATGAGCCGCATGCAGAACCTCGCCCGCAATCCCGCCGTCATCGCCCTCACGCTGGCCCTTGCGCTCGCAGGCTGCGCCAACAAGAAGAACCTTCCCAACAGCGCCGGTGAACTCGGCCTCGGCGGCGCCGGTTCGGCAACGCCCGGTTCGCAGCAGGACTTCACCGTCAATGTCGGCGACCGCATCTTCTTCGACACCGACTCGTCCTCGATCCGCGCCGACGCCCAGCAGACGCTCGACCGCCAGGCCCAGTGGCTGCAGCGCTATCCGAACTACGCGATCACCGTCGAAGGCCATGCCGACGAACGCGGCACCCGCGAATACAACCTCGCGCTCGGCGCCCGCCGTGCCTCCGCCGCGAGGGAATATCTCGCCTCCCGCGGCGTTCCGGCGAATCGCATCCGGACCATCTCCTACGGCAAGGAACGGCCGGTCGCCGTCTGCGACGACATCTCCTGCTGGTCGCAGAACCGCCGCGCCGTCACCGTTCTCGGCGGCGCCGGCTCCTGATACGAGCCACCGATCCGGAAATAAGGAAATAAAAGGCGGCCTTCCGAGCCGCCTTTTTGTTTTTTCCATAGTTTGGCCCCGATTTCCGGGATTTTTGAACGGGTGCTTGGTTGCTTTTTGGCGGCAGTTGGAAAAATCTCCTCTCGCGCCAATCCGGCGCATGACAACGCAGGACGGACGATTATGAAGAAACTTGTCTTGGCAGCGATGCTGGGGCTCATGGCGACGGGCGGCCCGGCGGGGGCCTTCTCGCTGCCGAAACTCTTCCAGGGCCATCAGACGGCTGCGGAGAGACCCTCGGCCGACGACCGGCCGGTGGTTCTCGCACAGAGCACTGATGCCGTTCGCGTCCAGCAACTCCAGGAAGAGGTCCGGCAGTTGAACGGCCGGATCGAGGAAATGAGTTATCAGCTGCTGCAGATGCAGGAGCAGATGCGCAAGACGCAGGAAGATAACGAATTCCGCTTCCAGGATCTGGAGAAGAACAAGAGGAGCGAAATCGATACCACGGCCGGGAGACCGGCCGTGGCGTCCAATCGCGCCCCGGCGGCTCAATCCGCCCCGCCGGTTCAATCATCCGACGATGTCGCGAGAATCATCGAGTCCCCCTCCGACGGCGGTATCGGCGAGGACCAGTCCGCCGGCAGCCGGACGGCGCCGCCGCCGACCACGCTCGGCTCGATCGACCTCGACCAGAACGGCAATCCGCGCGGCGCCACGCGCAACGACCGGGCCAACAATGCCGCCGGACTTCCGGGCGTGGACACGGGCGCGCAGGCTCCCGGCAGGACGCCCGGTCCGGCGAGAACCGATCCGCAGCAGACCGCCTCGCTCGGCAGCGAGAACGACGCCTATCAGGGCGCCTACAACCATGTGCTGGCCGGCGACTATTCGCTCGCGGAGAGGGAGTTCGCCGCCTATATCCAGGCCTATCCGAAGAGCGCCCGCATCGCCGACGCGAATTTCTGGCTTGGTGAGGCGCAGTATTCGCAGGAAAAATACGCCGAAGCCGCGAAGACCTTCCTGAACGCTCACCAGACTTACGGAAAATCGGCGAAGGCGCCGGAAATGCTGCTGAAGCTCGGCATGTCGCTCGCCGCCCTCGACAATACCGAAACCGCCTGCGCGACGCTGCGCGAGGTGACCAAGCGCTATCCGAGCGCGCCGCGCGCCGTGCTTTCCAAGGTCAGCAGCGAAGAGAAGCGTCTGAGCTGCGATTGAAGGCGGCCCTCCCGTGACCGCCGGCGCCCCCATCCTGCTGCCCGTCGAGGCGGCGCGGCGCCTCCTTGCCGGTCTTTCGAAACCGGCCCGCCTTCTCGTCGCGATTTCCGGCGGCAGCGATTCCACCGGCCTCCTGCTTTCCCTTTCAAAAGCCAATCCATCCGGCTCAGGCGTCCTGATCTTCGCCGCGACCGTCGACCATGCGCTGAGGCCTGAATCCGCCGGGGAGGCGCGCGCCGTCGCCGCCCTTTGCGCCAGGCTCGGCATCCCCCATTTCATCCGCCGCTGGGACGGCGAAAAGCCGAAGACGGGGCTCTCGGCCGCCGCCCGCGAGGCGCGCTACCGGCTTCTGCTGGAGGTCGCCGCCGAGATCGACGCGACCGCGATTCTCACCGGCCACACGCTCGACGACCAGGCGGAAACCGTTTTCATGCGCGCGATCCGGAGCGAAGGCGAGGACAATCTCGGCCTTGCCGGCATGGCGGAGGCCGTGCTTCTGGAACGGCGGCGCTGGCTTCTGCGGCCGTTCCTGCAGACCCGCCGCGCCGATATCCGCGCTTTCCTGACGGCGGAGGGACAGGGCTGGATCGACGACCCGAGCAATCTCGATCCGCATTACGAGCGGGTGAGGGTGCGCGGGCGGCTTGCGGCCGAAAGCCGGTTCGATGCGGCTGCGCAGGCGCGGGCCGTCGAACGGCGGACGGCCTTGTCAGATGCTGCAGCCAATCTCGTCCACGGTCACGTGTCGCTCCGCCATGGCGTGCTCGCCCATCTCGCTCCGAAAGGTCTTGAGGGCGAGGCGGCTGCGCGCCGCCATGCGCTGTCGCTGCTGGCGGCCGTGCTCGGCGGGAGAGCGCATGCGCTCGCGCGCGAGAGCATGGACCGGGTCGCCGCCTTTCTCGACGGCGGCCGGCCCGGCCGCATCACGGCCGGAAGGGTGATCTTCGACCTGCGCCGCGAAGGGCTCTATCTCTCCCGCGAGAACCGCGGCCTCGTGCCGTTGCATGTCCCGTCCGGGGAGGCGGCGGTCTGGGACGGCCGCTATCGAATCGCCAATAACGGGGCCTCCGAGATCGTCGTCGGTCCCACCGCGCCCGATCGGGAAGAAGCGCTGGCGCTGTTTCCCGATGCGCCGCCGGCTATCGCCATGCGGGCGATGGCGGTGATGCCGTATGCCGAGATTGTAGCCCCTCATCCCCCTGCCGGGACCTTCTCTCCGTTTGACGGGGAGAAGGAGGTTCGCCGCGCTGCTGCCGTTCCCTCTCGCGGGGAGAGTGTCGCCGAGCGAAGCGGCATCCTTCCTTCTCCCCGCGTGCGGGGAGAAGGTGCCGGCAGCCGGATGAGGGGCATCGCTTACACCGCCAGCCAAATCCGCATCGAACCCACGCTTGCGCCCTTCGACGGTTTTTTGCCGCAGTTTGATCTTAATCTCGGACGTGAGTTCGCGGTTTTGCTCGGATGCGACGTTTTTCCCCCGCTGCCAATTAAGGATTCCGCGCGGAAAAGGTAGGCGGCGGCTCCGGTTCGCCTTGGCAAGCACGCGCCGCAACCCTATGTTATGCGGCAAGCAAGGCGGCCGCCTCGAGAAGCTGGCCGTCGTAGTCCGGGGAGTTCAATGAACCCAAACTTTCGTAATATCGCCCTCTGGGTCATCATAGCCCTCTTGCTGGTCGCATTGTTCAGCATGTTCCAGACGGCGCCGACGCAGACCAGCTCGCGTGAGATTCCCTATTCGCAGTTCCTGCGCGATGTGGATTCGGGGCGGGTGAGGGATGTCGTCGTCACGGGCAACCGGGTGCTCGGCACCTATACCGAAAACGGCTCGGGGTTTCAGACCTATTCGCCCGTCATTGACGACAGCCTGATGTCGAGGCTGCAGGAAAAGAACGTCACCATCGTGGCCCGTCCGGAAACGGACGGGTCTTCGGGTTTCCTGAGCTATCTCGGCACGCTTCTGCCGATGCTCCTGATCCTCGGCGTCTGGCTGTTCTTCATGCGGCAGATGCAGGGCGGCTCGCGCGGCGCGATGGGCTTCGGCAAGTCGAAGGCGAAGCTTCTGACCGAGGCGCACGGGCGCGTGACGTTCGAGGACGTCGCCGGCGTGGATGAGGCCAAGCAGGACCTTGAGGAAATCGTGGAGTTCCTGCGCGATCCCCAGAAGTTCCAGCGCCTCGGCGGCCGCATTCCGCGCGGCGTGCTGCTCGTCGGCCCGCCCGGCACCGGTAAGACGCTGCTCGCCCGCGCCATCGCCGGCGAGGCGAACGTGCCCTTCTTCACCATTTCCGGTTCGGATTTCGTCGAAATGTTCGTCGGCGTCGGTGCCAGCCGCGTCCGCGACATGTTCGAGCAGGCGAAGAAGAACGCGCCCTGCATCATCTTCATCGACGAAATCGACGCGGTCGGCCGTCATCGCGGCGCGGGCTTGGGCGGCGGCAACGACGAGCGCGAACAGACGCTCAACCAGCTTCTCGTCGAGATGGACGGTTTCGAGGCGAACGAAGGCATCATCCTGATCGCCGCGACCAACCGTCCGGACGTTCTCGACCCGGCGCTGCTCCGTCCCGGCCGTTTCGACCGTCAGGTGGTCGTGCCGAACCCGGACATCGTCGGCCGCGAACGCATCCTCAAGGTTCATGCCCGCAACGTGCCGCTGGCGCCGAATGTCGATCTCAAGGTTTTGGCCCGCGGAACGCCCGGCTTCTCGGGTGCGGACCTGATGAACCTCGTCAACGAGGCGGCCCTGATGGCGGCGCGTCGCAACAAGCGGCTTGTCACCATGAGCGAGTTCGAAGACGCCAAGGACAAGATCATGATGGGCGCCGAGCGCCGCTCCTCGGCCATGACCGAGGCGGAGAAGAAGCTCACCGCCTACCATGAAGCCGGCCACGCCATCACTGCGCTTAATGTCCCGGTCGCGGACCCTCTGCACAAGGCGACGATCATCCCGCGCGGCCGTGCGCTCGGCATGGTCATGCAGTTGCCGGAAGGCGACCGCTATTCGATGAGCTACAAGTGGATGGTATCCCGTCTGGTCATCATGATGGGCGGCCGTGTCGCCGAAGAGCTTACCTTCGGCAAGGAGAACATCACCTCCGGCGCGTCGTCCGATATCGAGCAGGCCACCAAGCTTGCCCGAGCCATGGTCACCCAGTGGGGCTTCTCCGACGTGCTCGGCCAGGTCGCCTATGGCGAGAACCAGCAGGAAGTCTTCCTCGGTCATTCCGTCTCGCAGTCGAAGAACGTCTCCGAGGCGACGGCCCAGAAGATCGATGTCGAGGTGCGCCGCCTCATCGACGAGGCCTATACCGAGGCTCGCCGCATCCTCACCGAAAAGCACGACGAGTTCGTAATGCTCGCCGAAGGCCTGCTCGAATACGAGACGCTGTCGGGCGAGGAGATCAAGGCGCTGCTCAAGGGCCAGAAGCCGTCGCGCGATCTCGGCGACGACGCGCCGCCGGCCCGCGGCTCGGCGGTTCCTTCCGCCGGCGGTTCCAAGAAGGACGAGCCGAAGGGCGGCGAACCCGAAAGCGGCCTCGAACCGCAGCCGCACTGATCGGCCGGCATGGCATTCAAGAACCGCCGCGGAGCGATCCGCGGCGGTTTTTACTTGCTGACAAACCTCTCGCCATACGCGACGTCATCCTCGGCCTTGTGCCCGAGGATCTGCTCACGTCGCCAAGCTATTGGTTTGGAGAATTTCAGAGGATGGATGTGGTCAGATGCTCGGGACAGGCGCCCGAGCATGACGGAAGAGATGTTGCGGCCTTTGTCATGGTATGATCCTGGCGAAGCGATCCGCGGCGGTTTTTACTTGCCCGTCTATCCTATGAGTAAGCGATGTAACCTTATTTGGTAACGGGATATAATCGATTTTGACGCTAATTTACGTGCCTGGGCATTCGAACTATGGCATGAGCCAGGCTTTCCGGCTGGTTTGCCGTTGAAGAACAACCGCAGTTCTATCGCTGCGAGGACCGCGCCATCAAGGCGTGATGAAGGAGCTTACATGACACGCCGCTATTTTGGCACCGACGGCATCCGCGGACAGTCCAATATCTTCCCGATGACGCCCGACCTTGCGATGCGCGTCGGAATTGCAGTCGGCACGATCTTCCGCAACGGCAGCCATCGCCATCGCGTGGTGATCGGCAAGGATACCCGCCTCTCCGGCTACATGCTGGAAAACGCTATGGTGGCGGGTTTCACCGCCGCCGGCCTTGACGTCTTCCTGCTCGGCCCGATCCCGACGCCGGCGGTCGCCATGCTCACCCGCTCGCTGCGCGCCGATATCGGCGTGATGATCTCCGCCTCCCACAACCCTTACGAGGACAACGGCATCAAGCTCTTCGGCCCGGACGGCTACAAGCTTTCCGACGAGCTCGAAATGCAGATCGAGGACCTGCTCGACAAGGACCCGCACACCCAGCTCGCAAAGTCGGGCGATATCGGCCGGGCGAAGCGCGTCGAGGGCGACATCTACCGCTATATCGAGCATGCCAAGCGCACGCTGCCGCGCGATGTCACGCTGCACGGCCTGCGCGTTGCGATCGATTGCGCCAACGGCGCGGCCTACAAGGTGGCGCCGCTCGCGCTCTGGGAACTCGGCGCCGAGGTGGTGACGATCGGCAACGAGCCGAACGGCACGAACATCAATCTCGACTGCGGCTCCACGAGCCCGGAGAAGCTGCAGAAGAAGGTGCACGAGGTGCGCGCCGATATCGGCATCGCGCTCGATGGCGATGCCGACCGCGTCATCATCGTCGATGAGCGCGGCGAGATCGTCGACGGCGACCAGCTCATGGCCGTCATCGCCGAAAGCTGGGCAGAAGACGAGAAGCTGAGGGGCGGAGGCATCGTCGCCACCGTCATGTCCAATCTCGGCCTGGAACGGTTCCTCGATGGCAGGGGCCTTGCCCTTCACCGCACCAAGGTGGGCGACCGTTATGTCGTCGAGCACATGCGCAACCACGATATCAATATCGGTGGCGAGCAGTCCGGCCATATCGTGCTGTCCGATTTCGGCACGACGGGCGACGGCCTCGTCGCCGCGCTGCAGATTCTCGCGCGCGTGAAACGTCTCGACAGGCCGGTCAGCGAGGTCTGCCGCCGTTTCGAGCCGGTGCCGCAGCTTCTGAAGAACGTCCGTTTTCAGGGCGGCAAGCCGCTGGAGGACGCGATCGTGCGTCAGGCCATCGCCGACGCGGAGGCGGAACTCGCCTCCCGCGGGCGCCTCGTCATCCGCCCGTCCGGCACCGAGCCGCTGATCCGGGTGATGGCGGAAGGCGACGACCGGACGCAGATCGAGCGCATCGTCGACGGCCTCGTCGGTGTCATCGCCAACGTGCGCAACGCGGCCTGAGCCGTTTTCCGTATACGACGCACTGCTTTTTATCCCTCTGTCGGGCAGGGAAGTAATCGCCTGTGGAATTTGCCCCTCACCCTAGCCCTCTCCCCGCACGCGGGGAGAGGGGACTGGAAGCCTGCGTCTTGCGTCCTTCTCCCCGTTAAGACGGGGAGAAGGTGGCGGCAGCCGGATGAGGGGCAAGCCCACATGCGATTACTTCTGCCGGGCAGGGGTAACGAACGCCGGTTTTCATGAAATCCGTCGAATATGCCGCGTCAGGGCTGCGCCGGGCCCGTCAGCGAAAAATAGACGAAAGCCGCCGCGAAGAGGGCAGCAATCCCGAGACAGACCAGGAGACGCTTCAGCCACGGCGGCGTCTGCCGCGGGGGCTTGGGTGTCGGCGGGCGCTGGAACTTGATGACATTGTCTGGCATGGCGCCTTCCTTAAACGTTGCGAAAGCGTTTGCCAATGGAAGCCATGCCGCGTCGGTCAGCTTCCATGAAAGCGGATTTCCGGTCTGTTATTCTTTGCTAATTTAAGGAAAACAGCCGGTAAACAAGCATGGTTAAGCGGTGTTTAACCTTTCTCATCCATCATCTGTCGCGGATCAACCCTTTGGCTGCGCGTCGTGCCTGCCTTACGTGATGAGCTTTGTGGAGATGGGGCAATGAGAAAGTTCCTGGCCGGCGCCTTCGCGCTGGCATTGACGGCGAATACCGCGAATTCCGCCGATCTTTATGAGCCGCAGCCCGAACCGATCCTGGACGCGCCGGAAGTCACCGTCCAGGAGGCGAGCGGCTGGTATCTGCGCGGCGATGTCGGCTATTCCTTCAAGAAGTCGCGGGGCGTCGAATTCTACCAGGGGTCGGCGACCCCGGGCATCGGGCTTGCCGATTTCACGCGCTCCTCGCTTCGAGACAGCTTCACGCTCGGCGGCGGTGTCGGCTATCAGATCAACAGCTACCTGCGCACCGACGTGACCTTCGACTATTTCACGAAGTCCAAGTTCTCGGGCGGAACGGTCGGCATCTGCGGCGGCGTCACCTGTACATCGAGCGACCGGTCGGACATGGAGGCCTATTCGCTGATGGCGAACGTCTATGTCGATCTCGGCACCTACGGTTATTTCACACCCTATGTCGGCGGCGGTATCGGCGGCACCTACGTCAAGTGGAACCGGCTGCGCAACACGATCTGCGACGATCCGACGGTGCCGGGCTGCTATTCGAGCGAGCACGACGGCAAGGGCCGCTGGCGCTTCACCGCAGCCCTCATGGCCGGCGCATCGGTCGACATCACCTGCAACCTCAAGGCGGATCTCGGCTATCGCTTCCGCTATGTCGACGGCGGCGACATGTTCGGCTATGCGGTCGGGGGCGGTCCGGGCCGCGACAAGGGCTTCTACAGCCACGAGGCCCGCGTCGGCGCCCGCTACGTCTTCGGCGGCTGCGACACCCCGGTGGCCTACGAACCCCCGCCGGAGCCGATCGTCTACAAGTAAGCTTCGCGCATTTCCAGATGAAGGCCGCTCCTCGGGGCGGCCTCTTTCGTTCCGGCACCGCGCATGAGGGCTGCGGCAGAAATTTTCCCCTGAGCGACATCGCCCGCTTGACTGTGCAGGCGGACGGTAATATCCACGGCGGCGGGACACTCCTCCCCAACGAGGAGCCATCTATCTGGAAGGATAGCATCATGGCTGAAGCCGCAAAGCCGGACGTACGTCCGAACAATACCCATTTCTCTTCTGGTCCTTGCTCGAAGCGCCCCGGTTGGTCGCTCGAAGCCCTCTCCGATGCCGCGCTCGGCCGGTCGCACCGCGCCAAGGTCGGCAAGGCGAAGCTGAAGCAGGCGATCGACCTCACCCGTGAAATTCTGAACGTGCCGGCGGATTACCGCATCGGCATTGTGCCGGCCTCCGACACCGGCGCCGTCGAAATGGCGCTCTGGTCGCTGCTCGGCGAGCGCGGCGTCGATATGCTGGCCTGGGAAAGCTTCGGCGCCGGCTGGGTCACCGACGTCGTCAAGCAGCTCAAGCTCAAGGACGTCCGCAAGATCGAAGCCGACTACGGCCTGCTGCCCGATTTCTCCACCGTCGATTTCGACCGCGACGTGGTCTTCACCTGGAACGGCACGACCTCGGGCGTGCGCGTCCCGAACGCCGATTTCATCCCGGCGAACCGCAAGGGCCTGACCATCTGCGACGCCACCTCGGCCGCTTTCGCGCAGGACCTCGATTTCTCGAAACTCGACGTCGTCACCTTCTCCTGGCAGAAGGTGCTGGGCGGCGAGGGCGGCCACGGCATGCTGATCCTTTCGCCGCGCGCCGTCGAACGCCTCACGACCTATGTTCCGGCCTGGCCGCTGCCGAAGATCTTCCGCCTCACCTCGGGCGGCAAGCTGATCGAAGGCATCTTCGTCGGCGAGACGATCAACACGCCGTCGATGCTCTGCGTCGAGGACTATATCGACGCGCTCAACTGGGCCAGGGACGTCGGCGGCCTCAAGGGGCTGATCGCCCGCGCCGATGCGAACGCCGAGGTCATCCACGATTTCGTCGCGGCGAATGCCTGGATCGAGAACCTCGCCGTCGATCCGGCGACGCGGTCCAACACTTCCGTCTGCCTCAAGATCGTCGATCCGGACGTCACCGCGCTCGATGACGACGCGCAGGCCGCTTTCGCCAAGGGCGTCGTCTCGATCCTCGAAAAGGAAGGCGTCGCCTTCGACACCGGCGCTTATCGCGATGCCCCGTCGGGCCTGCGCATCTGGGCTGGTGCTACGATCGACGAAGCCGACATGAAGGCTCTGATGCCCTGGCTTTCCTACGCCTTCAACACCCAGAAGGCCGCGCTCGCCAAGGCCGCCGCGTAAGTATTCTGCGCCCCGCTGTCGTCATCCTCGGCCTCGTGCCGAGGATCTGATCCCATCGACAAAACCGATACGTCGCAGATGCCCGGGACAGACGCGGGCATGACGAAGGTCCAAGTTCAAACCCTTATCAGGAGCCCATCACCATGGCACCTCGCGTTCTCGTATCCGACGAACTCTCGGAAACCGCCGTCCAGATCTTTCGCGATCGCGGCGTCGAAGTCGATTTCCAGCCGAAGCTCGGCAAGGACAAGGAAAAGCTCGCCGAGATCATCGGCAACTACGATGGCCTTGCCATCCGTTCCGCCACCAAGGTGACGGAGAAGCTGATCGCCAATGCGGCGAACCTCAAGGTGGTCGGCCGCGCCGGCATCGGCGTCGACAACGTCGATATCCCGGCCGCCTCGCGCCGCGGCATCATCGTCATGAACACGCCGTTCGGCAACTCGATCACGACAGCCGAGCATGCGATCGCGCTGATGTTCGCCGTCGCCCGCCAGCTTCCGGCGGCCGATAACTCGACCCAGTCCGGCAAGTGGGAAAAGTCGCGCTTCATGGGCGTCGAGATCACCGGCAAGACGCTCGGCGTCATCGGCGCCGGCAATATCGGCGGCATCGTCTGCAAGAAGGCGATCGGGCTCGGCATGCACGTCATCGCCTATGACCCGTTCCTCTCCAAGGAGCGCGCCGAGGAGATGGGCGTGGTGAAGGTCGAGCTCGACGAGCTTCTGACGCGCGCCGATTTCATCACGCTGCACGTGCCGCTGACGGACAAGACCCGCAACATCCTCGACAGGGATGCACTGGCCAAGACGAAGCCGGGTGTGCGCATCATCAACTGCGCCCGCGGCGGTCTCGTCGACGAGGCGGCCCTGGCCGAAGCGCTGAAGTCCGGCCATGTCGCCGGCGCCGGCTTCGACGTCTTCGAGGTGGAGCCCGCCACCGAAAGCCCGCTCTTCGGTCTCGACAACGTCGTCTGCACGCCGCATCTCGGCGCCTCCACGACGGAAGCGCAGGAGAACGTCGCCCTGCAGGTCGCCGAGCAGATGGCGGACTACCTGGTGAAGGGCGCCGTTTCCAACGCCATCAACATGCCGTCGATCACCGCGGAAGAAGCGCCGATCCTGAAGCCGTTCATCCGCCTGGCGGACGTGCTCGGCGCGTTCGTCGGCCAGGTCACCGAGGATGCGATCAAGGAAATCGAGATCCTCTATGACGGCTCGACCGCCAACATGAACACCAAGGCGCTGACGAGCGCGCTGCTTGCGGGCCTCATCCGCCCGCAGGTCGCCGACGTCAACATGGTTTCGGCGCCGATCATGGTGAAGGAAAAGGGCATCATCCTGTCCGAGGCCAAGCGCGACAAGTCGGGCGTCTTCGACGGCTACATCAAGCTCACCGTCACCACCGACACGATGACCCGCTCGGTCGCCGGCACGGTCTTCTCCGATGGCAAGCCGCGCTTCATCCAGATCAAGGGCATCAACCTCGACGCGGATGTCGGCGCCGACATGGTCTATATCGCCAATACCGACGTTCCCGGCATGATCGGCTTCATCGGCACGACGCTCGGCAATGCCGGCGTCAACATCGCCAACTTCCATCTCGGCCGCGACAAGCAGGGCGGCGATGCGATCGCGCTGCTTTATGTCGACGGCCCCGTCTCGGCAGAGGTGCTGGCGAAGCTCACGGCCAACCCGGCGATCCGTCAGGCCAAGCCGCTGGCGTTCAACGTGGATTGAGGCGCCGCTTTCCGGATTTGCCCCTCACCCTAACCCTCTCCCCGCATGCGGGGAGAGGGGACGTGTCAAACGCAACGTCTTCGGTGAAGGAAACCGGTGCGGCATATCCCTTCTCCCCGCGAGCGGGGAGAAGGTGCCGGCAGGCGGATGAGGGGCAGCGTCGCATGCGACCTCAACAGAGCTGCTCTCCACTGGAATCTCCTCCCAAGGAGCCCAACGAAAGCCCGGTGCCTCACGCGCCGGGCTTTTCCCTTTCCTGCAGGCTGCGACCATTCGCGCCTCTTTCTTTCCCATAGGTTGTATTTTCGGAACTTGGCTCCCGTTTCAAAGTTCGTTATCTACTTCGGCGGGAAAAATCGGCGCCGCCTCTAAAATGGCGGACCGCCCATCGCTATATAAACCGGGAACACCGCATTTGAGCGGTCATGAGGAGAAAGAGATGTTATCCAACCTTCGGCGTTTCAAGCAGCTGTTCGCGGTCGCTGCGATCGGGATGGCGGTTTCCTTGGCCGCCGTTGATTTCGCGGAAGCCCGTCGCGCCGGCGGCGGTTTCGGCAGCCGCGGCACGCGCACCTATTCCGCTCCGCCGACGACCAATACCGCGCCCGGGCCGGCAACCGGCATCAACCGTTCGATGACGCCCAACACCCAGCAGAACGCCGCCAGCCCGCAGACCGGCCTTGGCCAGCAGGCCGCGGCCCAGCAGCGGCGTCCCGGCCTGTTCGGCGGCATGGCCGGCGGCCTTCTCGGCGGTCTCGCCCTCGGCGGCCTGATCGGCATGATGATGGGCACGGGCTTCGGCGGCATGGCCGGCTTCCTCGGCATGCTTCTCCAGATCGCGCTCATCGCCGGTCTTGCGATGCTTGCCTTCCGCCTGTTCGCGCGCCGTCAGCAGCCCGCCGGTCCGGCAGGCGGCTACGGCCAGCAGCGCAATGCCTATGAGGCGCCGCGCCAGAACCAGTCCGGCTTCCAGATTCCGAAGATCGGCTCGTTGAACGGCGGTGCCCAAGGCGGTGGTATCGGGAGTGGCTTTGGGGGCGGCTATGCGGCCGCGCCGCGTCAGGCCGGACCGGATACCGACGAGATCGGCATCACCAACCGCGACCTCGACCAGTTCGAGAAGCTGCTGACGAACGTTCAGTCGGCCTATGCCGCCGAGGATTATGCGAAGCTTCGCAGCCTCACGACCCCGGAAGCCATGTCCTACCTCGCCGAGGAACTGGGCGAGAACGCCACCAACGGCCTCAAGAACGAGGTGAAGGACGTGAAGCTCCTGCAGGGCGATCTGGCCGAGGCCTGGCGCGAAAACGGCCAGGACTATGCGACGGTGGCGATGCGCTATTCGAGCGTCGACTACATGCGTAACCGCGAGACCGGCGCCGTGGCCGAGGGCGATCCGAACGCCGTCACCGAGACGGTGGAAGTCTGGACCTTCGTCCGCAAGCCCGCCAACGACTGGAAGCTCTCGGCGATCCAGGCGGCCGCCTAACCTCCCAGCAGCGCGACGGTCTTCCCGTCGCGCTCGCCATGATAAAATTGCTCAAGGGCTCGCTCGAAAGGCGAGCCCTTTTCGCTGACCATCTCGAACAGCGTCATCGAGCTTTTGAATTTCATGTCGTCCGGCGAGCCGAGGATCGCGTGCGCCGAGAGGTCCTTGTGCGAAAGCATCGCTTCGGTGCATTCGACGAGCCGGCTTCCAAGCAGCGGATGATCGAGATAGGCGGCAGCCTCCGCCCTGGAGCCGATCGCGAAGCGCTGCGACATGATCGAGAAGCCGAGCCCGGCTGCCTGCGGGAAGATGTACCACATCCAGTGGGAGCGTTTTCTGCCGTCGCGCAACTCGCCGATCACCCGGTCATAGACGGGCGCCTGTGCATCCACGAAGCGCATGAGATCGAATTCCCTCGCATTTGCGCCCATTGCCGGCTCCTCGATCGCCCGGCTGCCATCAAGAGCGCCAAACGTGAAAAATTTGCGGCCGCTCTTTCCCGTGCTGCGTCGCACCCTAGCTCAGGGGGTATGGAGCGGTTCATTCAGGATTTTCGGAATGACATGGCCTGGCTGCCGGACTGGTTCGTCAGCATGGGCGTTCTGGCGGCCGCTTTTCTGATCGGCCTTGCCATCCAGAGTTTCGGCTTCCGATTCCTGACGCGCCTCGTGGAGAACAAGGATCTCTTCTGGCGCTCGCTCGTCTCGCGCACGAGACGGCCGATGCGGCTTGCGATCCTCACCTGGACCCTGTCGTTCGGCGCGGCCGTTGCGCCCCTGACCGGCGGTCAGGCGGGGGTGATCCGCCATATCCTGCTGCTCTGCTTCATCGTCGTCGTCGGCTGGATGGCGTCGACCGCCCTGCATATCTGGATGATCGTCTATCTGCGCCGGTTCAAGCTCGATGCGGAAGACAATCTGCTCGCCAGGACGCATGTGACGCAGTCGCGGATCGCCGAGCGCATCCTGGGTTTCATGATCGTCGCGATCACCATCGCTGCCATGCTGATGACATTCCCCACCGTGCAGCAATACGGCGTCAGCCTGCTCGCATCCGCGGGTGTCGCCGGCATCGTGCTCGGTCTTGCGCTGCAGCCGGTGCTGAAGAATCTCCTTGCGGGCATCCAGCTTGCGATCACGCAGCCGATCCGCATCGACGACGCGCTGATCGTCGAAGGGGAATGGGGCAATGTGGAGGAGATCACCTCGACCTATGTGGTGGTGAAGCTCTGGGACTGGCGGCGGATGATCCTGCCGCTCAGCTATTTCATGGAAAAGCCGTTCCAGAACTGGACGCGCGAAAGCTCCGCCCTCATCGGCACCGTCATGATCTATCTCGACTATTCCGTGCCCGTCGGTGTCGTGCGCAGGAAGGCCGAGGAGATCGCCGCCGCCTCGAAACTGTGGGACAAGCGCGTGGTGGCGGTGCAGGTGACCGATTTCAGGGAAAACGTCATGGAGATCCGTGTCCTCGTCTCGGCCCCCAATGCGCCGAAGGCCTTCGACCTCAGATGCGAAATGCGCGAGAAGCTGATCGACTTCATCCAGCGGGAATATCCTTCCGCGTTGCCGAAGGTGAGGGCCGAGGGCGCAGTTGATTTCGACGGTGCCTCGGATGTGGCGGCCAGGCATGCCTCGATGCAGTCGTGATAGAGATGCGGCGGACCGGAATGCCCCGTTGTCCTCCTGAGTTTTGTCGCAGGCGGATTCATCCCCGTCATCAGAGCAGAGCTATCGCATATGGGGTGGTCGGCGGTGCGGCGGTCTTAACCCTCCCCCTTGTGGGGAGGGTGGCCGGCAGGCGGGAGGGGTTTTCACTCGGAATGAAGTCCCCTCCCCAACCCCTCCCCACAAGGGGGAGGGGCTCCACGCACCGCCTGACATTCCATATGCGCGAGCGCTGCTCTGATAACGGGGAGGAATCCACGTCTGCGCTTCAATTCTTTCAATGGTTTGCCTTCTTTCTCATCCCCGCTCTTCAAACCCGTGCCATGCTTTGCCCGTTCCGTTTCGGCTACACCGGTTAGGCATCGCCGGCGAGACGGGACTGGTGCCCTGGCGGTCTGCCGTTGATGCAGGCGGGTTGTCGGGGGCTGCGCAGAAAATGGTCCCCCTCCCGTCTTAAGGCGGGGCGTGCGTGTGTCGCACACAACCCGGTATGGCATCCGCAAGGACATAAGACCATATCGCCGCAGAGGGACCGGAGTTGCGCGGAAAAACTGACCGAACGGGACACGTCGCGTGTCACATATAAAAATTCAATACGAGGCACACGACGTGTCCCGGCCGAAACAAAAACAACCGAGATCGCCAAGGGCGGAATCCGCCTTCCGGCCGCCCTTTGAAAACCGAAGCACGATCCCGAGGGCGAGAGGGGACCATGCCGAAGCCGCTGAAATACCCGTCCGCCTTGCGCCGGCCTCAAATCCTTTCTATATGCGGCAAGAATTGCCTGGACCGCGGCCGATCCCGCGCCCGGCGCCGATACTCGCCTTTGTGCAATTAATTGCACCGGCGGGCCTGAGACACCGAGAGAGTTCCGTGAACACGCTGGATTTTGACAAGAGGCCGGAAGACACACGCGTTGTCGTCGCCATGTCGGGGGGAGTGGATTCCTCCGTCGTCGCAGGCCTGCTCAAACGCCAGGGCTACGACGTTCTCGGCATCACGCTGCAGCTCTACGACCATGGCGCGGCCGTGCACCGCGCCGGCTCCTGCTGCGCCGGCCAGGACATCGACGATGCGCGGCGGGTTTCCGAAACGCTCGGCATCCCGCATTACGTGCTCGATTACGAGAAGCGGTTCCGCGAAACGGTGATCAACCCGTTTGCCGAAGCCTATGCCATGGGCGAAACGCCGATCCCCTGTGTGGCCTGCAATCAGACGGTCAAGTTCGCCGATCTCCTGGCGACGGCGAAGGAGCTCGGCGCCGATGCGCTGGCGACCGGCCATTACATCCGTTCGCGGCCGAATCCTTCGCCCGACAATCCGAGCCGCCGCGCGCTCTTCCGCCCCGTCGACAGCGACCGCGACCAGAGCTGGTTCCTGTTCGCCACCACGCAGGAGCAGATCGATTACCTGCGCTTCCCGCTCGGCGGCATGCCGAAGGCGGAGGTGCGGGCGCTTGCCGAGGACATGGGCCTCGTGGTCGCCAGAAAGGCCGACAGCCAGGACATCTGTTTCGTGCCGCAGGGCCGGTATACGGACATCGTCAACAAGCTGAAGCCGAACGCGGCGCTGGCCGGTGACATCGTGCATATGGACGGCCGCGTGCTCGGCCGCCACGAGGGCATCGTCCATTATACGATCGGCCAGCGGAAGGGCCTGGGTGTGGCGACCGGCGAGCCGCTCTACGTCGTCTATCTCGACGCCCGCTCGCGGCGGGTGATCGTCGGGCCGAAGGAAGCGCTCGACACGCATCGCGTCTATCTTCGCGACGTCAACTGGATCGGCGACGGCTCGCTGGAAGCCGATGCGAGGGACGGTTTCGCCTGTTTCGCCAAGGTGCGCTCGACGCGTCCGCCGACGCCGGCGACCGTCCATTGCGACGAGCAGGGCGTCTATGTCGATCTGGCGATCGGCGAGGCGGGCGTGGCGCCGGGCCAGGCCTGCGTGCTCTATTCGGCGGAAGGGCCGGATGCGCGCGTCTATGGCGGCGGTTTCATCGACCGGTCGGAACGTGCCGCCGACGCGGAAGCCTCGCTCAAAACCCTGCTTTCCGCGCCTGTCGCGGCCTGACCCAAATGCTTCCGGCGGCGGCGAAAATTGCCGCCGGATTTGCCAAAAGCCTGCTTGACACTTTGGTGACGCGGGTCTTATAAGCCGCACGACCGAAGCGGACCGGGCTCTTCCGGACAGTTTCGCATCCCTGTGGCGGGATAGCTCAGTTGGTGAGAGCGTGGGATTCATAACCCCAAGGTCGGCAGTTCAATTCTGCCTCCCGCTACCATTCTTCATCCCCTTATAGTCTCCTCATAGGCCATCGCCGCCTGCAGCAGCACTTCGTCGCGATCGGCATTGGCCGAGAGCAGGAAGCCGACCGGCATCTCCGCGTCGCCGGTGCCGCAGGGGATCGACACGCCGCACCAGTCGAGGAAATTGCCGAAGCCGGTATTGCGCAGCGTCTTGCCGTTCATGGCGAAGAAGGTGTCGTCGTCGGCAAGAAGCGGCTCGATCTTCGGAGCGACATGCGCGACCGAGGGCATGGCGACGAAGCGGTCGCCGACCAGCGCTTCCGTCTCGGCGATCATCCGGGCGCGGGCTTCCAGGATGGCGATGTAATCCGCCATGCCGGTCCTTTCGCCGAGCCTTGTGCGGGCGACCACGCGGTGATCGATGTCGGCCGCCTCGGGCCCCGCCAGACGCTCGCGATGCAGCGCGAAGGCTTCCGCGGTCACCAGCGGCCCGTATTTCGCCATCAGCTTCGGCAGTTCGTCGAAGGAGGGAATGGCGATGCGGCTTACCCGGCAGCCCGTTTTTTCAAGCCGCCCGACCGCCGCCTCGAAGGCGGCCACCACGCCGGGCTCGGCGCCGTCGAAGACGATGTTGGTCGGGACGACGATGTCGAGCGGCCGGACCGGCTTGCGGGCGGTCTGCGGCACGGCAAGGCCGCGCATCGCCGCGTCGATCCAGACCGCATCCTGAACGGTGCGGCAGAGGGGTCCCAGCGAATCGAGGCTGGTCGCCAGCGGATAGACGCCATCCATCGAATAACGGCCGCGGGTCGCCTTGTAGCCGACGATGCCGTTCAGCGCCGAGGGAATGCGGATCGAGCCGCCGGTGTCCGTGCCCATGGCGACAGGCACCAGACCGGCGGCCACCGCGACGCCCGAGCCGGAGGAGGAGCCGCCCGGAATGCGCGGCGCATCCTTGGCCCTCGGGTTGTGAGGCGTGCCGTAATGCGGATTGATGCCGATGCCGGAAAAGGCGAATTCGCTCATATTGGTGCGGCCGACGGCGATCATGCCCGCCTGCTTCAAGAGATCGACGATCGCCGCGTCCTTCTTCGCCGGTTCGACCGTCTTCAACACCTTGGAGCCCGCCGTGGTCGGCAGGCCTTCGATATCGAAGAGGTCCTTCCAGGCGATCGGAATGCCGTCGAGAGCCCCGAGCGAGCGACCCTCCTTCAGACGTTTCGACGAGGCCCTCGCTTCGGCAAGCGCGCGGTCCTTGAGGAGGGAAACGAAAACGGCCTTGTCCGGATAGGCCTCGATGCCGGCAAGCACCGCTTCGGTCACCTCGACCGGATCGGCCGATCCCGTCTGGATCAGCGCGGAAAGTCCGGCGATCGACATGGCTCCATAGGATTTCGTCACGGCACGTATTCTCCCCATTCCTGTACTGGCGGCTTAAAGGTGTAGCGGATATTTTGGCGTTGGATAGACGATTTGTGCGCCCGGCCGGGGAGGGAACCTCGGCTGAGCCAAGGAATTGAACGAGTCCAGCCGCAAGGGCTGAAACCGGAAGGGATATCCCATGAGAACCACCATGATCGTCGCCGGCCTTGCCATCGCGCTTGCCGGCTGCACCACCGCCGACAGCCGCCCGACCGCCGCCGTCGATATCGGACCGGGGATCGAACCCATTCCCGGCAGCATCACCTATGGCGGCCAGCCGCGCACGCGGCTCACCAAGGCGCCGGTCGGCAGCGTCGTGCCGCACCAGTTCCGCAACGAATTCGGCCAGCGGGTCGAGGAAAACTACATCATCCAGCCCGACCGCAGCCTGAAACTGGTCAGCCGGCGCGTCTATCGCGATCCGTTCGGAATAGACGACTGAGCGGCGTCAGCCGGCGATCGCCGCCCAGGCCCGTTCCGTGGCGATCGGCTCGTCGGTAGTGATCTGATCCGGCTTCAGCGCCATCAGGGCGGCGAAGTCGCGCGCTTCGGCCGTGGTGAAGCCCGCGTCCGGGTTCTGGAGGTTGAAGGTCCAGGCATCGACGAGCTTGCCGGCATCGTGGCAGAGGCCGATCATGTCGAGACCGGCGCTCTCGGCGTCGAGCAGCATCGGCCAATAAAGATAGACCGTATCCGCCTCCGTCGGGCCGCGCAGATCGGCGGACAATTCCCTTTCGACGGCGCTCCAGCCTTCGGCCGCATGGATGTCGGCGAGCTTGTCGGTCGGGTCGATGCCGCGCCTGAGGTCCGGCAGCTTCTCCTTCACCGCGAGAATGAGGTCGAGATCGGTGCCGCTGACGATGATCGAGGAGCCGGCGCCGGAGAAATAGTCCGCAAGATGGTCGAGGCCGCGCGAACCGATGACGGCGAGCGTATCCTTCATGTCGAACTGCAGAAGCGCGTCGGGATGGGCGGTCTCAAGCATCAATGCCAGGTCCTCGCTGAGGATCGGCGGGTGGCCGCCTTCGAGAAGGCGCAGGCCGCGGATGTCGTCCGGGAAAGCCTCGCGGATCAGGCCGCGTCCATCGGTCTCGCCTTCGAGAATGTCGTCGTGCAGGACGACGAAACCGCCGTCGGCGCGGACGCGCAGGTCGAGTTCGGTGGAGGCGCCGAGCCTGAAGCCTTCCGCCATGACCGCGGCGGAGAACAGCGGGTCCCTGAAACTGCGGCGGAGACGGTGCCATTTGAGGCGGGTCGGATGACCCTCATATGTGATGCCGAGGCCTGAAAATTCCGGATTCATGGGGTATTCCGTAAAAAAGAGCGATTCGCGATTGCACACTAGGCGCGCCGCACTCCATGTCATAGATCGATGACAAAGGTTCAACGCCTGCCGCGGCGGCGGCTTGCCTAAGCGGTTGCAGGCGAGGCAGTTTGACGCGCGTCAAGGGAACACCTTGCCCCATGCATCTGTTGGGCGGTATCGCCGAACCATACATCGTATCCTGTCCACGAAAGGCAGACGTCATGGCATATGAAGCGAACTGGGCGCCTCTTTCCCCCTACAGCACCGGTATCCGCGGCCGCTGCCCGCGCTGCGGCCAGGGGCATCTCTTCAACGGCTTTTTGACGCTCCGGCCCAATTGCGAAGTCTGCGGCCTCGACTATTCCTTCGCCGATCCGGCGGACGGCCCGGCCTTCTTCGTCATCTGCTTCGCCTGCGTGCCGAGCGTGGCGTTCGCGGTCTGGATCGAGGTCATGTTCCAGCCGCCGTTCTGGGTGCATTTCCTGATCTCGCTGCCGGTGCTGATCATCACCTGCGTGCTGCCGCTCCGGCCGCTGAAAGGCTGGCTGGTCAACAGCCAGTATTTCTACAAGGCCGAGCAGGGCAGGCTCGACAAGGGGCCTGCGAACCCGCCGGCCGGCGATCGCCGGAGCGGCGATTGATCCGCGAAGGGGCGGAAGCTTCCGAAAGTCGCGTCGAAAGGTCAGGAACAATTCCTTTCCCAAACCATTCGACAAGGGACAGCGGAAGGAGCTTCAGATGCCTCAGTCGGATGAAATCGAAATGGAAGTGCGCCGGCGGTCGCTTGCCGTCGAAGGGGCCATGCTTCTGCTGATCGACGGGCTCGCCGCCCGCGGCACCATCTCTGCCGACGAGGCGGAGGACATGCTGCGGATATTGTCGAAGAGCTCGGATTTTTCCGCCGCGCGTGCCGCCGGCTCGCTCAGGATCGTCAACCAGTTGAAGCGGCTGCGGCGCGGCGACGGGGCGATGACGCCCGGCGCCTGATCGGCGGACTGGAAGAGGCGGTAACAAGGCGCTTCCGAGGCGCCCTTTTCTTTTTCAGGTTGCGTCTGCGACCGGGAACATCCGCCGTTGCGGACAGTTGGAGAGAGCGATTTTCCCACCCCGAGACCAGGAGGCGCCCATGGCCCAGTACCCGACACCGCCCTTTCCCGAACAGCAGCAGCCGATGCCGGGCTTTACGGGACAGATGAAGCCCGTACCGGATCATGGCGAACAATCCTACCGCGGTTCGGGCCGGCTCGCCGGCAAGAGAGCGGTGATCACCGGCGGCGACAGCGGCATCGGCCGGGCGGTGGCGATCGCCTATGCCCGCGAGGGCGCCGATCTTCTGATCTCCTATCTCGACGAGGACGAGGATGCCGAGGACACCAAACGGCTGGTGGAAGAGGCGGGCCGCAAGGCGGTGCTCGTGCCCGGCGACATCCAGACGGCCGCCCATTGCCGGTCGATCATCGACAGGGCGGTGAAGGAACTCGGCGGCATCGACGTCCTCGTCAACAATGCGGCCCACCAGGCGACCTTCGCCTCGATCGAGGACATCAGCGACGAGGAATGGGAGCTGACTTTCAGGGTCAACATCCATTCGATGTTCTATCTCACCAAGGCCGCCGTTCCGCACATGAAGCCGGGCAGCGCCATCATCAACACCGCGTCGATCAACGCCGACACGCCGAGCCCGACGCTGCTGGCCTATGCGACCACCAAGGGCGCGATCCAGAATTTCACGGCCGGACTGGCGCAGCTTCTGGCCGAGAAGGGCATCCGCGCCAATGCCGTCGCGCCCGGGCCGATCTGGACGCCGCTCATTCCCTCCACCATGCCGGAAGACAGGGTGAAGGAATTCGGCAAGCAGGTGCCGATGAAACGGCCGGGCCAACCGGCGGAACTGGCGACAACCTACGTCATGCTCGCCGATCCGTTGTCGAGCTACGTTTCCGGCACGACGATCGCAGTGACCGGCGGCAAGCCGATCCTCTGATTTACCGCGCCAAGCTCTCTCCTCCCAAGCCACAAGCGGCGGCATGCGCTCATGCCGCCGTTCATATTTCCGGCTTGCGGATGTTCGTTATCACGAAACCGCTTTCCGGCAGGGCCGGTATCCGGTTCTTCCTCACCGTGAAATCCTGTTCGGGCACGTCGTAGCACATTTCGGTAGAGAGCAGCCGCGCGGCTTCCTTGACGATCTCGACGGTGATCTGTTCGCCGGGGCAGCGGTGCGTGCTCGCCGTTTCGCCCGCGCCTTGGGGAATGAAGCTGAAGTCCTGATGGCGCCAGGAAAGGTGCCGCTGCGGCCAGAAATCCTGCGACCGCGGGAAGAGCCGTTCGTCGTGGACGGTGCCGTAGAGGTCGAGCAGCAGCCATTGACCTTTCGGAATGACATGGCCCTCCCACTCGATATCCTCTTTCGCGATTGCGCCGACAAACGGAAAGAAAGGAGCCGTCCGGCGGACCTCTTCGACGAATTCCTCCATCGCCTTCTCGTCGCCGCCTTGAAACAGGCGGACCCAGAAGCTGTTGCGGTAGAGTTCCAGCGCGGCGAAGACGACGAAACGGCCGACCGCCACCGCCGGCCGAAGGACGTTCGTGAGCTCCACGGCCGCGACCGCCGGGTCGAGCGGCTTGCCGTCCAGCTCGCGGTGGGCGGCGATGCGAGCAAGGGGAGCGCGCTCTGGCACGTCGAGCCGGCCGGCGCGGACATCCCGAACGAGGCCTTCCAGATATTTTTCCGTGCGGGTCCGCCGCAGGAGCGCCTTCACGGTTCCGGGGCGTATGTGGCCGGCGTTTTCCACCATCCCCGCCAGCGATCGGGCCATGCCGGACACCTTTTCCTGCGGCAGGGGAACGCACGCCCAGCCGCAAACGGCGCGCGTCAGCAGCCGGTTGACCTCGTCGAAGAGCACGATCCGGCCCGCCTCCCGCCAGCGCGGAAGCTCGCTGCGCCAAAGATCGCGGAACAGCGCAACCAGGGCCGCGACGTCTTCGGCCTGCATCAGCATGCGCACGAACAAGGCCTTGCGATGCCGATGCGCCTCGTCGTCGAGCTGTTGTACGCTGCCCTTGTCCTGCAGCAGGCGCAGGACGGTCTGGGGCATCGAACCCTTTCGGGTCAATCCGGGCGCGCCGTAGAAGAGCCGTGCTGCTTGCGGCCCGCGCATGCACAGGACGTCGGTCAGCATGAGCCGGGTGCGGAAAATGTCCGTGCCGAGCCTGTCGCACCGGTTGGAGATGAATTCGTAGCCTTCCTGCAGGAGCAGGAGCGTCGCGTCGAGCGCGTTCTCCTCGGGGATGGCCTGCGGCATCCCGCCGGCGGGAGGCTTCTTCTCCTCCGGCATTCCGGTACGTCTCATGGGCTGCTCCTATGTCCGGCGGCCGATCTCCCGCGCCAGGTCGTCGAAACAGAATTTCGTGCCCGCTTCGTCCGCCTCGTTCGCCAGCAGAAGGAGGCGGATCGGAAAGGCGACCGCCTTCTGATGGGAGCTGGAAACGTTGAGCTGATTGTCGTCGGCCAGCACGTTGCGTTCGACGGTCTGCAGGACGTTCTGGATCTCCGCATGCGAAAGGAGACCCTTGTCGACCAGGAGCCGGTTGATCGCCGCGATGGCGAGATAAAGACCTTCGAGCTGCGGGTTGGCGGTGTTCATGTCTCTGTCCTTTGCGTGGAAGAGGGGACGAAGGAGGCGGCGTTCTCGTCGATCAGCCGGGCGCCGCGCTGGCGGGTCAGATAGCGCCAGATCCACTGGATGCTGACGAGCAGGCGCTTCTCGAAATTGACGAGCAGGTAGACGTGGACGAGCGCCCAGAGGAACCATGCGAACCGGCCCTTCAAAGTCCAGCGGCCGAAGTCGAAGATCGCCGTATTGCGGCCGATCACGGCCGTGTTGCCGCGATTGTGGAAGCGGAAGGGCTCGCTGCTCGGCTTGCCCTCCAGCAAGCGGGCCCGGAGCGCCTTGCCGACATACTCGCCCTGCTGCTTGGCGACCTGGGCGAGGGCCGGTAGCGGCTTGCCGTCCTCGAGGCCGAGCGCCGTATCGCCGATAGCAAAAATTTCCGGGAAACCGGTGACCGAAAGATCGGGCTCGACCGGGATACGGCCGCCGGCCTTGCCTTCGATACCAAGCCATTTGGCGGCCGGAGACGCCTTCACGCCCGCGCCCCAGATGATGCAGCCGGTGCGGATGCGCTCGGAGCCCGCGATCACCTCGTCCTTCGTCACGGATGCGACCGGCAGGTTCGTCCTCACCTCGACGCCTTCCTTCTCCAGCACCTTCATGGCGTATTGCACGAGATTGTCCGGAAAGGCCGCGAGGATCTTCGGGCCGGCCTCGACAAGGATGACCCGCATGCTGTCCGGTTCCAGCTTGCGGAAATCGCGGGTGATCATGAAGCGGCCGAGTTCGGAAATGGCGCCCGCCATCTCGACGCCGGTCGGGCCACCGCCGATGATGACGCTGGTGAGCAGCGCCTTCTTCTCCTCCGGGTCCTGGGAAAGCTCCGCCTTCTCGAAGGCGAGCAGCAGGCGCTGGCGGATCAGGCGCGCCTCGTGGATGGTCTTGAGGCCCGGCGCCCAGGCGCGCCAGTCCTCATGGCCGAAATAGTTGTATTCAGAGCCGGTGGCGACGACGAGCCGGTCGTAGGGCACCGAAGAGCCGTAATCGAGCTTCACTTCCTTCGCGGCCGCATCGATGCCGGTCACTTCCGCCAGCATGACCTTGATGTTGCGATACCGGCCCAGCGTGCGGCGGATCGGCTCCGAAACATCGGCGGGCGAAAGCGCGGCGGTGGCGACCTGATAGAGCAGCGGCTGGAAGAGATTGTGGTTGCGCCGGTCGATGACGGTGACGTCGATCTCCGTGTTGCCGAGCTCGCGAGCGGCGGCGAGGCCGGCAAAGCCGGCGCCGACGATCACGACGCGCAAAGGGCCTGCGTGGTTTACCGTCTCGTTCGGGAGAATTTTTCCGGCCATTTCGTCCCCACCTGTTGGCGGAGAGCGCACCTCCGCACGATGCTCGTTCAACACGTGGTCCCGGCGTTTGTTCCAAGCGCCTTCCGGCGGAACCTTTTCAGCCTCGCGCCGTTCGTTTTACAACAGAAAAAGGAGAACGTCATGAACAGCATCATCTGGTTGGTCGGCGCCGTCGTGATCATCATCGCCGTCTTGAATCTCGTCGGATTCGCTTGATTCCATTAGAGAATTTCCCGACAGTTAAACTTCAGCAAGAGAATCAGGGCGCCGTTCCGCCGGGAGCGGCGCCTTTTTCTTCGCGAAGGTGGAAGACCTATTCCGCCAGGAGCAGCGCGAAAGGATGCCCGCCGAAAACGAGGGCTGCCGCGATCCGCTCCTGCGGGTCGATGGTTCTGCCGGCGCAGACGTCGCGATAGCGGCGGTTGGCGAGTTTTTGCGGCAGGGCGATCCCGGTTTCTTCCCACCATTCGGAACCGGCCGGGACAAGGCCGGCATGGAGCGCGTCGAAGACGAGACGCGGGGCGATCACGATCAGCGCATCGTCGGCCTCGGCGCGGGCGAAGGCGACGATGTTGTCCTTGCGCTTGCCGATGGCTTCAAGCGGCAGGTACTCGCCCTTGCGGAACAGCGTCGGCGCTTCCTGGCGAAGGTGGAGGAGGGCGGCGATCACATGCTGCTTCAGCCTTCCGCTCCGCCATTCCTCCTCCTCTCCCGAGGCCGGCTTTTCCTCCTTCGTCAGACACTTCTGCAGCGTCCCGAAGTCCGGTTCCCGGCGATTGTCCGGATCGACGAGGCTGAGATCCATGCCCTCGGCGCCTTGATAGATGTCGGGCACGCCGGGAGCGGCGAGCTTGATGATCGTCTGGGTGAGGCTGTTGACCAGGCCGGCGCGGATGAAAGGCCGGATAGTTTCAGTGAAATCCGCCAGGAAGGCCAAGTTGCCGGGCGAGAGAAGGTTTCGGGCATAGCCGATGACGGCTTCTTCATAGGCTTCGTTCGCATCGCCCCAGTTGGTGCGGAGCTTCGCCTCGCGCAGCGCCTTTTCCGTATAGGCGGCAAACCGCTCTTCCAGGGATTTGAGGCCGGCTGTGTCCTCCAGGTGCAAATCGGCCGGCCAGGCGCCCGCAAGTGCCTGGTAGAGCATCCATTCGACCTCCGGTTCGGGCGCCGGGCCGTCGTCGAGCATCCGCACGGCCGTGCGGTTCGTCTCCCGCCAGCGGGCGACGGCTTCCGCCCAGAGTTCCGGCGCCTCGCTCAAGGCGTAAAGCCGGGCGCGGGCATCTTCGCCGCGCTTGGTGTCGTGCGTGGAGGTCCCCGAAAGCGCATCCGGCTGGCTCTCCAACCGCGTCTGCATTTCCGCGTGGAAACGGTCGAGCGAGAAAGGGTGCGGCAGCGGCTCGGCGCCGACCTCGTTCAGCGCCAGCAGCATATGGTGGCGGAAGAAGAGCGTGTCCTCCACCGACTTCGCCATCAGCGGACCGGTCAATTGCTGGAAGCGGGTGCGGAAGACGGAGGCCTGGCCGGCCGCGGCCTGTTCGACATCGCCGATCAGGATGCGTTCGAGGAAGGCGAGAGCATGCGCGTCCGGCGCATCCGGGCCGCTCCTGACCCTGGCCAGAACCGTGTCCAGCATAGCGCGGCCTTCCGGCGGCAGGCCCTCGCGAGTGCCGTAGGTGCGGTAGACCGGGAAGGCGGTGAGCAGCTCGCGCAGGGCGGATTTCATCGCGGATTCCGAAAGCGTGGACTCGCGATCCTCCGCCTGGCTGATCTCGATGGCGAGCTTCAGAAGTGATTCAACCTCGCCGGCGAAGTTGTTGTCGGCCATCAGCAATTTCGCTGCACGGAGTTCCGCTTCCATGTCGGCCGGCCGGCCGGCGACCCGGTGATAGGCGTCGCGCAGCGCATCGAGCTTGCCGCCATCCACCAGCACGTTGCCGAGCGCCGCAATGAACTCGTAGCCGGTCGTGCCGGAGACCGGCCAGTCGCGGGGGATGTGCTCGCCTTCGCCGAGGATTTTCTCGACGACGATGTAACAGTCCGGCCCCGTTTCGTGGCGAAGGCGTTCGAGATAGGCTTTCGGGTCCGCAAGCCCGTCGATGTGGTCTATGCGCAGCCCGTCCACCTTGCCGCTGTGGACAAGTTCGAGGATGAGGCGGTGGGTATCGTCGAAGACGGTGCCGTCCTCGACCCGCATGCCGACGAGCCCGGCGACCTCGAAAAAGCGCCGATAGCCAAGTTCGCGCGGCACATCCCGCCAGGACATCAGGCGATAGGGCTGCTGGTCGTGCAGGCGAGCGATCGCAGCCCCGTCGGTGATCTTCAGCACCTCCGCTTCGCGGCCGGCATAGCTTGGCGGCATCAGGGGATAGAACGTGTCGTAATAGGCGAGCGACGGCTTGCCCGTCTTCGGATCGGGTCTTATCGCTATCTCACCGGCCTGCAGCACCTGTTCGAACGTATCGCCCAGGAAGGGGAGCGTCAGGCGTCGGGTCCAGTCGATGTCGAAATGGCGGGCGTAGCGGCTCTTTCCGCCGTTCTCGACCACGTCGCGCCACCAGGGATTTTCAAGCGAGGCGGCCATATGGTTCGGCACGATGTCGAGGATGAGGCCGAGGCCCTCCATCTTCAGCGCCTTCACCATCCGCTCGAAACCGTCACGGCCGCCGATCGCGGGATCGATCTCGTTGGCGTCGGTGACGTCATAGCCATGAGTTGAGCCCGCCGCGGCGGTGAAGATCGGCGAGGCGTAGAGATGGCTGATGCCGAGCCGTTTCAAATACGGCACGAGCGCCGCTGCCCGGTCGAAGGTCATGCCGTTGCGGAACTGGATGCGGTAGGTGGCGGTCGGTACCTTCATGGGATGGCCCCCGCGGCTTCGAAACAAACCAGGGCGGAATTGGGCGGCAGCTCCTCGACGTTCTCCGGATGATCCTTACCGGGATAGGCGAAGACGCCTTTACCCGGCATGTCCGGACGGGCTTGCGTCCTGTCGCCGACGTTGATCGCCATGGAAAGCTTTCCCTTCGGGAAGCTCCAGGAGACGGCAACGAAACCCTTGTCCGTCTTCACCACCCTGCCGGAACGGCCGGGCGCCGAGACGAGCAGGGGCACGACGATCTCCCGCCGCAGCTTCAGGAGCGTCCTCGTGAAGTCCAGCCAATCCCAGCCCTCCGTGGATGCCGGCTTTGCCCAGTCGAGCCTGGAGGCGTCGAAAGTCTTTTTCGCGTTGGGGTCTGGCACGGTGTCGGCCTCGTGGCCGGCGTGGCCCTCGAATTCCTTGCGGCGGCCGTCGCGCACCGCTTTCGCAAGATCGCCGTGGAAATCCGCGAAGAAGAGGAAGGGGTTGGTCTCGCCGTATTCCTCGCCCATGAAGAGAAGCGGAATGTGCGGCGAGAGCAGAAGGGCGGTGAGCAGCGTCTTCACCTTATGCGGTCCGGAAAGCGAGACCAGCCGCTCGCCCTGGGCGCGATTGCCGACCTGGTCATGGTTCTGGATGAAATCGACGAAGGCGACCGGCGGCTGGTCGAGGCTCGAAACGCCTCGCGGCTTGCCTTTCTGCGGCGAGACCTCACCCTGATAGGCGAAGCCTTCCGCCAGCACGCGCGCCACCAGCTTTTCCGGGTCCTTCGCGAAATCCCCGTAATAGGCATGGGTCTCGCCGGTGGCGAGGACGTGGACCGCGTTATGGAAATCATCGTTCCATTCGCCGGTGAAGAGCGGCGCATTGCCGTTCTCGTCGCGGGGATGCAGGAAGGTGACGTTGCGGCTGTCCTCGGTCGTCAGATGGATCGGCCGGTCGGTGATCTCGGCGCGGATGCGTTCGGCGATCTCGATCAGAACGTGCTTTTCGGATTTGTCCTCGATCACGTCGATCGCATCGAAGCGCAACCCGTCGAGATGGAACTCCTCCAGCCAGTAGAGCGGGTTCTCGACGATGTAGCGCCGCACGGCATCCGTTTCGTAGGCGATCGCCGTACCCCAGGGCGTCGTCTTTTCCGGATGGAAGAAGGCCGGCGCGAGAAGAGGCAGATAATTTCCCTCCGGGCCGAAATGGTTGAGCACGATGTCGAGGACGACCATCAGCCCGCGGCCATGCGCGGCATCGATAAAGGCCTTGAAATCCTCAGGCGGGCCATAGGCGGCATGCGGCGCATAGAGCAGCACGCCGTCGTAACCCCAGCCGCGCTTGCCGCCGAAATGGGCGACCGGCATGACCTCGATCATGGTGATGCCGAGTTCGGCGAGATAGGGAAGTTTTTCGATCGCGGCGCGGAACGTCCCTTCCTTCGTGAAGGTGCCGATATGGAGTTCGTAGACGACCGTTTCCTCCCAGGGCCGGCCTTTCCATTCCGGATGCTGCCAGGCGTAGTTCGTGGGGTCGATGACGAGCGAGGGGCCGTTGACGTCGTCCCTCTGGCCACGCGAGGCGGGGTCCGGCACGACCATGCCATCGGAAAGGACATAATTGTATTCCGCGCCGGGGGAGATGCCCGTGGCCAGCAACTCAAACCAGCCGTCGTCTGTACGGGTCATCTCGGTGTCTTCGCCGTTCAGGCGCAGCATCACCGTTTTCTGGCCCGGCGCCCAAAGCCGGAAGCGCACTTCGCCGGCCGCGACATATTCGGCACCCCATGTCTTTGGAAATGTGCGGAATTCAGTGATGGTATCCAGTTCCGACATATCGACCAGCCCCTGGTTGGAGAGAACCGGCAAACGGCCGGAGAGGCTCTCGGTTCCATCATCGGGCGGCTGCGCAATAAAATTGCTGAAACGCGTAACAAATAGCAAGTTCGCAGGAGTGGCACGCCGCAGTTTCCGGCCCTAGATTAGATCTCATGCAGACGGTTTCGAGGAGGAGATCCGTGCATGCTGACCGATGAGGAGGAGCTCATCTGTTCGACGGCCGCGGCGATCCAAACGCTCGGCGGTTACGGCTACATTTCCGATTTCCCCCTTGAGCGCATCCATCGGGACGTCCGCGTCTGCCGGATCGACGAGGGGATGTCGGACATCCGGAAGATCATCACTGCCAGAGGCTTTGCCTGATGAGGTGAAGTGCTGCGTGAACTGCCGGTTCTTTGGGAGGAGAAGCGAATGATGCATGACATGAAGCCGAACCCGCCCGGCAGGTTGAGCCTGCATGTGCCGGAACCGGAGGTGAGGCCGGGCGGCAAGCCGGATTTTTCCAATGTGACGATCCCCAAGGCGGGCTCCGTGCGCCGGCCGGAGGTGGATGCGGACCCCGAGACGATCCGCGATCTCGCCTTCTCGATCATCCGTGTGCTCAACCGGGAAGGCGAGGCCGTCGGCCCCTGGGCCGGGTCGCTCAGCAACGAGGAACTGATGGAGGGCCTGCGGCACATGATGCTGCTGCGCACCTTCGACCAGCGCATGCTGATGGCGCAGCGGCAGGGCAAGACCTCCTTCTACATGCAGCATCTCGGCGAGGAGGCGGTCTCCTGCGCCTTCCGCAAGGCGCTGCAACCGGGCGACATGAACTTTCCGACCTATCGCCAGGCGGGCCTCCTGATCGCGGGCGGCTATCCGATGGTCGACATGATGAACGAGATCTATTCCAACGATGCCGATCCGTTGAAGGGCCGGCAGTTGCCGGTTCTCTACTCCTCCAAGGAATTCGGCTTCTTCACGATCTCCGGCAATCTTGCCACGCAGTATATCCAGGCGGTCGGCTGGGCGATGGCGTCCGCCATCAGACAAGACACCAAGATCGCCGCCGGCTGGATCGGCGACGGGGCGACGGCGGAATCGGATTTCCATGCAGCCCTCGTCTTCGCCTCCACCTACCGGGCGCCCGTCATCCTCAACGTCGTCAACAACCAGTGGGCCATTTCCACCTTCCAGGGGATTGCGCGCGGCGGTTCCGGCACGTTCGCGGCGCGCGGGCTCGGGTTCGGGCTGCCGTCGCTGCGCGTCGACGGCAACGATTATCTCGCCGTCCATGCGGTCGCCAAATGGGCGGCGGAGCGGGCGCGGCGGAACATCGGTCCGACGCTGGTCGAATACGTCACCTATCGCGTCGGGGCGCACTCCACCTCCGACGATCCCTCCGCCTACCGGCCGAAGGAGGAGTCGGAGGCCTGGCCGCTCGGCGATCCGGTCATCCGGCTGAAGAACCACCTGATCCGGGTCGGCGCCTGGAGCGAGGAGCGGCACACGCAGATGGAGGCGGAAATCCGCGATACGGTGGTCGCGGCCCAGAAGGAGGCGGAGCGTCACGGCACGCTCCATTCCGGCGGCCGGCCTTCGATGCGCGACATGTTCGAGGGCGTCTATGCGGAAATGCCGCCGCATCTGAAACGGCAACGGCAGCAGGCGGGGGTGTAATCATGAGTGTTTTCGCCCTCCGAAGACCCCTCCCCAACCCCTCCCCACAAGGGGGAGGGGTTAACCCAGCCGCACCGACCGGTGATTGGCAGCAAGGCGGTGCCGCGAATCTTCTCCCCCCTTGTGGGGGAGATGGCCGGCAGGCCAGAGGGGGTCTTTTTTCCTCTCTTCTCGGCATCGACCTCTCCACGGAGGCCTCGCCATGGCGCGCATGACGATGATCGAGGCGATCCGCAGCGCGATGGACGTTTCCATGGAGCGCGACGGCGATGTGGTCGTGTTCGGCGAGGACGTCGGCTATTTCGGCGGCGTCTTCCGCTGCACGCAGGGGCTCCAGCAGAAATACGGCAAGACGCGCTGCTTCGACGTGCCGATCAACGAATCCGGCATCGTCGGTGCCGCGATCGGCATGGCGGCCTATGGTCTGAAACCCTGCGTCGAGATCCAGTTCGCGGATTACATGTATCCGGCCTATGACCAGCTTACCCAGGAGGCTGCGCGGCTGCGCTATCGCTCGAACGGGGATTTCACCTGCCCGGTGACGATCCGCATGCCGACCGGCGGCGGCATTTTCGGCGGCCAGACGCACAGCCAGAGCCCGGAGGCGCTGTTCACCCATGTCTGCGGGCTGCAGGTCGTGGTGCCGTCCAACCCCTACGACGCCAAGGGCCTGCTGATCTCCTCGATCGAAAACCCGGACCCGGTGATCTTCCTCGAACCAAAGCGGCTCTACAACGGACCGTTCGACGGCCATCACGACCGGCCGGTGACCTCCTGGGCGGCGCATCCGCTCGGCGAAGTGCCCACGGAACATTACACGGTGCCGCTCGGCAAGGCGGTGGTGCGCCGGCCGGGATCGGCGGTGACCGTGCTCGCCTATGGCACGATGGTGCATGTGGCGGAGGCGACGGCGGAGGAGACGGGCATCGATGCCGAGGTGATCGATCTGCGCACTCTGCTGCCGCTCGACCTCGAGACGATCGTCGCTTCGGTGAAGAAGACCGGCCGCTGCATGGTGGTGCACGAGGCGACGCTGACCTCCGGCTTCGGCGCGGAGCTTTCGGCGCTGGTGCAGGAGCACTGCTTCTATCACCTCGAAGCGCCGGTCATCCGCGTCGCCGGCTGGGACACGCCTTATCCGCATGCGCAGGAATGGGATTATTTTCCGGGACCGGCCCGCGTCGGCCGGGCGCTGCGCGACATGATGGAGGCGTGAGATGGGCGAAAAGATCATCAAGCTGCCGGATGTGGGTGAAGGCGTCGCGGAAGCCGAGCTTGTCGAATGGCATGTGAAGGTCGGCGATCTGGTGCGCGAGGACATGGTGCTTGCAGCCGTCATGACCGGCAAGGCGACCGTCGAAATTCCCTCGCCGGTGGAGGGGGAGGTGACCTACCGGCACGGCGAGATCGGCGACGTGATCGCCACCGGCACCGTGATCCTGAAGATCAAGACCGCGGGGGAAGGGGGCGACGGCGAGGTGGAGCCGGAGGTTCATGTTCCGGCACCGCAACCGGAAGCGCTGTCGGTCGAAACCGAGAGGGAGTTCGAACCGGCGGCGGAAAAGCCGGAACCTGTGCCGGAGACCGTTGCCGCGAAACCCGCCGCAGCTCCGATGCCGAAAAGCGCCGGCGCGCCGCGTGCGGAGGGCGAGAAGCCGCTGGCGACACCGGCCGTGCGTTTGCGGGCCAAGGAGGCGGGCGTCGATCTGCGTCAGGTGCCGGGAACCGGCCCGGCCGGCCGCATCACCCACGAAGACCTCGACGCGTTTTTGAGCCGCGAGAGCGGCGGCGCGGTCGCCGCCGGCCTGCAGCCGAACAAAAGCGTTCAGGAGGTGAAGGTCGTCGGGCTTCGCCGCCGGATCGCCGAGAAGATGGCGCTTTCGAAGTCGCGCATTCCCCATATCACCTATGTGGAGGAGGTGGACATGACGGCGCTGGAGGAACTGCGTGCCCGCCTCAACGGCAGCCTGAAAGCGGGCAAGCCAAAACTCACCATCCTGCCCTTCCTGATGCGCGCCATGGTGAAGGCGGTCGCCGAACAGCCGGGCATCAACGCCCATTTCGACGACGAGGCAGGGGTCATCCGCCAATTCGGCGGCGTGCATATCGGCATCGCCGCGCAAACACCGGCGGGTCTCGTCGTGCCGGTCGTCAGGCATGCGGAGGCGCGCGACATCTTCGACTGCGCCCGCGAGATGGCGCGGTTGAGCGAGGCTGCGAAGAACGGCACGGCTTTGCGGGAAGAGCTTTCGGGCTCGACCATCACTATCAGCTCGCTCGGCGCGATGGGCGGTATCGCCTCGACGCCGGTCATCAACCATCCGGAAGTGGCGATCATCGGCGTCAACAAGCTCGCCATCCGGCCGCATTGGGACGGGGCGCAATTCGTGCCGCGCAAGATGATGAACCTGTCCTCCAGCTTCGATCACCGGGTGATCGACGGCTGGGATGCCGCGACCTTCGTGCAGCGCCTGAAGGCGCTTCTGGAGACGCCGGCGCTGATCTTCGTCGAGGAGTGAGGTGGAAGAAGAACGATGAAAGAAATCACCTGCAAGCTTCTCGTCATCGGGGCCGGTCCGGGCGGCTATGTTTGCGCCATCCGGGCCGGCCAGCTCGGGGTCGATACGGTCATCGTCGAGATGGCGAAGCCCGGCGGCACCTGCCTCAATATCGGCTGCATTCCTTCGAAGGCGCTGATCCATGCCGCCGACGATTTCCACAGGACGGTCGCCATGGCCGAGCGCCGCAATGCCATGGGCATCCGGGCGGAGAACCCGGTGATCGATCTTGCCAAGACCATGGCCTGGAAGGACGGCATTACCGGCCGGCTGACCATGGGCGTGTCGGGGCTCTTGAAGAAGGCAGGCGTCAAGATCGTCGTCGGGCGGGCGAAATTCCGCGACGGCAAGACGGTGGCAGTGGAGACGGAGACCGGGGAGCAGGTCATCCGGTCAGAGAATATCGTGATCGCCACCGGCTCGGCGCCGGTGGAACTGCCTATGTTGCCCTTCGGCGGAAAAGTGATCTCGTCGACCGGTGCATTGTCGCTGACCGAAGTGCCGCAAAGGCTGGCGGTGGTGGGGGCCGGCTATATCGGCCTCGAACTCGGCATCGCCTTCGCCAAGCTCGGTTCGAAGGTGATGATCGTCGAGGCGCTCGACCGCATCCTGCCGCTCTATGATACGTCGCTCACGCAGCCGGTCGCGAAACGGCTGTCGGCCCTGGGTGTCGAGGTTCTGCTTGGCACCAAGGTGAAAGGCTTGTCGGCGACCGGAGAGACGCTGCTGGGGGAAACCGCCGATGGCGAGGAGAAGCGGATCGCCGCCGACAAGGTGCTGGTGACCGTCGGCCGCAGACCGGTGACCGAGGGCTGGGGCCGCGAGGAGCTGGAACTCGACATGGACGGCCGGTTCCTGCGTATCGACGAGCAGTGCCGCACCTCGATGCGCGGCATCCATGCGATCGGCGACGTGACCGGCGAGCCCATGCTGGCGCATCGGGCCATGGCGCAGGGCGAGATGGTGGCGGAGATCGTCTCCGGCAAGCGGCGCTCCTGGGACAAGCGCGCCATCCCGGCCGTCTGCTTCACCGATCCGGAGATCGTCTCGGTCGGCTTGTCGCCGGAGGAGGCGAGGGCGGCCGGACGCGAGGTGAAGATCGGCCAGTTTCCGTTCACCGCCAACGGGCGGGCGATGACGCTGTCGTCGGAGGAGGGCTTTGTCCGCGTCGTAGCGCGGGCCGACAACCATCTGGTGCTCGGCATCCAGGCGGTCGGGGCAGGCGTGTCGGAACTGTCGGCGGCCTTTTCGCTGGCAGTCGAGATGGGCGCGCGGCTGGAGGATATCGCCGGCACGATCCATGCGCATCCGACGCAGTCGGAAGGGTTTGCGGAGGCGGCGATGAAGGCGCTGGGGCATGCGTTGCATGTGTGAGGAGGCGTGAGAAGATGGCCCCTCACCCTAACCCTCTCCCCGCTTGCGGGGAGAGGGAACGTGCCTCGCGCACGGTTGAGATAGCCGGGAAGGGTGCGGCAAATATCCTTCTCCCCGTTATAACGGGGAGAAGGTGGCGGCAGCCGGATGAGGGGCAAATCAACCGACCTGGTGGTTTCACAATTCCAACAACGCATAAGGCCTGCCGGTCGGTTTTTCGACATGGGAGGCGACGTTGTAGACCGGGGCGCCGCCCGGCGTCCTGCCCTGATAGGTGCCGCGATGGGCATGCCCGTGCACGACGGCCTTTACCGGAAAGCGGTCGATCGTCTCGGCAAGGCGCGAGGAGCCGAGGAAGGGATAGATTTCCATCGGCTCGCCCTGCACGGTCTCGACGATCGGGGCATAGTGCAGCACGACCATAGCCCGTTCGGAGCGGACCTGCCGGAGCGCGTTTTCGAGCCGCATCGTCTCTTCCACGCTTTCGGCGACCATCGCCTTGATCGCCGGCTCGCCGAAGGAGCCGAGCATATGGCGGCCAAAACCGCCGGCAAAACCCTTGACACCCGCAAACCCGACGCCATCGACCTCCACCGCCTGACCTTCGAGCAGGTGCACGCCGGCATCCTTGAGGATCGACGTCACCTCTTCCACATGGCCGCATTCGTAGTCGTGGTTGCCGAGCACGCCGACCATGGGGATGGAACACGAGCGCAGATCGGCGGCGAGGATTTCCGCCTCCCTGGGCTTGCCCAGATGGGTCAGGTCACCCGTCAGGACAAGGATGTCGGCGACTTGCGATATCTCGCTGAAGAGATCCTTGTAGGTGTCTCCATGCTCCCTCACATGCAGGTCGCCCATGGCGGCGATCCTCAGTTTGCCGTTCGCCTTCTTAGCCTCGGTCTTTCCCGTCTCGCCTTTCGCCTCCGTCGCTTTCGTCACGCCGATGCTCCTTGTAAGTCTTTGGGCAAGTCTTTGGGCAGGTCTTCACGCAGGTCGCCTTCGCCACCCACGTCGGCAAAGCCCCATTCCTTGACGTCGATTTCGAAATCCACCCGGCTGAACATGCGGCCGCGGCAGACCTTCATCTGCGGCAGCGGCAGCTCGCGCTGCGCCTTCAGCCGGTCGAGCAGTTCGTCCAGCAGCCAGTCCGGTACCTTGTCGCGCTCGGTGGGGTAGATCCAGCGGAAGTTCAGAAGGTGGATCAGCAGCACTTCCCAGTGCACTTCCATGTGGTTCAGCAGCCGCTCCCAGTCGATCTGGTCGTGGGCGCGCAGGATCATGTGGACGATATCCCCGCCGTCGTAGCGGTGGCGGAGCTGCACGAAACATTTCGACCAGATGAGCTCGGTCGGCGCGATGATGCGCACCTTGTGGCCGTTCATCTCGATCTGGCGGGCATTCTCGAACCAGGCGTCGCTGATCGGCATCGTGCCGTTCGAGGCGGCGAAGATGACGTCGAAGAAATGCCGGCCTTTCTTCACCTTGCCGAGCCAGCGGTCGTCCTCCACCTCGATCTCGTACCCCTTCTCCTTGAAGTGCGCGAGGATGCGGGCGTAGTCGCCGGCCTTGCAGAAGATGTCGAGGTCCTTCGTCTGGCGGGTGATGCCCGTATAGGCGCTGATCGCGAAGGTGCCGGCAAGAAGAAACGGGATACGGCACTTGACGAGATCTTCCACCGCTTCCGCCACGAAGGCTTCCGCTTCGGAATCCACCAGCGTCGGGGCGGCCTTCACTTCCATGCCGGGCATGGTGTCGACCGGATGGGCAACCCTTTCCCGGGGCAGGTTCGGCGTCTGGGCCAGGTTCTGCGCGGTGTTGACGTCGGCGTTCATCAGGGTTCTCCGAATCGTGGTTCGCGCAGAGGAACACCCGGGAAGGCCCGGAGGTTCCGTTTCAGGCCGTTGGACTTCCGTCAGCGCTCGGGATTGTCCGCATTCGCAAGCGGACCGGGACGGCCGTCCGGCTGATCCTCACCTTCGCGCTGGTCGCGGTCTTCGAGATCGGTTTCGACGAGATAGGTATCGCCGGCGCCGAGCCGCGAGGCCTCCTTGACCGCCTCCTGATCGGTCATGTCCATCTGTGCGTGGAGCGCGTCTTCAACGCGTTCCCGCCCTTCCCGTTCGAAGCGGGCGGATTCGCCGTTCTCGGTCGTCTTGCGTTCGGCGTCCATCATGGTTCCTTTCTGCTTTCTCTCGCCGCCGCAAGATGCGCGGCCGCTCATGCTCAAAACCCCTGGACGGACGACATGTTCCGTTGCCGAAATTGGAACCAAAGCGGCGCAGACCGGTTGGATTTCTGCAAGAAACCGAGGAGGCAGACATGCCAGCGAAATCCAAGTCACAGCAGAAGGCCGCCGGCGCGGCGCTCGCCGCCAAGCGCGGCGAAATCAAGAAGAGCGAGCTCAAGGGCGCTTCAAAGGGCATGGAGAAATCCATGAGCGAGAAGGAGCTGCACGACATGGCCTCGACCAAGCGCAAGGGCAAGCCCGAGCACGCCGCGCGACACTGAAGTCATCGGAACCTTCATGAAAGGGCGAGCGTTACCGGACGCTCGCTTTTTGTTGTCCGGGATAGTCCATGCCGTCGAGTTCAGCAGACACGCCTCAATCCCATGACCTCGAACCCCGCAAGGGCAGCCCCAGTCCGCGCATGGACGAAGCCGAATTCAAGCGACGCTTTCTCAATCAATTCCAGGATCAGGCCTATGCGCCGCTGACCGTCGAACTTCAGCGCGTCGCGGACGCTGCCTGGGACGCTTATTATAACTCCCGCAAAAGCCCGAAGACCCGTAAGGCCGGATCGGAATTTGCCGATCCGAACTACGATCTCGCCATCGACTGGCTGAATGCGCGCGAGGCGATCCAGGCGGCTGAGGCCCGCCACCGGGACCCGTCCGGCCCGCGCCGCTTCCTCCTGATCAGCGGTTCCTCGCGCAGCGAGCATACCTGTCCCGGAGAGATTTCGAAGAGCTATCGTCTGACCAAGATTGCGGAGGACGTGTTGCGACAGGCTTCGGACACCTCGGTAGAGATCCTCGATCTCAGCCGGCTCGCTTCGGAATACGGCCGTCAGATTCATCCCTGCAAAGCCTGTTTCTCCACGTCGGCGGCGCTCTGTCACTGGCCCTGCTCCTGTTATCCCAACTATTCTCTCGGCCAGGTGCACGACTGGATGAACGAGATCTATCCGCTTTGGGTGGAGGCTCACGGCGTCATGATCATCACACCGGTCAACTGGTATCAGGTCTCGTCGCCGGTAAAACTGATGATGGACCGGCTGGTCTGCGCCGATGGCGGCAATCCCGATCCTACCGCCACGCACGGCAAGAATGCCAGGGAGGCGAAGGAGATCGAAATGCTCGGCTGGAACTATCCTCGGCATCTCGAAGGCCGGATTTATTCCGTCGTCAGCCACGGGGACGTCGAGGGCGCCGAGAACGTGCGCCGCAGTCTTTCCGATTGGTTGCGTTTCATGCGTCTCATCCCGGCTGGTCCGTTGGCCGAGCTGGATCGCTACATCGGCTACTGGGAGCCGTATGCGACCAGCCACGAGGCACTCGACCGTGACGAAGCGATCCAGGAAGAGATACGCAACGCAGCCCTCACCCTTTTGGAGGCCGTGCTTGCCAGACAGGCGGGGCATATGATCGGGGCGGGCGCTCGGCTGAAGGAGCCGCGCTCGAAGTAGATGGAGGAGGAAAAGCTATGCCGCCAGAGGAACTCGATGCGACGTTGACAACCCTGCCGCTCAGGATCGGCGTCTATATTCCCGACGATCTCATGGAAGACTGGTTCGCGCCCGGCACGGGCATGAAGCCGGTCAGCGAGGCAGCCCTCAAGGCTGCCGAAGCCTATGGCCGCCGCTTCGAATGCGAGTTCAAGTATTATCCCGAACGGATGGAAGGCGTCTTCTGGAAATGGGTGCCGGCGCTCTGAAGGGCAAGGAATCGACACCCCGGGGAAAACAAGGCTCGCCGCGCCATTTTCAAGTTTCGCTTCCCCCGCACCGCGGGGGCAAACGAAGTGGTCCGCCTCTGGCGCGGCGGCACTTCACGCAACGAAAGGGGACCGGCGAACTGGAAACGCCCTCGTGATAGGCATATGCCGGATTCACACCGTCCCACGACGCCGTAAACGGGAAAGCCGTCGGGTGGTTCCGTAAAAATTGTGAGCCGGGCAAATAATTTTTTCCTCGTCCGGCTCATCCAATTTCGATCGCCAGGCCTACAGGGCGGCGTAGCGGTCGCGCAGCGCTTCGAACTTGACGAGCTGTTCGGCGATCAGTTCGCGGTTTTCGTCGCGGCGGACGAAGACCTTGAACATGGCCGAGCCCTTCTCGTTCATGAACCAGACCGAACAGGAACGACGACCGTGGAAGGCGCGGTCGACGAAGGTCACCGAAGCACAGTTGTCCTTCCTGATGTGACCGCCGATCGGGCTGTCACCGTGGATATTGAACCAGCCATGAGCTTCGGAGCCGCCCGGCAGGCTGCCTTCGGCTTCCAGAACGATATCGTCGGTATGGACGATGAAGAGGACCTCGCCCCAGCCCGTCATCTCGGCCCAGATATCCAGGAAATGCTCCTTGCCGGCGATGACGGCGGCGCCCTTCGGCAGGATTTCGAGGATCTCGGCCGGCGTGACGTCGGCCTTCGCCGCGATCGCCTCGACGACGCCGTCGGGCTTTTCGGCGAGCGCTGCCGATGCCCGTTCGCGGCGGTCCGGCGTGATGTCGGAAACGGCGTTCATCATAAACCTCAGGCGGCGTCGGCGCGCACGCCGTTCTTGTCTTCGTGGATGATCACGTCGAAACCTTCGAAATGCGGACCGGAGAGATATTCGACCTTGCCGCGGTTCTCACCGGCCTTGGCATGGGCGGCGCGGAACTGTTCCGACTTCGTCCAATCCTGAAAATGCTGGAAAGTTTCCCATACGGTGTGGGTTGCGTAGAGGGTGTGATCCTCGGCCTTCGGACCCTTCAGCAGGTGGAACTCGACATAACCGGGCATTTCGGCAAGGCGGCCCTGGCGGCTGCGCCATATTGCCTCGAAAGCCTCTTCATAGCCCGGCACCACCCGGAAACGGTTCATTGCGATATACATGGATCAGTCCCTCACTTAAGTGTCATTTTCGGCTCAAGATATCTGCGGCCGTTCCCCTTGAAAAGCCTAAAAAACTTGCGTAGTCAACTCAAGTTATTGCCGTGCGAGCGGCGAAGCGGGGGCCTGTGCGAGCCTCGGCACAGGCAAGAAAGGGGCAGAGCATGATGGGGTCTTCTTTTAATTTCCGCGGGCTTTTCGCGGCTGTCGCGCTGGCTGCGGGTCTGATGGCGGGCGGCGCGGGAGCGGCCGACAAGGGCAATCCGGAAGCCAAGCGCATCGTCTCGATCGGCGGCACGATCACCGAAATCCTCTATGCGCTCGGCGCCGAAGACCGCATCGTGGCGCGGGACTCCACCAGCTTCTATCCCGATGCGGCCAATTCCAAGCCCGATGTCGGCTATATGCGGCAGCTTTCGGCGGAAGGCATTCTCGGCCAGAAGCCCGACCTGATCCTGATGGAGGAAGGGTCCGGCCCGCCGCCGGTCATCGAAATCCTGAAAGCGAGCGAAGTGCCGATGGTGGTGGTCCCGACACCGCCGAAGGTCGACGCGATCGGCCGGAAGATCCGCGACGTAGGCGCGGCGGTCGGACTTTCCGACAAGGCCGAGGCATTGGCGGCCAAGACCGAGGCGGACCTCAAGAAGCTCCAGGAAGACGTCGCGAAGATTCCCGGGCCGAAAAAGAAGGTTCTCTTCGTCCTGTCGCTGTCGAACAACCGCGTGATGGCCGGCGGCGCCGACACGGAGGCGGGCGCCGTTGTCGAACTGGCTGGCGGCATCAATGCGGCGCCGACGATCAACGGCTACAAGCCGCTCGCCGACGAGGCGGTGATCGCCGCCCAGCCGGACGTGATCCTCTCCATGTCGCGCGGCGACCACGCCATCACGCCGGATCAGGTCTTCGCCATGCCCTCGATGCAGACGACGCCGGCCGCCGCCAACAAGGCGCTCGTCACCATGGACGGCCTGCTGCTGCTCGGCTTCGGCCCGCGCACGCCGGAAGCCGCCCGCAGGCTCGCCGCCGACATCTATCCCGGAGCGATCAACTGATGAAGGCGCTCGCCATGCCCCTTCGCGCCGCGGCCGACGGCGACCGGACGCGTCAGGGCGCAGTGGTGCTCGGGCTGCTCGCCGTGCTGCTCTTCGCCGCCTGCCTCGTCTCGCTCGGGATCGGTCCGACCGGCGTGGGCCTGCGCGATCTCTGGGCTTACGCGACCGGCAACGGCGACAGTCTTTCGACCCAGGAGCGGGTGATCCTCGAAGCGGTGCGCCTGCCGCGCACGGCGCTCGGGCTGTTGGTCGGCGCCGGGCTTGCCGTCTCCGGCACGATGATGCAGGGCCTGTTCCGCAATCCGCTGGCCGATCCCGGCATCGTCGGCGTCACCTCGGGCGCGGGGCTCGCTGCCGTCGCCGCGATCGTGCTCGGCAACGGCGTGCTGGCGCCGGTGGCGATGCTGCTCGGCAACCAGTTCCTGCCGCTGATGGCCTTCTTCGGCGGCCTTTTCAACACCTGGATGCTCTATCTGATCGCCACCCGCGACGGCCGCACTTCGACCACGGCGCTCATCCTTTCGGGGATTGCGATCGGCGCGCTATCGGCGGCACTCATGGGCCTGCTGATCGTGATGGCCGACGACCGGCAGCTTCGCGACATCACCTTCTGGAGCCTCGGCTCGCTCGGCGGCGCCACGTTCGGCCGCGTCTTTTCGATCCTGCCGTTCATAGCGGCCGTGCTCGTCATCATGCCATTCGTGGCGCGCGGGCTCGACGCGCTGATCCTCGGCGATGCGGCCGCCTTCCACATGGGCATTCCGGTGCAGCGGCTGAAGAAGATCGTCATCGTCGCGGTTGCGGCCGCCTGCGGCTCCACCGTCGCCGTCGCCGGTTCGATCGGTTTTGTCGGCATCGTCGTGCCGCATCTGCTTCGCCTCGTCATGGGGCCGTCGCACCGCTTCCTGCTGCCGGGTTCGGCGCTCGGGGGAGGGGCGTTGCTGCTCATCGCCGACAGCGTCGCCCGCACGGTGGCCGCGCCGGCAGAACTGCCCATCGGCGTCGTCACCGCACTGTTCGGCGCGCCGGTCTTCCTCTTCCTGCTCATCGGAAAGAACGGCATCATGCGGGACCTGCCATGACCGGGACCATGATCTCAGCCGAACACATCACCGTCACGCGCTCCGGCCGCAAGCTTCTCGACAATGTCGGCGTCGAGTTGAAGCCCGGCCTGTTCACCGTCGTCATCGGTCCGAACGGCGCCGGCAAATCGACGCTGATGAAGGTGCTTTCCGGCGAGATGAAGCCTGATACGGGCTTCGTCTCCTACTATGGCACGAGCCTCGATCTGTGCCGCCCGGCCGATCTTGCAAAAAGGCGTGCTGTCCTGCCGCAGGCGACACAGCTTGCGTTTCCCTTCACGGCGCTCGAAATCGCCCGCATGGGCGCGGTGGCGCAAGGGGCGCTGAACCCGACGGAACAGGCGCGCCAGGCATTGTCCCGCGTCGGTTTGCGCGGCTTCGAAAGCCGGCCCTATCCGTCGCTATCGGGCGGCGAGCAGCAGCGGGTGCAGTTCGCCCGGGCGCTCGCCCAGGTGCCGCAGCCGGTCGTGGACAGCGTGCCGCGGGCGCTGTTCCTCGACGAGCCGACGGCAAGCCTCGATCTCGGTCATCAGATATCCGTGCTGGAAATCGCCCGCGATTTTGCCGACGCCGGCGGGATCGTGCTCGCCATCCTGCACGACCTCAACCTCGCTTCGGAATTCGCCGACCATCTCCTGGTGCTGAACCATGGCAGGGTGGTCGCCGAAGGCGCCTGCGCGGAAACGGTGAGCGACGAGATCATCGCGAGCGTCTACGGGATCGCGGGCGCCGTCGGGCGGCTGCCGGCGGAAGATATTCCTTACGTCCTGCCGCAATCGCGGCATCGCTAGGCATGGTCAGGCTCCCGGTTCCGGCCGGGTGACGACGAAGACCGCCGGACCGATCATCAGGACCGCGACCAGCACCGCCCGCCAGAAGGGCGGCGAGGTGCCGAACCAGAAGATCGCATAGCTTGCCGCCATCATCGCGACGGCGGCGATCTTGGCCCTGCGGGGGATGGCGCCCTTTTCCCGCCAGTTCCTGAGCGGCTCCCCGAATCTCGGATGGTTCATCAGCCAGGCCTCCAGCCGCGGCGAAGAGCGCGCGAAACAGGCCACCGCCAGCAGCAAAAACGGCGTGGTTGGCAGGACCGGCAGGAAGGCGCCCGCGACGCCGAGCGCGACGAACAGCCAGCCGAGGGCAAGAAACAGGAGACGCATGAAAGCTCTTTGATGAAATGATTCAGGAGAGCACTTGAAGTCCATGTTTACGCACGATGTCCAGCAATTTCAGGGCCGGTCCGCTTGGGCGTTTCGCGCCTGTTTCCCATTTCTGGACCGTCGATTCGCTCGTGTTGAGGTAGCGGGCGAAGACCGGCTGGCTGACATGATTTCCCTCACGTAAGGCTTTAATATCGCTTGGAGAAAGATCTGCAGGCATTGAAAGACAAGCCTCATCGAAGGTCCGCATCGTTTCCTTGCCTATGGTCCCGGCTTCATACATGCCCTCCACGGCGCTATGGATCGCCTCGAAGGCGTCGCTTTTGAATTTCCGTCTAGTTGTCATTGCAAATCTCCATCAGTGCGCCGCTTTTCAATTCGGCAGCCAAGGCATCGGCCGTCTTTTTGCGGTAGAGTTCCGCGAGTTTCCGAAAGGCTGCCAATTCGTCGTCGTCGATATTGGCCCGGTTCTGCTTGGCGAAGAGATAGGTATAGATCCAGAATTCTCCGGCCTTCGCCAGAATGATCGACCGGTGCCGGTTGTCGTTCAGGCGTTTCTTGAAAACGCCACCTCCAAGGTCGTCGGGGCCTGACCCAGGGCGACCTGGGCGATTGCCTTGCAGAGCTCATGGTCTGAGATCCGGGCTTTCCGCGCCGCTCGGGTAAACCACGCTGTCTTGAATACCCGATGGGCCATGTTTCTTATATAGCACCAGGTGCTATGCTTATCAAGCGTATCGTCGTGCTAAGTATCTGCCCTTCCCATTTCACCGATGCCCGTTATAGTGCCGGCGACTTCAACAGCCTTCAGGAGACATGATGTCGAAGAAGAAAGTGCTTGTCGTGGGCGGTGCCGGCTATATCGGCTCCCATACCTCTCTGGTACTGGCGGAACGGGGCTACGAACCGATCGTTTTCGACAATCTTTCGAATGGTCACGCGGAGTTCGTCCGGTGGGGGCCGCTGGAACAGGGCGACATCCGCGACCGCGCCCGGCTCGACGAAGTGTTCGCGACCCACAAGCCGGATGCGGTTCTGCATTTCGCGGCGCTGATCGAGGTGGGGGAATCGGTGAAGAACCCCGTCGCCTTCTACGACAACAACGTCATCGGCGCGCTGACGCTGCTCTCCGCCGCACTCGATGCCGGCGTGAAGGCTTTCGTCTTCTCCTCGACCTGCGCGACCTACGGCCTGCCGGAGCGAGTGCCGATGGACGAGACGCACGGTCAGGCGCCGATCAATCCTTACGGCCGCACCAAGTTCATCATCGAGCAGGCGCTCAAGGACTACGGCACCTATAAGGACCTGAAATCGGTGATGCTGCGCTATTTCAACGCGGCCGGCGCGGATTTCGAAGGCCGGATCGGCGAATGGCATACGCCCGAGACGCATGCGATCCCGCTGGCGATCGAGGCCGCGCTCGGCCGCCGCCAGGGCTTCAAAGTGTTCGGCGACGATTACGACACCCGCGACGGCACCTGCGTGCGCGACTATATCCACGTTCTCGACCTTGCGGACGCGCATGTGCGCGCCGTCGATTACCTGCTTGCGGGCGGCGAGACGGTGGAGCTCAACCTCGGCACGGGAACCGGCACGACGGTGAAGGAATTGCTGGCGACGATTTCGGAGGTTTCCGGAAAGCCCTTTCCGGTGGAATATGTCGGCCGGCGCGAGGGTGATTCCACCTCGCTGGTCGCCAACAACGACAAGGCGCGGGCGGTGCTCGGCTGGGAGCCGAAATATACCCTCACCGACATCATTCGTTCCGCGTGGGACTGGCACTCGCGCTCGAACCACCACGTCGTTTGAGGAAAAGCCATGGCGGAAGGCGAGGTCAGGCTCGAGGAAAGCTGGAAACGGGTGCTCGGACCGGAATTCGAGAACCCTTACATGAGCGAACTCAGGCGCTTCCTCGTCGCCGAAAAACAGGCGGGCAAGCGCATCTTTCCGAAGGGCGGCGAATATTTCCGCGCTCTCGATCTGACGCCGCTCGAACAGGTGAAGGTCGTCATCCTCGGCCAGGACCCGTATCACGGATTTGGCCAGGCGCACGGGCTTTGCTTCAGCGTCCGGCCGGGCGTGCGCATCCCGCCGTCGCTCGTCAACATCTACCAGGAGCTCCAGAGCGATCTCGGCATTTCGCCCGCCAAGCACGGCTTCCTCGAACATTGGGCAAGCCAGGGCGTGCTGCTTCTGAACAGCGTGCTGACCGTGGAGGAGGCGAGGGCGGCCTCGCATCAGGGGCGCGGATGGGAACGTTTCACCGATGCCGTCATCCGCGCCGTCAACGAGGAAGGCGACGGGGTCGTCTTCATGCTCTGGGGTTCCTATGCCCAGAAGAAGGCCGCCTTCGTGGATACGAAAAAGCATCTCGTGCTCAAGGCGCCGCATCCGTCGCCGCTCTCCGCCCATAACGGTTTCTTCGGTTGCCGGCATTTCTCCAAAGCCAATGACTTCCTTGTTTCGCGCGGCCGCGAGCCGATCGACTGGCAATTGCCGGAACGGCCTGTTCTGTGAACGATTAACTATTCTCCGTCTACGGTAAGTGAACGATGCGTTCGGACCCGGCCGTCTATCCAAGCAGGACCCGGTGAACCAAATATCGCCCCAGAACAACGGCTCGCTGAGCCAGAAAAGGGGTTTACAATGCTCGACCAGATCAAGGGCCTCCACCACGTCACGTCCATGGCTGCGAGTGCCGGCATCAACAACAGGTTCTTCACCGACACGCTCGGCCTGCGCCGGGTGAAGAAGACCGTCAATTTCGACGCTCCGGATGTCTACCATCTCTATTACGGCGACGAAGTCGGCACGCCCGGCTCGGTGATGACCTACTTCCCGTTCCCGCATATCGCCCGCGGCCGTCCCGGCACCGGCGAAGTCGGCACGACGCTTTTCTCCGTTCCGGAAGGCTCCTTCGGCTTTTGGACCGACCGGCTGACCAAGGCCGGCGTCGAAGGTTTGAAGACGGATAGCGCTTTCGGTGAAAACCGCCTGCACTTCGCGGGTCCGGACGGAGACGGTTTCGCGCTCGTCGAAGTCAAGGACGATCCACGCGCACCCTGGACCGGCAACGGTGTCGGCGAGGCGGAAGCGATCCGCGGTTTCCATTCCGCTTCGCTTCGTCTGCGCGATGAGGGTGCCACCGCCGAGCTCCTGAAATACATGGGCTACAGCCAGATCGATGCCAAGGACGGCGTGACCCGCTTCGGCGTGCCCGGCGGCAACGGCGCCGATGTCATCGATATCGAGACCATGCCGAATATCAGCGGCGCGCGGCTTGGCGCCGGCTCGGTCCACCACATCGCCTTTGCGGTCGAGAACCGCGAGAAGCAGCTCGAAGTCCGCAAGGCGTTGATGGATACCGGCTATCAGGTCACCCCTGTCATCGACCGCGACTACTTCTGGGCGATCTACTTCCGCACCCCCGGCGGCGTGCTCTTCGAAGTCGCCACCAACGAGCCGGGCTTCAACCGCGACGAGGATACCGCCCATCTCGGCGAAGCGCTGAAGCTGCCGAAGCAGCATGCGCACTTGAGAGAAGCCCTCGAACAGCATCTCGAACCCATCGAGTAACGGTTCGAGCACCAGGAGAATCAGATGAGTTACGACAGCTATGTGCACCGGGCGAGACCCGGTGCGCCTGGGGCGCCGATCCTGTTCGTCTTTCACGGCACCGGCGGCGACGAGAACCAGTTCTTCGATTTCGGCGGCAGGCTCATTCCAACCGCCACGGTGATCTCGCCGCGCGGCGACGTGTCCGAACATGGCGCGGCGCGCTTCTTCCGGCGCAAGGCGGAGGGCGTCTACGATTGCGACGATCTGGCCCGGGCGACCGAGCGGATGAGCGAATTCGTGGCCGCCAACCGCGACCGCTACGAGTCCTCGACAGTGCTTGGTCTCGGCTTCTCGAACGGCGCGAACATCCTCGCCAACATCATGATCGAGAAACCCGGCCTCTTCGATGCGGGCGTACTGATGCATCCGCTGATCCCGTTTCAGCCGGAGGATCGCAAGGCCGGTGAGCAGGCGCATGTACTGATCACCGCCGGCCAGCACGATCCGATCTGCCCCGTGCCGCAGACCGCCGCGCTTGCCGACTATTTCAGGCGGCAGGGCGACAACGTGGCGCTCGAATGGCATGCGGGCGGCCACGAGATACGGCCGAACGAGATCGAGGCGGCCAAGAAATTCTTTGCGCCTTACGGGGCTTGATGCCTGCCCCTAACCCTAACCCTCTCGCCGCAGAAACGGGGAGAGGGAACGTGCCAAACGCAATATTCGAAAGTGGAAGAGGCGGCGCAGCATATCCCTTCTCCCGCGAGCCGGGGAAGGTGGCGGCAGCCGGATGAGGGTCAAGTCCAATGACTTCCGCACTTGCGGCGGAAACGGCCATGTCCGATAGTGACTTGCCGTTTTTCCGGCAGTCCGGGAGGTTTCCATGAGCAACCATCTGAAATTCTTCATCGACGGCGCCTGGGTGACGCCCGCAATCCCCGTCGCGCTTGACGTGATCGATCCCTCGACGGAAGAGGCCTTTACGCAGATCGCGCTCGGTTCCAAGGCGGATGTGGACAAGGCGGTCGCCGCCGCCAAGGCTGCGTTTCCGGTCTTCTCCCAATGGCCGAAGGCGGAGCGGCTTACGCTGCTCAAGCGCATCCTTGCCGAATACGAAAAGCGTTACGAGGATATCGCCGAGGCCGTCTCCAGAGAAATGGGCGCTCCGCTTTCCTTCGCCCGGGATGCGCAGGCCGCAGCCGGTCAGGGCCATCTCAAGGCGACGATCGAGGCGCTGGAGAAATACGAATTCACCGAGCCACGCGGATCGACGATGATCGTCAGGGAGCCGATCGGCGTCTGCGCTCTCATCACGCCGTGGAACTGGCCGCTCAACCAGATTACCTGCAAGGTGGGACCGGCCATCGCCGCCGGCTGCACAATGGTGTTGAAACCCTCCGAAATCGCGCCGATTTCCGGCATCATCTTCGCGGAGGTGATGGAGGCCGCCGGCACGCCGAAGGGCGTCTTCAACCTCGTCAACGGCACCGGGCCGGATGTGGGGCAGGTGATGGCCGGCCATCCGGACGTCGACATGGTCTCCTTCACGGGTTCCACCCGCGCCGGCGTGATCGTGGCGAAGACGGCCGCCGATACGGTCAAGCGCGTGGCCCAGGAGCTCGGCGGCAAGTCGCCCAACATCATCCTGCCGGATGCGGAATTCGAAAAGGCGGTGGCGGACGGCGTCACGGCCTGTTTCGGCAATTCCGGCCAGTCTTGCGATGCGCCGACCCGCATGCTGGTGCCCGCCGGGCGTCATGACGAGGCGCTGGAGATCGCCAGGGCGGCTGCGGAAAAGCTCAAGACCGGCGATCCGCGTGCGGAAAACACCGATCTCGGCCCGGTCGTCAGCAAGACGCAGTTCGACAAGATCCAGCGGCTGATCGAAGCCGGCATTTCGGAAGGGGCGACGCTCGTCACCGGAGGGTCGGGCCGTCCGGAAAACCTCAACCGCGGCTATTACGTGCGCCCGACCGTGTTCGGCCACGTCACCAACGACATGACGATCGCGCGGGAGGAAATCTTTGGGCCTGTTCTGTCGGTCCTTTCCTATGACAGCGAAGAACAGGCGATCGAGATCGCCAACGACACGCCCTATGGACTGGCCGCCTATGTGCAGTCCGGTGATATCGGTCACGCCCGCAAGGTGGCGTCGCGCCTGCGCGCCGGCTCGGTGTTCGTCAACTATCCCGAATGGGATCTCTTCGCGCCCTTCGGCGGCTACAAGCAGTCCGGCAACGGCCGCGAATATGCCGACTGGGGCATTCACGATTTCCTCGAGATCAAGGGCATCGTCGGTTACGGCGCCTGACCGTCAGATATGCGGCTCGGAAAAGGCGGTGCAGGCGCCCACATCCTTCCAGACAGGCTGCCTGCCGGCGCGTTTTGCCTTCCTGTCGGCAAAGGCGAGATAGAGATCGAGGCGGCGGTCGCGAATGCCCGGGACGAGGCCGGTGAGCGAGAAGGGCAGCGGCGTGAAGGGATTGGCGCGATGATAGGCGTGCAGCTCCACCCGAACCGTATGCCGGTCGCTGACGGCGCGTGAATGGAAGGCGTAGGTATCGGCCACCACGAGCGTATTGGCGCGCACCACCACCTTTTGCGGGACGAAATCGCCAAGTTCCAGCAGTTCGGCGGGCGTGATGCGGAACGATCCGTCCGCATGGTGGGTACGTTTGTCGACATTGGCCAGCAGGCTCTGCCGGTATTCCCAGTCCAGCCTCTTTTCGGTGAGCTTGTGGCTGCCGGGCACGAAGACGAAAGGACCGTCGTCCGGGCCGACATCCTGAAGAAACAGCCAGGCCTTGGATGTCGAGTGGAATGTATCCGCGTGCAGGGCCGTCTGCGGATCGGCCTGCTTGATCGCCGGTTCCGCGATGACGGTCTGGATGAAATGGATGGGGTCGCCGCCGACGCCGCCCACATAGCGGATCAGGCCGGTGATCGACGGGTCCCGGCTGAAGCGCGCCAGATCCGGCAGTTTCTCCAGGGCATTCGGATTGATGGGCGTCATGCGCGTCACGGTCTGTCCCTGACGCATCTCGCGCGCCGGCAACGGCTCGTTCTCAAGATAGTCGCGGATGCGCTGGAATACGTCCGGGGGGAGGGCGTTCTCGCGGATGACGAAGCCATCCCGATCGAAGGCTGCCCGCTCTTCCGCGCTCACCGAAGCGCCGAGAAGGCTGCGACGGTAATCAGCCATGCGGGCGGCGAGCCGCACGCGCTCGCGATGCAGGCCGAGTTCGTTGAGACGGGGATGGCCGAGCAGCGGATTCTTGCGGAAGGATTTTTCGCTTCCGAGAATGCCGAGAGCGAAAGCCGGATAACGCCACCACTGAGCAACAGCACGCGACATCAAGACCCCTCGTTTGTTCCTCATTTCTTTCCCGGACAGAATAGTCGGAAACAGGGACGAGGCAAGGGCTTGGACATGTGGCATTCGTCCTCCACGCCTTGAACCCGACGGTGAAAGCCGGTTTATTGGTTTGCCATCTGGTGAGTCCCACGCGAAACGAAGAGCTTGCCGCCATGAAGCGTGTTTTCAATCCGCCCTCCGTCCGCAAGCCGTTCGGACAGTACAATCACGGCCTTCTGGTGCCGCCGGGCGCGAACCTGCTCGTCACCTCCGGCCAGCTCGGCATTTCGCCGGAGGAGAAGATCCCGCCGGATGTGGCAAGCCAGGCGGAGATCTGCTTCAAGGCGATCGGTGCGATCCTGGAAGAGGCGGGCATGACCTATGCGGATGTCATCCGGATCGCCGGCTTCGTGACGAGCCGCGAGGATTTCCCCGCCTATATGGCGGTACGCGACCGCTACACCATGGAGCCGAAGCCCGCCTCGACGCTGATCGTCGTCGGCGGTTTCACCCGCGCCGAATTCCTGGTCGAAGTGGAGGTGACGGCGGCCAAGGTGTTTTGATGAGGCCCTTGGACGCCGTTAGTATCCGCAGCTTCTGAGCTGGGCCTCGTATCTCGCCGCCATGGCGGCGGATTTTTGCGCCGTCTGCCTGACGCCGCTGCCGAACTGACCGCGCGAATAGCCCGCATGGCCGGAATAATAGGCGAGGTAGAGATTGTAGCCGTCGTTGAGCGGAATGCCGTTTTTCTCGTGGCTGCGGCGGTGATACCAGCCGACGAAATGGACCGCGTCGCCGAAATCGCTGCGGCTTGCGCTCCAGCGGCCGGTATCCTTCTTGTAGGTGAGCCACGTGCCGTCGAGCGCCTGGGCATAACCGTAGGCGGAGGAAACGCGTCCCCAGGGGATGAAGCCGAGGACATATTTGCGCGGCGGCTTTGCATAGGGCTGGAAACCGGATTCCACATAGATCGTCGCCATCAGGATCGGCACCGGCACGCCGAACTCCCGCTCGGCGGCTCTCGCCTGGCGCGCCCAGTTGTTGAAAAGCCCGTCCCGCTGCTCGAAGATCGCGCAGGCATTGGTGACCCGGCTCGGCGCGGAGGCGCAAGCGGTCAGCGAAAGGGCCATGAGGGCGATGAAAAACGCAATACGCATCGCTCGAACTCTCGGTTTCGAGAGATTAATAACCGGTAAAATTTAAGGAAAAGTTTAGTGGTCAGTATCAAGTTCGGCATCGGGATCGATATCAAGGACAGGGGCTGATGAGAGAGGTTTTGGCAACGGACCGATTGGCCTTGCGGGAGCTCACGCGAAACGATGTGCCTGTCCTCCACCGCATCTTCGGCGATCCCGGCAGCATGCGCTATTATCCCCGTGCCAAGACCCTGGAAGAGACATTCGACTGGTTCGAAAAGCTTGCCTTTCAAAGCTACGCTGAGAATGGCTTCGGGCTCTGGGGAATGGTCGAGAAAGCGAGTGGCGAACTGATCGGCGACTGCGGGATTACACTTCAGCAGACGCCATCAGGGATGGAGCCGGAGATCGGCTATCATCTGAGGAGCGAATGGCTGGGGCGCGGTTATGCCTTTGAAGCGGCTGCCGGCTGCCGAGATTTTGGCCTGAACGTTCTCGGGCTTCCCCGAATTGTCTCGATCGTCAGTCCGGACAATATTCCTTCCTTGCGTGTCGCCGCGCGGGTTCATCAGCGATGGGAAACCTATCGAACGGTGACGTCGGCCGGGGTAGAGGCGGATCGGTTCCTGTTCATTTCGGAAAAAGGATCGACGGAGATCTCAGATGCCCCGGGCCGGATAGCGGCGGTCGAAGAGCTGGTAAGACGGTTGAGAGGCGAGACGTTACCGTGAATGCGACCGGTTTGAGCTAGGCAAGGTCATCGAGATCCACCTCAAGCGTCTCCGCGATTCTCTTCATTGCAGAAAGGCTGCCTTCCTTCTTGCCGCTCTCGATTTCGGAAAGATAGGACGCGCTGATGCCAGCCTTGGCCGCAAGATCGCGGGCAGTCATTTTGCGGTATGTACGCCAGATTTTGACAGGATTCTCACCGGCAATCAGCCGGTTGACGATTTCCGCAGGCACAAGCTCATCGCGGCCGGCTGCAATGTCCGCCTTTATCCTGTCGGCGGACGCGATGTCGGCTTTGTCGACAAGATTTTCGTATTCGGCCAAGGGGAGTACGACGAGCGTTTCTCCGTTAGGTGTGGTGATCGTCTGCATGTTCGTTCCTATTCGTAGATGCTGCTACGGGGGCCGATCTTAATCACCTCGATGACATTTCCTTGGTCATCCATGATGACGCGCCAATCACCCACTCGCAGGCGAATGTAGGGCGATCCGACCAGCGCCTTGATGTTGTTGGCAAGCGATTTTGAATCACTGGCATATTGCTCTATCTTTGAAGTGATCCGTTTTGCTTCGGGTGCCGGAAGCTTACGCAAAACTTTCAGGGAGGATTTGCTGTAAGCGATCTTCTTCATGGACTACGGATAGCAAATAGCGAATTTCCTGTCAAGATTGGTTCGCTATTGGCGAATTCTTTATCTTTTGGGCGAAGCCTTCAAAAAGCGAACTAGAGGCCAGTTTAGCCTTCCTTCAAAACCGCTCCATCTCGCGCTTCACCTTAGCCAGGAAGGCCGCCCGGGTCTGCGGGGTGCAGTTGTTCATGTCGTAATGGGCGAGGAATTTGACCGCGCGGACCGGATTGGTCTGCACCCTGAGCACGCGCTTGGCGAGCTTGCGGGGCGGATCGCCGGCGAGAAACGCCCGCCAGCGGGTGGCGCCGTAGGTGAGCACCACGGCGACCTTCTCGATATGCAGTTTGCGGGTCAGAATGCCGTCCTTCAGCTCGAAGGTGACGCCCGGCAGCCAGACGCGATCGAAATAACCCTTCAGCATCGCCGGCCAGCCGAAATTCCAGACCGGGGTGACGATCACCAGGCCTTCCGCCTCCCGCAACCGGTCGACATAGGGCCTGACCAGTTCCAGATTGTCGGGATAGGTGTGATAGATCATCCGGTCATGGCGGGACATGACCGGATCGAAATTTTCCGCATAGAGATTGCAGTCGTCCACGTCATGCCCGGCCTTCCTCAGGCTCTCACGCGCCTGCGCATGCAGGGCCGCGCCGTAGCTCGATTCGACCGGATGCGAGTGTAGAAGCAGGACCCGCATCAACCCTCCGCGACGGCCAATCCGGGGAAGAGGTAGTTCCTGCCGGCGGAGAAATCGAAATCCGGATTTTCCCAGGCGATCATCTTGCCGGGGTTCAGGAGGCCCTTGGGGTCGGTCTCCTTCTTGAACGCGAGCTGCACCACGTCGGTCTGCTTCATGCCGCCTTCCTCCAGCGTGTAGCGGTGCGGGTTGAAGATCGGGCAGCCGTTGTCCTGATGGATCCTGATGATCTCCTCCAGCCGCTCGCGGGTCGTGTAGCGCACCAGCGGCAGGCCGGAGCACTGCATGCGGCCGTCGAACCTGATGAATTCCAGATGGCCCGGCACTTCGTCGCCGAAGAGTTTTACCATCTTCTCGACCTTGGCGACATGGTCCGGTCCCGGATACTGGACCTGCAGATAGGTGAAGTTCGGATCGACCTTGAGCGCCCTGAGCGTCGTGTGGTTCCAGGCGAGCTCATAGGCGTGCGGGATGCCCTTCATGCTCTCCACCTTGTCGGAGCGGAAGAGGATCTCGCCCTTCTGGCGTTCGGCGAAGGCCGTGAAGGCATCGATCGAATGCGGCGCCACCATCAGCACGCAGATCGACTGGCCGCGATGGCGGATGAACTGTTTGTGGCGCGGGAAATAATCGTAGGGGATGGGTGCGGCGATCGGAGCGATCTCCTTCACCAGGATGCCGTTCTTGTGGGCGATCGCGTCGCCGAAGCGCACCGCATCCATGAAGTCGTCGTAGCCGACCAGCACGTCCACCCAGTCATAGGCCGGCGCAAGCGGCATTTCGACCTCGACGATGATGCCGTTGGTGCCGTAGGCATGGGTGACCTTCTGCAGGTCCCAGGCGGTCAAATCGAGGACGCGCGGCTCTGCCTCCATGGTGACGACGCGGAGCCTGAGGATGTTGCCGAGGTCGCGCAGGCCTCCCCAGTGGATCGAGCCGACGCCGCCGGAGCCGCCGGCGATGAAGCCGCCGATCGTCGCCGTCTGGGCGGTCGAGGGGTGGAAACGCAGCTCCTGGCCGGAATGGGCCCTGGTCTGGCGGTCGAGCTCGGCGATCACGATGCCGGGCTCGGCGACGACGCGACCCGGATGGATTTCCCTGACCTTGTTCATGTTGATGAGGTTCAGCACGATGCCGCCGGAAAGCGGCATGGCCTGACCGTAATTGCCGGTGCCGGCGCCGCGCGGGGTGACCGGCACGCCGTGCGCGAAGGCGACTTTCAGCGTGCGGATGACCTCTTCCTCTGTCTTCGGGGAGACGACGAGATCGGCGGTGACGTTTTCGAGCTCCTCCTTGAGGATCGGCGAATACCAGTAGAAATCGCGGCTCTTCTGGCGCACCAGCGCCGGATTGTCCTCCACCGCGATGCCTTCGAGTTTCTGTTTGATCTTGGCGTAATCCGGCATTTTACTTTTCCAACAACGGGTCCAGGTCACGATAATCCGGCAGGCGACGGTCGATGCCCATGCCATTCCGCATCACGATGCGGTCGGCCTGCGGACGGGAAAGGAATTCGCTCCAGCGCCTTGCGCTGAAGAGGACGAGATCGGCGGGCGCGCCTTCGGCGATGACGCCGATCTCCGGATGCCCGAGGATTTCGGCGGGCGTCGAGGTCACGACGCGCGCCGAGGTGTCGAGCGGGTGGTCGAGATGCAGGATGCGCACCGCCTCGCGGAAGACCTCGACCGGGTCCATGTCGCCATAGGCGTAGAACGGATCGCGGGTGTTGTCGGAAGAGACGGCGGTCTTGACGCCGGCGGCGGTCAACTCATGGAACAGAGTGACGCCGCGCCAGCGGGGCGTTCGGTTCGCGTGGCGATCCTGCAGATACATGTTGCACATGGGCAGAGACACGACCGAGATGCCGGCTTCGGCGACCTTGTCGATGACGCGCTTTGCCGTCTCCTCGTCCTGCCTTGCGAGCGAGCAGCAATGGCCGACGGTTACGGAGCCCTCAAAGCGGGTCCGGAGTTTTGTTTCGGCAATGGCTTCCAGCGTCAGGACCTGCCGGTCTTCTGTTTCATCGACGTGCAGATCGATATCGAGACCGTTGTCCGCGGCGGCGCGGAACAGCGTATCGAGAATGCGTTCGAAATCGGGAAGGATGCGCGTGGCGCCGCCGAGCAAGCCTCCGTAACGTTTCGTCGTCGCGACGATGCCGTCGAAAATCTCCGGCTCAAGAACGCATTCGAGCGGCAGGAGCGCGACTGCCTGAAGCGCGATCCTGTCCTTCCACTCCTCACGCAGTTCCGCAAACAGCGGGAAGGAAATGTCCGGTTGCGGGGGGATGGAGTCCAGGTGCGTGCGGATCAGCTTGGTGCCGTGCGCATAGGCGCTTTTCAGCGAGAATTCGAAGCGGGCGCGGACGTCCTCGGCCGACCAATTGGCGATACGGTCGGCCCGGACATTTTCCAGCGCGCCCATGAAGCTGCCATCGGGGTTCGGGCGGCGATCCCATAAATGTCCCTTGTCGAGATGCGTGTGCATGTCGGCGAAACAGGGCCACACCATGCCGCCGCGCATATCAGCCCTGACGAGATCGGCGGGTGCTGCACCGGCCGGCAGGATGCTTTCGATCTTGCCGTCGGCGATGACGATATCGACATGTATCAGGCCTTCGCGGGCAGGCGCGGAAAAGCCTTTCACGAGGACGGCAGGCAGCGTCGCACCGGTCAGCGCGAAACGGCGGGCGTCGGGAAGCGTCATGAATTCGCCGGCCATCAGTTTTCCCTCTTAAGACTGCTTTCATGCCAGCGATGCAGCGATACCCAAGCGATGAACGAGGTGATCATGAAGATCACCACGCCGAGCAGGGAGAGCAGGATCAGCGCCGCGAAGAGCCGCGGGATATTGAGGCGGTACTGGGATTCCAGCAGCCGGAAGGCGAGGCCGGAGCCCGCGCCCGCCGAGCCTGCCGCAAATTCCGCCACCACCGCGGCGATCAGGGCAAGCCCGCCGCCGATCCTGAGACCCGTCATGAAATAGGGAAGCGAGGACGGGAGCTTGAGATATAGCAGCGTCTGCCAGCGCGAGGCGCCGTAGAGGTCGAAGAGGTTCAGGAGATTGTGGTCGACGCTCTTCAGGCCCTGCACCATGTTCGACAGGATCGGGAAAAAGGCGACGAGGAAGGCGCAGATGAGCAGTGCCACCTGCGTCGTCGGTGCGTAGATGAGGATGAGCGGCGCGATCGCCACGATCGGCGTCACCTGCAATATGACGGTGATCGGGTAGAAGGCGGTCTCGATCCATTTCGACTGAACGAGGAAGATGGCGATGCCGACGCCGCCGATCAGGGCGAGCGCCAGCGCCTGCATGGTGATCTGCGTCGTGACCCAGAGCGCCGGCCAGAGCGTGCCCCAGTCGTTGTACAGCGAATTGGCGACCGCCAGCGGTCCGGGCAGGATATATTGCGGAATGCTGTTGACGGTGATGATGGCCTGCCAGAGCAGGATCAGCGTGATCACCACACCGATCGGGATCAAGGTGCGCAAGAGCGTATCGCGATTGCGGCCGAAGAAACCGGGTTTCGGGGACGCAAGGGGCGGATTGCCTTCAAGACTGGCCGGCGCCATCAGTGTTCCTCCCCGCCGATCGCTTCGAGCAGCATGTTGGAGACCTTCTCGCAGGCCTGGCGGTATTCCTCCGAGGTGCGGTAATGGGCGTCGCGGCTCATGCTCGTCACCAGCGGGAAATCCGCGTGCACCCGGCCTGGCCGCGCCTTCATCACCACGATGCGGTTGGAAAGATAGGCCGATTCGAAGACGGAATGGGTGACGAAGATCACCGTGATGCCCGTCTCGCGCCAGAGCCGCAGCACGTCGTCGTTGAGCTTCTGGCGGGTGATCTCGTCGAGCGCGGCGAAGGGCTCGTCCATCAAGAGCAGCTTCGGCTTGGTCACCAGCGCGCGGGCGATCGAGACGCGCATCTTCATGCCGCCGGAAAGCTCGCGCGGATAGGCGCCGGCGAAATCCTTGAGGCCGACGGTATCGAGCGTCTTCATGATCTCATCGCGGGCGGCGGATTTCGAAACGCCGCGCAGCTTCAGCGGCAGGTAGGCATTGCCGAACACCGTCTGCCAGGGCATCAGCGTCGGCTCCTGGAAGACGAAGGAAATGTCGCCTTCCGGCAGGCCCTTGGAATTGATGCGGGAGCTCGGCCAGTCGATGGTGCCGGTCGAGACGTCGCCCAATCCGGCGATGATCCTGAGCGCGGTCGACTTGCCGCAGCCGGAGGGGCCGAGCAGGCTCACGAATTCGCCGGGCTCGACCGTGAGCGACATGTCGGAGAGGGCGAGCGTCCCGCTCGAGAACATTTTCGAGACGTTGCGCATGACGACCCGCGGCCGCCTGCGGCTGTCTCCTGGGGCTGGGATCAACGGGGCTTGGGACGTTGTCATGCTTCACTCGATCAGGGGAGCGCTTCACCTCTCGTGTTAGGGAAGGTTGGCGCCGCGTGGAGCCCCTCCCCCTTGTGGGGAGGGGTTGGGGAGGGGATATTCCTTACAAGAAAAGACCCCTCCCGCCTACCGGCCACCCTCCCCACAAGGGGGAGGGTTAAGGATGCCGCACCGGCCCTTCGCTTTGGCTCAAGACAGTTCGGAGCGGCAATCGATTCACCGGATCGATTGCTCGGGTTTTGCCCGACCGCTCCTCATTTCTTCAACGCCATGCCGACGCCCTTGCAGACGAACTTGGTCGAATAGGCCTTCTTGTAATCGAGATCGGCCGGCTCGACGCCGATCGCCACCATGCTGTCGAAGAACTTCTTATAGCGCTCGTCGGTGATGCAGCCGATGCCCTTGGCGAGCGCGTCGCCGGATTCGACGATGCCGTATTCCTTCATCTTGGCGATGGAATAGGCGATCTGGCCATCCGTCATCTCCGGATTGTCCTTCTTGATCAGGTCGTTGGCCCCCTTGTTGTCGCCGTAGAGATAGTTGTACCAGCCCTCGATCGAGGCATCGACGAAACGCTGCACGACATCCGGCTTCGCGTCGATCGTCTGCTGGGTCGTGGTGATCATCGTCGAATAGGAGCCGTAGCCGGCATCCGCGATGAGGAAGACCTTCGGCATCCAGCCGGCCTGCTTCTCGATCTCATAGGGTTCGGAGGTCAGATAGCCCTGCTGCGCGGATTTCTTGTCGGCGATGAAGGGTGCCGGATTGAAGGTATAGGGCTTGTACTGGTCGTCGCGAAAACCCTGGAAATTCTTCTTCATCCATTCGAAATAGGTGACGTAACCTTCCTTGCCCATGAAGATCGTGTCCAGCTTGGCAAGGTCGGCGAATGTCTCGACGCCGGCATCCGGATGGGCGAGCAGGACCTGCGGGTCCTTCTGGAAGATCGAGGCGACGCTGATCAGCGGAATGCCCTGCTTGACAGCGTCCATGTCGCCCAACGGGCCGCCCATGTAGAAATCCACCTTGCCGGCGATCAGAAGCGCGCGGTTGGCGGCGTTCGGGCCGCCCTGCACGATGGTGACCTTCAGACCATGCTTCTCGTAGGTGCCGTCGGCGACGGCCTGGTAGAAGCCGCCGTGCTCTGCCTGGGCGAGCCAGTTGGTGCCGTAGGAGACTTCGTCAAGCGCTGAGGCCGGCTGTGCGGCGAGAGCTGCCGCGGAAAGGCCGAACGCGGCCAGAAAGCTCTTCATCGTCAATGTGTTGGACATGTTGTTTTGTTCCCCTGTTAAACCTTGCGGCATCGTGAGAGCATTTTCTTCACAGCATTTGAACGGTTGCCTTGCTATTTGAAAAGCATCAAAATTCGTCCGCATTGATGCCTTTGAGGCAGCGGTCGAAATTTGACATGCCAAATTGTGCGGCATGATCAAAAAATATGCAATGAGGGTTGGGGTAAAATGCTGCATTCGCGTAAACTGCTTTATATCGACGAGATCGCCCGCTGCGGATCGATCCGCAAGGCGGCGGCCCGGCTGAACGTCGCGTCCTCGGCCGTCAACCGGCAGATCCTGGCTCTGGAGGATGAACTGGGCGCGCCGATCTTCGAGCGCATGCCGCGCGGATTGAAGCTCACCGCGGCCGGCGAGCTCTGCATCGAGCATATACGCGAGGTGCTGAAGACCTATGAGCGGATGGAAGCGCGCATCCGCGGTCTCAAGATGCCGCAGGCCGGCAAGGTATCGATCGTCTCGACCGTCGGGCTTGCCGCCGGCCCGCTGCCGGACATCATCGCGCGGTTCGTCGCGCAGCATCCGCGCGTGCGCATTCACCTTCGCAACGACGGACCTTCGAACACCATCCAGCCGGTCATTTCCGGCGAGGTGGATATCGGCCTCGGCTTCAACATCCCTGCGACACCCGGCATCCGGACGCTCGCCAATTTCGACATTCCGATCGGGGCGGTGATGCCTCCGGGACATCGGCTGGCGGGCGAGGGCGCGGTCGATCTTGCGGACGTGGTGCAGGAGCCGCTGGTGCTCGCCCAGCCGGGCACGAGCCTCAGGAACATCATCAACCTGGCGCTATCGCCGCTCTCCGTCCCGGTCGAACCGGTGGTCGAAACCAATGCGTCCGAAATGCTGAAGAAGCTCGTCAAGGCAGGCACCGGGCTGACGCTGCTCAACCCGCTCGACGTGCTGCCGGAATGCCGCCGCGGCGAGCTCGTCTTCCGGCCGCTCGCCAATCAGCATGCGCGGCACCAGCCGATGAGGCTTTTCGCCCGCTCGCGCGCGACGCTGGATACGGCGACCAGTCTTTTCGTGGAATTCCTGCTGGCGGAACTGGCGGCGATCGTCGCCGACCTGCAGGCCAAGGGGCATGTGCCGGCACAATCCCAGGCGAGGGACGCTCAGCGCGAATAGAGGTTGTCGAGCGAATAGGCTTCGAAATCGCGCAGCATCCCGATGAAGCCCGCCACCTGGTGACGGCAGATGAGCGCGCCTTTTTCCGCCGTGCCGGCGGCCGCGTTGCCCACGACGCCGTTCGGGTTCAGGTCATGCGCCAGCCAGGCCAGCGCATGCGGCGGGGTGGGCTGGATGTATTTCGACTGCGACTTCATCCATTCCGCCCTGGAGACGAAGTTTTCCGCCTTCTCCATCCGGACGAGGTCGGGGCGGAAGTGCAGCATCAGCGAGGTCTCCACCTCGCCGCCATGGATGCCGTATTTCTGCTCGTGCTCGGAAATCATACCCTCCGGGTGGCCGAAGCGGCCCCACTGCGTGCCGATCACCGCCATCTTGTGGCGGACGCGCAGCTCGCGGCCGACGATGCTCATGATATCGACATTGCCGCCGTGCGAATTGACGATGACGAGCTTCCGGACGCCGGCTTCCGCCACCTTGGCGCCGATCGCCGTCCAGGCGGGGATCAGGATTTCCGGGCCGAAGGAGAGCGAGCCCGGACCGTAGACATGCTCGTTCGCCTTGCCGATCTCCTGGGTCGGGAGCACGAGGATATCCAGGTCTTCCGGCCGCTGGGCCTTGAGCTCCGCCAGCATGCCGTTGGCGATCGCCACGTCCGTCGCGATCGGCAGGTGCGGCCCGTGCTGCTCCGTCGAGGCGATCGGCAGGATGGCGATGGTCTTTTCAGGCGAGAGACGAGCGAAATCGAGTGTGTTGAGTTCGTTCCAGTAAAACGGCTTGCCCATGCTGCCCTGCCTTTCCTTCCATGCTCCCCACAGGGTTAGGAGATAGGGCACGTCTCGAAAAGCATCAATTTCCGCCCGGCATGGTGCTTTTTTGCGCGCGGTCGGCCTTCTGCATTGTGCCAGGACGGGAAAAAAGCCGATTTCAATAAAATTGCATCGATCCGTTTAAGCGCCCGGAAAACCATCCCCGCGTATGGTTGTGCCATCAAGAGACGAGACGGCAGTGAAGTCGTCCGGTGAAACAGGGTGCAGCGTCATGATCAAGAAACTCATTATTTCCGCGGTCGTCTTGACGGCCCTCATTGTCGGCAAGGAAGCGAAGGCCGCCGGCGTCGGCGGTTTCGCCCGGGCGCTTTCGTCCGTGTCGGCCGCTCAGATCCACACGTCGGAGGTCCCGGCGTTCGAGCGCCATGACGGCGCAGAAGACGGGGTGCTGACGCTGACTTTCGCAAAACGGCGCGAATTGCTGCGGATCAATTCCGCGGTCAACGGCACGATTGCCGACATCGACGGCTATCTCGACGAGATCGCCGGCGATTTCCCGCTCGATCTGGGTGCCGGCGGCTGCTTCGATTGCGCCGATCTGAAGCGCGATCACCTGCTTTCCCGCGGCTGGCCGGCAAGGTCCATGCGGATCGCCTATGCGATCGACGGCACGGGCCGCGTCGAGCGGGTGCTGGTGATCGCAACGGACCGCGGCGACGTGATCCTCGGCAATGACAGCCCGATGATCGACATGTCGGGCAAGCAGGCGCAGGGCCTTGTTCCCGGGCGTGCGCCGGCCGTGATGCCGGCCTGGTACGATATCTGATCTTGTGATCTTCTGGCCGTCTCGCTCGTTCTCAGGCCCGCCTTCTCAAACGGAGGCGGGTTTTCCCCATTCGGCGATGGCGATGCCGCCGAGGGCGAGGACCAGCGCGACGATATGGAAGGATTGCAGGTCCTCGCCGATCAGGGCGACGGAGAGCAGCGTGCCGAAGACGGGTATGAGATTGATGAAGAGACCCGCCCGATTGGGGCCGATCTTCTCGACGCCGACGATATAAAGGACCTGCGCGATCAGCGACGCGAAAACGGCGGTGTAGAGCACGATCACCCATCCGGTCGTGTCCGGCCAGATCAACCGGTCGGCCGAATATTCCCAGAAGACCAGCGGCGCGCTGAAGATCAGCGCGACGAGGGCGGGCACCGCCATCAGCGTCCGCCAGTTGATCTGCGGCCGCCATCTGAGCGCCACCGTATAGATCGCGTAACCGGCGATCGCGATCATCATGATCGCATCGCCGATATTGACCGTCAGCGTCATGAGCGTGTTGAAATCGCCGTGGACGGCGGTGATCAGGCCGCCGACGAAGGTGAGCGTGAAGCCGAGGATCTGCGCCCAGGAAACCTTCATCCGGAACAGTGCGAAGTTCATCACGAAGATCAGCATCGGGATGAGCACCTGCTCGACGGTCACGTTGATCGCCGTCGTGTAGTTGACGGCCGTATAGAGCGCGGCGTTGAAGACGACATAGCCCATGACGCCCAGGAAGGCGAGAATCGGCAGGTTCTTCCTGACGACCGGCCAGTCCTTCCTGATCTGCGGCATCGAGATCGCGAAGATGATGACCGCTGCGACGAGCCAGCGCAAGAAGGTCAGCGTCATCGGGCTCACATGGCCGACGGCAAGCTTGCCGGCCACCGCGTTGCCGCCCCAGGCCAAGGTCGCGATGACGAGGGAAAGATAGGCCGTTCTGTGCAAGATTGCGTCTCCGGCGCCGGCCGGATGGCGGCGATTTGAAAGGTTGGGGCGGGAAATAGCGTGTGGCCTGCGCTTTTGTCACGTAAAAACCACGGCGGAGTCACAAACAGGTCGCTTTCCTCCGGCCAAGGCATTATAGATGCGGCCGTTTGCAGTGCCTTGGGCGGTTTTCGCCGCCCGCGGCAATGCGGGAAATCGGAGATCGCGCATCGACCGTAGTCAATCGATAATTGACCTATGGACGGTGCGCGTATGGTCGCGTGGGGCTTTTTGCCCGCAGCACAGGAAGCAGAGATGACGAACGTAGTCGTGGTTGGTTCGCAATGGGGTGACGAAGGCAAGGGCAAGATTGTCGACTGGCTTTCCGAACGCGCCGATGTCGTGGTGCGTTTCCAGGGCGGTCACAATGCCGGCCACACGCTCGTCATCGACGGCGTCAGCTATAAGCTTTCGCTGCTGCCGTCGGGCATCGTGCGCCCGGGCAAGATCTCGGTGATCGGCAACGGCGTCGTCGTCGATCCGCATGCGCTGGTCGCCGAAATCGACAAGCTCGCAGGGCAGGGCGTGAAGGTCACGCCCGAGAACCTGCGCATCGCCGACAATGCGACGCTGATTCTCTCGCTGCACCGCGAGCTCGACGGCCTGCGCGAGGACGCCGCCTCCAACAGCGGTACGAAGATCGGCACAACCCGCCGCGGCATCGGCCCGGCCTATGAGGACAAGGTCGGACGCCGCGCGATTCGCGTGATGGACCTCGCCGACATGGAGACGCTGCCGGGCAAGGTCGACCGCATCCTCACCCATCACAACGCGCTGCGCCGCGGTCTCGGGGAAAAGGAAGTCTCCCACGAGGCGATCATGCAGGAGCTGACCTCGGTCGCCGAACGCGTGCTGCCGTTCCGCGAGACCGTCTGGGAGCTGCTCGACAAGGAACGCCGCAAGGGCTCGCGCATCCTCTTCGAAGGGGCGCAGGGCTCGCTTCTCGACATCGACCACGGCACCTATCCCTTCGTCACCTCGTCCAATACGGTCGCTGGCCAGGCGGCCGCCGGTTCCGGCATGGGGCCGGGCGCGCTCGGCTATATCCTCGGCATCACCAAGGCCTATACGACGCGCGTCGGCGAAGGCCCGTTCCCGACTGAGCTCAAGGACGAGATCGGCCAGTTCCTCGGCGAAAAGGGGCATGAATTCGGCACCGTGACGGGCCGCAAGCGCCGCTGCGGCTGGTTCGACGCGGCGCTCGTGCGCCAGTCGGTCGCCACCAATGGAATCACCGGCATCGCGCTTACCAAGCTCGACGTGCTCGACGGCCTCGACGAGCTGAAGATCTGCGTCGGATACAAGCTCGACGGTGAGGAGATCGATCATCTTCCGGCGAGCCAGGGCGCGCAGGCGCGCGTCGAACCGATCTACGTCACCCTCGAAGGCTGGAAGGAATCCACCGTCGGCGCCCGCAAATGGGCCGATCTGCCGGCCCAGGCGATCAAATATGTCCGACAGGTGGAGGAACTGATCGGCGCGCCGGTGGCGCTGCTGTCCACCAGCCCGGAGCGGGACGACACCATACTTGTGACCGATCCGTTTGAAGACTAAAGTCAAGAATTGGTTACCATTCGGCCGGCCTTCGGGCCGGCGATCATGAGAAAGTGCTGATGGCTGATTTTGTTGCGGTGATCCGCCGCGCCGTTGACGGACTGGCGAACAATACGCCGGAGATGCGCGCGAAGGTGTATGACAAGGCTCGTGGCGCCGTGCAGCGGCAGCTCGAGAACATGAAGCCGCGCCCGCCGGAAGACATGCTGCGCCGGCAGATGGAGAAGCTCGAAGCCGCGATCATGGAGGTGGAGAGCGAGCACGCCGAAGCGCTGGAGCCGCTTGCCGAGGAGGCTGCCGCCATCCCGCAGCCGGTGGAGGCGGCGCCTGGCGAGCACTATGCGGACGAGCCGGCTGCCGGGCACGCCGCAGAGGAGCCGGTATCCGAAGAGCATCCGGAACAGGCGGCAGCCGAGCCTCATGTGGAAGAGCCGGCGGCGGAAGCCTACGAGCCGGAGCCGGTCGAGGCCGAGGCCGCGCGTGACGAGCGTCATGAAGAGCCGGCGCCGGCCGACATCCATGCCGAGGCGGTGGAAGCGGAGCCGTCCGTCTTTCACGAGGAGGAGGTCGCAGCCGCTCCCGCCCCCGAAGAGCCGGCGCCGCCGAAATATGGCGACTGGCGCGACGACCTGCCGCCGGAAGAGGCCGAGCCCGCACCGACGGCTTATGACCGGCAGGAGCCCGTTCAATCCTTCGACGAGGGTGCCGAGCAGACCGTGCCGGCGTCCGCTTCCGAGCCGGTCACGCCCGAACCCGTTGCGGCCGAATGGAGCGCTCCCGAACCGCAGCCTGCCGAAGCGCCGGGTCGTATAGAGAACTGGGGCTGGGAAAAGCCTGCATCCGCATCCGGTCACGAGGCGAATGTTGCGGCAGCGGTCTGGAACGATGTGCCCGAGCTCACTCCGGCCGGACCCGTCGTGCCGATCGATCGCGGCGCGAAAGCCGAAGCGGCCGATGCGCATTTCGACGCTGAAACCCATGCTGCGGCCGATGCGGTGCGGATGCCTTCGGTCTCGGATCTTCCCGATCTTCCGCCGTCGCCGGCAAAGGCCGCAACGGCCAATGCCGATCCTTTCGCCGATTATGCCGAGCCGCAGCCGAAGGCCAACGGCAAACCGGCCGAGAGCGATCCCTGGGGCGATCTCGAGGAGCTGATCGGTTTCAACAAGGATGCCAGCCAGGGCGATTCGTCGCGCGGCGCTATGCACACGGATGCCGACGCGGACGATCTGATGCCCGCGCCGGCCCGGCCCTACAGGGTCACGCCGGTCCGCAAGCGCAATTATGCCGGAATCGTGCTCGCCATCATCGGCCTCGCCCTGGTCGGCGCCGGCGGTTATGCGATCTGGCTCAACCGCGATTCGCTGAACGACATGGTCGACGGCCTGATCCAATCGAGCCTGCCGGACAGCCAGACGACCGAGCAGGCGGGCAATCAGGCGACGGCTCCGCCGCCCGCCACGCCGCAGCCCGGCGAGACGCCCTCGACGCCCGCCCCGGCGCCGCAGAACAATGCGGCAAACCCGGCGGCTCCCGCCGCACCCGGCTCGGCGGACGGCTCCACCGCGGGTACCAAGTTCACCCAGCGGCTGATGCCGGACGGCAGCGAAACGGACGAGGGGCCGGGCGGCGCCGGCGACCTGGCGCAGAATGCGGAAGGCCAGTCGGTCGCCCAGCTCAACGCGCCGCCTGCCGCGCCGCCGGCGCAACAGCCGCCTGCCGCAAGCACACCGGCTGCCAATACACCGGCCCCCGGCGCACCGGCCGTGGGCGCCGATGCCGCCGCCGGGCCGAATGCAGCGCCGCCGCCCGCCAATGCTCCGTCGGCAACGCCGGCGGATGCGCCGGCGCTCGCGGGCGAGAAGATGTTCCTCTACGAGGAGCGGATCGGCCAGACGGCGCCGACGGCGATCGAGGGCGCGGTTTCCTGGTCGCTCCAGCGGGAAGCCGGCCCGAACGGCCAGCAGGAGCCGGTGATCCAGGGGCGCATCAACGTGCCGGGCAGAGGGCTGACCGCGCTCGTCACCCTCAAGCGCAATGCGGACCCCTCCTTGCCGGCAAGCCACCTGATCGAGATCGTCTTCGCCGTTCCACCGGATTTCGAAGGCGGCGCGATCGACAGCGTGCAGCGCATCGCCATGAAGCAGACGGAACAGGATCGCGGCAACGCGCTGATCGCGGTGCCCGCCAAGATCACCGACGATTTCCACATGATCGCGCTCAACGACTTCCCGGATGCGCGCACCACCAATCTGGAGCTCCTGCGCAGCCGCAACTGGATGGACATCCCGGTCGCCTATCGCAACGGCCGCCGGGCTCTGCTGACCCTCCAGAAGGGGCCGGAAGGCGAGCGCGTCTTCAACGAGGCGATCCGCGAATGGGGGACGCTCGGCCCGACCGCCAGCGGGCAATAATCACCTTCCGGGTCTGATTTTGCGACAACAATCCGCCTGAGCGATCCTCAGGCGGATTTTTCTTTATTTGGGGTGCCGGTGCCCGCAAAGAGCGGATGTCCAGAGACGGACGGCGGGTTCCGACAAAATGACGCGTTGACACTTGCCGCGCGTATCGCGATGACCGGACATGCGCTTCATCCGGCAGATCATCGGCGATTCCACGAGCGGCGGGGTCCTCTCCGCCCTGATCGCCGTGATGCTGCTGCTGCAAGGCATGATCGGCGGCTATGCACAAGCCGGGATGGTGTCGTTGCATGCCGATGCCGGCGTCATCTGCACCGAGCACGGCGCCGATGCCTCAACGCCCCAGACGCCCCCCGGCAAGTCCTGGCCGGCCTGTTGCGGCATAGGATGCCAGGCGCTTTCTTCGCTTGCGTCGCTGTTGCCTGTCAAAGGGCCTGCGCTCGCGGCGCCGCTGCTCGCCGGGATCGCAACGGCAAGCGTCCCGGTCGAGGCCGGTCCGACGCCGCATGCGCTCGGCCTCGCACAGGAAGCGCGCGCGCCTCCGACACCCTCCATCTGATCCTGACGCCCTCTGTTTACCGGCCAGCCTCCGGCTGGTCCCACCGTCATCGATGGAGATATTTCCATGCTTTCTTTCCGATCCGCCGCGGCGGTCTGCACCCGCACGCCGAGATGCGCCACGAGCCGCGCCACATGCCGATACCTGCCCGAGGGAGGCACGCCATGACCGACCGTTCCTCAACCGCCGCGCCGTCATCGGCTCTCAAGCTTTTCGTGACGCGCCTGCATTTCTACGTCGGGCTGTTCGTCGGCCCGTTCATCTTCGTCGCCGCGCTCACCGGCACGCTCTACGTCCTGACGCCGCAGATCGAGGACGTAGTCTATCGCGACCAGTTGCGAGCGGCCTCGACCGGAACGCCCCAGTCCCTGGCGGCACAGATCGGTGCGGCGCGCGCCGCTATCGGCGAGGGGCCCAAGCTCTTCGCGGTTCGTCCGGCGACTGCGGACGGATACACGACCCGGATGATGTTCACGGCACCGGGTCTCGGAGATTCGGAAAACCGCGCCATCTTCATCGATCCGGTTTCGCTGGCCGTTCAAGGCGATCTGACCGTCTACGGCACGAGCGGCATCCTGCCATTCCGCACGACGCTCGACTACCTGCACCGCAACCTGCTGCTCGGCGATTTCGGGCGTCACTACAGCGAGCTTGCCGCTTCGTGGCTGTGGGTATCCGTCTTCGGCGGCGTGCTCCTGTGGTTCTGGCGGCGCGGCGTTCCAAAGTCTTCCGCCGCGAAAGGCGCATCCGCCCGCAGGCTGCACGGCCGGATCGGCGTGATCATCGCCGCCGGGCTGCTGTTCCTCTCGGCGACGGGTCTTACCTGGTCGCGCTGGGCCGGCGACCATATCGACCGGTTCCGCTCGGAGGTTGGTTGGATCACGCCGTCAGTATCCCTTGATCTCGGTGCAGGAGCGGTTGCAGTTGGTGGAGAACTTGCAGAACACCAGGGGCATGGCGCGATGGCGGCACCTTCGTCGCCTCCGGCGATCCCGGAAGCGGACGTGATCGGCCGGATGGATCAGGTTCTCGCCGTTGCCCGTGCCGGTGGCATCGATTCCCCCATGGTCGAAATCCGCCCGCCGCGCTCCGCGGGCAAGGCTTGGATGGTGCGCGAATATGATCGCGGATGGCCGACCCAGGTCGATACGATCGCCATCGATCCCGGCACCATGGCGATCACCAGCCGGGCGGATTTCAAGACCTTTCCCATCGTCGCGAAGCTGATCCGGTGGGGGATCGATGCGCATATGGGCATCCTGTTCGGGGTGGCGAACCAGATCGTCATGGCGGCGCTCGGCGTCGCCTTGATGGCAATGATCGTCTATGGCTATGCCATCTGGTGGTCACGCAGGCCGGCGCCCGGCGGCTCGCCGAAGACGTTGATCCGCGCCTTCTCCTATCTGACCCTGCGAAGCAAGCTCATCATCATCGTGCTGGCGGCCGGGTTCGGGGTCGTCCTGCCGCTGATGGGTGCGAGCCTGATCGTTTTCGTGCTGATCGATCTCGTGCGCTGGGGGCTGACAGGTCTTGTGGACGGTTCTGGCACGCAAGAGGCCGGCCGGGCGGGGTAGAGGCCCCATATCCGCGAAGCGCCGCCGCCAGCAAGATCGCCGCCAAAGAAAAAGGGGCCGCCGAGGCAGCCCCTTTTTATAGTTCGGTTTCGCGAAGTTTCAGGCGTCGACCACGCGGAGGGCGTTTGCCTGGGCAAGCGCCTCCTTCTGCACGGCTTCCTGCACCTTCTCGAAGGCGCGGACCTCGATCTGACGCACGCGCTCGCGGCTGATGTCGAATTCGGCGGAGAGTTCCTCTAGCGTCACCGGCTCGTCGGACAGACGGCGGGCTTCGAAGATGCGGCGCTCGCGATCGTTCAGCACGCCCATGGCCTTGGCCAGCATGCGGCGGCGCGTGTCGAGCTCGTCCTGCTCGATCAGCACTTCCTCCTGGCTGTCATGCTCGTCCACGAGCCAATCCTGCCACTGGCCGGCTTCGCCTTCGGTGGCGCGGATCGGCGCGTTCAGCGAAGCGTCGCCCGAGAGGCGGCGGTTCATGGAGACCACTTCCTCTTCGGAGACGTTTAGCTTGGTGGCGATCTCGGCAACCTGTTCGGGCTTCAGATCGCCCTCGTCGATCGCCTGGATCCGCCCCTTCAGGCGGCGCAGGTTGAAGAAGAGACGCTTCTGATTGGCGGTCGTTCCCATCTTCACGAGCGACCAGGACCGCAGGATATATTCCTGGATCGAGGCCTTGATCCACCACATGGCGTAGGTCGCCAGGCGGAAGCCGCGTTCCGGATCGAACTTCTTGACGGCCTGCATGAGGCCGACATTGCCCTCGGACACGACCTCGCCGATCGGCAGGCCATAGCCGCGATAGCCCATGGCGATCTTCGCCACGAGCCGCAGATGGCTCGTCACCAGCTTGTGGGCCGCATCGCGATCCCCATGTTCGGCATAGCGCTTCGCAAGCATATATTCCTGCTGCGGTTCCAGCATGGGGAACTTGCGGATTTCGTCGAGATAACGGTTGAGGCCGGCTTCGCCGGCAGTAATGGATGGCAGAGTATTGCGGGCCATAAAGCACCCCTTTCCGATCGTTGTCGGTTCCCTTTTGGCCTAGCAATGCATTGATGAAGGCGAACCGAATGGCGCGGGTCATTTCCGACCCCGCACCGACCCATGTAAAAGATAAGTGCGGCAGAACCGTGATTCAAGTGATCACGGATGCGTTATATCATTACAGTATCGTAATGTTATCCGCTCCTGAACCTCACCGATAGGCGCGCTCCGAGAGAGCGGCCATGCCGGACCGGATCATCAACTCATACAGGATCCGGCGGTGCATCGGATTGTGCAGCCTTGCTACTTTCGAACCCAGGAACTGCGTTTCCAGGTGTTCGAAGGCACGCAGGTTCGGAGCTTCGCTGATCACCTTGCAATAGAATTCATAAAACTGACTGCGGCAGACATAGGTCTTGTACTTCGTCATGCAGAATGTCGAAAACATGCCTCTCTGCTCCCGCAGGAAATCGGCCATCCCGACCGTCACCTCCGGCCAGGCCGGATTGAACGTATCGTCGAAGGCGATGATCCCGTGGTCGGCGAGGCTGTCTGCCGCAAGCCTGCTGTCGGCGGCGACATGATGGAGCATATGGCCGCCATCGATGCTGAAGAAACGAACGCGTCCGATCTTCCCGACGATCTCTTCCGCCTGCACCTGCATGCTGTCTCTCCTGATCATCAGGCCTTCATCGACAGGAAGGCCGAGGCGCCGGCCATTCTCGATAAAGCGATCGTATTGCGTCGCTGCTCCGCCCGCCTCCTGCTCGATATCGAAGAGGTCGATCGCCAGTATCCTGTCTCTGTCCCCGCTTATCTTCCTGAAGAGAAAATAAGTGCGACCGTAGAAAACGCCGATTTCCGCAATGCCTCCATCCAATCCTTGCTCCGTCTGCGCCTTGAGAAGGGACAGGAAAACCAGCGCATCGGGAGGGTCGATATATCCCTCGACCGTCTGCAGATCGTGAAAGATGAACTTTCGGAGGCCCGAATTCATACCTTTGGCGTCTTAGAGCCCGTCCGAGAATAGGGTTGAGTGATCGGGCTGATGATGATTCCAAGAAGGTGTCTGAAGCCTGAATGGAAGC